>CP066552.1:3600000-4200000 GCA_016415585.1 Pectobacterium carotovorum | reverse complement strand
ATCGACTACAACACCTCCGAAGCGCACACCACTTATGGTGTTATCGGTGTGAAAGTGTGGATCTTCAAAGGTGAGATCCTGGGTGGTATGGCTGCCGTTGAACAACCGGAAAAACCGGCTGCTCAACCTAAAAAGCAGCAGCGTAAAGGCCGCAAGTAAGGAGAGTCGCTGATGTTACAACCAAAGCGTACAAAATTCCGTAAGGTGCACAAGGGCCGCAACCGTGGTCTGGCGCAGGGTACGGATGTTAGCTTCGGCACTTTCGGTCTGAAAGCTGTTGGCCGCGGTCGCCTGACTGCTCGTCAAATCGAAGCTGCACGTCGTGCCATGACCCGTGCTGTTAAGCGTCAAGGTAAGATCTGGATCCGTGTATTCCCGGACAAACCGATCACCGAGAAACCGCTTGAAGTTCGTATGGGTAAAGGTAAAGGTAACGTAGAATATTGGGTTGCCTTGATTCAGCCAGGTAAAGTCCTGTACGAAATGGACGGTGTGCCGGAAGAGTTAGCCCGTGAGGCATTCCAACTGGCAGCAGCGAAACTGCCTATCAAAACCACCTTTGTAACTAAGACGGTGATGTAATGAAAGCAAATGAGCTGCGTGAAAAAAGCGTCGAAGAGCTGAACACTGAACTGCTCGGCCTGCTGCGCGAGCAATTTAACCTGCGTATGCAGGCTGCCAGTGGTCAGTTGCAACAGACTCACCTGGTAAAACAAGTGCGTCACAATATTGCACGTGTTAAGACTTTACTGACTGAGAAGGCGGGTGCGTAATGACCGATAAAATCCGTACTCTGCAAGGTCGTGTTGTAAGCGACAAAATGGAGAAATCCATGGTTGTTGCTATCGAACGTTTTGTGAAACACCCGCTTTACGGTAAATTCATTAAGCGTACGACTAAGCTGCACGTACATGACGAGAACAATGAATGCGGTATCGGTGACGTGGTTGAAATCCGCGAATGCCGTCCGCTGTCCAAAAATAAGTCTTGGACACTTGTTCGCGTTGTAGAGAAAGCGATTCTGTAATAAAGTAGCGCTCTTCTCTTATGATAAACGGCTCTGCAAAGGGCCGTTTATTTTTTCTACCCATACCAAGGAAGCGGTGTTATAATGCTGCGCCCTCAATTATGGGGTATTTAATGGCCCGAAAGGGTCCTAGAGTAGTAGTTGACAAGCGGAGCACTAAAATGATCCAAGAACAGACTATGCTGAACGTGGCCGATAATTCCGGTGCACGTCGCGTAATGTGTATCAAGGTTCTAGGTGGCTCGCACCGTCGCTACGCAGGCGTCGGCGATATCATCAAAATTACCATCAAGGAAGCAATTCCTCGCGGTAAGGTGAAGAAAGGCGATGTTCTGAAGGCGGTAGTGGTGCGCACCAAGAAGGGTGTTCGTCGCCCGGACGGTTCTGTCATTCGCTTCGATGGCAATGCTTGCGTTATTTTAAACAATAACAGCGAACAGCCTATCGGTACGCGTATTTTTGGGCCGGTAACTCGTGAACTGCGTAATGAGAAGTTCATGAAAATTATCTCTCTGGCACCAGAAGTACTTTAAGGAGCGAATCATGGCAGCGAAAATCCGTCGTGATGACGAAGTTATTGTGCTAACCGGTAAAGATAAAGGTAAGCGCGGTAAAGTAAAAAATGTCCTGTCTGCTAGTAAGGTCATTGTTGAAGGTATTAACCTGGTTAAAAAACATCAGAAGCCGGTTCCGGCCCTGAATCAACCAGGTGGCATCGTTGAAAAAGAAGCTGCAATTCAAGTTTCTAACCTTGCAATCTTCAATGCGGCAACTGGTAAGGCTGACCGTGTAGGCTTTAGATTCGAAGACGGAAAAAAAGTCCGTTTCTTTAAATCTAATAGCGAAACTATCAAGTAATTTGGAGTAGTACGATGGCGAAACTGCATGATTACTACAAAGACGAAGTAGTTAAAAAACTCATGACTGAGTTTAACTACAATTCTGTCATGCAAGTCCCTCGGGTCGAGAAGATCACCCTGAATATGGGTGTTGGTGAAGCGATCGCTGACAAGAAACTGCTGGATAACGCAGCAGCTGATCTGGCAGCAATCTCCGGTCAAAAACCGTTGATCACCAAAGCACGCAAATCTGTTGCAGGCTTCAAAATCCGTCAGGGCTATCCGATCGGCTGTAAAGTAACTCTGCGTGGCGAACGCATGTGGGAGTTCCTTGAGCGTCTGATTTCCATTGCTGTACCGCGTATTCGTGACTTCCGTGGCTTGTCCGCTAAGTCATTCGATGGTCGTGGTAACTACAGCATGGGTGTGCGTGAGCAGATCATCTTCCCGGAAATCGACTACGATAAAGTCGATCGCGTTCGTGGTTTGGACATTACCATCACCACTACTGCGAAATCCGATGATGAAGGCCGTGCGCTGTTGGCCGCCTTTAACTTCCCATTCCGCAAGTAAGGTAGGGTTACTAATGGCTAAGCAATCCATGAAAGCACGCGAAGTTGTTCGTGTGAAACTGGCTGAAAAATACCGCGCTAAACGCGAGGAATTGAAAGCTATCATCTCTGGTGTGAACTCATCCGACGAAGATCGTTGGGATGCGGTTCTTAAGCTGCAGACTCTGCCGCGTGATTCCAGCCCGTCTCGTCAGCGTAATCGCTGCCGCCAAACTGGCCGTCCACATGGTTATGTGGGCAAATTCGGGTTGAGCCGTATTAAGCTGCGTGAAGCCGCCATGCGCGGTGAAGTACCTGGCTTGAAAAAGGCTAGCTGGTAATTGTCACCAATTGAATCACGGGAGTAAAGACAGATGAGCATGCAAGATCCGATCGCGGATATGCTGACCCGTATCCGTAACGGTCAAGCCGCGAACAAAGTTGCGGTCACCATGCCTTCCTCCAAGCTGAAAGTGGCAATTGCCAACGTGCTGAAGGAAGAAGGTTACATTGAAGATTTCAAAATCGAAGGCGACACCAAGCCAGTTCTGGAATTAGAACTTAAATATTTCCAGGGTAAGGCTGTGGTAGAAAGTATTCAGCGAGTAAGCCGTCCAGGTCTGCGCATCTATAAAAGAAAAGATGAGCTGCCAAAAGTTATGGCCGGTTTAGGTATCGCAGTTGTTTCTACCTCTAAAGGTGTTATGACTGATCGTGCAGCTCGCCAGGCTGGTCTTGGTGGCGAGATTATCTGCTACGTAGCTTAATCGGGAGGAAAAATGTCTCGTGTTGCAAAAGCACCCGTCGTCATTCCTGCCGGCGTAGAGGTAAAACTCAACGGTCAGGATGTTTCGATTAAGGGTAAAAACGGCGAGCTGAGTCGTAAAATCCACGATGCTGTTGAAGTGAAACAAGCTGACAACGCTTTAACTTTCGCCCCGCGCGAAGGTTTCGTTGATGGATGGGCTCAAGCGGGTACTACTCGTGCTCTGTTGAACGCAATGGTTATCGGTGTTACCGAAGGCTTCACTAAGAAGCTGCAGTTGGTTGGTGTGGGTTACCGTGCTGCTGTTAAGGGCAACGCTGTTAACCTGTCTCTCGGGTTTTCTCACCCAATAGAGCATGCACTGCCGGCAGGTATTACTGCAGAATGCCCAAGCCAAACTGAAATCGTACTGAAAGGTGCTGATAAGCAGGTTATTGGTCAGGTTGCTGCGGAATTACGCGCCTACCGTCGTCCTGAGCCTTATAAAGGCAAGGGTGTCCGTTACGCCGACGAAGTCGTGCGTACCAAAGAGGCTAAGAAGAAGTAAGGTAACACTATGGATAAGAAAGCAGCTCGTATCCGTCGTGCGACCCGCGCACGCCGCAAGCTCCAGGAACTGGGTGCGACGCGTCTGGTGGTACATCGTACACCACGCCATATTTATGCGCAGGTCATTGCACCGAACGGTTCTGAAGTCCTGGTAGCCGCTTCTACTGTAGAAAAAGCTATCGCTGAACAACTGAAGTCTACCGGTAATAAAGACGCAGCAAGTGCAATAGGTAAAGCTATTGCAGAACGCGCGTTAGAAAAAGGCATCAAAGATGTCTCTTTCGACCGTTCCGGTTTCCAATATCATGGTCGAGTCCAAGCACTGGCAGATGCTGCCCGTGAAGCTGGCCTTCAGTTCTAAGGTAGAGGTGTAAGATGGCTCACATCGAGAAACAAGCTGGCGAACTGCAGGAAAAGCTGATCGCGGTAAATCGCGTATCTAAAACCGTTAAAGGTGGTCGTATTTTCAGCTTCACCGCGCTGACTGTAGTGGGTGATGGCAACGGCCGCGTTGGTTTTGGTTACGGTAAAGCTCGCGAAGTTCCAGCAGCGATCCAGAAAGCGATGGAAAAAGCCCGTCGCAATATGATGAATGTCGCGCTGAACAACGGCACCCTGCAGCACCCAGTTAAAGGTGCTCACACGGGTTCTCGTGTGTTCATGCAGCCAGCTTCCGAAGGTACTGGTATTATTGCCGGTGGTGCAATGCGCGCCGTTTTGGAAGTTGCAGGGGTTCACAACGTATTGGCTAAAGCCTATGGTTCCACTAACCCGATTAACGTGGTTCGTGCAACGATTGATGGTTTGGCCAATATGAAGTCCCCGGAAATGGTCGCTGCCAAGCGTGGTAAATCCGTTGAAGAAATTCTGGGGTAATGACCGTGGCAAAGACTATTAAAATTACTCAAACCCGTAGTGCAATCGGTCGTCTGCCGAAACATAAGGCGACACTGCTTGGCCTGGGTCTGCGTCGTATTGGGCATACAGTTGAACGTGAGGATACTCCTGCGGTTCGCGGTATGGTCAACGCGGTTTCCTACATGGTTAAAGTAGAGGAGTAACAGATGCGTTTAAATACTCTGTCTCCGGCCGAAGGTGCTAAACACGCACCGAAGCGTTTAGGTCGTGGTATCGGTTCTGGCTTGGGCAAAACCAGTGGTCGTGGTCACAAAGGTCAGAACTCTCGTTCTGGCGGTGGCGTACGTCGTGGTTTTGAAGGTGGTCAGATGCCTTTATATCGTCGTCTGCCGAAATTCGGTTTTACTTCTCGCAAAGCTATGATCACGGCAGAAGTTCGTCTGTCTGATTTAGCTAAAGTAGAAGGCGACGTGGTTGACCTGAATACGCTGAAAGCCGCTAATGTTATTGGCATTCAGATTGAGTTCGCGAAAGTGATTCTGTCTGGTGAAGTTGCTCGTCCGGTAACGATTCGTGGTCTGCGTGTCACTAAAGGTGCTCGTGCTGCTATCGAAACTGCTGGCGGTAAAATTGAGGAATAAGTAGCAGATGGCTAAGCAACCAGGATTAGATTTTCAAAGTGCTAAAGGCGGAGTTGGTGAACTGAAGCGCAGACTTTTGTTTGTTATCGGTGCGCTGATTGTTTTCCGTATTGGCTCTTTTATCCCAATTCCTGGTATTGATGCCACTGTGCTTGCCAAATTGCTTGAACAGCAGCGAGGCACCATCATTGAAATGTTTAACATGTTCTCTGGTGGTGCTCTCAGCCGTGCTTCTATCTTTGCACTGGGTATTATGCCGTATATTTCGGCGTCGATTATTATCCAATTGCTGACGGTGGTTCATCCAGCGTTGGCTGAAATAAAGAAAGAAGGGGAAGCTGGCCGTCGTAAGATAAGCCAGTATACTCGCTACGGTACCTTGGTATTGGCTATATTCCAGTCGATCGGTATTGCTACCGGTTTGCCGAATATGCCTGGGATGCAAGACTTGGTGATAAATCCAGGTTTTGCTTTCTACTTTACCGCTGTTGTGAGCCTGGTTACTGGGACAATGTTCCTGATGTGGCTGGGAGAACAGATTACGGAACGTGGTATCGGTAACGGTATCTCGATCATAATCTTCGCTGGTATTGTTGCGGGACTACCGTCGGCCATTGGCCATACCATCGAGCAAGCTCGGCAAGGCGACCTGCACTTCCTCCTGTTGCTGTTGGTTGCAGTTTTAGTGTTTGCAGTAACCTTCTTCGTTGTTTTCGTTGAGCGTGGTCAACGTCGTATCGTCGTTAACTATGCAAAACGTCAACAGGGTCGTCGTGTTTATGCAGCACAGAGTACGCATTTACCGCTGAAGGTGAACATGGCTGGGGTTATCCCTGCAATTTTCGCCTCCAGTATTATTCTGTTCCCAGCCACGATTGCATCTTGGTTTGGGGGCGGTACCGGTTGGAACTGGCTGACAACTATTTCGCTGTATTTGCAGCCCGGACAACCGCTTTATGTGTTACTCTATGCGTCTGCAATCATCTTCTTCTGTTTCTTCTACACTGCGTTGGTTTTCAACCCACGCGAAACAGCAGATAACCTGAAGAAGTCCGGTGCATTCGTGCCAGGAATTCGTCCGGGAGAGCAAACGGCGAAATATATCGATAAAGTGATGACTCGCCTGACTCTGATTGGTGCGATGTATATTACTTTTATCTGCCTGATCCCGGAGTTTATGCGTGACGCAATGAAAGTACCTTTCTATTTCGGGGGTACATCTTTATTGATCGTTGTTGTCGTCATCATGGACTTTATGGCTCAAGTGCAAACTCTGATGATGTCAAGTCAATATGAGTCTGCATTGAAGAAAGCAAACCTGAAAGGCTATAACCGTTAATTAGGTGAGCTTGAGAAGTTACGGAGAGTAAAAATGAAAGTTCGTGCTTCCGTCAAGAAATTATGTCGTAACTGTAAGATTGTTAAGCGTAACGGTGTCGTTCGTGTGATCTGCAGTGCCGAGCCGAAGCATAAACAGCGTCAAGGCTGATTATCTCGCATATTTTTCTTGCAAAGTTGGATTGAGCTGGCTAGATTAGCCAGCCAATCTTTTGTATGTAGCTGCAACATTATTTGAGTATCCTGAAAACGGGCTTTTCAGAATGGTGTTGCTGTATAAAATTGTAGGAGTGCATAGTGGCCCGTATAGCAGGCATTAACATTCCTGATCATAAACATACCGTTATTGCGTTAACGTCGATTTTCGGTATCGGTAAAACCCGGTCGCAGGCTATTTGTGCTGCAACAGGGATTGCCGAAGATGTTAAGATCAGTGAGCTGTCTGAAGAGCAAATCGATAAGCTGCGTGACGAAGTTGCCAAGTTTGTTGTAGAAGGTGATCTGCGTCGTGAAGTTACCCTGAGCATCAAGCGTCTTATGGACCTTGGTACTTATCGTGGTTTGCGTCATCGTCGTGGTCTGCCGGTTCGCGGTCAGCGTACCAAGACTAACGCCCGTACCCGCAAGGGTCCGCGCAAACCGATCAAGAAATAATCGGGGTGATTGAATAATGGCAAAGGCACCTATTCGTGCACGTAAGCGTGTAAGAAAGCAAGTCTCTGACGGTGTGGCTCATATCCATGCTTCTTTCAACAACACCATCGTAACCATTACTGATCGTCAGGGTAATGCGCTGGGTTGGGCAACTGCCGGTGGTTCCGGCTTCCGTGGTTCTCGTAAATCTACGCCGTTCGCTGCTCAGGTAGCTGCAGAACGTTGCGCAGAGGCCGTGAAAGAGTACGGTATTAAGAACCTGGAAGTTATGGTTAAAGGACCTGGTCCGGGCCGTGAGTCTACTATCCGCGCATTGAACGCGGCTGGTTTCCGCATCACTAATATTACTGATGTGACTCCGATCCCTCATAACGGTTGTCGTCCGCCGAAAAAGCGCCGCGTATAACGCCGCTTTTAGGATTGTTGGAGAAAGAAAATGGCAAGATATTTGGGTCCTAAGCTCAAGCTGAGCCGTCGTGAAGGCACCGACCTGTTCCTGAAGTCTGGTGTTCGTGCGATCGATTCCAAGTGTAAAATTGAACAAGCTCCTGGCCAGCACGGTGCGCGTAAACCGCGTCTGTCTGACTATGGTGTACAGTTGCGTGAAAAGCAAAAAGTTCGCCGTATCTACGGTGTTCTGGAGCGTCAGTTCCGTAACTATTATAAAGAAGCTGCACGTCTGAAAGGCAACACAGGTGCAAACCTGCTGCAACTGCTGGAAGGTCGTCTGGATAACGTTGTTTATCGTATGGGTTTTGGTGCCACTCGTGCTGAAGCACGTCAGATGGTAAGCCACAAAGCTATCATGGTAAACGGTCGCGTTGTTAGCATCGCTTCTTATCAGGTATCCCCGAATGACGTAGTCAGCATCCGTGAGAAAGCGAAAAAGCAATCTCGCGTGAAAGCCGCTCTGGAGCTGGCTGAACAGCGTGAAAAGCCAACTTGGCTGGAAGTTGATGCTGCCAAGATGGAAGGTGTGTTCAAACGTATTCCTGAACGTACCGATCTGTCTGCGGACATTAATGAACACCTGATCGTCGAGCTTTACTCCAAGTAAAGCTTAGTACCAAAGAGAGGACACAATGCAGGGTTCTGTGACAGAGTTTCTAAAACCGCGCCTGGTTGATATCGAGCAAGTGAGTTCGACGCACGCCAAGGTGACCCTTGAGCCATTAGAGCGGGGCTTCGGCCATACTCTTGGCAACGCACTGCGCCGTATTCTGCTTTCATCCATGCCAGGTTGCGCGGTGACCGAGGTTGAGATTGATGGTGTACTGCATGAGTACAGCACCAAAGAAGGCGTACAGGAAGATATCCTGGAAATCCTGCTCAACCTGAAAGGGCTGGCGGTGAGAGTTCAAGGCAAAGATGAAGTTATTCTTACCCTGAATAAATCTGGCATTGGCCCTGTGACTGCAGCCGACATCATCCATGATGGTGATGTCGAAATCGTCAAGCCGCAGCACTTAATTTGCCATCTGACCGATGAAAACGCATCTATTAGCATGCGTATCAAAGTTCAACGTGGTCGTGGTTATGTGCCGGCATCTGCCCGTATTCATACGGAAGAAGATGAGCGCCCGATTGGTCGTCTGTTAGTTGATGCTTGCTACAGCCCTGTAGAGCGTATTGCCTACAATGTTGAAGCAGCTCGTGTAGAACAGCGTACTGACCTGGACAAGCTAGTCATCGAAATGGAAACCAATGGCACGATCGATCCTGAAGAGGCGATCCGCCGTGCGGCTACCATTCTGGCTGAACAACTTGAAGCTTTTGTTGACTTACGTGATGTTCGTCAGCCAGAAGTTAAAGAAGAGAAACCAGAATTCGATCCGATCCTGCTGCGCCCTGTTGACGATCTGGAATTGACTGTCCGCTCTGCTAACTGCCTTAAGGCAGAAGCTATCCACTACATCGGTGATCTGGTACAGCGTACCGAGGTTGAGCTGCTCAAAACGCCTAACCTTGGTAAAAAATCTCTTACTGAGATTAAAGACGTACTGGCTTCCCGTGGTTTGTCTCTGGGCATGCGCTTGGAAAACTGGCCACCGGCAAGCATTGCTGATGAGTAACCAGATCACAGGTTAAGGTTTTACTGAGAAGGATAAGGTCATGCGCCATCGTAAGAGTGGTCGTCAACTGAACCGTAACAGCAGCCATCGCCAGGCTATGTTCCGTAACATGGCTAGTTCTTTGGTTCGTCATGAAATCATCAAGACGACCCTGCCGAAAGCGAAAGAGCTGCGTCGCGTTGTTGAACCGCTGATTACTCTTGCCAAGACCGACAGCGTTGCTAATCGTCGTCTGGCATTCGCCCGTACTCGTGATAACGAGATCGTGGCAAAACTGTTTAATGAACTGGGCCCGCGTTTCGCGAGCCGTGCCGGTGGTTACACTCGTATTCTGAAGTGTGGCTTCCGTGCTGGTGACAATGCGCCGATGGCATACATCGAGCTCGTTGATCGCTCAGTTTCGCAGACAGAAGAAGTTGCTACTGCAGAGTAATCTGTAAGAGCGTAAAAAAACCGGGGAAACCCGGTTTTTTTATATCTGAAATAAGTCATGCTTTTGCATAAATATACATGGTGGGCAACTACCTGTGTCTGAGTGAACTGAAAAATACACCCCACCTGTTCTCATCTACCCATTTCGACTATATACTCTGCACGTTTTATTGATGTACATATCCCCCCGAGTTTCTTAGGAGTAATGATGACCACATACCGACATAAACGTGGGAAAATCCAAGACAACGCCATTGAGGCATTGCTACATGACCCACTGTTTCGCCAACGAATTGAAGTGAATGAAAAAGGGAAGGGAAGTTATCGTAGAAAAGAGAAGCACATGAAGAAAGGTAATTGGGAGGCCAGTGGTAAGCAATCAAATGATTATTTACCTCTGGCCTTTCTACTTTCTGCGTAATGAAGCAGAGGTCTAATAGAAACTCAATTTTTACTGTTTGGGCTGCTGTTCTTTAAGTAAATCGCGAATTTCAGCTAATAGCTTCTCTTCTGCGCTAGGTTTTGGCGGTGCGGCAGGCGTATCTTCCTGTTTCCGACGCATTTTATTCATAAGCTTGATCGCTATAAAAATCGCGAAAGCGACGATGATAAAGTCGAAAATATTCTGGATGAAAGCGCCATAGTTCATGACAACGGCGGGAATTTCACCTTGGGCGTCACGAAGAATAAGGCTGAATTGTTTAAAATCGACCCCACCAATCAAAAGTCCAAGTGGCGGCATAATAATATCTGATACCAGAGAAGAAACGATCTTGCCGAAAGCTGCACCAATAATGACACCCACCGCCAAATCGACAACGTTGCCACGCATGGCAAACTCTCTGAATTCTTTAATGATGCTCATATCCGTTCTCCTTGCCAAAAAATTATAAATTAATTCTAACCAATAGCCGTATCTTTGCCAGATTATCGATTAGCAATAAATCTGTTCCTACATTACAAAAAGAAGGGACTTGGTTGAAATAGACGTTCAACATCAGGCACAAACTTCTTGTCAGCCAAGAACATGATGACATGATCACCTTGTTCAATTTTGCTATTTGCGTTGGCAATGATGACGTCATCACCGCGAACAATTGCGCCGATAGTGGTACCGGGTGGAAGCTTAATATCTTCGATCATTCTGCCGACAACTTTCGATGTGCCCTCATCACCGTGGGCGATGGCCTCGATTGCTTCGGCTACACCACGACGTAAAGAGGATACGCTTACGATATCCGCTTTACGGACATGGCTGAGTAGCGCAGAAATTGTTGCCTGCTGCGGAGATATTGCGACATCGATGACGCTGCCCTGAACCAGATCGACATAGGCTCGACGCTGAATAAGTACCATTACTTTTTTCGCGCCCATGCGTTTAGCCAGCATTGCTGACATAATATTCGCTTCGTCATCGTTGGTAATGGCGATGAATACATCGATCTGCTCGATATGTTCTTCGGCGAGGAGCTCTTGATCTGAAGCATCACCATGGAATACGACCGTGTTTTGCAGAAGCTCAGCCAGTTCCACAGCTCGGTCTGCATTTCGTTCTATCAACTTAATGCTGTAATCTTTTTCTAACCGCTGCGCTAACCCTGCACCGACATTCCCGCCACCAACGATCATGATCCTTTTATAGGGTTTTTCAAGGCGCTGCAATTCGCTCATCACCGCGCGAATATGCTGCGAAGCGGCGACAAAAAACACTTCATCTCCAGCTTCGATGATGGTGGAACCCTGTGGGCGAATAGGTCGATCGTGACGAAAAATAGCCGCAACGCGGGTATCTACGTGCGGAATGTGTTCGCGGAGGGAGGTAAGGGCATTACCCACTAGTGGGCCACCATAGTAGGCATTAACTGCGGCAAGACTCACTTTGCCTTCAGCGAAGTTGACGACCTGAAGTGCTCCAGGATATTCGATCAGTTTGTAAATGTTATCGATAACCAACTGTTCTGGGGAGATCAAGTGATCGATGGGAACCGCTTCTGGTAAAAACAGCTGTTCTGACTCACGAATGTATTCAGCGGCGCGAATGCGTGCAATCCGGTTTGGGGTTTTAAAAAGAGAATAAGCAATCTGGCAGGCTACCATATTCGTTTCATCTGAATTGGTAACGGCGACCAGCATATCGGCATCTTCTGCCCCTGCTTCACGCAGCACTCGTGGGTGAGAGGCATACCCTGTAACGACACGCAGGTCAAACTTATCCTGAAGCTGGCGTAACCGATTTGCATCAGTATCAACGACAGTAATGTCATTGTTTTCACCCGCTAGATTTTCCGCCAGTGTTCCGCCGACCTGACCCGCGCCAAGAATGATAATTTTCATAATAAGCCATGCCGTTTATTGATTGCCGTCTGTTGCAGACAATACTGGGTTCAATATCAGTTTTTTACCAGCTTCGCATAAAAGAAACCATCACCACCATCTGCATGAGGAAGCATCTGTATACCTGGCATTTCTCTTGTACCTGTATCAACCAGTTTTGCATCGGCATGGCGAGTTAGGAAATCTGTAACTTGTTGAGCATTTTCTTGCGGCAGAATGGAGCAGGTAGCATAGACCATTGTGCCGCCGGTTTTGAGATGTGGCCAGATGGCATCAAGGATCTCTTTTTGTAGCGCAACCAGCTCTTCAATATCTCTGTCTCGGCGCAACCACTTAATGTCAGGATGACGACGAATCACACCTGTGGCTGAGCATGGGGCATCCAACAGAATGCGATCAAACACACGTCCTTCGTACCATGAATCGGGGTAACGTCCATCGCCTTGTTTTACTTCGGCATGCATTTGTAGCCGTAGTAAATTTTCTTTTACCCGACCTAAACGTGTTTCATCTACATCGACAGCGAGCACATGAGATTTTGGTGCCGCTTCTAAAATGTGTGTCGTTTTGCCACCGGGTGCAGCGCAGAGATCGAGGATCTGTTCGCCATCTTGTGGATCGAGCCAATAGACGCAGCCTTGAGCCGATGCATCCTGTACTGTTGCCCATCCTTGCGAAAATCCTGGCAATTGATCGACCGCACAGGGAGAGGCAAGTCGTATCGCATCGCTGTATTCAGCATGAGGAAATGCCTCGATTCCCTCTTGTACTAACAAGTTTAAATATGCTTCACGTGTGTGGTGTAACCGATTTACACGTAGCCACATCGGAGGGCGTTGATTATTCGCCTCAACGATGTTTTGCCAGTGATTTGGATAGGCACGCTCAATGCGCGCCAGCAGCCAACTCGGGTGCAGGTAGTGAGATGAGTGAGTTGCCTCACGTTGGATCAGTTCTTCCTGCTGACGCTGGAATTGGCGTAATACGCCATTAATCAGCCCCTTGAGTTGCGGTTTTTTTAACGCTACAGCACCTTCTACTGTTTCAGCCAGCGCTGCATGTGGCGGGATCCGCGTATATTGCAGTTGATAGATGCCGACCATAATGAGGTAATGCAATGTGCGTTGTTTGCCCGTCAGGGGTTTAGCCATCAGTTGTTGAATACACCATTCCAACTGCGGTAAAACGCGTAATACGCCGAAGCAAAGCTCTTGCAAAAGTGCGCGATCTTTATCGGAGACTTCACGCTGATGGACAGGTAATAAGGCACTGAGTGATTGTCCCTGATCCAGAACCTGTCCCACCACTTTTGCGGCAATACTGCGTAGATTGTATGAGCTTTTCATGTGTTAGCGATGACGTATACGTAAAAGAGAGAGGATATACCGGCATAGCGCCGGTATGAAAAATAGATTAGTCCAGTGTATTACCGGGAACGAACCACTCACGACGTGAGTTAAGCAGATCCTGCGCACCCATGACTTTTTTGCCTGCGGGCTGCAATTCCTGAATATTCAGGATGCCATCGGCTGTTGCTACCTGAATGCCCTGCTTGTCTGCCTGTATGATTGTACCGGGCTGTGAGGCATGTGCTTTGGCGATGACCTCAGCTTTCCAGACTTTCACTGGCTGTTCATCTACGATGAAATAGCTGACTGGCCAAGGATTAAAAGCACGAATACAGCGCTCAAGCTGCTCGGCAGATAACTGCCAGTTTAAACGAGCTTCTTCTTTGCTGAGCTTTTCTGCATAGGTGGCAAGGGCATCATTTTGCGCTTCAGAAACAGCGCTGCCATCAGCAAGCTGTTCCAGCGTTTCCAATAAGCCACGTGGGCCCAGCTCCGCAAGTTTATCGTATAACGTTGCGCTGGTATCCTGCGGCAGGATAGGGCACGAAATTTTGTGCAGCATTGCGCCAGTATCGAGCCCAACATCCATTTGCATGATCGTCACACCGGTTTCACTATCTCCAGCCCATAATGCACGCTGAATAGGGGCTGCACCACGCCAAAGAGGCAACAGAGAACCGTGGACATTAATGCAGCCGAGACGAGGCATGGATAATACGGGCTGCGGCAGAATTAAGCCGTAGGCGACAACGACCATAACATCGGCATCTAACGCCTGAACCATCGCCTGATTTTCTTCTGGTCGCAGAGATTTAGGCTGGAAAACGGGGATGCTATGTTGTTCTGCCAGTACTTTTACTGGACTGGGAGTGAGCTTGTTGCCTCTGCCTGCTGGGCGATCGGGTTGGGTGAAAACGCCAACGACCTCATGGCCCGATGATAAAAGCGCGTCAAGGTGACGCGCTGCAAAGTCAGGGGTTCCGGCAAAGATTATGCGTAAAGAATCAGACACGGTGCTTCCTGTCAGGATGAAAATTATCGGGCTCGGCTATTCTGCTTAGCCAGTTTTTCCAGTTTTTGACGAATGCGCTGGCGTTTAAGTGGGGAAAGGTAATCGATAAACAGTTTCCCAACCAGATGGTCCATTTCATGCTGAATACAAATGGCGAGTAGTTCGCTTGCTTCAAGTTCGAACGCTTTACCTTCACGATCCAATGCGCGCACTTTCACATGCTCTGCACGAGGAACCAGCGCACGCGTTTCAGGGATCGACAGGCAACCTTCTTCGATGCCCGTATCACCGCTCTTTTCAATCAACTCAGGATTGATCAGCACCAGTCGTTGGTCTCGTTCTTCAGAGACGTCAATAACAATAATACGTTGATGAATATCGACTTGTGTCGCTGCCAGGCCAATACCTTCTTCTTCGTACATGGTATCGAACATATCATCCACGATACGTTGAATATCTGCATTGACTTCTTTTACGGGCTGCGCAGTGATGCGGAGCCGCTCGTCTGGAAAATGTAATACCTGCAAAACTGACATATATGTTTAGATCTGTATCTGAATAGTGAGAGAGTCTTAACGCTCATTCTAGACATTTCCTGCCCCGATTGACAGCATCAGCACTGAATTGCAGCACTTATCTGAACAGAGTTGAGTAAGGGACGCCGATGCTATCAACGGAAATCTGGCTACGTATGACGGGCGTACGGCACCTCGGTGTCAGGCGTGCCCGGGCGATTGTCAGAAAGCTTATTGATTTAAACACGTTCGATAACGAGACCTTGAGAGCGTTAGGCCTGTCTGATGCTCAAATAGCCCAATTCTGTACCTATGATCGTAAGATTCTGGAAGGAACACTCAATTGGTTGTCTTACCCCAATCACCATATCGTTACGTGTGAAGATGCCTTGTATCCCTTTCTGCTGAGCAATGTTCGTGATTTTCCGCTTCTGCTCTTTGTTTCTGGTTCTCCTGAGTTGCTGGCATCGCCACAAATATCGATTATTGGTAGCCGGGGGAACAGTGCTTACGGTGAACGCTGGGGATGCTTTTTTGCTCAGGAGCTGGCCGCAAATGAACTCACGGTGACAAGCGGGCTCGCGATTGGCATTGATGGTATTGCTCATCGTGCCGCTTTGGATACGGGAGGGAGAACCATTGCCGTGCTGGGAAGCGGACTGGAGAATATTTATCCTAAGCGGCACGCTAAGCTTGCCGAACGTATTTGTGGTGATGGTGGCGCGCTGGTTTCCGAATTTCCCCTCGCTATGCCGCCTTTCCCAACTAACTTTCCCAGAAGAAATCGTATTATCAGCGGGCTAGGGCTGGGTGTCCTGGTCATTGAAGCGTCTATCCGCAGTGGGTCGTTGGTTACAGCGCGTTATGCGTTGGAACAAGGACGGGAAGTTTTTGCTCTGCCGGGGCCTATCGGTAACCCTATGACTGAGGGGACACACTGGCTGATCCAGCAAGGGGCGAGCTTGGTTACACATCCTAAGGATATTCTTGAACAGTTGGTGAGTGAATTGCAGTGGCTACCGATGCAAAGCGGACAAACTATTTCTAACGAAGAAGAGGATGGCGAATTGCCATTTGCCGACGTGTTGGCTAACGTAGGAGATGAGGTTACACCTGTTGACGTTGTCGCTGAACGTGCCGGCCAACCTGTGCCAGAGATAGTCACTAAGCTATTAGAGCTGGAGTTAGCAGGGTGGATCGCAGCAGTACCCGGCGGCTATGTCCGATTAAGGAGGGCAGGCCATGTTCGACGTACTCATGTACTTGTTTGAGAGTTACATCCACAATGAAACTGAAATGCGTGTCGATCAGGATACGTTAACTGATGACCTCACCCGCGCTGGATTCCATCGTAACGATATCTATAGCGCGTTGAGTTGGCTGGAAAAACTGGCCGATATTCAGGAAGGGCAGACTGCGCCGCTTTATTTAGCGAACGATCCTCTGGCTATGCGGATCTATACGCAGGATGAGGCGCTGCGTCTTGATGCGGAATGTCGTGGCTTTTTATTGTTCCTTGAGCAAATTCAGGTTCTGAACCTTGAAACGCGGGAAATGATTATTGAACGCGTCATGGCGTTAGAAACGCAGGAGTTTGATCTGGAAGATCTGAAGTGGGTCATTCTCATGGTGCTTTTCAATGTACCTGGTTGTGAGAATGCTTATCAGCAAATGGAAGAATTACTCTTTGAGGTCAATGACGGTTATGTGCAATAGCCAGAGGAATAACAGTTCGAATGGCTAAACCTGCACTGTTTGCTGAAAAAAAACAGGAAATATGTCCAGACTGTGGGTCAGTGCTGGTTATCCGTTCTGGTCGGCACGGCCCATTTCTTGGCTGTTCTGCGTATCCAGAATGTGAGTTCATTCGCCCGCTGAAAGCACAAGCTGACGGACATATTGTCAAAGTGTTAGATGGGCAACAATGTCCGCTTTGTCAGTCGACCTTGGTCTTACGACAAGGTCGTTATGGGATGTTCATCGGCTGTGGCAATTACCCCGAATGCCATCATACCGAGACTATCGATCGCCCTGATGAAACGGCGATTCGATGTCCACAGTGTAATGAAGGCACGCTGTTGCAGCGTAAATCTCGCTACGGCAAGGTGTTTCATTCTTGCGATCGCTATCCCGATTGCCAGTTTACGTTAAACCATAAGCCGATAGCGGGTGAATGTCCTTCTTGCCATTACGCTTTATTGTTTGAGAAAAAAACGGCACAGGGCATTAAGCTATTTTGTGCCAGTAAATTATGTGGAAAACCGATAGCGGCAGAAGTTGATAAGAATGAGTGATGTATCTGATGAACTAATGACTCCCGTTTTGCGGGAATTATACAACGAGCAGGTTATTGCGTACCCGACTGAAGCGGTATTTGGGCTGGGATGCGATCCTGATAGTGAAGTGGCGGTTAATCGCCTGCTGGCGTTAAAACAACGCCCCTGGCAAAAAGGGTTGATCCTGATTGCAGCAGATTTTAGCCAACTGGCTCCTTATATTGATGACAGTGCGTTATCCGATGAGCAGAAGGCGGTGATGTTTTCCACATGGCCAGGTCCGGTTACTTGGGTATTGCCAGCAAAACGCACGACTCCGCAGTGGCTAACAGGGCAATTTTCTTCGCTTGCGGTGCGTGTTAGTGACCATCCGCTAGTCAAGGAACTATGCCAGCGTTACGGTAAACCGTTGGTGTCGACCAGTGCCAATTTAAGTGGTCAACCGCCCTGCCGTACTGCTCAGGAAGTCTCTCAGCAGTTTGGTGATGATTTTCCTGTGCTAGTTGGGGACGTAGGTGGAAGAATGAACCCATCAGAAATCAGGGATGTATTAACAGGCGAGCTTATTCGTCAGGGGTAACGACAAGTTGGAGAGGAACGTGTCTGAAGTAACGTCTTTTGCGGTTTTTGGTAATCCGATTGCGCATAGTAAATCACCTCGCATACATGAGCTATTTGCTGCACAGACGGGGATAACGTTGACGTACCAGCGCGTGTTAGCGCCTCTGGATAATTTTGAGCAGATGCTGCGCCAGTATTTTCGTGATGGTGCTGGTGGGGCGAATGTGACAGCGCCCTTTAAGGAGCTGGCCTTTGCCGAAGCCGATGAGTGTAGCGAGTGTGCTGCGCTTGCGGGGGCGGTCAATACATTGAAGAGATTGAGCGACGGTCGCCTGTTTGGTGATAATACCGATGGCATCGGTTTGCTCAGCGATCTACAACGATTGGCGCTGGTGAAACCGTTGGATCGTGTTTTGCTAGTTGGTGCAGGTGGTGCGGCGAGGGGTGTTATCCAACCCCTGCTTGCCTATGATTGTACAGTGGTGCTGGCGAATAGGACCTTTTCCAAGGCCGATGCCTTAGCTAAGATCTTCCGTGACATTGGTGATATTCACGCTGTTGCTCTCGATGATTTACAGGGGCAGTCGTTCGATCTGATCATCAACGCTACATCGTCTAGTATGTACGACAGCGTTCCTAACTTACCGCCAGAACTCATTTCGCCGGAAACGTGCTGTTATGACATGTTTTACCTGCCACAACTAACCCCCTTTTTGTCATGGTGCGTACAGCATGGCGCTCTCCATTATGCAGATGGTTTGGGAATGCTGGTGGGGCAAGCGGCACATGCGTTTAAACTTTGGCATGGTGTTATGCCGGACGTGGAGCCAGTGATTGCTTTACTAAAGCAGGATCTTGCTAAATGAATCAGGCGATCCAGTTCCCCGATCGTGAAAGCTGGGATGATAAGGTCATGGCGATCCGCTTTCCCGTTTTAGTGAATGGCTTTCAGCAGGAATGTTTAGTGAGCGCGGAGCTGCTCCAGCAACGTTATGGCGGTGATAGCCCTGAACGGTGGCTGGCACTGTTCAGGGAATATCGATGGGATCTTGAAGATGAACTGGAGCAAATGATCGTTGCTGAAGAATGGGATGATGAAGGTTGTTACTCGTTGTCCTGAGCAAGGTATTCATCTTTCCAACGAACATAGTTTTTTGCCGAGTAAATCAATCCCTCTATTTCTTCTTGTGTGAGTGGTCGAATTTTTTTGACTGGGCTGCCGAGGTATAGATGCCCCTTCTCCAGTCGTTTTCCTGGGGGGACCAAGCTACCAGCGCCAATCATGACATCATCTTCAACAACCGCTCCATCCAGAAGTATTGATCCCATTCCGACCAGAACCCGATTTCCTATTTGGCAACCGTGCAGCATCGCTTTATGGCCTACCGTGACGTCTTCACCAATAATAAGTGGATTACCTTCTGGTTTTTTCTCTGAGCAGTGGGTGATGTGAAGTACAGATCCGTCCTGAACATTACTCCTTGCACCAATAGTAATGTAGTTAACATCACCGCGTATGGCGACAAGAGGCCATATGCCGACATCATCGCCTAGTGTTACCTTACCAATCACCACGCTGGAATGATCGACCATGACTCTTTCGCCTAAAACGGGAGAAATGCCGTTATAACGACGGAATGTTTTTGTACTCATCGACAGCCTCGTAGTTATTTGCCACATACTGATTACTCGTTATTAGACAAAATATCGACAGATATGGGATGTCGGCAACTGAAAAGTGGCGTGGATCGAGTAAGATCTCATCGAAAGGGGCGAAAAACACGCGAACAGAAAAAAAGATCAAGAAAGTTGTTGTGTAACGAAAACGGATCCCTATAATGCGCCTCCATCGACACGGCGCTGTGAACACACAACCGGGTCGATAAAGAAAGAGAAAACACTTTAAAATAAGCGTTGACTCTGAAGGTGAAAAGCGTAATATACGCCACCTCGCGAAGTGGTTAAGACTACAACGCACTGCTCTTTAACAATTTAATCAGACAATCTGTGTGGGCACTCACAAGACCGTATCTTAACGATATAAAAAAGTCTTGAAGAGTGAACAACAGTAAATTCATTACGAATAAACAGTTTTAATTCTTTGAGCATCGCTGACGAGTTCAGCAAATCAAACAAATCTTAAATTGAAGAGTTTGATCATGGCTCAGATTGAACGCTGGCGGCAGGCCTAACACATGCAAGTCGAGCGGTAGCACAAGAGAGCTTGCTCTCTGGGTGACGAGCGGCGGACGGGTGAGTAATGTCTGGGAAACTGCCTGATGGAGGGGGATAACTACTGGAAACGGTAGCTAATACCGCATAACCTCGCAAGAGCAAAGAGGGGGACCTTCGGGCCTCTCGCCATCAGATGTGCCCAGATGGGATTAGCTAGTAGGTGAGGTAATGGCTCACCTAGGCGACGATCCCTAGCTGGTCTGAGAGGATGACCAGCCACACTGGAACTGAGACACGGTCCAGACTCCTACGGGAGGCAGCAGTGGGGAATATTGCACAATGGGCGCAAGCCTGATGCAGCCATGCCGCGTGTGTGAAGAAGGCCTTCGGGTTGTAAAGCACTTTCAGCGAGGAGGAAGGCGGTAAGGTTAATAACCTTATCGATTGACGTTACTCGCAGAAGAAGCACCGGCTAACTCCGTGCCAGCAGCCGCGGTAATACGGAGGGTGCAAGCGTTAATCGGAATGACTGGGCGTAAAGCGCACGCAGGCGGTCTGTTAAGTTGGATGTGAAATCCCCGGGCTTAACCTGGGAACTGCATTCAAAACTGACAGGCTAGAGTCTTGTAGAGGGGGGTAGAATTCCAGGTGTAGCGGTGAAATGCGTAGAGATCTGGAGGAATACCGGTGGCGAAGGCGGCCCCCTGGACAAAGACTGACGCTCAGGTGCGAAAGCGTGGGGAGCAAACAGGATTAGATACCCTGGTAGTCCACGCTGTAAACGATGTCGATTTGGAGGTTGTGCCCTTGAGGCGTGGCTTCCGGAGCTAACGCGTTAAATCGACCGCCTGGGGAGTACGGCCGCAAGGTTAAAACTCAAATGAATTGACGGGGGCCCGCACAAGCGGTGGAGCATGTGGTTTAATTCGATGCAACGCGAAGAACCTTACCTACTCTTGACATCCAGAGAATTAGCTAGAGATAGCTGAGTGCCTTCGGGAACTCTGAGACAGGTGCTGCATGGCTGTCGTCAGCTCGTGTTGTGAAATGTTGGGTTAAGTCCCGCAACGAGCGCAACCCTTATCCTTTGTTGCCAGCGATTCGGTCGGGAACTCAAAGGAGACTGCCGGTGATAAACCGGAGGAAGGTGGGGATGACGTCAAGTCATCATGGCCCTTACGAGTAGGGCTACACACGTGCTACAATGGCGTATACAAAGAGAAGCGACCTCGCGAGAGCAAGCGGACCTCATAAAGTACGTCGTAGTCCGGATTGGAGTCTGCAACTCGACTCCATGAAGTCGGAATCGCTAGTAATCGTAGATCAGAATGCTACGGTGAATACGTTCCCGGGCCTTGTACACACCGCCCGTCACACCATGGGAGTGGGTTGCAAAAGAAGTAGGTAGCTTAACCTTCGGGAGGGCGCTTACCACTTTGTGATTCATGACTGGGGTGAAGTCGTAACAAGGTAACCGTAGGGGAACCTGCGGTTGGATCACCTCCTTACCAAGAAGATGTGTGTTAAGTGAAGTGCTCACACAGATTGTCTGATGAAAATACTGAGCAAGCGCACCTGTTGATGCGATGAGTGTAAACTCATGCTGACACGATAGTGCCGAATTTCTGATTCGGTACGGATTTTTCGTGTCCCCATCGTCTAGAGGCCTAGGACACTGCCCTTTCACGGCTGTAACAGGGGTTCGAATCCCCTTGGGGACGCCAATCCGATAATGAGTGAAAGACATTATCATGAATATCTTAAAGATGATTCTTCGGAGTCATGTTTACGATATTGCTCTTTAACAATCTGGAACAAGCTGAAAATTGAAACATGACAGCTGAACATGCATTGGTACCTTCAGGTATGAATGGTGTATCAGTGTGTCAATGAGTCTCTCAAATAATCGCAGCACGACAGTGACTTTGATTTATCAAAGACACCTTCGGGTTGTGAGGTTAAGCGACTAAGCGTACACGGTGGATGCCTAGGCAGTCAGAGGCGATGAAGGGCGTGCTAATCTGCGATAAGCGTCGGTAAGCTGATATGAAGCGTTATACCCGACGATACCCGAATGGGGAAACCCAGTGTGTTTCGACACACTATCATTACGTGAATACATAGCGTAATGAGGCGAACCGGGGGAACTGAAACATCTCAGTACCCCGAGGAAAAGAAATCAACCGAGATTCCCCTAGTAGCGGCGAGCGAACGGGGAGGAGCCCAGAACCTGAATCAGTTTGTGTGTTAGTGGAAGCGTCTGGAAAGTCGCACAGTAAAGGGTGATAGTCCCGTACACAAAAATGCACAAATTGTGAGTTCGATGAGTAGGGCGGGACACGTGACATCCTGTCTGAATATGGGGGGACCATCCTCCAAGGCTAAATACTCCTGACTGACCGATAGTGAACCAGTACCGTGAGGGAAAGGCGAAAAGAACCCCGGCGAGGGGAGTGAAATAGAACCTGAAACCGTGTACGTACAAGCAGTGGGAGCCTTGATTAATCAGGGTGACTGCGTACCTTTTGTATAATGGGTCAGCGACTTATATTCTGTAGCAAGGTTAACCGTATAGGGGAGCCGTAGGGAAACCGAGTCTTAACTGGGCGTTAAGTTGCAGGGTATAGACCCGAAACCCGGTGATCTAGCCATGGGCAGGTTGAAGGTTGGGTAACACTAACTGGAGGACCGAACCGACTAATGTTGAAAAATTAGCGGATGACTTGTGGCTGGGGGTGAAAGGCCAATCAAACCGGGAGATAGCTGGTTCTCCCCGAAAGCTATTTAGGTAGCGCCTCGTGAATTCATCTTCGGGGGTAGAGCACTGTTTCGGCTAGGGGGTCATCCCGACTTACCAACCCGATGCAAACTACGAATACCGAAGAATGTTATCACGGGAGACACACGGCGGGTGCTAACGTTCGTCGTGAAGAGGGAAACAACCCAGACCGCCAGCTAAGGTCCCAAAGTCATGGTTAAGTGGGAAACGATGTGGGAAGGCACAGACAGCCAGGATGTTGGCTTAGAAGCAGCCATCATTTAAAGAAAGCGTAATAGCTCACTGGTCGAGTCGGCCTGCGCGGAAGATGTAACGGGGCTAAACCATGCACCGAAGCTGCGGCAGCGACACTCAGGTGTTGTTGGGTAGGGGAGCGTTCTGTAAGCCGTCGAAGGTGGCCTGTGAGGGTTGCTGGAGGTATCAGAAGTGCGAATGCTGACATAAGTAACGATAATGCGGGTGAAAAACCCGCACGCCGGAAGACCAAGGGTTCCTGTCCAACGTTAATCGGGGCAGGGTGAGTCGACCCCTAAGGCGAGGCTGAAAAGCGTAGTCGATGGGAAACAGGTTAATATTCCTGTACTCGGTGTTACTGCGAAGGGGGGACGGAGAAAGCTAGGTTATCCGGGCGACGGTTGTCCCGGTTTAAGCGTGAAGGTGGATGACTTTGGTAAATCCGGGTCGTCATTAACACTGAGGCGTGATGACGAGTCACTACGGTGATGAAGTAACCAATGCTACGCTTCCAGGAAAAGCCTCTAAGCTCCAGGTAACATCAAATCGTACCCCAAACCGACACAGGTGGTCAGGTAGAGAATACTCAGGCGCTTGAGAGAACTCGGGTGAAGGAACTAGGCAAAATGGTGCCGTAACTTCGGGAGAAGGCACGCTGATGGTAGGTGAAGTGACTTGCTCACGGAGCTGAAATCAGTCGAAGATACCAGCTGGCTGCAACTGTTTAATAAAAACACAGCACTGTGCAAACACGAAAGTGGACGTATACGGTGTGACGCCTGCCCGGTGCCGGAAGGTTAATTGATGGGGTCAGCCGCAAGGCGAAGCTCTTGATCGAAGCCCCGGTAAACGGCGGCCGTAACTATAACGGTCCTAAGGTAGCGAAATTCCTTGTCGGGTAAGTTCCGACCTGCACGAATGGCGTAATGATGGCCAGGCTGTCTCCACCCGAGACTCAGTGAAATTGAACTCGCTGTGAAGATGCAGTGTACCCGCGGCAAGACGGAAAGACCCCGTGAACCTTTACTATAGCTTGACACTGAACCTTGAGCCTTGATGTGTAGGATAGGTGGGAGGCTTTGAAGCGTGGACGCCAGTCTGCGTGGAGCCAACCTTGAAATACCACCCTTTAATGTTTGATGTTCTAACGTGGGCCCGTGATCCGGGTTGCGGACAGTGTCTGGTGGGTAGTTTGACTGGGGCGGTCTCCTCCCAAAGCGTAACGGAGGAGCACGAAGGTTAGCTAATCCTGGTCGGACATCAGGAGGTTAGTGCAAAGGCATAAGCTAGCTTGACTGCGAGAGTGACAGCTCGAGCAGGTGCGAAAGCAGGTCTTAGTGATCCGGTGGTTCTGAATGGAAGGGCCATCGCTCAACGGATAAAAGGTACTCCGGGGATAACAGGCTGATACCGCCCAAGAGTTCATATCGACGGCGGTGTTTGGCACCTCGATGTCGGCTCATCACATCCTGGGGCTGAAGTAGGTCCCAAGGGTATGGCTGTTCGCCATTTAAAGTGGTACGCGAGCTGGGTTTAGAACGTCGTGAGACAGTTCGGTCCCTATCTGCCGTGGGCGTTGGAAGATTGAGAGGGGTTGCTCCTAGTACGAGAGGACCGGAGTGAACGCACCACTGGTGTTCGGGTTGTGATGCCAATTGCATTGCCCGGTAGCTAAGTGCGGAAGAGATAACCGCTGAAAGCATCTAAGCGGGAAACTTGCCTCGAGATGAGTCTTCCCTGGGTACTTGATACCCCTGAAGGGCCGTTGAAGACTACGACGTAGATAGGCTGGGTGTGTAAGCGTAGCGATACGTTGAGCTAACCAGTACTAATGACCCGAGAGGCTTAACCTTACAACACCGAAGGTGTTTTGAGATGGACTCAGAGAGATTTTGATAATCAGCTTGTTTTAGGATTGGTTCTGATGGTTATGCGAGAGCGAAAGCGAAGCATGACGATTGGAATGAAACAGAATTTGCCTGGCGGCGATAGCGCGGTGGTCCCACCTGACCCCATGCCGAACTCAGAAGTGAAACGCCGTAGCGCCGATGGTAGTGTGGGGCTTCCCCATGTGAGAGTAGGGAACTGCCAGGCATCAAACAAGTGGAAAGCCCCTGTCGGAAGACAGGGGCTTTTTGCTATGGGAAATTTTTGGTGTTAGCTGCAAAGATTTGCTCACCGTTTGTACGTAGAAACCCATACGGAATAATAAATATAGGGAAATAAATGACGATCTTATATATCCAGATCCGTAAGAATAAAATGGTTGTTCGTGATCCTGAAACGTCTCAGGAGCTAAGTGATTCCAGCCAGGTTTTTAGTAATTCACGCTTACTGGTTGCTGATTTTTTTCGTGCAGAGAAAGTTCTTCAAGATTTAGCCGACAAGTTTATAAAACGTAGCTGGTTTAAATTTGGTCAGGATGTGCTGATTATTCATGCTCTTGAAATGAATGAGGGTGGATTGTCTCAGGTTGAGGAACGTATTCTTCAGGAAATAGCCGTAGCTGCTTCACCGAGGGCGCGATTGATTGTAATAGAAAGCTCTCAGGCGTTAGTCGATGCAGAACTTATTGAACTGGCAAGGAAAAAAAGATAAAGCATGTGGCTCGTTCTCTGGACACAGTGAAACATTTTCACCTTATGCGTTGAGCGCTCGACATTAGTACGAAAACTCGCTATCTTCGGGCATCTGGATGTCTAAACGTTTAAACGTATGCTTTGAGGATATAAGGTTATGCCAATTCGGGTTCCTGATGAGTTACCAGCTGTCAATTTTCTGCGTAATGAGAACGTCTTTGTGATGACGTCCTCGCGTGCTAAAACGCAGGAAATTCGTCCCCTCAAAGTGCTGGTTCTGAACCTGATGCCTAAAAAGATCGAGACTGAAAACCAGTTTCTGCGCCTGTTATCTAACTCCCCCTTACAGATCGATATCCAACTGCTACGTATCGATAGCCGTGAGTCGAAGAACACGCCAACCGAGCATTTGAATAACTTTTACTGCAATTTCGACGATATTCAGGACGAAAATTTTGATGGCTTGATTGTGACCGGTGCACCGTTGGGATTGGTCGATTTCTGTGATGTTGTCTATTGGCCGCAGATCGCACGTGTCATCGAATGGGCAAAAGAGCATGTTACCTCCACATTATTCGTGTGTTGGGCTGTACAGGCTGCTCTCAATATCCTCTACGGCATTCCCAAGATGACCCGTAAGGAAAAGCTATCTGGTGTTTACTCGCATCACACGTTGCAACCTCACGCTTTGCTGACCCGCGGCTTTGACGAAACATTCCTGGCTCCACATTCGCGCTATGCAGATTTTCCGGTTGATGTGATTCGGGAGCATACGGATTTGGATATTCTGGTCGAGTCGGAGCAGGCTGGTGCTTACCTGTTTGCCAGTAAAGATAAACGTCTGGCGTTCGTTACCGGGCATCCAGAGTATGATGTCTTGACGCTCGCAGGAGAGTTTTTCCGTGATTGTGATGCTGGGCTGGATCCGACTGTTCCGGTTAACTATTTCCCCGATGACAATCCTGAGCTGGAACCGAAAGCGAGCTGGCGTAGCCACGGTCATCTGCTTTTTGTTAACTGGCTGAATTACTATGTTTACCAGATTACGCCTTACGATTTACGTAGGATGAACCCTACGCTGGACTAGCTCATCCCAATTCTTTTCTCTGAGGCACCTTTAAGGGTGCCTTTCTTTTTTTCTGCTGAACCATTCCATTCTCATTATTTGGTGAAAGTCATTTCTCTTCTTTTTTTATTTTAATCTTCATTTTTATCATAATCTTACTTTTGCTTTTACATAAAAATGGAAATTGTTTTTGATTTTGTTTTTTCTTGTATTACGCTTAATTCTGTCGGCTAAGAAATGTACATACTGATTTGCCGATCTGGCGGTTGTTGATAAATGAAGCGGAATCTGAAAAGGAACCACGAATGATGCAGCAGACGATAAACAGAGAATTGGCGTTTAGTCAGCGTTTTGGCGAAGGTGAGAAGCAAATTCTTACGGAAGAAGCGATTGATTTCTTAACGGAGCTGGTCGCACATTTCACGCCAGCACGTAATCAATTACTCGCCGAACGGCAGGTACAACAGCGTAATATCGATCAGGGTAAGTTACCTGATTTTATTTCAGAAACGGCTTCCATTCGTGAAAAGGCATGGACAATACGCGGCATTCCCGATGACCTTCAGGATCGTCGCGTTGAAATTACCGGTCCGGTCGAACGCAAGATGGTGATCAACGCATTGAATGCAAACGTGAAAGTGTTCATGGCGGATTTTGAGGATTCGCTGTCGCCGGGATGGGAAAAGGTGATCGACGGGCAAACCAACTTACGTGATGCCGTACGCGGTACGATTTCCTACATCAATGAAACTGGAAAGATCTACCAACTGAAACCCAATCCTGCCGTGTTGATTTGTCGTGTACGCGGTTTACATTTGCCCGAGAAACACGTGTCCTGGCAGGGGGAAGCGATTCCCGGCAGCTTGTTTGACTTCGCGCTGTATTTTTTCCACAACTATCAGGAACTGCTGAAGAAGGGGAGTGGCCCTTATTTCTATCTGCCAAAGACGCAGTCATGGCAGGAAGCGGCCTGGTGGAACGATGTCTTCTGCTACACGGAAGATCGTTTTGATCTGCCGCGCGGGACGATCAAAGCAACTGTATTGATTGAAACGTTGCCCGCCGTTTTTCAGATGGACGAGATCCTCTACCATCTACGCGATCATATTGTTGGGCTGAACTGTGGCCGCTGGGATTACATCTTCAGTTATATCAAAACATTAAAGAACCACAGCGATCGCGTTCTACCCGATCGTCAGTCGGTGACGATGGAAAAACCCTTCCTTAGCGCTTATTCGCGGCTGTTGATCAAAACCTGTCACCGTCGCGGTGCATTCGCCATGGGCGGGATGGCGGCGTTCATTCCGAGTAAGGATGCGGAACGCAATAATTGGGTGTTGGATAAGGTACGTAAAGACAAAGAGCTGGAAGCTCACAATGGTCACGATGGCACCTGGGTGGCTCATCCGGGGTTAGCTGATGCCGTGATGGAGGTGTTCGACCGAGCATTAGGTGAGCGTAAAAATCAGCTTGATATCAGCCGTGAACAAGATGCGCCTATTCGTGCAGAAGAGCTGCTGGAGCCTTGCTCGGGAGATCGCACGGAAGTGGGGATGCGCGCGAATATCCGCGTTGCGGTGCAGTACATCGAAGCATGGATATCCGGTAATGGCTGCGTCCCGATTTATGGACTGATGGAAGATGCGGCGACGGCAGAAATTTCTCGCACGTCAATCTGGCAGTGGATTCGCCACGGCAAGACGTTGAGCGATGGTCGTGTGATCACCAAAGCACTGTTCCACCAAATGCTGGCCGAAGAGATGTTTGTGATTCAAGAGGAGCTCGGTGATGCCCGTTTCAGCGGAGGGCGCTTTGATGAAGCCGCTCGGCTGATGGAAAAAATTACCACGCAAGATGAGCTGATCGACTTCCTGACGCTACCTGGCTACGCATTGCTTGATTAATCCTGACTGATAATAAAGGAACCTCTGCTATGACGACCTCTCGTACCCAACAAGTCCAGCATATCGAAAAAGAGTGGAAAACCGCCCGCTGGGAAGGTATTACGCGCCCCTACAGCGCAGAAGATGTGATTAATCTACGGGGATCGGTGAACCCGGAATGCACGCTCGCGCAGCTCGGCGCGGCAAAGCTATGGAACCTGCTGCATGGTGATTCTCGCAAAGGCTACGTTAACTGTCTGGGCGCGCTGACGGGTGGGCAGGCTTTACAGCAGGCGAAAGCGGGTATCGAAGCGATTTATCTTTCCGGCTGGCAGGTGGCGGCGGATGCCAATCTGGCATCCAGCATGTATCCCGATCAGTCGCTCTACCCAGCAAACTCCGTACCTGCGGTGATTGAACGCATCAACAACACCTTCCGGCGCGCCGATCAGATTCAGTGGGCGAACCGCATTGAGCCGGGTGATAAACGTTATACCGACTACTTTTTGCCGATTGTTGCGGATGCAGAGGCGGGATTTGGCGGCGTGCTTAATGCGTTTGAGCTGATGAAGTCGATGATTGAAGCGGGTGCGGCGGCGGTTCACTTTGAAGATCAACTGGCATCGGCGAAGAAATGTGGCCATATGGGCGGCAAAGTACTGGTGCCGACTCAGGAAGCCGTTCAGAAGCTGGTGGCAGCGCGTCTGGCTGCGGATGTTTTGGGGGTGCCCACCTTACTGGTTGCGAGAACCGATGCGGATGCGGCAGATTTGTTGACCTCCGACTGTGATGAGTATGACCGTGACTTCATTACCGGAGAGCGCACGGTGGAAGGTTTTTACCGTACGCGTGCCGGGATCGAGCAGGCGATCAGCCGGGGTCTGGCGTATGCGCCTTATGCCGATTTGGTGTGGTGCGAAACTTCAACGCCGGATTTATCGCTGGCGCGCCGTTTTGCCGAGGCTATCCATGCGAAATTCCCTGGTAAGCTGCTGGCGTACAACTGCTCGCCTTCCTTTAACTGGAAGAAGAATCTGGATGACAGCACGATTGCGCGTTTTCAGGATGAGCTGTCGGCAATGGGCTACAAATACCAATTTATTACGCTGGCTGGCATCCACAGCATGTGGTTCAACATGTTTGACCTGGCACATGCCTATGCGCAGGGAGAGGGGATGAGGCACTATGTAGAAAAAGTACAACAGCCTGAATTTGAAGCGATTAAAGACGGTTATACCTTCTCATCGCATCAGCAGGAGGTCGGTACTGGCTACTTTGATAAGGTGACGAACATTATTCAAGGAGGCGAGTCTTCGGTGACGGCGCTGACGGGATCGACGGAAGAACAGCAGTTCTGATCCTGCCCGGTCAGCGTTTGGCTGGCCGGGTCTCATCTGGAGATCATGATGACGCGTGACCTTGAAAAGCTGGTGGCGCAAACGATCCTGCAAGGGTTTGATGCGCAATATGGACGTTTTCTCGAAGTGACAGCGGGTGCACAGCAGCGCTTTGAACAGGCTGACTGGCCCGCCGTACAGCAGGCAATGAAACAGCGTATTCACTTATACGATCACCACGTTGGTCTGGTGGTCGAACAGCTGCGCTGTATTACCGGTATTCGCTGCGATGATGCGGATTTTTTGGCTCGCGTGAAGCATATCTACACCCGTTTATTGCCGGATTATCCGCGTTTTGAGATTGCAGAGAGTTTCTTTAATTCCGTCTACTGTCGGCTGTTTAACCATCGGGAACTGGCGCCTGACAAACTGTTTGTTTTCAGTTCTCAGCCTGAACAGCGATTTCGCGAGATTCCCCGGCCTATCGCCAAGACGTTTGTGCCCACTGACGGCTGGCAGAGCATGCTGGAAAAGCTGCTGGGTGACGTGCCGCTGCGTTTGCCGTGGGAAGATTTGCCGCGTGATATTGGCTATATCACTGCGTATTTACAGCGCACTTTCTCAACGGAGCAGCTTGCGCACGCGACGTTACAGGTGGCGAATGAGCTGTTTTATCGTAACAAAGCGGCCTGGCTGGTGGGCAAACTGTCGCTCCCTGACGGTGTTTTTCCGTTCCTGCTGCCGATTCACCACAACGAACGCGGTGCGTTATTTATTGATACCTGCTTAACCAGTCAGGCTGATGCCAGCATTGTGTTCGGTTTCGCCCGCTCTTACTTCATGGTGTATGCCCCTCTGCCGTCGGCGCTGGTGGCTTGGCTGCGTGACATTTTACCGGGGAAGACGACAGCGGAGCTTTATCTGGCCATCGGCTGCCAGAAGCACAGTAAAACTGAGTATTACCGCGAATATCTGCACTACATTGCCGAATCAAAAGAGCAGTTTATTATCGCTCCCGGCGTGAAAGGTATGGTGATGCTGGTGTTTACGCTGCCTTCGTTCGATCGCGTATTTAAAGTCATCAAAGATCGTTTTGCGCCGCAGAAAGAGGTGAGCGCCGAGCGCGTCATGGCATGCTATCAGTTGGTGAAAGAGCACGATCGTGTTGGGCGTATGGCAGATACGCAGGAATATGAAAACTTCGTCATTGATAAGCATCGCATCAGCCCAGAATTGTTGGATGAGCTGTGGCGGGAGGTGCCGGAAAAACTGGAGGATCTGGGCGATCAACTGGTGATCCGACACTTGTACATGGAGCGCAGGATGACGCCGCTGAACCTCTATCTGGAGCAGGCAAGCGCTCAGCAGCTGCATGATGTGATTGAAGAATACGGCAATGCCATCAAACAGCTGGCTGCGGCGAATATTTTCCCCGGCGACATGCTATTCAAGAATTTCGGCGTCACGCGTCATGGGCGAGTCGTCTTTTATGACTACGATGAGATCTGCTACATGACTGAGGTGAATTTCCGCAAGATTCCGCCGCCACGTTACCCAGAGGACGAACTGGCCGCAGAGCCGTGGTACAGCGTTGCACCGAATGATGTCTTTCCCGAAGAGTTCCCCCATTTTCTGTGCAGTGACCGCCATATTCGTACGCTGTTTGAGGAAATGCACGGCGATCTGTTTTGTGCGGACTACTGGCGAGCACTACAGCAGCGTATTAGAGAAGGGCACATTGAGGATGTTTACGCCTACCGACGGAGGAAGCGTTTTAGTCAACGTGTTGAGCCGGTACATACAACGGCTGAGAATGGTTCTGACTTTTGTCGTTATCCGGCGTAAAAAATTATGCTGAGGAGATAGCAGGCTTCGGATGAGCCGCAGGACGCGGCGAAAGCTTGCGCCACGTCGGGAACGTGTCGCAAGCGGTCCGTTAAGCCTGATACCGACGAAGGCACCGCGTCAGCGGCATAATTCCCGCCGAAAGCCTGGGTACACAGGGCGGCGGCGACTGAGCGCCCTGTGTCGGGCGCGTGCTACGAGGTAGCATTAAATAACGATATTATTGCGCACGAAACCTTCCCACAGTCTGCGTAAACATGCGGCTAAAAGGCTCATAACCCGCTGTATTCCTGCATGACCTGCTTAGCGGCTTTGATCACCAGCGCGCCGAGTTCTGTGACACGGTCGTCCGTGATGCGCGACACAGGGCCAGAGATGGAAATGGCGGCGAAGGCTTCATGATGTTCATCCAAAATACAGGCTGCGATACAGCGTAGCCCCAGCGCGTGCTCTTCGTCATCAAACGAATAGCCCTGCTTGCGAATCAGAGACAGGTTTTCTTTCAGGGCTTGTGGTGAGCTAAATGTGTGTGGCGTATAGCCATGCAGCCCTTTCTTGTGCAGCAGTTGAGTGACCTGAGCATCGGGTAAATGCGCCAGAAATGCTTTCCCAGCCCCCGAAGCATGCATCGGCAATTTACCGCCGATGGGGGCAGACATGCGCATCAGCGCCGTACATTGCACCTGATCGATGATGATCGCCTGGCTATCGGTCTGATCGAGCACGGCCAGATTGACGGTTTCGCCAGAATCTTCCATTAGCTTGCGTAGTATCGGATGCACAATGGCCAGCAGGTTGCGGCTTTGCAGAAAGCTGCTGCCGACGATAAACGCGTGTGAAGCAATCGTCCACAGCCCCAAGTCGCCAACCTGACGCACAAAGCCCTGTTGCTGCATGGTGGTGAGCAGGCGGTGGGTTGTGGAATTCGGTAAACCGGCCTGTTGAGCGAGATCGGTTAGCGCCACGCTGCCGTTTGCTTTGGCGATATATTCAAGCAGCGTCAGGCCACGGGTCAGCGACTGAACCTGCCCGGTTGGCTGCGCGGTGGTGCCCGTACTGGCTCTGGGTTTCTTCCCGCGTTTGGCTGGCTCTGGTGGCGTCATGGCGTCGATTCCTTTTTAGGGTTATGGAATTGATTTTCGTTTTTTTACCACAGAATGCAACTCTTCTTTCTCTGCGCTTTTTATCGGCGAATGATCTGAAAAAGTCTCATGCTACACGGCGTTAGCGTGCTCATAACTTATGCTAGGATATACCCGTCATACTCCAAGCTACATGTGCGTTGGCAATACTCGGCTCTCTGAGCCTCGCTCTGAAGAGCCGCCGCAAGCGACGTTCAAATCGGCTTAGCCGATTTGTCCTTACTCACCCCAGTCACTTACTTATGTAAGCTCCTGGGGATTCGTGCGGTTGCCGCCTGCATGCAACTCGGATTATTTTGGGTATAGACACTACATATCGTATTTATTGGCCGGGGATGGGGTTCGCGTGAGTAATCGGGTAGACGAATTGCGGCGTCAGTTGGCGCAACGCATTATGGTACTGGATGGTGGTATGGGAACCATGATCCAGGGTTATCGCCTGCAGGAAGCAGATTACCGCGGTGAGCGCTTTGCCGACTGGCCGAGCGATGTGAAGGGAAATAACGATCTGCTAGTGCTGACCAAGCCGCAGGTGATTAGTGAAATCCATGACGCCTATCTGGAAGCCGGTGCCGACATTCTCGAAACCAACACCTTCAACGCCACCACCATTGCGATGGCGGACTATGACATGGAAGCGCTGTCGGCGGAAATCAACACCGTCGCCGCACAGCTGGCGCGTGCCAGCGCGGACAAATGGACTGCCTTAACGCCGGATAAGCCGCGCTATGTTGCCGGTGTGCTTGGCCCGACGAACCGCACCGCGTCGATCTCCCCCGATGTTAACGATCCCGCGTTTCGTAACGTGAGTTTTGATCAACTGGTGGAAGCGTATCGCGAATCGACACGTGCATTGATCGCGGGCGGTGTCGATCTGATCATGATCGAAACCATTTTCGATACATTGAATGCTAAAGCAGCGAGTTTCGCCGTCGAAAGTGAATTTGAAGCGCTAGGGATCGTGCTGCCCGTGATGATTTCCGGCACGATCACGGATGCGTCAGGGCGTACGCTATCCGGCCAAACGACGGAAGCCTTTTACAACTCCCTGCGTCACTCCCGTCCGCTTTCCTTCGGCCTGAACTGTGCATTGGGACCGGATGAGCTGCGCCAGTATGTCGCCGAACTATCACGTATTTCAGAATGCTATGTGAGCGCACACCCGAATGCGGGGCTGCCTAATGCCTTCGGGGAATACGATCTGGATCCGGCCGATATGGCGAAACATATCGGAGAATGGGCGCGATCCGGCTTCCTGAATATCGTGGGCGGTTGCTGTGGTTCGACGCCTGCGCACATTGCCGCTATGGCGAAAGTGGTGGAAGGCGTGCCGCCACGTAAGCTGCCAGAGATTCCAGTGGCCTGCCGTTTATCCGGCCTGGAACCGCTGACTATCGATGCCAACACGCTGTTTGTTAACGTCGGGGAGCGGACGAACGTTACCGGCTCCGCACGTTTTAAACGTCTGATCAAAGAAGAGAAATACAACGAAGCGCTGGATGTCGCCCGTCAGCAGGTGGAAAGCGGCGCGCAGATCATCGATATCAACATGGATGAAGGCATGCTGGATGCGGAAGCGGCAATGATTCGCTTCCTGAATTTGATTGCCGGTGAGCCTGATATCGCCCGTGTGCCGATCATGATCGACTCCTCAAAATGGGATGTGGTTGAGAAAGGGCTTAAATGCATTCAGGGCAAAGGGATTGTTAACTCAATCTCCATGAAGGAAGGCGTTGAGGCCTTTATCCATCACGCTAAGCTGGTGCGGCGCTATGGCGCCGCCGTGGTAGTGATGGCCTTCGATGAAGTCGGGCAGGCAGATACCCGTGCGCGTAAAATTGAAATTTGTAGCCGGGCGTACCGCATCCTGACGGAAGAAGTCGGCTTCCCGCCTGAAGACATTATTTTCGACCCGAACATTTTCGCCGTGGCAACGGGGATTGATGAGCACAACAACTACGCGGTGGATTTCATCGAAGCCTGTGCGGACATCAAGGCGCAATTGCCGCATGCGATGATCTCTGGCGGCGTCTCCAACGTGTCGTTCTCATTCCGTGGTAACGATCTGGTCCGTGAGGCGATCCACGCCGTCTTCCTGTATTACGCGATCCGCAATGGGATGGACATGGGGATCGTGAACGCCAGCCAGTTGGCGATCTATGACGATCTGCCTGTTGAACTGCGCGATGCGGTTGAAGACGTGATCCTTAACCGTCGCAGCGATGCCACCGAGCGCATGCTCGATCTGGCCGAGAAATATCGCGGCAGCAAAACGGAAGATGAAGGCAGCAAAACGCAGGCGGAGTGGCGCGGCTGGGACGTTAAGAAGCGTCTGGAGTATTCGCTGGTTAAAGGCATTACTGAGTTTATCGAACTGGATACCGAAGAAGCACGCCAGCAGGCGACGCGGCCGATCGAGGTGATCGAAGGCCCGCTGATGGACGGCATGAACGTGGTCGGCGATCTGTTTGGTGCAGGCAAAATGTTTTTGCCGCAGGTCGTGAAATCCGCTCGCGTCATGAAGCAGGCCGTGGCCTACCTCGAACCCTATATTGAAGCCAGTAAAGACAAAGGTTCGTCCGCTGGGAAAATCCTGCTGGCGACCGTAAAAGGTGACGTCCACGATATCGGCAAGAATATCGTCGGTGTGGTGCTGCAATGTAACAACTACGAAATTATCGATCTGGGCGTGATGGTACCGACGGATAAAATCCTGAAGACCGCGCGTGAAGAGAATGTCGATATCATCGGGCTGTCCGGGCTGATTACGCCGTCGTTGGATGAAATGGTCAACGTGGCGAAAGAGATGGAGCGTCAGGGCTTCACGCTGCCGCTGCTGATTGGCGGCGCAACGACTTCTAAAGCGCATACCGCTGTGAAGATTGAGCAGAACTATAGCGGCCCAACGGTTTATGTGCAGAATGCCTCGCGCTCTGTTGGTGTGGTGTCTGCCCTGCTGTCCAGTACGCAGTATGACGACTTTGTTGCGCGCACTCGTAAAGAGTATGAAACCGTGCGTATTCAGCACGCGCGTAAAAAACCGAGAACGCCGCCCGTGACGCTGGAAGCGGCTCGTGCTAACGCCTCCGATTTAGATTGGGAAAACTACACGCCGCCAGTTGCGCATCGTCTGGGTGTCCAGGGAGTGACGGCCAGCATTGAAACGCTGCGTAACTACATCGACTGGACGCCGTTCTTCATGACCTGGTCGCTGGCGGGGAAATATCCTCGCATTCTGGAAGATGAGGTTGTGGGGGAGGAAGCGAAGCGCCTATTTGCCGATGCCAACGTGATGCTGGACGACTTATCCGCACGTGGCGCACTGAATCCTCGCGGCGTGGTAGGGCTCTTCCCGGCGAACCGCGTGGGTGATGACGTGGTGATTTATACCGATGAACGGCGTGAAACGGTGCTGTCAGTGAGCCACCATCTGCGTCAACAGACGGAAAAAACCGACTTCCCGAACTACTGCCTGTCCGACTTTGTCGCGCCGAAGTCCAGCGGCAAGCCGGATTATCTGGGAGCCTTTGCCGTGACCGGCGGGCTGGAAGAGGATACGTTGGCCGATCTGTGGGAAGCTCAACATGATGATTACAACAAGATCATGGTGAAAGCGATCTCTGACCGTCTGGCGGAAGCCTTTGCGGAATATCTACATGAGCGCGTGCGCAAGGTGTACTGGGGCTATGCGCCGAATGAGAACCTCAGTAATGAGCTGCTGATCCGCGAAAACTATCAAGGCATTCGTCCTGCACCGGGCTATCCGGCTTGTCCTGACCACACGGAGAAAGTGCAAATCTGGCAGTTGCTCGATGTGGAAAAGCATACCGGCATGAAGCTCACTGAATCCTATGCCATGTGGCCGGGTGCGTCGGTATCCGGCTGGTATTTCAGCCATCCTGACAGCAAATATTTCGCCGTCGCGCAAATCCAACACGATCAGGTGGAAGATTACGCGGTACGTAAAGGGATGAGCGTGAGTGAAGTTGAGCGCTGGCTGGCGCCGAATTTGGGCTATGATGCGGATTAAGGAATTGAGTAAGTGACTTACTGATATTGTTGTCTGAATTATGTATTGCAGGGGGGCGTTTCGTGCGTGATAAGCCACATTTTTCTCTGTGACACTAGCGCCACGCCCGACATAGGGCAGCTCAAACGCCGCTTGCCCTATGTACCCAGGCTATTGGCTGAAATCCTGCCGCTACGCGGTGCCTTCGGAATCATTGAACGCTTATCGAGCCGCCAGTGACGCGTTCCCTACGCGGCACTGGCTTTCGCGACGTCCTGTCGCTCACTCGGCGTTCACTGATACCTCAGCATGATTTCTGATGCCAGCCAAAGAACCTTCCCTACGCTAACTAAGGTGTTCAGGATTTAGAATGTATTTCAATGAGAATAGTTATCAGTCTTATTGATGCGATTTCATGGTAATGGTAAGGTGAGCATCAATTAAGCAGAAAGCGCTGTTCTGTTTTCATTCCACGCATTTCCACTAACCGCAGGCCTGATTCTGGGCGTTAAACAGGATGAGGGTATCTTCCCGCTCATGCTAAAACGACTCTTTTCCATTGAGGATTTCTTCGATATCGGTGAACGTTACGGGATTGATTACCACTTCCCGCAGCTGTCGTCCTGTCGTGAGCGCGCGAAAGAAAAGCGTATCGTGGTGCAGGGCGATGTCGAAGAGATGACGCTGTCCTCTGGGATTTGCCTGACAAATTCCAACGTGCGTGTGTTGCAGCCTTACGAATCGACGTCTTTGCACTGCTGTCCGTTCTATACGCTGGTGGTGCTGGAAGGTCGCGTCGCGCTGCGTCTGAACAGCAAGGAATTTGTTGTGCGTTCAGGTATGGCATTCAGCACCCGACTGGGTGACCCATTAGTCATGAACGCCAGCCACCTTGCGGACTGTCACCTTCGTACCGTGTCGCTGGGTATCTTCCCCACCACTTTCGCTTTGGAGCCGCTGTTGGGCTCGCTGCTGAGCGAGTGGGAACAGGGCGGTAATCCGACGTTTTTATGGCAGGTTCCCGGCTATTTATTATCTGGGCTACAGCACGCGCTGGAAAACACCGTGTCGGGATTATCGCGCCAACTGATGCTGGAAGGTGTGATGCTACAGTTGCTAGGGCAAGGCCTGTCATTCGGGCAACGTGGGGGAGAACGGCGCGTATTGCCCCCGCCCGGCGAACAGGATCGACTGGAGAACGTTCGTCGGCTTCTGGCGCAACAGCCTGAAAAAGAGTACACCCTCAATGAACTGGCGCAGATGGCGGCGATGAGCACCAGTAGCCTGCGAACCAAGTTTCGTCAGGCGTATGGTCATTCGGTTTTTGACTACCTGCGTGACTGCCGGCTGGAACTGGCCCGGCGCTATCTGGTGCAGGGATACAGCGTTCAGCAGGCGGCCTGGATGTCGGGCTACCAGCACGCGACCAACTTTGCCACGGCTTTCCGGCGGCGTTACGGTATGGCGCCGAGCGATGCACGCATGGTCAGCTAACGTTTCCTTCCTTATCAACATCAATCCATATCAACTCATTGACCCTTTACGCCTGACTTTTCCGCAGTGCCGCTCATCTGGGGTTTTCTCGCTGAGTTCCCGTTTTGTCATTGCGCATACGTAAGCTGTCACTGCGCATAGCTATCGCCAGACCGAAAACGGTAATAATTCTTATTTACAATAATAAGGTCTGTGGAGATTCCCATGTTCAGAAAAACGCGGCTGGCGCTGGTGGTTAGCTGTTTCACCAGTGGATTTACGGTGTCGGCACTCGCGCAGGATACGCCCTCTTCCTCTCAGGGCGAGACGCTAGTCGTGACGTCTCAAACACAACGTGGTGCAACCAAGCTGGAAACGCCCGATATTGAGACTCCTCAGGCCGTTTCTATCATTACGCGCGACCAGATTCAGGAGCAGGGTGCGACCAGCGTTCGTCAGGCGGTCGGTTATACGCCGGGCGTGTATAACAACCAAATCGGCGCGTCCAACCGTTTTGACTACATGGTACTGCGCGGCTTTTCCGATGGCAGCCTTGATAACGTCTATCTCGACGGGCTGAAGATGATGGGGGATACCAACTCCCATAGCTCACTGGTTATCGATCCCTGGTTCCTCGACAGCATTGAAGTGGTCAGAGGCCCGGCGTCCGTACTCTACGGGCGTTCTTCTCCGGGCGGGATTGTGGCGCTGAATTCCCGTCAGCCGTCGTTCGATCGCAGCGGGCAGATCAAACTGTTCGCAGGCAATAATGCGCAGCGTGGCGCGGCGTTTGACGTTACCGGACCGTTAGATGATGACGAACGTTTTGCGTTCCGCCTAGGCGGGATGGTGCGTGAGGCGGATACGCAATTTGGGCCGCTGAAAGAAGAACGCTATGCGATTGCGCCTAGCCTGCTGTGGCGGATTTCCGACAAAACCCGTCTGGAATTTATGGCTTACCTGCAACGCGATCCTGAGGGCGGTAGCCATTCAGGTTTACCGTATGAAGGCACCGTGGTGGCGCATAACGGGCAGAAAATCTCAAACACCTTCTATGAAGGGGAAGAGAATTATGAGAAATACGACCGTAAGCAAAACATGGTGGGATACAACTTTGAACATGGTTTTGATAGCGGCTGGGCTGTACGTCAAAAAGTGCGTTATCTGCGTACCAAAGTGCATTTGGATCAGGTTTACGCCTATGGTTGGACGCAGCCTAACGCCGACACGTTGACCCGTTATTACTCGGGTTCCCGCGAGTCGCTGTCTGCGTTAACGTTAGATAATCAGCTCGATGGCAGCGTGGATACCGGTGCGGTGAACCACCGTCTGCTGGTGGGAATCGACTATCAGCAGCGTAATAATAATGTGGACTGGCCTTCGGGTTCTTTCCCTGCGATCGATGCGTTTAACCCTGTCTACGGTTCTGGCCCAACGGCCATGTCCGGCACGCTGGAAAAGCACAAGCTGCAACAGACGGGCATCTATATGCAGGATCAAATGAGCTGGGAACGTTGGCGCTTAACGCTGGGCGGTCGCCACGATCGGGTGAAAGTGACCCACGTTAACCATACCAACGGCACACACAGTGAGTTGGATAAAAACAACTTTAGCTCGCGCGCCGCCTTACTCTACCTATTTGATAATGGCCTTGCGCCGTATGTCAGCTATTCCACGGCCTTTACGCCAACCAGCTTCGCCGATGATAACGGCAACGTGCTGGAACCGATGAAAGGCAAGCAGTGGGAAGCCGGGATGAAATATCAGCCTGAAGGTTCTCAGGATCAATACAGCCTGTCGGTATTCCGTATTAACCAGAAGAATGTGGCGACGAAAGTTCAGCCTAACGATCCTTATCGCTCCGTGGGTGAAATCGAATCTGAAGGGGTGGAACTGGAGGCTGTGAGCCATATTACCGACAATCTGCGTCTGCAAGCGGCCTATACCTATACGGATATTCGCTATAAGAAAAGCAGCGTAGCCGAGCAAGGAAAACGTGCGGTGTACGCGCCGCGCAATCAGGCCAGCGCCTGGGCCAGCTATGATGTTAAAAGCGGTCCGCTGGACGGTCTGACGCTTGGTTCTGGCGTGCGTTACGTGAACGGTGTGACTTCCGATCGTGCCAATACTCACACGCTGCCTTCTTATACGCTGGTGGATATAGCGGTGGGGTACGATCTCTCGAAGGTCGGTCTGAAAGGGCTAAGTGCGCAGCTTAACGTCAACAACCTGACTGACAAACGCTACGTAGCGGCCTGTAACTCGCTGGAGTTCTGCTACTTCGGTGCAGAGCGCAGTGTCGTCGGCAGCGTCTCTTATTCGTTCTGATCGCGCGTGTTGCGGCAATGAAATGAAAAAGCCGGGGTAACCCAGCTTTTTCACATCTTATGTGAGCTAACGATCAATACAGGCCAATCGCTTTCCACCACAATAGGCCTGCGCTCATGAAAATCGCCTGATTCACCAGACTGACGACGAAACCGGTGCGCCACCAGACGGCGGTGGGCACGTAGCCCGCGCCGAACAGGATTGGGCCACGCGCGTGCGTATATTGCGTCAGTGAACAGTACAGGCTGCTGGTAAACGCCAGCATGAACGCCATTGGCACCGCTGGAATATTCAGGTTGATCCCGACACCGAGGAACACGGCAAAAAGCGCGGCGATCTGCGCGTTGCCGCTGGCGAAGAAATAGTGAGTGTAGAAATAGGCGGCATTCAGTAGTAACAGGACCAATACCCAGCTGGTTCCCTGCATTAAATGACCGATGTTGCTGCCGATGAGATCGCCAAACCAGTTGGTGAAGCCGAGCTTTTTCAACTGATTTGCCATCATCAATAGGGCGGCGAACCAAATCAACGTATCCCATGCCCCTTTCTCGCTCTTCACGTCTTCCCAGCTTAGTACGCCGGTTAACAGCAGGAAGGAAAGCCCGACGAACGAGGCCGTTGTCGCATCCACACCTAAGCGGTCGCCAAAAATCCACAGCACCAGTAGCAGGATAACAGTGAACGCCATCAGCCATTCACCACGGCTCATGCTGCCCATCTTTGTCAGTTCGGCGACGGCCAGTTTTGGGGCATCCGGCGTATGGCGAATTTCTGGCTTGGTCAGCCAGTAGACGAGCAGCGGGACGACCGCCAGAGAGATTAAGCAGGGGACGAGCGCTGCCAGAAACCAGCTTCCCCAGGTAATCGTCACGCCTGCGTTGGCTGCCAGTTTCACCGCTAGCAGGTTGCCGGTGTAGGCGGTCATAAACATCGCCGCCGTCACATCGTTAACGTTACCGATACAAGTGATCAGAAAGGTGCCGATTTTACTGCGTGACGCGTCTTCTGGTTTGGAATCGAAGCTGCGTGACAGCGAATCGGCAATGGGATAAATAATCCCGCCACAGCGTGCGGTATTGCTTGGCATCGCGGGAGAAAGCACCAGATCGGCAAAGGCTAACCCGTAAGCCAGACCCAGCGTGCGTTTTCCCAACATGCGGATCATCTGCAAGGCGATGCGGCGACCCAGCCCTGTTTTGATAAAACCGCGTGCGATCATGAAGGCAACAACAATTAGCCAGATCAGCGAGCTGTTCAGATCGCTGAGTGCGGTTTGTATCGCGCCGCTGGCCGTTTTATCCCCCGCGGCGTAGGTCAGCGCAAAGAGCGTGATGCTGATAATGCCGATAGCTCCAATTGGGAGTACGTTAGCGACAATACACACGATCGTTGCCACGAAAATGACGGCAGAGTGCCAAGCTGCGGGATTTAAGCCTGTCGGGGGTTCCATTTGCCAAAAAAAAGCGGCGATGGCAAGAATAACGATCAGCGGGAACCAGTTCAGTCCATATGAAGTTTTTGTTTTCATCCATTTTCCTTACTTGGAGCGAAAAAATTTTACGGGGACATAACCCATAAGAATTATAGGGATAAAAAGAGCATAGCGTTAACCAGGAAAGGTGTGAGGTGAAATCGTTGGCTTATTGATTTGGATTCTGTTTTTTTTAAATTGTCAGTTAATTAATTTTTATCATTAATTGATTATTGGATGATTTTTCTTTGGTGCGGCCTGCCTCGCAGTACAGTCAGTCAACATCTGGTAAGATAGCTGTTCATTACGTCATCAACACATTGTATCTATCAACATATGGCTTAATTGGAGGCGCGGACTTTTTGTTAACACTGCTGAATCTCCTCTCTGCGATTGCGTTACTGGTGTGGGGCACTCACATTGTCCGTAGCGGCATCATGCGGGTTTATGGTACCCAGCTACGGCGCGTTCTCAGCGATAGCGTTGAGAAAAAACCGTTGGCTTTTATGGCTGGTATTGGCGTCACTGCGCTGGTGCAGAGCAGCAATGCGACCGCGTTGCTGACCACCTCTTTTGTCTCACAGGGGCTGGTGGCATTAACACCAGCGTTGGTGATTATTCTCGGGGCTGATGTCGGTACGGCACTGATGGTGCGAATTCTGACGTTCGATCTCTCCTGGCTTTCTCCGCTGCTGATTTTTCTGGGCGTGATATTTTTCCTCAGCCGTAAGCAGACGCGAGTTGGTCAGGTTGGTCGCGTGGCGATTGGGCTCGGGCTGATTTTGCTGGCGCTGGAAATGATTGTCGTGGCTGCGGCCCCGATCACGCAAACGTCTGGCGTGAAAGTGCTGTTTTCCTCGTTGACGGGCGACGTCATGCTGGATGCACTGGCTGGTGCGCTGTTTGCAGTGATCACCTATTCCAGTCTGGCAGCCGTGCTGCTGACGGCAACCTTGACGGCAAGCGGTGTGATCTCGCTGGAAGTGGCGATGTGCTTGGTCATTGGTGCCAATCTGGGCAGCGGATTACTGACGATGATGAGCACCTCGACGCAGAATGCGGCAGGCCGACGCGTCGCGCTCGGCAGTATGCTGTTCAAGCTGATCGGCTGTTTGGTTGTGCTGCCGCTGGTTGAACCGCTGTCGCGCTGGCTGACACGTATTCCGTTGGGTGCCGAAGAGCTGGTGATCTACTTTCATCTGTTCTACAACCTGATTCGTTGCTTGCTGCTGATCCCGCTTACCGGCGTGGTGGCGCGGCTGTCCTGCGTGATGATTGCTGACTCGCCGCAGGTCGATCTCCAGATGAAACCGCGTCATCTGGACACCAGCTCGCTGGACACGCCAGCGCTGGCGCTGACCAATGCTGCACGAGAAACGCTGCGCATTGGCGATGTGCTGGAGCAAATGCTGCGTTTGTACCGCGAAGTCTTGCAGGGCGACCCTATGCAGCGGCGGGAGATTCGTCGACTTGATGATGATGTCGATATCCTTTACACCGCGATTAAGCTCTATCTGGCGCAGATTCAGAAAGACGGATTGGATGAGCGGGATTCTCGGCGTTGGGCTGAGGTGATCGAGGTGGCGCTGAATCTGGAACAGGCGGGAGACATTATCGAACGCATGGCAGATGACATTGCCAATCATTCCTCTGGCGTACGCATGGCGTTTTCCGCGCAGGGGCTGGAAGAGTTGAACCACCTGCATGAACAGCTGCTGGCGAATCTGCGTCTGGGGTTGTCGGTTTTCTTGTCTGAGGATGTCACCAGTGCTAAACGTCTGCGCCGTGCCAAACATCGCTTCCGTATTATGAACCGCCGTTATGCGCATGCGCATGTCGATCGTTTACATCAGCACAACGTACAGAGTCTGGAAACCAGTTCGCTTCATTTGAGCTTGCTTGGAGACATGAACCGACTGAATTCACTGTTCTGTGCAGTAGCGTATAACGTCTTGATTGTGCAACAGGATGGGGAAGAGGAACGCGAAGAGTCACCGCTGACGTTGTGACCCCTTTGTGGGGTTTCACTGGACACAGCAGTCTATTTTTATGCTGACTGAGAGATAGTTTCGTGCGCGATAATGCTGCCATTTTCATGCTACCTTGTAGCACGCGCCCGACTCGGGACGGCTCAAACGCCGCTCGCCCCGAGACCCCAGGCTTTTGGCGGGAATTATGCCGCTGGCGCGGTGCCTTCGTCGATATCAGGCTTAACGGACCGCTTGCGACACGCTCCCGGCGTGGCGAAAGCTTTCGCCGCGTCCATGCGGCTCATCCTAAGCCTGCTATCTCCTCAGCATAATTTTTTACGCCGGATAACGGCAAAATCGCGTCCCCATAAAATATGACGAGGAGACCGACTAGACGTCGTGAATCTACTCGAACAGGCTGCGGTGCAGTGTCTGTACCACACGCTCGGCGTCGTCTCCCGGTACCAAGAAGCACAGGTTGTTGCTGCTGGCGCCGTAGCAGATCAGGCGAATACGGAAAGGTTCCAGTACGCCAAATACTTCCTTCCCGACGCCACAGGCCTGAGACAGATTGTTGCCGATCAGTGCGACCAGCGACAGATTCTCTTCAACCTCAACCCGACACAGCGATGACAGCTCGGTCAGCAAGGCGCTGGAGAGCAGGCTGTCGCCCGTTGAGGTGGAGCCGGTTGTGTCGAGCGTCAGCGCGACGTTGACTTCTGACGTCGTGATCAGGTCAACGGAGATGTTGTGACGCGCCAGAATGCTGAACACTTCGGCCAGAAAACCGCGTGCGTGCAGCATGTTCAGGCTATACAGCTTAAGCAGCGTTTGTTTACGACGCAGCGCCAGTGCGCGGAACAGCGGCGGGTTTTCGGTTTTATTGCACACCAGAGTACCGCCAGCGGCCGGATCTTTGCTTGAACCAACAAACACCGGAATATCGCTACGCACCGCAGGCAGCAGCGTGGCTGGGTGCAGGACTTTCGCGCCAAATGTCGCCATTTCGGCGGCTTCTTCAAACATAATTTGGTCGATGCGTTTTGCGGTCGGCACCACGCGTGGATCGGTGGTGTAGATGCCTGGAACATCGGTCCAGATATCAATCCGGCTGACGTTGAGCGCTTCGCCCAGCAGTGCCGCCGTATAATCGCTACCGCCGCGACCCAACGTGGTCGTGCGACCTTTCGCTTCGCTGCCGATAAAGCCCTGAGTGATCACCAGACCTTGATCAAGACGCGGCTGTAACTGGCTGCGAGTCAGTTCACCTAAAACCTCGAAGTCTGGCTGTGCACGGCCAAAGTGATCGTCGGTACGCATGATCTTGCGTACATCAAACCACTCAGCTACAACATCACGCTGGCGCAGAATCTCGACAAACAGCAGGGTAGACATGAGTTCGCCGTGGCTGACCAGTTCATCGGTCAGGGCGTTAGATGTTGCGAGTGCCGCCGCTTCAGACAGCGTGGTGACGCTGTCCAGCATGCGATCAATCTCATCGCGAATCACGCTTTGGTTGGTCAGTTTGTCGATGATGGCGTATTGGATTTGGCGGATTTTCGCCAGATGCTCGGCACGCGTTTCGGGCGTTTGACCTTCCGCGAGCGCGACCAGTAAATTGGTGATACCTGCCGACGCCGACAGCACCACAACGCGCACATTCGGGTTGGATAACACCACATCGGCACTGCGATTCATGGCGTCAAAGTCCGCCACGCTGGTGCCGCCAAATTTGGCAATAACGGTAGAGTTCGCGTTTGCGGATACTTCAATTGCAGACATGTCAAAAAACCTCGTGTCAGGGGGTAGGCTGTTTTCAGTAAACAGCATTCCATTAATCAGCCTTGGCACAGGGGGAGAGCAAAAGTAGGGGGCAGGCGTAGAAAAAATTACTACGATACACCCAGAAGCGCTCCACCTTGCTGGACGTCCGTCAGGACTAATCCGGTGACAACCCAGAGGATTCAGCCTCTGTAGTCGATAGGGTGAAAGCCGTATTTCACCGCATCTCGGCGTCGCTCCCCCTCGGATATCATCAGCGGATTACGGTTCCTCCGATATCTTACCTGGGCGACGCGCCTCTTCTGGCTTGCACACTGAGTGTGCAAGTACGGTGTTAGAAATAACGGGTTATGCCGTTTCTGTCAATAAACAATCTGCCTGCAAACGACAAGCTGTCAGTAAACGACAGGGCATAAACCGCTTTTAGCAAGAAAAGGGATCTCAATCGGGATTTTAAGGGATACAATCGATTCAGTCACTTTGAACTCATGCTTAGAGAGAAAGTCGCATTATGAAAAATATTAATCCAAGCCAAACTGCCGCCTGGCAGGCATTACAAACCCATTTTGATACGATGAAAGAGGTGCAAATCAGCGAGCTGTTTGCACAAGATAGCGATCGTTTCGCGCATTTTTCCGCGACGTTCGACGATCAGATGCTGGTGGATTTCTCCAAAAACCGCATCACGGCAGAAACGATGGAAAAACTGCACGCGCTGGCACGAGAAACCGACCTGTCTGCGGCGATTCAGTCCATGTTTGCCGGTGAGAAAATCAACCGTACGGAAGACCGCGCGGTTCTGCACGTTGCCCTGCGTAACCGCAGCAACACGCCGATTCTGGTGGATGGCAAAGATGTGATGCCGGAAGTCAACGCGGTGCTGGCGAAGATGAAAGATTTCAGCGAGCGCGTGATTGGCGGTGAGTGGAAAGGCTATACCGGCAAAACAATTACCGACGTGGTTAACATCGGTATCGGCGGCTCCGATCTGGGCCCGTTCATGGTAACGGAAGCGCTGAAGCCTTATAAAAACCACCTCAATATGCACTTTGTCTCTAACGTTGATGGCACGCATATCGCAGAAACGTTGAAGCCGCTGAACCCAGAAACCACGCTGTTCCTCGTCGCGTCGAAAACGTTCACCACACAGGAAACCATGACCAACGCGCACAGCGCTCGCGACTGGTTCCTGAAAACGGCGCAGGACGATAAACATGTTGCCAAGCACTTTGCTGCGCTGTCCACCAACGCGAAAGCCGTCGGCGAATTTGGTATCGATACCGACAACATGTTCGAATTCTGGGACTGGGTTGGCGGACGCTACTCCCTGTGGTCGGCGATTGGGCTGTCGATCATTCTCTCTCTGGGCTTTGATAACTTTGAAAAACTGCTCAGCGGTGCGCACGCGATGGACAAGCACTTTGCTTCCACTCCAGCGGAGAAAAACCTGCCCGTGCTGCTGGCGCTGATCGGCATTTGGTACAACAATTTCTTCGGTGCCGAAACTGAAGCGATTCTGCCGTACGACCAATACATGCACCGTTTTGCCGCCTATTTCCAACAGGGAAATATGGAATCCAACGGGAAATCTGCCGATCGCAACGGCAATCCAGTGGATTACCAGACCGGGCCGATTATCTGGGGTGAGCCGGGCACGAACGGCCAGCATGCGTTCTACCAGTTGATCCATCAGGGCACCAAGCTGGTTCCGTGTGATTTCATTGCGCCAGCGGTTAGCCATAACCCATTAAGCGATCATCACAGCAAGCTGCTGTCGAACTTCTTTGCACAGACGGAAGCGCTGGCGTTCGGTAAGAGCCGTGAGGTGGTGGAAGCGGAATTTGCGGCGGCAGGCAAAAGTACAAAAGAGGTGGAACACGTCGCGCCGTTTAAAGTATTCGAAGGCAATCGTCCAACCAACTCTATCCTGCTGCGTGAAATCACCCCGTACAGCCTGGGCGCGCTGATTGCGCTGTATGAGCACAAGATCTTCACTCAGGGCGCGATCCTGAACATCTTCACATTCGATCAATGGGGCGTGGAGTTAGGGAAACAACTGGCGAACCGTATTCTGCCAGAGCTGGAAAATGACAGTACGATCGACAGCCATGACAGTTCTACCAACGGACTGATCAACCGCTTCAAAGCGTGGCGTAACTAATCGGGCCTGTGCCCTTTGGTTTTTCAATCGCAAGGAGGAAGACATGCAGGTTCGTATTTTGTTGGGGCTATCAGCGGCAGTTTTGTTGGCGGGGTGCAGTAGCACCAGTCAACTCAGCGCAGCCGGGCAAGCCGTGACGTTCACGGATACCAAGCCAGGAAGCGAATGTCAGCTGTTGGGGCAAGCCAGCGGTAGCCAGTCTAATTGGCTGGCGGGGAATCATAGCGACGGCAGTTCTATGCGCAGTGCGGCAAACGATCTGCGTAATAAAGCAGCGGCAATGGGAGGCAATACCATCTATGGCGCTACCAGCCCAAGTGAAACTTTCTGGTCAAGTTTTGCGCCGCTGGACAGCAAGATGAACGGCAGCGTCTACAAATGTCCTTAAGCTAAAGAAAAACCCGGTGAGAGTGACATGATGCTCTCACCGCTTTTCCTAACGTATTGTTCAACCGACTATCCCAGCGTCATCCTGATGCTGCTTCATCCCTAAATCCAGCGGCGTTTTGCTGGCTTCCCCACCGATTTCCCGCGCCAGACGGGGCACCAGATAGCCGGATACCTTCTTCAGCAGCGCTTTAACTAAGACGCGCGCCTCGTTGTCATCTACCAGAAAATGCGCGGCACCCTGAACCTTATCCAGTACGTGCAGGTAATAAGGCAGAATTCCTGCGTCAAATAGCGCATTGCTGAGCCGGGCGAGCGTCTCTGCGTTGTCATTCACCCCGCGCAGCAGCACGCTTTGGTTGAGCAGCGTCACACCTGCGCGGCGCAAACGCGCCATACTTTGTGTTAAATCAGGATCAATTTCCTGCGGATGATTAATATGCGTCACCAGCAGCACCTGAAGCGAACTGCGTGACAGGCGATCGCACAGTGCGTCGGTAATGCGTGCAGGGATCACCACAGGCAAACGGCTGTGAATGCGCAGGCGTTTCAGATGTGGGATGTGTTCCAACTCGGTGATCAGCCAGTCCAACTCGTGGTCTTTGGCCATCAGCGGGTCGCCACCGGAAAAAATAATTTCATCCAGTTCTGGGTGCTGGCGGATATAATCCAGCGCCTGACGCCAGTTTGCCTTGTTGCCCTGATTATCCTGATAGGGGAAATGGCGGCGGAAGCAGTAGCGGCAGTTTACCGCACAGCCGCCTTTTACCAGCAGCAGGGCGCGGTTGTGATATTTGTGCAGTAACCCCGGAACGACGCTGTGTTGTTCATCAAGCGGGTCATGGGTGAAGCCTGGGGTGGCGATAAACTCCTCACGCGCGGTCAATACCTGTAGCAGCAACGGATCGTCAGGATTACCTTTTTGCATCCGTGCAGCGAATGCGCGCGGTACACGCAACGCAAAAAGCCTGCGAGCATCACTGCCTTGCCGGAGTTTAGCGTGATCGTTCAGAGCCAAAAGTTGCAGTAATTCATCAGGATCGGTAATTACGTCCGCAAGTTGCTGCAACCAATCTTCTCTGGAAGGTATATTTAGGGTTACAATGTGTGCCATTTTTTGGCTTCGTACCAGTATCAAATTGTAGAGGGCCTTTATGGCGACTTATTCTAGCAACGATTTCCGTTCCGGTCTTAAAATCATATTCGAAGGCGAGCCGTATGCCGTCGAATCCAGTGAGTTTGTTAAGCCGGGTAAAGGCCAGGCTTTTGCTCGCGTAAAAATGCGTCGCCTGTTGACGGGCTCTCGCGTTGAAAAAACCTTCAAGTCTACCGATTCTGCAGAAGGCGCAGATGTCGTTGATACCAACATGAACTACCTGTACAACGACGGTGAGTTCTACCACTTCATGCACCCTGAGACGTTTGAACAGCATCAGGTTGAAGAGAAGACTGTTGGTGATGCGGCAAAATGGCTGCAAGACAACGCCGAATGTATCGTTACCCTGTGGGATGGTCGTCCTATCGCTGTTCAGCCACCGAATTTCATCGAAGCTGAAATCACCGATACCGATCCAGGCCTGAAAGGCGACACTGCCGGTACCGGCGGTAAGCCAGCAACGCTGAGCACTGGCGCAGTCGTTAAAGTACCATTGTTCGTGCAGATCGGCGAAGTTGTCAAAGTTGACACGCGTTCTGGCGAATACGTATCACGCGTTAAGTAATTTATACCCTTCATACTTCAAGCTGCGCGTGTGTTGGCTTTCCTCGCTCACCCCAGTCACTTACTGATGTAAGCTCCTGGGGATTAATGGACCTCATAAATGAGGTCCACCCTTCGGGCCAGCGCTAGCGCTGTTCAAATCGGTCTCGAACCGATTTGTCACTGCGTCGCCGCCTTCCCGCAGCTCGAATTATTTTGGGTATACTCTAAAAGGCCGCCTTCTGTGAGGGCGGCCTTTTGGTTTACTCCTCACTTCAGTCTTCCTTTTTTATTTCCCCGCCTTATAAAGTCTTCCACAACAATCAAAATTGGCTACGCTTAAAAAGCAGTCACTTTCGTACCGTTGAAATCCTACTCTCATAAAGAAGGAACCGAGTATGTTGAAGAAAGCGTTTGTTGCCATTTTCTCTCTGGTTATTCTCTCTGCGGTGGTTGGATGCAATACCACCCGAGGCGTTGGGCAAGATGTTGAAGCGGGTGGGAAGGCTATTCAGCGCAGCGCCCAATAGCCCAACGTGGGAAATAAATCGTAATAACTTTTCCGGGTGGAAGAAAATGCCGTGATGGTGTTTTCTTCCCCGCGGCGAGATAATGTGAAAGTGGATCACTCGGAGAAGTAATAATGTCGCCTCTTTTCATTACTGTCGGCATGCTGACGTTGAGTAATATATTTATGACGTTTGCCTGGTACGGGCATCTACGCTATTTCAGTGGCCGAACCTGGATAATTGCTGCGTTGATCAGTTGGGGGATCGCATTATTTGAATACCTCTTGCAGGTGCCAGCAAATCGGATTGGTTATCAGGTTGCCTCTGCCGGTCAATTGAAAATATTACAGGAAGTGATCAGCCTTTCCGTATTTATCCCTTTTTCTATGTTCATTTTAAAAGAACCGTTCCGCACCGATTATATTTGGGCGGGGCTGTGCCTGCTGGGCGCGGTTTTCTTTATGTTCCGCGATAAGATTATGGGATAACCCACCGGTTACCCCATTGTTGCGGTCGATATGCACCGATTACTGATTGACCCAGATAAGTGCTTCTGTCGGGAAACCGTAGCGTTTGGCTGTAGCGACCAGTTTGTCGCGTGTTGCAGCATCCAACGTTGGCGTGCGTGAGAGTATCCACAGGTAGTCGCGGTTCGGCCCACAAATCAGGGCGTAGCGGTAGTCGTCGTCCAGTTCAATAATGTTGTAACCGCCATAGAACGGCCCGAAGAACGACACTTTTAGTGCGCCCCGCTGAGGTGAACCCGTGAAATACGCTTTCCCGATGCTTTCTTTCCATTCCTGTTTTTCGACGTTAAAGCCACGATTGATCACCTTGATGCCGCCGTCATCCCGCGGGCTGTAGGTTGCCGTCACACGTTCCATATTGCGTTCAAAGCGGTGGTCGAGGCGGGCAATCTCATACCATGTGCCGAGGTAGCGATTAACGTCAAAATTTTCCACGACGGTGACGTTATCGGGCGGCGTTACGCTACAGGCGACAGAAAAGAGTGCTATCAGCGCGGCAACGCACGCTTTCCCACGTCGTCTGATTTTGAAGAGAAGGTTTTTGAATAACGTGGTGTTAAAGCGAATAGCGTTAAAGGGCATCATATTGACATCTCATCGTTTTCATCTCTGTTCCAGTGTAGACGATGGATGTAGTCAGGCGGGGAAAATAAAACGGCCTGCAATATTGTGCAGGCCATTAAGCATTACATTTATAGCGCTGTATCTACAGCGTAACCACACCGATAACGGTAACCACGGTCAGGATTGCCGCCAGACCGTAGAACACCCACTTCCCGGCAGGAACGTGGATTTTCAGGTCATGCATCGCATGGTGGATACGGTGCAGGCCACACCAGAGCGGCAGCACAATCATCAGCAGTAAAAAGACGCGACCGATGAAGCTCTGGCTGAACGCGGCGATGCGCTCATAGGTTAACGCGTCTGGGAACAAGCCCAGAGGCAGCATCACACCGACCAGCAGGATGATCACTGGAGCGAAGAACGCGCTCCACATCCCACCGGCACCGAACAGGCCCCAGAAAGGCGGTTCGTCAGAACGTTTTGGCGTTGGGTTAATCACGTTATTTCTCCTGTTCAGAATAGTAAGGCGATCGCCAGAACGGCTACGGTTACCACCACGGTGACAGCCCACAGCCCTTTAATGATCGGCTCTGGCCCCATTTTTTCATCTTTAATCACGATGATGCTGGCCTTCGGTGCCAGTTCAAACCAGGTTTTGGTATGCAGCGCAGCAGCGAGCAGAGCAACGATATTAATCAGCAGTACCAGCGGGTTTTGCAGGAAGCTGACGAAGTTTGCCCAGCCTTCCGGCCCATTTTTCAGCGCGAAAACGCCAAACATCAGTACGATGCTGAACCAGACGGCAGGGACAGCAGTCCCTTCACGCAACATATAAAAGCGGTAGAACCCCAGCTTTTTCCACCAGGTCGGCGACATACCGCGAACATACGCTTTACGTTTAGATGTCATCATTGTCCCTCCCTTATTGTGGTTTCAGCATCGCGATCATGAAGTCTTTCGCACTTTCGACTTTGCCTTGCTGAATAGCTGCGGCAGGGTCGACGTGCTTCGGACACACTTCTGAGCAGTAGCCCACAAACGTACAGGTCCAGACGCCATTATTCCCGTTCAACTGCGCCATACGCTCTTTCTTGCCATGATCGCGGTTGTCCAGGTTATAACGGTGCGCCAGCGTAATTGCCGCCGGGCCGATGAACTCAGGGTTCAGGCCGAACTGCGGGCACGCCGCATAGCACAGACCACAGTTAATACAGCCGGAGAACTGGTGATACTTCGCCATTTGCGCCGGAGTTTGCTTGTTCGGGCCGTCAGCCGGTTTACGATTGTTGCCGATGATATACGGTTTGATGGCTTCCAGACTCTCGATAAAGTGGGTCATATCGACCACTAAATCGCGCTCGATGGGGAAGTTGCCCAGCGCTTCGACTTTCAGACCGTTCGTGTATTCACGCAGAAAGGTTTTACAGGCCAGTTTAGGGACGTTATTCACCATCATGCCGCAGGAACCACAGATCGCCATACGGCAGGACCAGCGGTAGGAGAGGTCCGGTGCCAGGTTATCTTTGATATAACCCAGCGCATCCAGCAGGGATGTCTGCGTGTTGTACGGGACATCGAACGTCTCAAAATACGGTTCGTTGTCCTGCTCAGGGTTATAGCGCATGACTTCCATTTTCAGGGTTTTGATCATCTCAGCCATTCGCCTGCTCCTTCTTGCTGCCTTCCTGCGTATCACCTTCTGCACCGTATACGCGTTTGGCCGGTGGAAGTTTGGTAATCTTCACATCGCTATACTCCAGATGAGGTGCGCCTTCCGGGTTATAGAACGCCAGCGTATGCTTCAGGAAGTTAACGTCATCACGCTCGGTGCAACCTTCATCCAGACGCTGGTGTGCGCCGCGGGATTCTTTACGGTTGATCGCCGAGTGCGCCATACATTCCGCCACATCCAGGCTATGGCCCAGCTCAACGGTGTACAGCAGGTCGGTGTTGAACACGCTGGAGCGGTCGGTGATTTTCACGCGTTTGAAGCGTTCTTTCAGCTCTGCCATCTTATCGACGGTTTTCTGCATCAGATCGGTGGTGCGGTAAATACCACAGCCTTCTTCCATCGACATGCCCATTTCGTCGCGGATTTTCGCCCAGCTTTCGGTGCCTTCCTGATTCATCAGGTCATGCAGACGCTGTTCGATGTCGCGCGTCTGTGCATCCAGCGCCGTGCCGTTGGCCGGTGCCGCCGCCTGTGCGCGCTGTACGGCATGCTCACCCGCAACGCGACCGAAGACCACCAATTCGGCCAGCGAGTTGGAACCGAGACGGTTCGCACCGTGCAGGCCAACCGAGGAGCATTCGCCGACGGCAAATAGACCTTTGATGCGGGTTTCGCAGTTTTGATCGGTTTCAATGCCGCCCATCGTATAGTGCGCGGTAGGACGGATAGGAATCGGCTCTTTCACTGGATCGACGCCGACATAGGCTTTTGCCAGTTCACAGATGAACGGCAGACGTTCCAGAAGCTTCTTCTCGCCGAGGTGGCGCAGATCGAGGTAAACCACGTCGCCCAACGGGGTTGAGACGGTGCGGCCTGCGCGCCATTCGTGCCAGAACGCCTGCGAGACTTTATCGCGCGGCCCCAGCTCCATGTATTTGTTTTTCGGTTCGCCGAGCGGCGTTTCCGGGCCCATGCCGTAGTCTTGCAGGTAACGGTAGCCGTCTTTGTTGACCATGATGCCGCCTTCGCCGCGACAGCCTTCGGTCATCAGGATACCGGAGCCGGGCAAACCGGTCGGATGATATTGAACGAATTCCATATCACGCAACGGTACGCCGTGGCGGAATGCCATGCCCATGCCATCACCCGTGACGATGCCGCCGTTGGTGTTGTAACGGTACACGCGACCTGCGCCGCCTGTCGCCAGCACCACGGCGTTAGCGCGGATCTGAATCAGCGAACCTTCCATCATATTGATGGCAACAAGACCGCGCGCCTGGCCGTCATCGACCAGAACGTCGAGGACAAAGTGCTCATCGAAACGTTGGATTTGTGGATATTTAAGGGAAGTTTGGAACAGGGTATGCAGCATATGGAAGCCGGTTTTATCGGCAGCAAACCAGGTGCGTTCGATCTTCATTCCACCAAAGCGGCGAACGTTGACTGAACCATCCGGTTTACGGCTCCAGGGGCAGCCCCACTGTTCTAATTGAATCATCTCTTCCGGGCAGCGTTTGACGAAGTGCTCAACAACGTCTTGTTCACACAGCCAGTCCCCACCAGACACGGTGTCGTTGAAGTGATAATCGAAACTATCGTGTTCCTGAGTCACTGCTGCTGACCCACCTTCTGCCGCCACGGTATGGCTACGCATTGGGTAGACTTTTGAGATCAGCGCAATTTTCAGTTGAGGGTTGGCTTCTGCGGCAGCAATTGCCGCTCGTAGGCCAGCGCCTCCAGCCCCGATAATGGCTAAATCGGCGTTAAAGGTTTGCAATGCATTCCTCCAGTTACTTAAGTTAATTAAGTTAAAATAAAAAAATAATATCTATTCGTTTCTGTCTTTATATCCGAGCTTAATATCAAACCCGCTGAAAATTATGTGATAGATGTATAAAGAATAGATAAACCTATAATTTTTGTGTGGGAATGATTATACCGAATTATAGGTAGATTAATTTGATGTGATCCCGCATTTTGTCGTTTTTTCAGCGAGTCTCGTATTCAAGGGTAAAAATGTGATCGAAAGGATTATGTACGAAAAAATAGCGCGTTTATGTTTTCAATAATAACCCTTTAGAGAAAGATATAAGAAAACGCTTCACTGAGTATAATTGACGGCTGCTATCCTAGTCGCCTCTTCCTGAAGGGGAGATTCAGCTTTGCTGAAAAACACGTCTGACCTTTTTTCCGCTGGAAATTTGGGCTGATGCGGGTAGACTGCCCCCCCTATTTTGACTTTGGAGTAAGAACCATGAGTGAGACGACAAGTTGGCAGCCAACTGCTTCTGTCGCTAATTTGTTGAAACGAGCGCCGATCGTTACGGCTGTCCGACGTTTCTTCACCGATCGTGGGGTACTCGAAGTTGAAACACCGGCGATGAGTCAAGCGACGGTAACGGATGTTTTCTTATGTCCATTCCAGACTCGCTTCGTTGGTCCCGGTGCTGCGGATGGTATGACGCTGTATTTGATGACCAGCCCGGAGTACCACATGAAGCGCCTGCTGGCTGCTGGCAGCGGTCCGATCTTTCAACTGTGTCGCAGTTTCCGTAATGAAGAATCAGGCCGACACCACAACCCAGAATTCACTATGCTGGAATGGTATCGCCCTCACTATGATATGTACCGCCTAATGAATGAGGTCGATGACCTGTTGCAGCAGGTACTGGATTGTGAAAGTGCGGAAATGCTCTCCTATCAGCAAGCGTTTTTACGCCATCTGGAGATCGACCCCCTATCTGTTGATAAAGCGCAACTGCGCGAAGCGGCAGAAAAACTCGGGCTGGGCGATATCGCCTGCCGTGAAGACGATAGTGATTCACTGGTGCAGATGCTGTTTACTTTCGGTGTTGAGCCGAACATTGGTCGCGATAAACCAACGTTTGTCTACCATTTCCCTGCAACGCAAGCCTCGCTGGCGGAGATCAGTTCGGAAGATCATCGCGTTGCCGAGCGTTTTGAGGTCTATTTCAAGGGGATCGAGCTGGCGAACGGCTTTCGCGAATTGACTGATGCGAATGAGCAACGTCAGCGTTTTGAACAGGATAACCGCAAGCGTGCCGCGCGTGGTTTGCCGCAACAGCCGATTGATGAAAACCTGCTGGCAGCGCTGAAACATGGCCTGCCAGATTGTTCCGGTGTGGCATTGGGCGTGGATCGTTTGATTATGCTGGCGCTGAATGCCGAAAAGCTGAGTGACGTGATTGCGTTCTCCGTAGAGCGTGCGTAACCGGTTTGAAGCAGGGCGGTGCCACATCTGGCTGCCGCCCGTTTTCCTTTCTTATAAGCTGCCCGGCTGCCGTGGCGTCAGCGTTTTTCCACTGCGCGACAGATTGTCCATTTTCACCTGGAACGGTGGGAAAGGAAGCTCCAGATTGTGTTTACGGTAGTTTTCCAGAATCAGCTGATGCAGTTCGTGACGCAGCGGCATACGGTGGCCCATTTCGGCGGCGAACACGCGCAGCTCGAAAATCTGGATGCCTTGTTGCAGGTCAACGAGGAAGGCTTCGGGCTCTGGCGTATCCAGAATCAGCGAACAGCGCTTCACTGCGTCCATCAGCAGTTCCGTGACTTCCTGACTGTTCGCGTTTGCGGGAGCAGGCACCGTCATCACAACACGCGTGACCGAATCTGACAGCGACCAGTTGATAAACTGCTCGGTGATAAAGGCCTTGTTCGGCACGATGATCTCTTTGCGATCCCAGTCTGAAATCGTGGTGGCACGGGTGTTAATCCGCATGACGCTACCCGTGAGATCGCGGATGGTGACCGTATCGCCGATACGGATCGGTTTCTCGAACAGGATGATCAGGCCGGAGATAAAGTTGGCGAAGATCTCCTGTAAACCGAATCCGAGCCCCACACCCAGTGCAGCAACCAGCCATTGCAGTTTCGACCATTCGATCCCGATCAACGAGAACCCCATCAGACAGCCGATCAGCATCAGAATATATTTGCTGATGGTGGTGATGGCGTAACCGCTGCCCGGCGATAGATCCAGATGCTGTAGAATCGCCAGCTCCAGCAGGGCGGGCAGGTTACGCACCAGCTGCGCGGTAATAATGAAGATCAGAATCGCGATCAGTACCGATCCCAGCGTAATCGCCTGTACGCTTTCCACGCCCTTGACCGTGCTGGAGACATCCCACAGGCTAATATTTTCCATGAACGCGAAGGCGGAATGAATTTCCGACCACAGTGCGATAACGGAAACCAGTGCGATCAGCGTTAGGATGGAACGCACCAGCTGCAAGGATTTGGCGCTGATGGCGTCCAGATCGACAACGGGTTCTTCCACCGCTTCCGAACTGCTTTCATGGGATGATGCAGACGGCGTGTCTTCCTCACCTTTGGCACGCTGCGCCAGAATTTCCGAACGTCGCTGTTTGGCGCGATCGAAGGCGATGCGGCGTCGCTGAATTAACATCCAGCGGCGAATAATGTGGTAAACCACCAGCAGGAAGAACCAGATAGAGACGGAGGTTTCCAGACGGGCTAGCAGCGCCTGTGCGGTTGCCAGATAGCCGATGCAGGAGGCTAGTGCGGCAACGAGCGGCATGGCGATCAGGATGTTCCACATCGCACGGTTAACGGAGTTTTCCCCCGAGCCTTCTTTATCCAGATACAGCGGGATACCCGCGCGTTTTAATCCGGTTGTGACCAAACTCAACGCCATACAAAGCAGGATGAAACAGAGCCGCCCGAGCGTGCTAGAGAACTCGCGATCGTTGAGCTTATCGAAAGTAATTAGCGCCATAATCAGCGGCACGATAAAGGCGATGGAGAGACGATAGTAGCGCATCGCTCTGGCTACGCGCTCCGGCGACCAGCGGAAGTGGATAATGAACAGCCCCTGCGGATGCGAGAATGAGGCACTGATCATCACCAGCCACATCAGCGGCACGGTGGCGGTCACGCTGTCGCCGATAGCGACAGCAATCGGGTAAGGCCAAGCGTTTTGCAGCCCGTATCCCAGAGCGGCCCAGAGCACTGGCAGCGGCAGAGCGGTAAGGATGGACCAGAACACGGTACGCAGCGTCAGCATAAAGTGATCGAGCGTGACCTTGCCGACGCGGCTGCTGGCGCGCTCCATAAACGCATGATAGTGGCGACGTGAGCTGATACTAAAACCAACCAGCAGCAGTGCGCCCAGCAGCGGCAGCACGGTTTCCTGACTGGTTACCATCATCACCAGCGCGCCACCCAGCTGCGTCAGCGTATCTAATGACAACAGGCGCGTCAGATCCTGTACCAACTTGAGCGGATAGGCGAACGTTACGGGGTTGACATCCGCAACCCAGAACAGGTCGCGATGGGCTGCTTCCCGTGTTTCGGTTAGCGCATCCGCTAGTTGGTTATTGGCGACTTTGAGCTTGGTCAGTTCTAGTATCTGTGTATCACAGCCGGATATCAGTGACGTCAGCAGGTCGCGTTGGGTTCGCATCTGATCGGCCAGAATACGCTGCTGTGCGCTGGTCAGCGGATCGCCGTTATCCAGTTTGGCATTATCAAGATCTTGCGGTTTGTTGATCAGGTCCTCAAAGTGCAAGCGCTGTACGCGCAGCTGCGCCATGTCACTATCCAGTAGCTGAGGTTTGGGCATTTCCGGCAGGCGGGCAATTTGCGCCCGTAGCGTTTCTCCCAATATCGGTGACACGCCGAGCCACTGTGCCTGCTCGCGGATGGTGCTCAGCGCCTGGCGAACCTGAATGGTGTGCGTGGCTGCCTGACGCTGCTGAGAAGCGATAAGATCCATCCGCTGCGCCTGTTGGTTCAGTGCGACGGATAGCTCGCGGTTAACTTGTAGCTGCTTGCTGATGACGCTGGGTAAGTCGCCACTTTGTTCCGCCAGAAGCTCTGTACGTTCTAATGCTTGCTCGGCTTCGCGCTGGCGCAGATTGTTGAGTCTGCTGCGTAAATTTTGTTGCAGCAGATCCAGCCTGTCGTGACGCTTTTTATATAGTTCGACGCGTAGCCGGGACAGCTCTTGACGATTGCTGGCTGAAAGCTGCGCCAGCTCCAGTTCGTCCACTCGGCTTTTGCGCAGTGAGGATTCGGCCTGAAGCGCAGTGAGTTGTGCTTGTCCCAGTGGGGTCGCAGGTGTGCCGAGCGATTGAATACGGCGTTCCGCCTCACTTTGCATGCGGCTGGCTTCAGTTTGCTGCTGCGGAAGCTGGCTCAGTGAATCGCCGATTTCACGCAGCCGGTCCTGTTCCTGCTGGAGCTGGCGAGCTTGTTCCAACAGCTGGCTGCTCGTTTGCAGCAGTTGCTGTTCAAGATCGTTACTGGAGAGACTCTCTGGAATAGACGAAGGCTTGCCGTCTTCGGCATTAAGCTGGCGGCGCAGTTCCTGAACCAGCTTGGGGAAATCATCAATAACGCGCTGATACTGTGTGGCGCGCTCCTGCGCCTCTTTACGATCCTGTAAAGTATTCAGTGCCGCCTGATATTCTTCAACGATTTTTGCCTGATCGGCCGCGCCTTTGTTGGCTTCCGCTTGCTGCAACTGCTGGCGTAACTGCGCCTCATTGGGCGCAGTGGCAGCCAACGCGGCAGTTGATAATAAACATCCCAAAAGAAAAGTCAGAATCAGACGCACGTTAGCTACCTTATTGCAAACAACAATCTTACAAACGACCAAGGTCGGCCGTTATTTACGGCGCGTCGGGCTTGTGTCTCGTCTGGCCGGATGCGTCTGCCGCAGGATTTTTCGCCTCAGCCTGAGCTGACTCAGACGGTGCAGCGGCAGGTGATAGTGCAGACTCATGTGTTTCCAGCTCGGTTCCTTCCGGGAAGACGACAGACGCTTGCTCATCTTGGCGTATTTCGGCAAACGGTTCACCCATGCGGGTCACACTCATGGTATTCAGATGTGCGGCAAACTGGAGATCATTGCCTGCGGCAAACAGGTTAATCACGGTTGAACCCAGTTTGAAGCGACCCATTTCCTCGCCTTTCGCCAGCACGACTGCGCCTTCTTCACCCGCCTGCGGGTAAGTCCAACGCTTGATGATGCCTTCACGCGGTGGCGTGACCACGCCTGACCATACGGTTTCGATGCTGCCAACAATGGTTGCGCCCACCAGAATCTGTGCCAATGGACCGAATTCAGTATCAAACAGGCAAATGACGCGCTCGTTACGAGCAAACAGGTTCGGCACGTTATCCGCCGTCAACAGATTGACGGAGAATAGGTCGCCCGGTACGTAAATCATTTCGCGTAGCACGCCATCACACGGCATGTGAAGGCGGTGATAATCACGTGGCGACAGGTAAATGGTTGCGAACAGGCCATCGCGGAACAGGTCGGCCATCATGTAGTTGCCTGCCAGCAATGCTTCCAGCGTGTAGTCGTGGTTCTTTGCCTGAATCAGCTTGCTGTCGGTAATCGAACCAAACTGCGACAGCACGCCGTCAGCGGGCTGCACCAGACGATGCGCATGAGGATCGACTGGGCGAATGCCAGGACGCAACGGGCGAACGAAAAATTCGTTAAACGTGCGATAGGATGCGGTATCCGGCTGCAATGCTTCCTGCATGTTGACGTTGTATTGGCGGACAAACAGATCGATCACCAGCTTGGTGAGTCTTCCCGCACGCTTATTCGCTCCCCAGCCCGCTAAGCGGGTCAGCCAGATCTTGGGAAGCCAATACTGTAATTTGATTTTGATATTATCCAGCACTGTGAGCCTCTTGGATTAATAGTGCGCCATGAATGTTTCCGCCGGTTAGTATGACAGAGCTGTCAGCGGTATCCCGGCGAACGGTGGGCTGCGTTGCTCACCAATAAAGGGTGCGCATTGTAACGATGGTCATGATAAATGTCAGTTATCTGTATCCGAAAAGCCTTTACGCGTTTTTACTTGCGCCATGCTCTCCAGAATCCGGTGATAGTTATCAAAGCGCTCTGTGGCAATCTCGCCGCGCGCAAGTGCGGCATTGATCGCGCAGCCTGGATCGTTTTCATGTTTACAGTCGCGGAACTTACACGAGCCGATGTGTTTACGTAACTCAATGAAACCACTCGTCACTTGTTCAGGCTCCAGATGCCACAGACCAAATTCCCGCACGCCCGGTGAGTCGATCACGTCGCCGCCGTGCGGGAAGTGATAAAGCCGAGAGGCGGTGGTGGTGTGTTGCCCCAATCCTGAGTTATCAGAAACCTCATTCACCAGAATGCGTTCTTCACCCAGTGCGAGCAGCGCATTAAGCAGGCTGGATTTCCCGACACCTGACTGTCCGGCGAAAATACTGATACGGTCAGTGAGTGCCTGCTCCAGTTCAGGGATACCCTGTTGAGTATGGCTGGAAACCATCAGCACGCGATAGTCGAGGGCGCGGTAGATATCCATTTGTTTATCAACAAACTGGCGGGATTTGTCATCCAGCAGGTCAATTTTGTTCAGCACGATCAGCGGGTCTATCTCCAGCGTTTCGCAGGCGACCAGATAGCGATCGATAATGTTCAGCGACAGCTCAGGCAAGATCGCTGAGACGATCACGATCTGATCGATATTGGCGGCGATCGGTTTAATGCCATCGTAATAGTCGGGGCGGGTCAGGACGGAATGGCGAGGGTGAACGGCTTCCACGATCCCGCTGATGCCAGCGAGTGATTCATGGCCGGGTCGCCAGACGACGCGGTCGCCCGTGACCAGCGATGAAATGGTCCGACGAATGTTGCAGCGGCGCACCACACCATCGGTGGCTTCGACATCGGCGTGCATACCGAATCGGCTGATGATAATACCTTCCTGCGCATCGCCCAGTTGGCTATCTTCCCATTCGACTTTGCTTTCCGTTTTTTTCAGGCGACGCTGGTGGTTTGCGCTAACCCGACGCTGCTGACCTTTCGACAGTTTTTTTTTGCTCACTGAGCCTCACTTAAGACGATTTATCGTTCACGACAGCGGGTTATCGCTCGCCGCGTTTGAACAGACTATAATACACCCTATTTGATTTTAATTAACTGATACCACCTTATCGGTATCAGCATTGAGATTGATACTGGTATCCTTGCCTCGACGACAGGGCACAATGCAACAGGAATTCCCACGATGGTAGATGAAAATAACCTGATCTGGATCGATCTCGAAATGACTGGTCTGAACCCGGATCACGATCGCATCATTGAGATCGCAACGCTGGTGACGGATGCAAACTTGAATGTGTTGGCCGAAGGACCGGTAATGACGGTGCACCAGTCAGATAGCCAGTTGGCACTGATGGATGACTGGAATGTGCGTACGCACGGTGCCAGCGGCCTGACGGATCGCGTCAAAGCCAGCACGACAGATGAACGCGCTGCTGAGCTGGAAACGTTGGCGTTTCTACAAAAATGGGTACCAGCGGGTAAATCACCAATCTGTGGCAACAGCATCGGTCAGGATCGCCGCTTCCTGTTCCGCTATATGCCAGAGCTGGAAGCTTACTTCCACTATCGCTATCTGGATGTCAGCACGCTCAAAGAACTGGCGCGACGCTGGAAGCCAGAAATCCTGACGGGTTTTAAGAAGCAAGGCACGCATCAGGCGATGGACGATATTCGCGAATCACTGGCGGAATTGGCCTATTACCGTGAGAACTTTCTGCGACTGTAGTTGGTTGGTGACGCAAAACGTGCAGTGCGTGATGTCCAGCTATCTGCTGCTATTTACGCCATAACGCCTGTTTTGTCAGCGCATTGTTTTTTTTATCAGCAGTCAGACAATTTTTCATTTTTGGGGGCTTGCGGTTAAACGGATTTCTCGTATAATGCGCACCCCATACCGATGAAGAATTTCAATTAAAGAACGTCAACATCGTATGAAAGTTTCCCGAGCGGGAATAGCTCAGTTGGTAGAGCACGACCTTGCCAAGGTCGGGGTCGCGAGTTCGAGTCTCGTTTCCCGCTCCAAGTTTTCTCACGGTTTGTCACCATACAAACCGTGTGCAGTAGTCAGACGTAACACCTGTTATTGTCTATCCAATATGCGGGAATAGCTCAGTTGGTAGAGCACGACCTTGCCAAGGTCGGGGTCGCGAGTTCGAGTCTCGTTTCCCGCTCCAAATTTTTAGTATCCCACCCTGATTCAGTATCCTTTTTTATGATGTGTAATGCACATTAAACGACTTCTTCTTTTTTCACACTTCATTGCGTAGAAACATGTACTGTATGCTGAACGCTTTCTCAAGGTTGAGCATTGATATCGTAGATAAATAAATTTACTAAATACTTAGCTTGATCATATTTATTTATGATTTTTATTTTTTATCGATTTGATTTTGACGTAATATTAATATTTGACTATGTTTATAACCAGAATGAATTTATAAAATTCACATCATTTAAAATGATATTGATTGTTATTGTCTTTTTCAGTGGTTTTTCTCTTTTAATTTATCTGAGAAGTATTATTTAAATTTCATGAGGTACTCCGGCTAGTTATTTAATAATTAACGGATTCTTATCATGAATCATATGGTTATCCCTAAAGATAAAAGAGGATGGAAAAATGAATGCAATGAATAATACGATTTTACATATTGTAGCAACGGCGACTCTAGTGATGAGCAGTTTTGCTCAAGCTGATGATATGGCAAAAGCACATACCGGAAAAGAGCAAGTTGAATTAAAACATATTCATGCTGTACTGCAAAACGGAACGCCCAGCCCTCAGCACGATACGATGTGTGAGAAACAGCTTAATATGCCTGAATCTAAATACGTTGGCATGAAAGTGACAACAGAATATAACATTAATACCCAGTCAATGATGATGTCAGCAAAATCCATGTTCCCTTCGCCACACAGTACGCAACCAATGGAGTTAACGGCCGATTTGTCCGCTTTGGGGCTATCTGATAGCTATTCATTTGGTGCATTTAGTCCCAGTGTTTTACCTGAAGCTAATGTTCTTTTCTCTCTTGATAAAAAAATGAAAAATCCTGTTAGCACTTTCATGATTATTAATAAAAATGAAAGTTACAATTGTGTTATTAGCAGTTCAACACATGGGTTAAGTAAAAATGAGATAAAAAGCATTGAAATGAAGAAATAATAATTTTTATTTTCTACCGTAGATTACAGGCAATCATCTGCAATCTACGGTTATTCACCGGACAATCAAGTTTAGTGAGCAAAGGCTCAATGTCGTCGGTATAGCTCTGATCCATCTGGGTTGCCAGTGTCGATCATAACGTTACTATTATTTAGTATCCTGATCGTGATTAATTACGCTCCTTTAAGAAAAACACCCCGCCAGCGTGATGCTTACAGGGTGCGGTCGTCGATCTCATTAATCTGGAAATTTAACGTTCCCAGATTTTTCATACTATTGGGATCGGTCTATGGCTTCTTAACCGATCGATATCAGGTAGTTAGGCTTTTTTAGTAGAATCCATCTCTCTCCTGAATGGCTAATCTATTGCAACGTTTTGGGGGGCGGGGTTCATCTGACTTATGATTCAAAGGTTGATAGCTCCTCGCATACCTTACTCAGTGCCCTAACAAAGGTGTCAGCTTCTTCCAGTGATAAAATCAACGGTGGCTGTATGCGCATCACGCGGTTGTTATTTGCTGTCACGAAGGTCAGCATATGATGCTCTTTGGAAAGCTTGGTCATAATTCTCAGTACGAACATGTCCGCCAGTGTGGACTCCAATGCCTTTATTGTGGCTTCCAGCTGTTTCCGCAGGAGCGTGGCATTCTCGGCCAGATTTTCACGTTCGATTACATCCGGCGCCGCCATCGCGGCAGCGGCGGCAAAGTTACCCCCGCCAAACGTCGATGTGTGGAGCGCGAAACGATCGATATTGCCATAGGCTCGCTGCCAAACGTGCTTTGATGATAGTGTCGCCCCAATAGGGATAAGGCCACCAGATAGGGACTTTGATTGCACCATGATGTCGGGAGAAACTTCCTCCCACTGGCAGGCGAACATTATTCCAGTACGACCAAGCCCTGTCTGAATTTCGTCGAGAATCCATAGACACTCATGCTCGGAACATAGTGCTCTCACGGCGTTAAGATAACCATTTGGCGGTATAACCACGCCCCTTCACCCTGCATAGGTTCCATGATAAAGGCTGCGATGTCTCCTTTTTGTAGTCTGGCTTGCAAGGCTACGACATCACCAAACGGAATTTCCTCACAGCGGGGTAACAGAGGCTCGAATACCTGCCGATGTTTCGCTCGTCCTGTTACGGACAACGCTCCCAGCGTTTTACCGTGATAACCGTTGGTGCAATAGAGCAGTGTTGGTTTATCACTGGCTGCTAGCGCTAATTTTAACGCAGCTTCCACAGCTTCTGTGCCCGAGTTGCTCAGGAACACACGTTCCAGCCCATCAGGCGCAAGTGCCGCTAAACGTTTCGCCAGCAGGCTGGCGTGAAGCGGTGCAGACAGGTACTGGACAAAGGTGGGGTGCTGCTGCGCCAGATATTGTTGCAGATTGGCTGCAATATCTGGATGGTTATGCCCAGTATTGAGGCAGCCATAGCCTGCCACAAAGTCCAGATAATGCTGCCCATCCAGATCCGTCAGCCAGCCGCCTTGTCCGTGGCTGAAAAACCGCTCGACATGGTTGAAAGCATAAAACTCTCGTAGAACGGGGTTGATGTGTTCCCCGAAGAATCTCAGCACTTCTTCACGAAGGTGTTCAGGGTTTAGTTCACGATCATCGGGGATTGTGTTTCGTTGCTTGCCATGGAATCGACGTAGTTCGTTGAGTTTCACTTCATCCACATTTTCACCGCGACTTGACATAGGACGGGGCAGAAAGCCATGCCGTTCGGCAATCCGGCCAATCTCCAGAACCCGTTCGACTGGCAGCTCCCGACCAATCGAGAACGGTTCGGCCTAGCCTTCCAGAGCCAAAATGATGGTCTCTGCCAGGCAACCGTTGAGATTACGTTTGGGATCCAATCCTAATGTCATCGCACCGAAGCTGACGGCATCGGTTGCCGAGACTAATCCACCATCAATCACCAGAATGTCATCACGAGTTTCCCAACCCTTTTGGCAGGGCACCATTGCCCGGGCGCCATCGCCGATGAAAGCTAAAATATTGTGCTCGTTCTTCAGGGCGATATAGGGTAAGGACATCAGGCCATCCCCCATTAATGCGCGGCCATACCAGCCGGAGAAACCAGGATCGGTACGTGGTACATTACGGATAGCTGATAAGCTGCAACGACCCACATCGTAGATCCCTGTATACCGGTAGCCGTGGTTCTCAATAAGTTCGGTGATGAGTTGGCCGAGCTTGTGGAAGAAGTGATTGGATGTCATTGGCATTGTCTCGATCATATTGCTTGGCAGCGCTGTCGGCAGCTGCCGCAGCCGCTTAAGGCGAGCCTGACGACAAGATAATACGGCGTTGTCTATTTGCAGACGAGGTTCCAGGTAGTCTAGAAAATCAGATAGCTGAATATCCATCCCCAGATCGGTAAAGGGGGAAATGTGTACTGGGTTTCGGTTAACCTGAGCGATACGAAAATTACGTTTGAGCTTACCTTCGGAGTAAGGCGTTGCTGACTGTTCAACTTTACCTTTTAAGAAAAACAGCCAAGTCGTACCTTCTCCTTCTTCGGCTGGTGTTTCCAGAAACTCATAGACGGCACGGTTGAAGCCATACATGGAAAGTGTACCTAGGTAGTTCTCCACTGGAACCCCATTACTATAAGCAGACACACTTCCGGGATGAATGATGCTGTCAACGAGTCCTATACCAGCACGCTCTGCCAGTGCCAGGATGCGTTTGCGTTCTCCATCAGTAAGCCGCCCGCAGTGCCACAGAATGCGGGTGTTATCATGTTTGATGGTTGACACTGCCTGATCCATTTGTTCGCGCTGCTGTGCGGAAAGTTTCTCCTCCCTGAAAATGGGGGGGGGGGGAATCTCGATTGTGAGATTGTCCGCTTGTGATTCAAGTACGTTTTGCGTGGCTAAAACAAAGGTAGGTGCCGGGCGTTCATCCAGTGAGCGAAAAGCGCTTTCCAAGCTGGTTGGCAATTCATTGGGCGTGCGAATGAAGCAGTACCATAAGCCACGGGCGGCAATAACCTCATGCCCGTCATTGTCGGCATCAAGCGTCCCCTGAAACGGATACCAAATGGTTTGTGGCGAATCTGCGCAGACAATCAGGCCAGGTGCGGCAGCACGTTTGAGGTTTGCTAATGTACAGCGTGCTTCGTCGATCATACCGGATGTTATTGCAATCACATAAGCACGCCCATATAGCTGCCATCCCGCTAGTGTGCTGACGGTAAGCGCGTGCTCATTGTTACCCGTCAGACAGCGGTTTCCTGAACCGTGAAGTAATGTTTTCATAGAGTCAATGAACCCTGCCACCATTGACCCGGTGTAGAAGTGAAAGTCCCATTGCTCTCCCCAGCGCTCGGTCATATGACGATAAATTGTCTGCGCTAATATCCCCGGGCTTTCAGTTTTTTGGCAAGCACGTACTAGCAGGCGATTGAAGTGTGCATGTTCAAGATGGTCTAACACCAAGCGAAGGATATCGGCTCTCCGTTGCCACGGGCAGTTGTGAAGTATCCTGACTAATCGATTTCTTCCCAGCCTGCACATCCATTTCCCCAGAAGCTCCTCTTTGCAGAGCAACATGGCTGAGCATGGTGAAAATCGCGACTCAGATGATCTTTGTGTGAATTGAGTAAAGGGATCTTCTGAACCATGCAAATCTTCATGGTGTGTATCCAATAACACGTATTCGATAGGCGGTGGTGGATGATGTGCTGTCATCGCATGATTGGCCATTGCTATTGAATCAAAGCGCTGCAACGCCAGTGATAACGTTTTGTCACGCCGTTGTGATGATAGGTATTGACTTGCCTGGGACAGAATCCGTCGATAAGGCAGACAGGTTCCGTCTGACGATATACTGGCAGGTACACCAATATTGCCACAGAGCAAGTTATTGACACTCTTCAATACGACATCCAAGTCTTGTGTTAATTCGTCGTCTTGGCTAACCAGACAAACGCCAATGGTTTGTATGTCTTGCCGCATAAGCAGGTACTCCTCTTTTTTTGGTTGCTGCTAATGACATTAATCTTTTTAAGATCACAATTTCCCTTGGCTCAGTCTTCAATTGACGTAAACGGAAGTGATGTTTTCCGTGACGTCTTAGAATAAAATAATTAACTAAAACAGCATGATATGTCACCAAATTGATGCGCCGTCAATCCGGTGGCGTAGAAATGCTATCTGACAGCAGAACATCGCAATGGTTTTTTATTATATATTTTCACTGCCTTTTATAGGCGACATGATTCCTAGCGAAAATATATCTTCGCCTCTAAGGTTTAGTTTATTTTTTATTATAAATTGCGAATGTTATTTATAGCTGATGCTGATGAAATGGCAATGAGCTAGATGAGTTTTTTACCTTTTCGTGCTTTATATTGAATAGTATGATAATAATGAATGAGTAATTAAATTTTTATCAGGGTTTTATTCACAACTATGTCTTGATTATTTAAATTGACAAGGCTAAATGTCTAACATGGCGATACTCGGTAGTCAAAAATAATAAAAAATCCATCAATAAATGGAAAGGAATTTAACTAACCGGAAAAATGCATTAGATTCGCCTTCGATAGTCATTTTTGAGAATAGTAAACGATAGTCACAGCAATATAGCATTTCAAAAGAGACATAAGGCTCGCCCCCTTCCTATTGAAAGGCCATTTCCGGCATTCTCATCGAGATAAAAATAGTTTTTAAAAACAATATTCAGCTTTTTATTATGATAACCAATAACATAATCTTTCTCATAAAAATGAAAGTCGGTCGGATCGCCGACTAACTCGCATCCTTGGGAAACCAGTTCTAGCGGAGAAAAATCCTTAAGCCGAAAAATGTCTGGATGCCGAATGGTCGATTCTTTCTTATATCTGATAAAGAGATTAAAGAAAGATATTTTCAACATTGTTTTATCACTGGCTGCCTGCTTTGCCGTCGGGGCAACGCTTGCGTTGATCCTCACCTACAATCACGCATAATCGATGTCTACTACACCGTGGAACAGACTATTGACACTATCATTCCTCGTCGTGCTTTTGGGGGTTAACTGTGTGCTGACAGCCGCGAAGCCCGTCCCTGTGAAGAAACGATTCATTGATGCGGAGTAACCTGCATTTATGAAATACCACCGTTTCCTGTTTGATCTGTACTGCATAGGTAGCTACTGGTTCAATGCTGGTGGAGCCCCTACAAGGTCACACGCCTTAGGAGGCACGGAGAACGGCTTTGATGCAGACATTAACATTCGACCTTTTGCCCGGTGGTGATAAATATTTTCACGTTAGAAAGCATGCTTTTCTTGTTACATGAAGCCGAGTACCATTCAATGAATACGGGTATATACCCGTCATACTTCAAGCTGCATGTGCGTTGGCTACGCTACTCGGCCCACTTTCGTGGACCTCGCCCCGTTGGGGCCGCTGCAAGCAGCGTTCAAATCTGCCCTTGGCAGATTTGTCACTCACCCGAATCACTTACGTGAGTAAGCTCATCGGGATGAGGGAGAGACATCCTGTCACTCACCGAAGGCCAGCCGTTGGCTGGTCAAATTCGTTCCCGACGAATTTGTCCCTCGCTTGCCGCGTTATTCGGCCTTATGGCCTCACCCCTTCGGGGTCAGCGCAAGCGCTGTTCAAAAACGCCTTGCCGTTTTTGTCCTGCAACTCGAATTTTCAATGTTATCTAATTATATAATGAGAGGGGGGCTAACAGGTTTGAAGTAAGGCTTTTTATTGAATATTTCAAATAAAAGATGGAGGTAAATATGTTTTGTTAATAGGGGGGGGTATATTATTGAATATGTTGTGGTGATTTTTATTTTTCAAAGGTTAATTTGGGGGGTTATTATTTATTTTCCTATTTAATAGGGGGGTGTTTTTTAAATTTTAAAACACATTTGCAAAGCTCAAGATTATTGACAATAATTAAATTGTTAATTCTGGTAGAGGATATGTTTTTACGTTGTCTTTAACTACCGTTCCCATATCTCATTTATACTGAAAGGAAATAAATTCATGTCTTCCTATCGTGTTTCTGTGTCAAATGAAAGTGGTGCTGCAGCAAACATTGCCATCTATCAAACTTACCCTAATATCACTAGTGGTTTTCCCCTGATCTGGTTACGGCAAACGGTCAACGATGGAAATACCAATGTCTACAGTTGGTCTGTCGATTGGGCGCTGAATTGGGGGACAACTGACCAGCCCTTGGCTCCGGGGGTTCAATGGCGTTCTGGTGGGCCGATGCAAAACATGGACCCTACAACGTCCAGCGGATACAACGCGATGGGAATCCGTTACTCCGGTGATCAGTTCCAAACACTGCCTTTGGCGCACTATAATAAAGACGTACCTAGTGGCAGTATGTTAATAAGTACAGACACATCATTTACCGTAAGAGACTCAAATGCGTTGAGTATTGCTATTTACATGAATTCTTTGCCAGCATTTGCTATGCAAGGTAAACCAAATGGGAATTTCATGTTTAATGCACGTCCAGTCTATTGGATTTGTTGCACTGACTCAAAACAGGGTGTTGCTGTCCAAGGTACATTTGTTAGCAGTCCAACTCAGCTTTCCTTCCCTGATGGGGTAACCTCGTTAAATTTCAAACTCAATGAAACGTTGAAATTTATCAAAAACTAATATTTTAGCTTTCTTCGGAAAAAATAGAGCCTCATTATGCATGAATAAGTATCCTCTTGGTGTAGCTGGGGACGTGTGCGTTTGTAAAAGGCTGACCCTGTTAATAATCCAGTGTAATTGCCATCCCATTAAAGGTGGTCGTCCAGGCGATCACCGAACTCAATAATAAAACGGCTCATCGCCAGCCGCCAGTTCTGGAGCGGCATGCTCCATTTTTTTGACGCCGATTGTATCGCCAGATAAATAACCTTCCGCACAGAGTCGTCGTTCGTGGTGTAAATAGCCTTGCGAATATCCGGCGGGTAGCCAAAGAAGGTATTGATATTTTCCCAGTGCGCCCGCCTGGTTTTGCTGATTTGCGGGTATTTCTCATCCCAGACACCGGAGAATTCATCCAGCGCCATCAGCGCGGCTTCCTCTGTCGAAGCCTGATACACCGCTTTCAACCCGCTGGTGACCCCTTTGTAATCTTTCCACGACACGTATTTCAGGCAGTTGCGCACCATGTGGATGATGCACAACTGGATATGTGTCTGGGGATACACGCGGTTTATCGCATCCGGGAAGCCTTTCAGACCGTCCACGCAGGCAATGAGAATATCCTGAAGCCCCCGATTTTTTAGCTCACTCAGGACACTCAACCAGAACTTCGCGCCTTCATGTTCTGCCAGCCACATGCCCAGCGCGAGGAACACCGGCTTGTTTATCACGCTGCCACTGTGCCGAACCTTCACCACGATACAGTAAAGATAAACAATGGGATACAGCGAGTCTAACGGAAGATTTTGCCATTCGGCCACCTGTTCTTTAACGGCATCAGTCACTTTGGATATCAGCGTGGGCGAGACATCTGCGTCATACATCTCTTTGAAGGTAGCGACGATTTCCCGCGTGGTCATGCCTTTGGCGTACAGGGATAAAATCTTGCTGTCCATCTGCGTGATGCGCGTCTGATTTTTCTTAATTAACTGAGGCTCAAAAGAGCTTTCACGGTCACGTGGTGTATTGATTTCAAGCTCACCGTCATCGCAGAGCCACGTTTTTGTCGAGTAACCGTTTCGGGTATTAGAGCCTGTTTGAGGGGGGTTTTTCTCGTGACCGAGATGGTCGGTGAGTTCCGCACTGAGCGCGGTTTAGACGGTGAGTTTCGTCAGCATACGTGAAAACGGGTTGAGAGCCGCTTCTGTTTTGAGGCCTTTGGCCAATTCGGCAGCGAGTGCCTTAAGCTTCTTTTCGTCCATATTTTGCCTGTCTCCGTTGTTGGAGTGAACATATCAAAAACAGGCAATGACACTATTTAAATTACTGCCTCCTCTAGGTACAACGCTAAGCCACCATTTAATTAGCATTATTACATCTTATTGAATGTGTTGTAATAATTATTTGTGAATCGATAATTAAATTTACAAATAACTATTGGTTTTTCTATTAAATAGGCTGGTGTTGTTTTTAAAGTTTCAAAAAAACATATTTGCAAAATACGAAATATTGACAATAATTAAATTGTTATTTCTGGAATTGAATGTTTTTTTTAATTTGGCTTGAAATACCGTTTCCATACCTAATTTATACTGAAAGGAAATAAACTCATGTCTTCCTATGATATCTCTGTGTCAAATGAAAGTGGCGCTGCAGCAAACATTGCTATCTATCAAACTTACCCTAATATCACTAATGGTTTGCCCCTGGTCTGGTTACGGCAAACCATCAATGATGGAAATAATAATACCTATAGCTGGTCCGTCGACTGGGCGCTAAATTGGGGGACAAGTGAGAAGACCTTGGTTCCGGGTGTTCTTTGGCAATCTGGTGGGCCGATACAAAACATGAATCCCACTGTACCCGAAGGAAAAAATGCGATAGGTGTTAGTTACTCCGACGGCCAGTTTCAAACATCGTCTTTGGCGCACTACAATAAAGACGTATCTAGTGGCAGTATGCTAATAAGTACAGATACATCATTTACCGTAACAGAATCAAAATTGATGAGTGTTGCTGTTTACATGAATGCTTTGCCGACATTTGCTATGCAAGGTAAACCAAATGGGAATTTCTTGTTTGACACACATCCAATTTATTGGATTTGTTGCACTGATTCAAACGTGGGCGTTGCTGTCCAGGGGACATTTGTCAGTAGCCCAACCCAATTTTCCTTCCCGGATGGGGTAACCTCGTTGAATTTCACACTTGATGAAACGTTGAAGTTTGTTCGATCCTAATATTGTGGTTTTCTTCGGAAGAGAATAGAGTCTCTTGAGCATGAGAAAACCAATTTGTAATAAACGACAGATTGGTTTTCTCAATTTCACATTAAGTTCTAATATCATATATAAATATGATGCTTCCAATTATTTTGGCTCATTATATAATGCTCGCGTCTAAAATTCTTTCATAATCAGCGTTAATATTCATTATCCCCATTGCTAGTCTGCTCAGGTTTATCATCATCAGATTTCGCTATCATGATGACCACGTTTGTACGTTTGTACGCTTGTTAAGCCCGCAAGCCAGCTATCAAAGAGCGGAGCGCCGAAATGGCTGTCAATAATGTCGTTTTTGCGGTGGATTTAACGTAGTGAGTGCAACTTATGTTTGATCGATTTGCATGAAACTCATAGGCGCATTCATTAAAAAATAGACGCGCTATTAATTTTAATTACTGTTGTTTATAATAATATATATAAATAAAAGAAAGGTGATTTAATTTTTAACTAATATGATAGTCTGTTAATTGTTTTTAAGGTTATTTATTTTTGTTTTTATTGTTGTGTTCAGATTGTTTTTGAGAAAAGTTAAATTTTAAATAACTACTTAACTCATTATTAAATGATTTTTATTTTTTAAATTTTCAATATATATTTGCAAAATACGAGATGTTAGCAATAATTAAATTGTTCCCTCTGGATTGGAATATCGCTCTTATACCTCATTTTACTGAAAGGAAATAAATTATGTCTTCCTATAATATTTCTGTGTTAAATAAAAGTGGTGATGCAGCAAACATTGCCATCTATCAAACTTACCCTAAGATCTCCAACGGTTTGTCTCTGGTTTGGTTACGGCAAACGGTCAATGATGGAAACACCAATGTCTATAATTGGTCTGTCGATTGGGCGCTGAATTGGGGGACAAGTGACCAGCCGTTGGCTCCGGGGGTTCAATGGAAATCTGGTGGGCCAATACAAAACATGGATCCTACAACCGCTGGGGGTAAAAACGCGATGGGCGTCAGTTACTCAGGTGGTCAGTTCAAAACAGAACGTCCAGCGCACAATAATCAAACTATATCTAGTGGCAGTATGCTAATAAATACAGATGCATCATTTACCGTAACAGAATCAAAGGCACTGAGTTTTGCTGTTTACATGAATGCTTTGCCGACCTTTGTTATGCAAGGCAAACCAAATGGGAATTTCTTGTTTGATACACACCCAGTCTATTGGATTTGTACCACTGATTCAAAACAAGGTGTTGCTGTTGAGGGTACATTTGTCAGTAGCCCAACCCAGTTTTCTTTCCCAGATGGGGTAACATCGTTGAATTTCATACTGGATGAAACGCTAAAATTTGTTCGAGCCTAATATCGTAGCCTTCTCCGGAAGGAAATAGAGCATTTTGCGTATGATAAAACCAATCTGTAATAAACGACAGATTGGTTTTATCAATGTTACATTGGGACCTAAGAGTTTATGTAGTTCCCCTGTTTTGAGTACCCCCTCAAGAAGCCCCGAAACTGGCTGAACGCATTAGCTGAGGTGTGTCGTGCTGTCAGGAAAAACAGCGTTATGGTGCGCCACGTCTGACGGACGAACTTCGTGCTCAGAGTCTGATGTACAACGTAAAAACCGTGGCGTGCAGTACTGCTCGGCAAATTATCAGGCACTGCTGAAACGGGGTTATCTACGTGGCAGCACGAGTGCCTGTGGTGGATTTAGCCCAGAACAGTTTGAAAAGTAGCCCTTCGCTTAGGGCTGCGTCCACATTACGTGGGTAAGAACAGTATTATTTTCAGTGAAATGCGCTTTCTTCATGACGAATCTTAATTGGTTGCATTTTAATCAATAAGGGATGATTACACAAAAGTGGTGAATAAAACGCGTGACAAAGCAATGGAAAAAATTTCATGAGTATAAATTTTTGACTGTAAACATCTATGAATTATAAAATATAATTAGGAACGTATTATTTCATAGGCAGGATGTGAAAACTAAACCTTATTTTCAACTGGTTTAACATTTAAATGATTTTTTTATAATATTAACTCATGGTGTTTTTTATTTTAATGATTAAAAAATAAAATCTTATCAAATTATATGGTGGTTTATGTATGTCGATTATATTGAATGAATTATAATAAAATTAAGTGCATTAAAATAATGATGAACGCAAATTAATTTTTTGGGTTAATAAATGATTGTTTTTTGTTGTTGTTAATTTATTATCCTATTTAATGTGTTGAAGTGATCTTTATGGTTAAATTTATAAATAATTATTCTTTTTGCTATTAAATAGGGTGATGTTGTTTTTTAAATTTAAAGAATATATTTGCAAAATATGAATTTTTGGCAATAATTAAATTGTTCCTTCTGAGTTGGAATATCTCTGTGAATTGGTTTTGAATGCCGTTTTTATACCTCATTTTACTGAAAGGAAATAAATTATGTCTTCCTATAATATTTCTGTGTTAAATAAAAGTGGTGATGCAGCAAACATTGCCATCTATCAAACTTACCCTAATATCTCCAACGGTTTGCCTCTGGTTTGGTTACGGCAAACGGTCAATAATGGAAATACCAATGTCTATAATTGGTCTGTCGATTGGGCGCTGAATTGGGGGACAAGTGACCAGCCGTTGGCTCTGGGGGTTCAATGGAAATCTGGTGGGCCGATGCAAAACATGGATCCTACAACCTCTGGGGGTAAAAACGCGATGGGCATCAGTTACTCTGGTGGTCAGTTCAAAACAGAGCATCCAGCGCACCATAATCAAACTATATCTAGTGGCAGTATGCTAATAAATACAGATGCATCATTTACCGTAAAAGAATCAAAAGCGATGAGTGTTGCTGTTTACATGAATGCTTTGCCGACATTTGCTATGCAAGGTAAACCAAATGGGAATTTCTTGTTTGATACACACCCAGTCTATTGGATTTGTACCACTGATTCAAAACAAGGTGTTGCTGTCGAGGGTACATTTGTCAGTAGCCCAACCCAGTTTTCCTTCCCAAATGGGGTAACATCGTTGAATTTCATACTGGATGAAACGCTAAAATTTGTTCGAGCCTAATATCGTAGCCTTCTCCGGAAGGAAATAGAGCATTTTGCGTATGATAAAACCAATCTGTAATAAACGACAGATTGGTTTTATCAATGTTACATTGGGACCTAAGAGTTTATGTAGTTCCCCTGTTTTGAGTACCCCCTCAAGAAGCCCCGAAACTGGCTGAACGCATTAGCTGAGGTGTGTCGTGCTGTCAGGAAAAACAGCGTTATGGTGCGCCACGTCTGACGGACGAACTTCGTGCTCAGAGTCTGATGTACAACGTAAAAACCGTGGCGTGCAGTACTGCTCGGCAGATGATCAGGCACTGCTGAAACGGGGTTATCTACGTGGCAGCACGAGTGCCTGTGGTGGATTTAGCCCAGAACAGTTTGAAAAGTAGCCCTTCGCTTAGGGCTGCGTCCACATTACGTGGGTAAGAACAGTATTATTTTCAGTGAAATGCGCTTTCTTCATGACGAATCTTAATTGGTTGCATTTTAATCAATAAGGGATGATTACACAAAAGTGGTGAATAAAACGCGTGACAAAGCAATGGAAAAAATTTCATGAGTATAAATTTTTGACTGTAAACATCTATGAATTATAAAATATAATTAGGAACGTATTATTTCATAGGCAGGATGTGAAAACTAAACCTTATTTTCAACTGGTTTAACATTTAAATGATTTTTTTATAATATTAACTCATGGTGTTTTTTATTTTAATGATTAAAAAATAAAATCTTATCAAATTATATGGTGGTTTATGTATGTCGATTATATTGAATGAATTATCATAAAATTAAGTGCATTAAAATAATGATGAACGCAAATTAATTTTTTGGGTTAATAAATGATTGTTTTTTGTTGTTGTTAATTTATTATCCTATTTAATGTGTTGAAGTGATCTTTATGGTTAAATTTATAAATAATTATTCTCTTTGCTATTAAATAGGGTGGTGTTGTTTTTTAAATTTAAAGAATATATTTGCAAAATATGAATTTTTGGCAATAATTAAATTGTTCCTTCTGAGTTGGAATATCTCTGTGAATTGGTTTTGAATGCCGTTTTTATATCTCATTTTACTGAAAGGAAATAAATTATGTCTTCCTATAATATTTCTGTGTTAAATAAAAGTGGTGATGCAGCAAACATTGCCATCTATCAAACTTACCCTAATGTCATCAGTGGTTTGCCTCTGGTTTGGTTACGGCAAACGGTCAATGATGGAAATACCAATGTCTATAGTTGGTCTGTCGATTGGGCGCTGAATTGGGGGACAAGTGACCAGCCGTTGGCTCCGGGGGTTCAATGGCAGTCTGGTGGGCCGATGCAAAACATGGATCCTACAACCGCTGGGGGTAAAAACGCGATGGGCATCAGTTACTCTGGTGGTCAGTTCAAAACAGAGCATCCAGCGTACCATAATCAAACTATATCTAGTGGCAGTATGCTAATAAATACAGATACATCATTTACCGTAACAGAATCAAAAGCGATGAGTCTTGCTGTTTACATGAATGCTTTGCCGACCTTTGCTATGCAAGGCAAACCAAATGGGAATTTCTTGTTTGATACACACCCACTCTATTGGATTTGTACCACTGATTCAAAAGTGGGTGTTGCTGTCGAGGGTACATTTGTCAGTAGCCCAACCCCGTTTTCCTTCCCAAATGGGGTAACATCGTTGAATTTCATACTGGATGGAACGTTAAAATTTGTTCCAGCTTAATATTGTGGTCTTCTTCGGAAGAAAATAGGGTATCTTGAGCATGATAAAACCAATCTGTAATAAACGACAGATTGGTTTTATCAATTTTATCTTGAGGGCTGATTATACACTGCTCATTTCAATACTGACTGCGCCAATAATACTTGCTGGGATAGGCTGTTACATGGTTTTGTGCATAAGATAAATGTGTTGTATTTATGTCATGAGGGTGAGGTGGGGTAGTTGTTAAATTCGACGGTTGTAATTGGCTGTTGCCCATAATGAAATTTATTTTCTCTATTCTCTCGTTGTTTTTATTTATGAATTTTCTTTCCAGTGTTATTCTCTTGATGTTATTCCCATGTGTGTATTTCTCTATCGAAGATGTATCTATCGAAGGTGTATTTTTCGAAGATATATCTATCGAAGATATACTTTTCGCTATTGATTCTATTTCTCTGTTTTTTTTCTGCATTTTTATTATTTTTTTATCGGCTATTCCATTTTCTTTATTAATTATTGAAATTGCAATGGCGCTATACTTTTTGGGATCTTTCAGCGCTAGTTTATAAGCGGAATTACTATTGTTGTTGAATAAATGAACTCGTAAGTAGCTTGAAATTCTCATTTGAAAAAATTCCTTTTGTATCTGTTGAATTTTGTCGTTGGCAAAGGCTAGTTGTTTTTTAGGTTTCTTCTATCAAAAAACAATTGTGCTTGATAATTTTCTAATAGATGCAATGTATAATGATGGCACTGGTATTCAGCGCATGGTCTGCGGTAAAATGCAACATATCCCTCATTTAATCCCGATAGGCCGTAATTTTTTATCTGTCAAGGAAAAATATCAAGTGTGGCTGTTGAGGAGGACTATAAGTACGCCGTAATTTGATAGCTTACTCGGATCTTCTTTAATTTTTTCATTTAGATGCGATGTAATGCCATTGTTAATGCACTTAAGTTCCTAAATTATGGAGATATTAAAGTATGATTGGAATAATTAATTCAACAAAAAGTCAATGCGTAAACGCATATAAAAGTTCACTGCTTAATAACAAATTTGACATAAGAGGGATTTTATCCCAGAATAAGTAAAATTTCTAGTTCTCCGTCTGGAATAAGCTTATTTCGAGGAAACCATAAGCTAACTATTCAACACCAATGCCCCCCAATGGAAAAGGTAATAAATAAACACGGTACCCTTTTTCAGGGGCTAAAATCTGATCCTCAAATACCCATTTCAGAAAATGGCGAAAACCTTAAAAAGGTTAATACTGGATTTACCTCTGAATACTATAGGCTCACCTACTAGTAAATTGGTCTCTGATGAAGGATTGGGTTATTCCCTCGAAAGTAACACCTGTGACGCCTAAATAACTTGAAATACGCGAGCTCAGGAAGCGGTTTTCTGTTGCACATTTTGTGCAATGTGTTCGGGCTCATCGTCGTCGCTATAAATACTGGCGCAAGCCAAAAGAGCGCGATGCCACTCGAGCGGTGTTACTGAGTCTGGTGCGTGACGTTCATTGTGCAAGTAGTTGAAAGAACGATTCTGAGTGACACAGATCGCGAATAAACCTGCTTGCAAGTGTCTTTACGATCTACTCTGTATCACCGCTCGACATTACTTTTAATGTGAAGCCTAAAAATTCATACCCGTTGTACTGGGAAAAAGACTAACTTCTGGTGGTATCCGGCACCGCAGAAAGCGCGACCAGAATGGCGGTTTCCGGCGTCAGGACGGGTAGGGCAAGGCCGGCCTGCATCAGCCAATCACCGGAAACCACGATCGGTTGACGTAACCAAGGCGGGAGCTCACGCATGGTGCCGCCGCCTTCTCGCACCGTTTTGATTTCTGGGCCGTCCAGCAGTGTGACTTCATAGCGTGCGTCGGGCAGCAGACCAGGGACGCGGAGCGTCCCCGCCAGCGAATAAGCCGGCATACGTAGCTGAGCTACCTGGAAAACGGCGTGTTGCTGATTGCGGCTCACTACTCCGGTGGCCTGCACCGTATCGGCCGGCATCTCGACCCGCCAGGTGGTGCCGCTGTGCAGCAGCGGGCGCAGCGTTTTGTGCAACTGGATGTAGTGGCGATAGCCTTCTAGCTCGTCGTCATCGGCCTTCACGGGATCCAGCTCAATGCCCATGTGACCGAACAGGGCGGTCAGGCCGCGAAAGGCGATGGTGTGACGCCGATAGGTGGCGTGACAGCGAGCGTGCCCGATGTGTTGCCCCATCACCTCCGGCGGGAAGAAGTAGCTCATGCCGCGCTGAATGGTCTGGCGTTCTAATGCATCGTTGTTATCCGACACCCAGAAGCGCTGGGTACGCTCCAGCACGCCGTAGTCGATGCGGCCGCCGCCGGAGGCGCAGGATTCGAATTCAACATGGGGAAAACGCTGGCGCAGGGTATCGAGCAGACGATAGAACTGTCGGGTTTGCGCATCGGCTGCCAGACGCCCCTCATGGCCGGGTTGCACCAGTTCGCGGTTCATATCCCACTTCACATAATCGATCGGATGCTCACCCAACAGCCAGCTCAGCCGCTCCAGCAGATAAGCGAAGACCTCGGGCTGGTTTAAATTCAGTACGTACTGGTAGCGGCCCGTTGGCTGCGCGTAGCCGGGTAATTGCAGCACCCAGTCTGGATGGGTGCGGAACAGGTCGGAATCGGGATTGATCATCTCTGGTTCGACCCAAATGCCGAACTCCATCCCCAAGGCTTTGACATGCTCAATCACGGGCATCAGCCCGTTAGGGTACTTTTCCTCGTCCAGATACCAGTCGCCGAGCGCGGCTTGGTCGTGGTGACGCCCACGGAACCAGCCGTCATCGATAATGAAGCGCTCTACGCCGACGTCGGCGGCTTTGCTCGCCATCTGCATGATGTACTCGGGGTCATGATCGAAATAGATCCCTTCCCACGTATTGAGATGTACCGGACGTGGCTTATCGCCGCTGAATTGGATCAGGGACTGGCGCAAGAAGGTGTGATAGCGCTGGCTCATGCCGTTTAAACCGGCATCGGAGAAGGCGGCGTAGACCCACGGCGTCGTGAGGGATTCCGACTGTGCCAGCGTGATTTCACCCGGCAGATACAGGGCTTCCGCCTGTATGACGCGACGGCCATCCGTTTTGATATCAGCACGCAGGCGGTGGTTGCCGCTCCAGCCTAAATGCACGCCCCAGACAGCGCCACGCTGTTCGCTGAATGCGGACTCGCCGAGGATAAAGGCGGGGAAATACTCGTGGGAGCTTCTTCCCCGACGGCTTTCCTGAATAAAACCGCCGTGCTGTAACGTGAGGCGGTGAGTCTGAAACTCGCGCAGCCAGCGGCCGTGAAACGCCATGACGTCGCTCGCCCGTTCTGGGACAGGCAGCGTGACGGCGAGGCGCTGCACTTGCCAGGCATCCGCACGCAGATTCTCTAGCGTGTGGCGCAGTTGCAGGACGTCGGTCTGCGGATCCAGACGCAGTTCGCTGATCAGTCGCAGTCCTGCCTGTGCATCTTCCGCCGTGATGGTGAGCGTATTGTCCTGAACGTCAGTCTGCGTCGTCGTGAAGATCGGCGCGGCGTCATAGCCTGAACGGTGCCCCTCAATACCCGGCGAACCGAACTGACCACGCCCGTATTCCATCGCCAGCGTCAGAGGAAGATCCACGTCCAGACGACCATTAGCGACGGGGCGTTGTAGAGAAACGATATCTTCTGGCGAAAAACCGCGCAGCCGTGGTCCCCAGTAGAGAATTTCCGCTGCCGGGGCGCAGCGTACGATGACATCGCACTGCGCGCTGGTTAATTGAACAATATCACGCTTCATGAGGAAGGCTCCAAATTACGACGACCAAATGATGAATAGTGGATCTTAGTAAGAACTTAAACGTTTAAGTTATCAACTTAAACGTTTAAGAAATGTGATATTGTTAAAATAATCGTTAGAAAATGGAAAAAGGTTGCGATGAGGATGTGAAGGGCATCTCGCTGACGGCTGGCGTAACAAACCAACCGGTGGCTTTATAAAATGTGGCAGAGAGCGGAATAGATTAGGCGGGAAAGCTCGTGTTGCCGAGGCGTAATATTGGTTGCCACAACACCTGCAAGTTTTCTACGGCTTCGCCCGCGATCAGCGCCTGCATCATGCTGGCAATCTGTTCGCCAACCTGCTCGCGTGTCGCCTGCTCGATGGCGGTCACGGTGATGTCGGTCAGGCTATCCTGCGGCAGGCCGTCATACATCACTAACGCGATAGGGTGTGAACCGGAAAGCCGACCCGCCTGCTGCAATGCGGCAACGGCACCGTCGCCGTGGACGTTGCCGTCCATCACCATCGCGGTGGGTGGCTCAGGCAGCGCCAGAAGGTCGAGCATGGCCTGATAGCCCGCGCGGCGCGTGGGGTTAACACAGCGCAGATAGGCATCGTGAAACGGCAGGCCGTGGCGTTGCAGGGCATCGCGATAGCCCTGACGACGCTGCATAATAAACGCCTGCGGGTGGTCTTCACTTAAGATAGCGATACGGCGATGGCCGAGCGCGATCAGGTGTTCGGTTGCCAGCATCATGCCAGCGCGGTTGTCAAAATCGAACCAGGCGTAAGGGTGGGGAAGCTGGCTGCGCCCCAGCGCCAGAAAAGGCACGTTGTGGCGTTGCAGTAACGTCAGCCGTGCATCCTGTTCACACGTATGCGCGACGATCAGCGCATCGATACGGCGGCTGGCGATCAACCGGGCAGCGCCCTGACAGGCATCTTGCTCGCCAGCTAGCAGGAGAAAATCGACCTCATGCTGCGCCAGTTTGCGGCTGATCGCGCCAACCATCTCAAAAAAAATATCGTTACTCAGGGAAGAGGCATAGGGATAGACCAGCCCGACGGCGTTGCTTTTGCCCGTTTTTAGGCGGCGTGCGTGCGTATTGGGACGATAGCCAATACGTTCCGCTTCCTCCTGAATACGCTGGCGCGTGGCGTCGGAGATATCCCGATGGCCGTTCAGCGCACGACTCACCGCCGCCACGGACAAACCCAGGTTATTCGCGATTGTTTTTAAAGACATCACCCTCTCCTGACGTGAATGCCCGGCGACGGGGCGTCTAGCGGGAAAACCGAATTATAGCAACCAGCCCTTGGCTTTGGCGTCTTCCAGATGCTGTTGGAGGTATTGCCACAGTTCCGGGTTGATCGTGGCGATGAACTCGGCGCGGTCAAGAACCTGTTCCAGACGGATGCCGTTTTCTACCCAGCTTTGGCCGCCGTTGTACAGGTTCATCAGCATCGGCATGACGCGATCGAGCACCAGAGCGAACTGGGCGCTCGGAGTTTCATTCGCTTCGTATTCTTCCCACAGATCGTGGAATTGTTGGCGCTGTGGTTCTGGCAGCAGGCCGAAAATACGGGCAGCAGCAGCCACTTCCTGATCGTGAATCGCCAGACGAGCGGAAAGATCGTAAACGATCACATCGCCCGCATCGATTTCGACGATGTCGTGAATCAGCGCCATTTGGATCACGCGCTGGATATCGACGCCTTCACCGGCATAAGGCGCCAGCGCCATCGCGGCGACGGCAAAATGCCAGCTGTGTTCGGCAGAATCTTCGTGACGTTCGCTGCCGATAATCTTGGTGCGGCGCTGTACGCTTTTTAATTTATCGATTTCTATCAGAAAGCCGAAGACATCGGTCATGGAACCGAAATTCAGAGTAGATGGGGCAGATGACATGAAAAACTTACCTCTAAACAGGGAGATATCGACGTCGATCATTGTAGGGGATGTCGCCCGAGATTGACATGCATGATTACAGGCTAAGCGAGAGAGCAAGCCGGAAGCAAGGCAAGAGTAAATATTTTAGCTTACACGTGTACACTGAAACTATTCTCAGTTAATCTGCTCAAAGGTTAAACACCTACGCCTGTTTCATCCTGTACGAAAGCAGGAAAGGCGGGCGAATAACGTCAGCACACGACGTGTTCTGTTGCCGAATACTGCGGAATCGATTGATGTCAAAAAATGAACAAATGTCGGATTACTCTCTGGCAGAGGAAATTGCGAACAGCATAAGCCACGGAATCGGTGTGATTTTCGGGATTGTGGGGCTGGTTTTATTGCTGGTGCAGGCAGTCAACAATGACGCCGGCAGCGTGGCGATTACCAGCTACAGCCTCTATGGCGGCAGCATTATTCTGCTGTTTCTGGCGTCGACGTTGTATCACGCGATTCCGTCTCAGCGTATTAAGCCGTGGCTGAAGAAATTCGATCACTGCGCCATCTATCTGTTGATTGCCGGAACCTATACGCCATTTTTGCTGGTGGGGCTGGATTCGCCGCTGGCGCATGGCCTGATGGTCGTCATCTGGAGCATGGCGCTGCTGGGCGTGATTTTCAAACTGGCGTTTGCTCACCGTTTTGAAGTACTGTCGTTGATTACCTATCTGGTGATGGGCTGGCTGTCGCTGGTGGTGATTTACCAGATGGTGATGAAGCTGGCGGCGGGGAGTGTGACGCTGCTGGCGGTGGGCGGCGTGGTGTACACGCTGGGGGTGATTTTCTACGCCTGCAAGCGGATTCCCTATAATCACGCGATTTGGCACGGCTTTGTGTTGGGCGGCAGCATCTGCCACTTTCTGGCGATTTATCTTTATATTTAAGTCTACATAAAGCGCATGAACCAACCTGACTCATGCGCAGTACCGCTTGTCAGATTAATCCGTTATTTCATACGGCAGAGGCTGGACCGTGAGCTGGCTTTCGGCATCTTCACGTACGCGCAGAAGGTTCTCTGCGTTCAGATCGTTATTCAATACCGCCTGAACCCACACATCATCGTTCTGCAATTGGCTAGCGGCCAACACGGTACCGGTACGACGCCAGTTTTCACCGAGTTGCAATTCGAGATCGTCCCCCGCCTGCGGCACCTTATTTGCCTTGCCCGCCAGCCAATAAAGCGCGCGCTTATTAGCCCCGCGATATTTTGCCCGAGCGACCATTTCCTGACCGGTATAGCACCCTTTGCTGAAGCTAATCCCATTTAATGCCTGTAAATTAGTCGCTTGCGGGATGAACTGCGCACTGTTTGCGCTGTCAATGATGGGCTGACCTGCTTCAATATCCAGCGTCAGCCATTGGCGGCTGTCATTCAGGCTGACTTTATCGCCGAGTTGTTCAAGCAGCGACGCACTGTGCTCAGGAGACAGTACCAGCAAGAAACGTTCTGCAGGATGGGCAAAATGCAGTAAGGTAGCCCCTTCGTGCTGCACGACAGGGTGTTCAGCGTCTGGAAGCTGGTTAAATACAGAGGCCAGAAGCTCACGGATGCCCGCACCCGCTGCGCCCAGCAGGATGGTGTTATCGTCTGGTGCGATGGTCGTTTTTGAGAAAACGGCGTATTTTTTCAGTTCGCTAAGCTGGGCGTCGCGTAGATTACGGCGCTCAATAAACGCAAAGCCTTCGCCGTGATGGAACAGACGCAGGTTGCTCCACATTTTCCCTTTCGCGTCGCAGTGGGCGCAAAGGATGTGCCGATCGTCAGGCAGCGCCCCGACATCTGCGGTGACCTGTCCCTGAAGATATTTGACGGTATCCGGCCCGACCAGCGTGGCGAGTGCCCAGTCATCCAGCGAGATGAGCGTGGCGGCCAGTTGGGCGGAAGCAAATGGGGGCTGTGAGGCAAAAGGAAGTTGATGAGCCGTATGTTGATTAACCATATAGTACAATCCTGCGCTAAGGGCGATACCCGAATGGCCTAATGGTAAAAGAGCGCTCAGGGTTTGCAAGTGGTTATTCACGCAGCGTTACGGCATAGCACATCCTGATACTGCTGAGCGCATTCGGCGCGGTGCGCGTCGGTAAATTATGTCAAAATGTTACTATCAGTTGATACCCGCTACCGGAATCGGAGTACACTAGCGGCAAGCAGCGATAACAAGGTGGACATGAAATATGGAAATCGATAATAAATCACGCATTCATTGGGCATGCCGCCGTGGTATGCGCGAATTGGATATCGCGATCATGCCGTTTTTTGAGCATGACTATGACACACTTAATGATACTGATAAGCGTACGTTTGTACGTTTGTTACAAAGCGACGATCCCGATTTATTCAACTGGCTGATGAACCACGGTGAGCCGGAAGACGGAGAGCTGAGACACATGATTTCCCTTATTCAGACGCGAAATAAAGACCGTGGCCCAGTGGCAATGTGATCTTCGCGTTTCCTGGCGTATGCAACTGCTGTCGTTGGTGGTGCATGGTCTATTAGTATTACTCATTCTGCTGGCACCGTGGCCGGACGGTTATGCATGGCTGTGGCTTTGTCTGGTCACGATGGTGATGTTCGGTTTTATCCGTAGCCAACGGAATATCAAATCCCGACAGGGGGAAATCGTTCTGCTCAGCGAAACGACCCTGAACTGGCGGCAGCAGGAATGGCAAATCGTTAAGCGACCGTGGCTGCTGAAGAATGGCGTGTTGCTGTCATTGCAGGCGGTTAACGCTAAAGACAAGCAACAACTGTGGCTGGCATCGGACAGCATGGGCGATGACGAGTGGCGCCATCTACGTCAGCTTCTTTTGCAGCAGAAACACTGGGCGAGATAGCAGTGCGTTGGAAATGTTTTTATTCGGCCAATATTTGGCCGTGCTTTGAAATTGATTGGATATAACTGATGACTAAGCCCGCAGTGCAAAAAAATGGTCTGCATCCTCGTAATCGCCATCGTGACCGTTATGATTTTCCCGCGCTCAAACAGAGCTATCCTGCACTGATTCCGTTTGTAAAGGTGAATGCCTACGGTGATGAATCCGTGGATTTTGCCAATCCCGAGGCGGTGAAAACGCTGAATCAGGCGTTGTTGCAGCATTTTTATCAGATTGAGCACTGGACGATTCCAGACGGCTTTTTGTGCCCACCCATCCCCGGTCGTGCTGACTACGTCCATCATCTTGCCGATTTATTGGCGGAAGATAACCGTTCGGTGGTGCCGCGCGATGCGTCCGTGCTGGATGTCGGCTGCGGTGCCAACTGCGTCTACCCGCTGATTGGGCATCGTGAGTACGGCTGGCGTTTTACCGGCAGTGATATCAATCCGCTGGCGATGAAAGCGGCTAATGAAACGATTGAGGCAAACCTCGGTTTGAATCGGTCGATTCGCCTGCGCCGTCAGAAAAATAGCAAAGCAATACTGGCAGGGATTATTCATAAGAACGACACGTTTGATGCCGTCATGTGTAATCCGCCGTTCCATGCGTCTGCAGAGGATGCCCGTCAGGGATCGCAGCGCAAACTGCACAATCTGGGGCTGGATAAGCGTTCACCGCTGAATTTTGGCGGGCAACAGGATGAGCTGTGGTGTGAAGGTGGCGAGTCCGCTTTTATTGGTCAGATGATCAAAGAGAGCGCCGGTTTTGCCCGTCAGTGCCTGTGGTTTACGTCGCTGGTGTCACGTAAAGAGAACCTGCCGGAGATTTATCGTGCGCTGGAAGCGGTTGATGCGGAGAAGGTCAGAACGATAGATATGGCGCAAGGCCAGAAGCAAAGCCGCTTTGTGGCGTGGAGCTTCCTTGATACCGCTGCGCGTACCCGCTGGTTACAAAAGCGCTAAACGACTTCAACCTTTACGGATATCAATATTCGCGGATACCTGTTGCAAAGGTATCCGCTCACATCACCATTCAGCTCAGATTACAGTAATGACGCCATCTCTTGCAGGATCTGTTCGCACCACTGTTCCAGCCGTTCATCGCTGAGATCGTATTGGTTCACTTCGTCCAGCGCCAGCCCGACAAAGTGTTTGCCGTCGGCAGTCAGCGGTTTCGGACTGGTGAAGTCGTAGCCCTCTATTGGCCAATATCCAATAAATGTTACGCCCAGCGGCAGCAGTTGGTCATGCAGCATGCCCAGCGCATCAAGGAACCATTCGCTATAGCCAAGCTGGTCGCCCATACCGTAGAGCGCGACGACTTTGCCGTTGAGGCTTAGCGTCGCTAATTGACCCCAAATGTTCTCCCAGTCTTCCTGAATCTCACCGAAATCCCAGGTTGGGATGCCGAGAATCAGCGTACTGTAATCTTCCATACGTTGAGGGCCGACATCCTTAACGTTGTGCAGATCCACCAGTTCTTCACCCAGAATGTCGCGAATTTTTTCCGCCGCCATTTCGGTGTAGCAGGTGCTTGAGCCGTAAAATAGACCGATTTTCATATTCAGTTCTTTATAAACAATTGCTATCAGTAAGGGCGCACTCGCTTCAGGCCATAGAGATAACGTGACAGGCGAAGGGTGCCGCTGGATGTCGGTATTCTAAAAGGAGAACAGGAGTAAGAAAAGGTGCAGTGAGGGCCGTGGCCCCCACTGAAGGGAAATTATCCCAAAGACTGGTGACGCGTTTCTTTGGTGAGAAGCAGTGCAATCAGCGTCAGTGATGCCATAGCAGCCAGATAAACGCCGACATAGAACAGGCCGTAGTTGGCCGTCAGCCATGCGGCGATATACGGTGCGACTGATGCGCCCAGAATCGACGAGACGTTATAGGAGAATGATGCGCCTGTGTAGCGCACTTCCGTCGGGAACAGCTCCGGCAGCAGGGCACCCATCGGGCCGAACGTCAGCCCCATGATGCTCAGACCCAGCACCAGGAAGCCCATCACCAGCGCCTGATTACCTGAACCGAGCATATAAGGGAACAGCATAGCGAAGACGATCATGAGGCAGGTGATGGTAATCATGGTCTTACGGCGGCCAAAAGCATCCGCCAGATAGCCCGCTACCGGCACCATCAGACCAAAGCCGATCACCGCGATCATCAGCATCAACAGGAAACTGTTACGTGAGAAGCCAAGCCCCTTAGGTTCTGGCGTCGTACCGTACGTCATGGAGTAAACGGTCATGATGTAGAACAGCGTGTAGGTCGCCAGCATGATGAAGGTGCCGAGGATCGTGACTTTCATATGCTTGCTGAGCAGCGTGCCCAGCGGCATACGCACCTGCTTACCGGCTTTGACTGCTTTGGTAAAGACCGGGGCTTCATGCAGAGAGATACGGACATACAGGCCAACCAGCACCAGCGCGGCGGACGCGACGAACGGCACACGCCAGCCCCAGGTCATGAACTGCTCTTCCGTCAGCAGCCAGGACAACAGCAGAAAGGTACCGTTAGCGAAGAAGAAGCCAATCGGCGCGCCAAGCTGGGGGAACGACCCATACAGCGCACGTTTATGGGACGGGGCATTTTCGGTCGCCAGCAGCGCCGCGCCGCCCCATTCACCGCCCAGACCCAGACCCTGGCCGAAGCGCGCCAGTGCCAGCAGAATCGGTGCAAAAATACCAATGGTTTCGTAGGTCGGTAACAGCCCAATCAGAACGGTTGAAATCCCCATGGTCAGCAGAGAAGCGACCAGCGTGACTTTACGTCCAACGCGGTCACCAAAGTGACCGAAGACTGCCGAGCCAATAGGGCGAGCCACAAAGGCAATCGCAAAAGTGGCAAGCGACTGTAGCGTCGCGGCAGTCGGATCGCCTTGTGGGAAGAAAATGTGCGGGAAAATCAGCACCGCAGCAGTGGCGTAGATATAAAAATCGAAAAATTCGATAGCGGTGCCAATTAATGACGCAACAATCACTTTATTGCGTGAGTTTACGGGTGGCGCTTCCGCTTCGGCATCGAGAGTGGGAGTGATGGTGGTGGCTTGCATAATGTTTCTTTATTTTAACAACACGAACAGCCATTCTACGCACAGAAAAATCGGCTTTTCAACGTTGATTCAGTAAGGTCAATGCCAGTAGACACACGGCTTCAAGGAGCCTGTTCCGATATATTGACGATACATAAAATATAATGTGCCGTGGCCTTATTTTTGCCGGAGAATGTTATGGTGATGTTGATGCTCGCGGAATATGTGAGATCACGCACAATTCTGTTTACGAGAGAATGCGGACCTGATGAAGGTGTAAAGTCGCTGCTTCATCGGCATAATATTGCCAATCAGTGAAGAAGGACACGGCGATGCAAGAACACGATCGGGCGCTTATCGAACAGTTTCTCGATGCGCTGTGGCTGGAAAGAAATCTGGCAGAGAATACGCTGGCCTCTTATCGGCTGGATCTGCGAACGCTCGCGGAGTGGCTTGCACATCATGAGAATGGTTTGCTACAGGCGCAGTCGCTCGATCTTCAGGCGTTTCTCGCTGACAGAGTCGAGGGGGGCTACAAGGCAACCAGCTCGGCCCGCTTGCTGAGTGCGATGCGCCGTTTCTTTCAGTACCTTTATCGGGAAAAGCTTCGCAGCGACGATCCGAGCGCAGTGCTGTCATCGCCAAAACTGCCACAGCGTCTACCCAAAGATTTGAGCGAAGCGCAGGTTGATGCGTTGCTCAACGCCCCAAGCATTGAACAACCGCTGGAATTACGCGATAAGGCCATGCTTGAGGTATTGTATGCGACGGGGCTGCGTGTTTCCGAGCTGGTTAGTTTGACGATGAGCGATGTCAGCCTGCGGCAGGGCGTGGTACGAGTGCTGGGGAAAGGGAATAAAGAACGACTGGTACCGTTGGGTGAAGAAGCGGTGTACTGGATCGAGTATTATCTGGAACATGGTCGCCCGTGGCTGCTGAATGGGCAGACGCTGGATGTGCTGTTTCCTAGCAGTCGCGCACGGCAAATGACGCGCCAGACGTTCTGGCACCGCATCAAGCATTATGCGGTACTGGCGTCCATCGACAGCGAAAAGCTCTCGCCGCACGTCTTGCGCCACGCGTTTGCGACCCATTTATTGAACCACGGCGCGGATTTACGGGTCGTACAGATGCTCTTGGGGCACAGCGATCTTTCCACGACGCAGATTTACACCCATGTCGCGACGGAACGGCTGAAGCAGCTTCATCAGCAGCACCATCCGCGCGCATAGGGATAACGTAACCACCAAGTCATTATACAGAGTAACAGGATGTTATCTGGCTGGCGGGATTTCCCGCTTACTATCACAGCGCATTGGTACAATGCTATTTTGCTACGAACCATGTTGCGAAAACACAGGATTGATGAAATGAAAAAAGGGTTATTACTGCTTTCTTTGCTGGTGGCCACGGCGACCCATTTTGCACACGCCGATGATGCTGCGATCAAGCAGACGTTGACGCGTCTGGATATGCAAGGGGCGGAAATCCTGCCTTCGCCGATGGCGGGTATGAAAACCGTCATTACTGATAGCGGCGTGCTGTACATCAGCGAAGACGGCAAGCATTTGCTGCAAGGCCCGCTTTACGACGTGAGCGGCACCATGCCGGTTAACACCACTAATAAGATCCTGATCGGCAAGCTGGATGCACTACAGGAACAAATGATTGTTTATAAAGCCGCGCAGGAAAAACACGTTATCACCGTGTTCACCGACATCACCTGCGGCTATTGCCACAAACTGCATGAACAGATGAAAGACTACAACGCGCTAGGCATTACCGTGCGCTATCTGGCCTTCCCGCGTCAGGGCATGAAATCGCCGGCAGCGAAAGATATGCAGTCCATCTGGTGCGTGGCCGATCGCAATAAAGCGTTTGATAGCGCGATGAAGGGTGACGCGATCTCGGCAGCAACGTGCAAAACCGATATCGCCGCGCATTACCAACTGGGCATCCAGTTTGGCGTGCAGGGCACCCCTGCCATCGTGCTGCAAGACGGCCTGGTCGTGCCGGGATATCAAGGGCCGAAAGAAATGCTGGCGATGCTGGAAGCACACAACGCTTCGAAGAAAACCGGCGGTTAATGCTACGTGGATATGATTACCCAACTCCGTCGGCGTCCGCTGGCGGAGGACATTGATTTACCTGACACCGTTCCGCCCTTGCTGCGTCGCCTTTATGCGCAGCGCGGCGTGAAAGGTGCGCAGGAGCTGGAACGTAGTCTGAGTGGTTTACTCAATTACCGTTTGCTCAGCGGCATTGATAAAGCGATTGATCTGCTGCAACACACGCTGGCAGAGAAGCGCTGCATCGTCATCGTTGGCGATTTTGATGCCGATGGCGCCACCAGCACCGCGCTTACCGTATTAGCGCTGCGCAGTATGGGCGGCGTGAACGTGAAATATCTGGTGCCGAACCGTTTTGAAAACGGCTACGGGCTAAGCCCTGAAGTGGTGGCGCAGGCTGCCGCGCTGGGTGCGGAAGTGATTGTGACCGTGGATAACGGAATCTCTTCTCACGCGGGGGTCGAAGATGCGCATCGGCGCGGTATCTCGGTGCTGGTGACCGATCACCATCTGCCAGGCGAAGTTTTGCCTGCTGCCGATGCCATGATTAACCCCAATCTGCCTGACTGTCAGTTTCCCTCCAAATCACTGGCTGGCGTGGGCGTCGCGTTTTACCTGATGATGGCGCTGTTCGTGCGCTTGCGTGATAGCGACTGGTTTACGCAGCCCTTTTTTACGCAACAGGGTCTGGCGAAGCCGAATCTCACTGAATTACTGGATCTGGTCGCGCTGGGCACGGTGGCTGACGTCGTACCGCTGGATGCCAATAATCGAATTCTGGTTGCACAGGGGCTGAACCGCATTCGTGCGGGCGAGTGTCGCCCGGGCATTCGTGCACTGCTGGAAGTGGCTAACCGCGATGCCAGCCAACTGGTCTCCAGCGATCTAGGTTTTGCGCTTGGGCCACGATTGAACGCCGCCGGTCGGTTGGATGACATGACGGTCGGCGTTGAGCTGTTATTGAGTAACGATATTACTCAGGCGCGCATGCTGGCTAATGATTTAGATGCGTTGAATCAGGACAGGCGGGAGATCGAACAGGGAATGCAGGTCGAAGCGCTGCGTCTGTGTGAATCGCTGGAGCGCACTCGTACTGAATTGCCTTACGGGCTGGCGATGTATCACCCAGAGTGGCATCAGGGCGTCGTCGGTATTCTGGCTTCGCGCATTAAAGAACGCTTTCATCGTCCGGTAATTGCCTTTGCGCCCGCGGGCGACGGCATGTTGAAAGGGTCGGGGCGTTCTATTTCTGGTCTGCATCTGCGTGATGCGCTGGAGCGGCTGGATACACTGTACCCCGGTATGATGGATAAATTCGGCGGACACGCGATGGCGGCAGGGTTATCGCTGCATGAAGATCGGTTCGACGATTTCCGGCTGCGTTTCGGCGAACTGGTTGGCGAATGGCTGGACCCATCTCAGCTTGAAGGCGTTGTCTGGTCTGATGGTGAACTGGCTCTGCCGGAGCTGGATTTGTTATCGACGGCAGAAATGCTGCGCTACGCCGGGCCGTGGGGGCAGGCATTCCCTGAACCGACGTTCGATGGTTGCTTCCGTATTCTGCAACCCCGTCTACTCAAAGAACGCCATTTGAAAGCGATGTTTGAACCGATAGGCGCAACTGGCGCTGTGCCGCTGTTAGATGGTATCGCATTCAATGTCGATACCACCATCTGGCCGGATCCGAGCATTAAAGAAGTGGAAATGGTGTATCGGCTGGATATTAATGAGTTTCGTGGTAAACGCTCGGTGCAATTGATGATCCAACATCTGTGGCCGCGCGCGTGAACCACATACGGTGGGCAGAAAGTCTATAAAATGCGCCTTTTATCCGCTAGAATGGCGGGTTACACCATTCCGTTGTCAACGACTTAACGTAAGAATATAAAAAATCATGTTTGAAATTAATCCGGTAAAAAACCGCATTCAGGATCTGTCTGAACGTAGTGCCGTTCTTAGGGGGTATCTTTGACTATGATGCCAAGAAAGAACGCCTCGAAGAAGTAAACGCAGAACTGGAACAGCCTGATGTCTGGAATGAGCCTGAACGCGCTCAGGCATTGGGGAAAGAACGCTCCTCGCTGGAAGCTATCGTAGACACTATCGATCAACTGACTCAGGGTCTGGAAGATGTGAATGGTCTGCTTGAGCTCGCGGTGGAAGAAGAAGACGAAGACACCTTTAATGAGACGTCGGTAGAACTGGATACGCTGGAAAATAAATTAGGCCAGCTCGAATTCCGTCGTATGTTCTCCGGCCAGTATGACAGTGCGGATTGCTATCTGGATATTCAGGCGGGTTCTGGCGGTACGGAAGCGCAGGACTGGGCCAGCATGCTAGTGCGTATGTACCTGCGTTGGGCGGAAGCCAAAGGGTTTAAAACCGAAATTATTGAAGAGTCAGACGGTGACGTGGCCGGTACGAAATCCGCCACCATCAAGATCATCGGTGACTATGCGTTTGGCTGGCTGCGTACTGAAACTGGCGTACACCGTCTGGTGCGTAAGAGCCCGTTCGATTCCGGCGGCCGCCGTCACACCTCATTCAGCTCCGCGTTTGTCTACCCGGAAGTGGATGACGATATTGATATCGAAATCAATCCAGCCGACCTGCGTATTGACGTGTACCGCGCATCCGGTGCGGGTGGTCAGCACGTTAACCGGACAGAATCTGCGGTGCGTATTACCCACATTCCGACCAACATTGTCACGCAGTGTCAGAATGACCGTTCCCAGCATAAAAACAAAGATCAGGCGATGAAACAGCTGAAAGCCAAGCTGTACGAGTTTGAGATGCAAAAGAAAAATGCTGAGAAACAGGTGATGGAAGACAACAAATCTGATATCGGCTGGGGTAGTCAAATTCGTTCCTATGTTCTGGATGATTCGCGCATCAAAGATTTACGTACCGGAGTGGAAACACGTAACACTCAGGCGGTACTGGATGGCGATCTGGACAAATTTATTGAAGCAAGTTTAAAAGCGGGGTTATAAGAATTCACATGGCTGAATCACAATCACAGGGTGCCGATCAGGCGCAAGATCTGAATAATGAATTAAAAGCGCGTCGTGAAAAGCTGGTGGCGCTGCGTGAAACTGGGATCGCATTCCCGAATGATTTCCGCCGTGACAGCACGTCCGATCGTCTGCACGCTGAGTTCGATGCCAAAGAGAACGAAGAGCTGGAAGAACTGGGCATCGAAGTGACCGTTGCGGGCCGTATGATGACCCGTCGCATCATGGGTAAAGCCTCTTTCGTGACCTTGCAGGACGTCGGTGGCCGTATTCAGCTGTATGTTTCCCGCGACGATCTGGCGGAAGGCATCTATAACGAGCAGTTCAAGAAGTGGGATCTGGGCGATATTCTGGGCGCGCGCGGCAAGCTGTTCAAAACCAAAACTGGCGAGCTGTCTATCCACTGTACCGAACTGCGTCTGCTGACCAAAGCGCTGCGTCCACTGCCGGATAAGTTTCACGGTCTGGCCGATCAGGAAACCCGCTATCGTCAACGCTATCTGGATCTGATTGCCAACGACGAATCACGCAATACCTTCCGCATCCGTTCTAACGTGATGGCTGCCATCCGCCGCTTCATGGTGGATAACGGCTTTATGGAAGTGGAAACGCCAATGATGCAGGTGATCCCCGGCGGCGCGTCTGCCCGTCCGTTCATCACGCACCATAACGCGCTGGACATCGACATGTACCTGCGCATCGCGCCGGAACTGTACCTGAAGCGTCTGGTTGTGGGTGGTTTTGAGCGTGTGTTCGAGATCAACCGTAACTTCCGTAACGAAGGCGTTTCGCCACGTCACAACCCTGAATTCACCATGATGGAACTTTATATGGCGTATGCCGATTATAAAGACCTGATTGTGTTGACGGAAAACCTGTTCCGTACGCTGACGCAGGACGTGCTGGGCTCGACGATGGTGGAATACGGCGACCAGACATTCGACTTCGGTAAGCCGTTCGAGAAGCTGACGATGCGCGAAGCGATCTGCAAATACCGTCCTGAAACCCACGTTGCCGATCTGGACGATCTGGAGAAAGCGACCGCGATCGCCCAGTCTCTGGGCATCAAAATCGAGAAAAGCTGGGGTCTGGGCCGTATCGTTACCGAGATCTTCGAAGAGACGGCAGAAAGCAGCCTGATTCAACCGACCTTCATCACCGAATATCCGGCTGAAGTGTCGCCGCTGGCGCGCCGTAACGATCAGAATCCAGAAATCACCGATCGCTTTGAGTTCTTCATCGGCGGCCGTGAAATCGGTAACGGCTTCTCCGAGCTGAATGATGCCGAAGATCAGGCAGAGCGTTTTGCTCAGCAGGTGAATGCTAAAGATGCAGGCGATGACGAAGCGATGTTCTACGACGAAGACTACGTAACCGCGCTGGAACACGGCCTGCCGCCAACTGCGGGTCTGGGTATCGGTATCGACCGCATGGTGATGTTGTTCACGAACAGCCACACCATCCGCGACGTTATTCTGTTCCCAGCGATGCGTCCGCAGAAGTAAGGCAGAGAAAGCCAGCTTGACGTTGTTGTCATACTTTATTAAACCGGTGCAATCGCACCGGTTTTTTTACTATCGACAATGCCAAATTTTAGGGGAAACATTGGGATGAGGTTCTTGTAGGGACACCTCGCACCGTGGTAGCCCCGTGTATCTCGAGCCCACCTCGATAGTATTATCATCTCGTTTTACCTTCGCATTCTTGGCGCCATTCTGTGATTGTCGCCCGACGGGGGAAGATGCTATTTTCAGGCATTCCTTCACTGTCGGAACACCCCCATGATGACGTACCGCGATGTCTGGTTTGAACTGGCGCTGTTAACCAACGGCCGCAGTTTTCCACGGCATACACACGACGAATTCGTTATCAGCGCTAATCTCAGTGGGTTGGAGACGGTCTGGCTGGATGGCGAAACCTTTGTTGCCACCAACGATATGGTGACGACCTACAATCCCGATCAGCTACAGGGCAGCGACAACGCGTTTGACCGCTGGCAGTGCGCATCCTTGTACGTTCACCCGCGGGCATTCGAGCATTATTTCCACCAAACCTTTCGGTTCTCACGGGGCTGGAATCCGTCGGCACAATTGGCGTCTGAGTTAAAACAGCTGGTCACCTCTGATTTGGACGACAACACGCGTCAGGAGCGCATTATCCTGCTGCTCGCGGGGTTGATGGAAAATCAGCATCATGTGCCGTCTCAAGGTCAGGTCAAAGAGGCTGAGCGGATCACGCGGATCAAAGATGGGTTGCTAAACGATCTCAGTGATGTCCCGACGCTCGACCAGCTCGCGCAGCAGGAGAACCTGTCGGTCGCACATCTGGTGCGCTCGTTTAATCAGGCGGTCGGGTTACCGCCGCTGGCATGGCTGATGCAGCGACGTATGTGTAAAGCGCGAGAACTGTTGCGGCAGGGTACTGCGATTAGTCAGGTTGCGGGCGATGTTGGGTTTGCCGATCAGGCGCATTTCACTAAAGCCTTCAACCGCTATAACGCGATGACACCGGGGCAGTTCCGCCGTATCAATTTTTGACAATACAGTATTTCCCTTGGGCTCTACACTCGCCTTATTGCTTAACGCTCGAAGGGAATACCATGCTGTTAGTTGTCTTCACGGGGATGCTGCTGTCCCTGTCACTCTGTCTCGATCTGGGAATGGTCAATACTGCGATTATTAACCGTGGGCTGCGGCATGGGGCGCGTTCGGCGTTTTATATCGGGCTGGGCTCCTGCTTCGGCGATCTGTTTTATGCCACGCTGTCAGTTCTGGGTCTGGCGGTGGTCTTTAACCTGACGCCCGTCCGCTGGGTGCTATGGATTGGCGGGGGGCTTATTCTGATCTGGATGACGTTTAGCATGGCGCGTGCAGCATGGCGTGACTATCAGGTTAAACGCTTCGCTGACCTGTCTGTGACAGCGAATGCGGCGGATTTTACAGTGCCACCAGCGCGGTATACCGAGTTTCTCAGCGGCGTTGGCATGGCGTTGGCGTCACCGACGGCGTTACTGTGGTTTGCGGCGATCGGCGGCACGATTATTGCGCAGTCTACCGATGGCTCTGCCTTCATGATTACTCTGTTTCTGTTGGGCTTTTTCGTCGGTGGTGTACTGTGGACGTTTTTCCTTGCCGCGCTGGTGAAGTACGGCCAGCGTCTGTTGAAAGAACGGATCTCATTCTATTGCAGCCTGATTTCCGCACTGCTATTTGCCTACTTTGCCTGGCACGTCATTTCCAATGGCTATGAAACGTTGTTCCTACCGCTATCCGAAGCTGCATGACTGGCTAAAACAGCAGCGCTTTGCCGGGTTTTTTTACTTGCTCGGCAACAGCATAGCGCTATAATGCCACGCGCTTCTCTGTGCGAGTGTAGTTCAATGGTAGAACGGCAGCTTCCCAAGCTGCATACGAGGGTTCGATTCCCTTCACTCGCTCCATGACCTTCTTTCTGTACCTATCTTATTGAATCCCTTAGGGACGTGGCGTAAAGCCTCTTGGCAGTCGCTGACTGTAACCTACGGTGTAACCCTTATGGGCTTACAAGCATGATTCAAAGCAATGTAACTAATTCGCCCAATGTTTATCTTTACCAGCGGAAGGGTATTTACTATTTCAGGGTTAAGAACCGTCACAAGATGACCTCATTTTCACTGCGTACGCGAGACAGAAGAACAGCTATGACCCACTCACGGTAAATCAAAGCGGCACTTAAGATTGTCCATGCTGATAATCCCAATATGGCTTATGAAGCTGAGAGAATATCTCAAGTAAGGGTCGTGTCCGCTTTATGTGGGAATGTCATTGGGATATTTTTTGGCGGTTGGTAAATCTCATCAATACCGGGCTTTGGGGCAACATTTCATCTGCGATAAATAATAAGGAAAAAGAGAAAAATGACGGAGAGGCACTCGAACGAAGCTGGAGTATCACTACCACACGAACGACCTATGCAGGATGAAGTGCTGGCGATAATCAGCGAATGGTTTGATGCGCTGGAGAAAAGAGTCGATGTCGATAAGGTCGTATTGCGAACAACGCTGCAGGCGGGCATCCATAACGATGTGATACTGGATTATGCGCCCGGGCGGACGTCGATATCCGCTAAGTCGAAGCGTGATGCTGATGGCCTATCGATCGGTAGCAGAAAAGGGGCATTGAGCGTCGCGCAGATACAGGAAAATCTCGTTCCTGTGTTGACTCAGGCTATCGCGCAGCGTGTTGAGAAACTGGCAGAGACTGCGGTGATTGACTATCGGTTTTGCTTTCGTGCCATCTTCCCAGCAACCGAAGGCCGGCTGCTGATTACGCTGTTTACGTTCATCAACGAGGTGAAAAAACAGCGGCTACTTGAGTTTATTCACGACTATATCGAGCAGCATCTTACTCATGGCACTGCGCCGACAGAACCGTTACAAACGTTCTTTCTGGTTCGTCATTTGCTTGATGTGCATCTCTTTCCCTCGCTGGATATCCGCTGGATCATGACTCTGCTTGAGCAGATTCAGCAGCGAAACGCAGGGAGTGCGGAATTGTCTGAGCATCGACGCACGATTACCCGCGTGTTAAGAACGTGGGTTGATCAGCAGTTTTTGTTGCGCTACTGCGATGTGTCCCAGCCTGAGCATTTTTTTGAGCCGGATATTTATATCCTCAAACCTGGCATCGCACTGGATGTGCAGGATTCACAAACGCTTCATCCCGTTGAATTAGTCCTCTATGCGGCCATCATGATTCTGCGTTATGAGCCTTCCTACAGTAAGTCTCAGGCGCTGGAATATCTGGATATCGCGAAGCAGTTGGGCTACCCGCGGGCGCTAAGCATCATGGAAGAGGGAAGTGGTGCGTTTGAGAACGCGCAGATTAACCTGAAGAACGAATCGGTCGAATGCGTGGCGAATGATGTGTTTTCGACCATCACGGTACGTATTCGTAAGGAAAGCGCCGAAGCGTATGAGCAGGCGCTGCTTTTCATTACGCGCTTACTGACGCTCGGTTTTCCAAAGAGCTACAAGATCGTTCTGAAATCGTCGGCGCGACAGTATCTTCCTATCAAGGGGCTGGCAAAATCGGATACCCACCGCTTTTTTGCTAACGCGTTGCAATATGCATCGAACTACCCGCTTCTTGAGGATTATGCGCGTACCGCGATTGAGGAATTTGAATGGTACGCGGATTCGGAAGGCGAAAAGTGCTGCATGCCGGGAAGCTATGCGGTGTTCGGGCTGGGTCTGAGCGATGCTGGGTATTTCCCACTCGTAAAAGAATATATGGAAAGCGTGGATGACGAACATCAATCGGTACAAGATGCCTTCATTCGTGCATTTTTCGATAAGCATGGTGTGACGGCACAGAACGTGGCGACTTTGGTTGCTTGCCTGAGCCATGCGACGGAAAGGCTAAAGCTGAATGTGCTGCCTGCGTTAGAGAGTGATGCGCTGTTCGAACAGCTCGTCGAAGAAGTACGGATGCGAGAACCCGCCGTGATAGAACATATTTTGTATCTCATCTGGGGCAATACCAAGAAACTCGCGGCGTTGGTGAAAAAATCGGAAGCGAAGCGTGGCGCGCTACTGACGTCGCTCATTCAGGCTTCTGCCTAATCTTAAACGTAATGACGACAATCATCGGGATGAAGCCAAAGGTGCTTCACCCTATTAAGGAACGTGCTTATGACCGCTATTCTGCTACTGGATTCGCGTGCCGATGAGATTGGCTCTGTCTTACATCATGCTGCGCCAGAGCTTGAGCTGGTGCTCTCAAACGGTACGGCAGAGCAGGCCGCGAGCTGCCCGATTTGGCTGGGTGAACCTGATACCGCCGCTGCATTGCTGGCTCAGGGAGCTAAACCACAGTGGCTACAGTCGACGTGGGCAGGGTTCAAACCGCTGTTGGCCGATAGGCTACCGCGAGATTACCGCTTAAGCCGCGCCGTTGGCGTGTTTGGTCAGCCTATCGCCGAATACGTGATTGCCTACATGCTCAGGCATGAGCTTCGCCTGGGGGAACGGCAAATCAGTCAGGAAGAGCGGCGCTGGGATCACCGTTTACCGGGATCGCTGGCGGATAAAAAGGTGCTGATTGTCGGTGCGGGAGAGATCGGCTGCGAGGTTGCTGGCTTTTTACGGCCTTTTGGCGTTGAGCTATATGGCATCGTCAGTACGCCAAGACAGCAGCCTGATTTTAAACGGATCATGAGTTTAGCGGAACTGCCTGCCGCGGTGCCGGAGGCCGATTATGTGATCAACCTTCTGCCGGACACTTCGGCAACCACCGATATTTATGATGCAAGTCTGTTTGCCGCCATGAAGCCTTCGGCGCTGTTTATCAATGTCGGGCGCGGTAGTGCCGTGGTGGATGATGATTTACGGGCGGCGCTATGTGATGCGCAAATTGCGGAAGCGGTGCTGGATGTCTTCAGGCAAGAACCGTTGCCGTACAGCCATCCGTTCTGGAAAACACCGAATCTGACGTTGACGGCGCACATTGCGGGACCAATGGTGCCGGGGCTGATGGGACGATTATTCCTAGAGAATCTTGCTCGTTTCCAGGCTGATAATACGCTGCGTGGCGAGGTGGATTTTAATCGCGAATATTGAATAATTATTGAGTAAATTATCAATGATCGAATTAATTGTATTTAATAATAATTTCAATTCGCTCATTTAAAAAAATTCATTTTAAATATTTTTGTAAGATTTTATTGAGATTATACGGCGTGTCGGTGTAATACTACTTTCGCTTAACATTCAGTATTTGTTAATTATTAAATAATAAGTCTGCGTTCTATTTGAGAATACTCAAAGATAAGGAAATATTGGGATGAAATACCATCGTTTAAATGTATATCTTGCGGCTGCCGGATTGGCATTCTGCATGGGTTCAGCGATTGCTGAAACCAGCGTTTCTGTCGAAGTGAAGGATATTGGGAAACTGCAAAAGAAAGGCTCGGTTTCTGTATTTGAGGCCCCTAATAGCATACAGGCCCATGCCGCAAGTCATTATAAATTTCACAAGGCTGAAAATGAGGGAGTTGTCGTTATTACTCCCAATGCTCCCACTGCGCAGGCTGATGCAAATAACGCACAAAAAAAACCGTTATCCAGTACTCAACCTCTTGCTAATAACGCTGCATTTACCCCTTTGTGCCCAACCCTTGCCGTAAACACCATTTATACGCTGGACGGACTGCAAAGTGGAGGCAGCGCCTGTTATCACTTTGAAATCACTCAGCGTTCTAAAACAACCGCGTTCGTCGTAGGCATGAGCCCTGAAACCGATATTGCTCTTAGTTTGATGCGGGATGATGGTCAGAATAATGTGACAGCAATTAATTATTCAAATCAGGCGGGAAATGCTGATGAGGCTACGTTGGATTTAACTCCGCCGGGGCACTATTACTGGTTTATGGAGGCCAATACGGCAGATGGTTCTGCTTTTAATTTTGGCGCTATCGTTAATACGAATGTTGATGCCTATGAGTTAAATGATATTCCTTCTCTGGCATATCCTTTGTCAGATAATCTGAGGGAAATTGAAGGTAACTCTGATAGTGACTCTGATGCGGATTACTACGTATTTACCGCAACCCGTGGCCAGCATGTTTTACTTCGCTTTGATGGCGTAACAAGTGGAACCAATAATAACTGGTTACTGGCGTCTTCCACTGATGGCGGTAATACCTGGACAACTCGTAATGCCGGACAGGAAATTACCATCATTCCATCTCAGCCGAATGAGAAGGTTTTGGTGAGAGTGCTGCCTAATCCAGCAAGATTGCCGACGGTGTCTCAGAAATATAAGTTAACTCTGGGCTCAAAAATTGTCAGGTTTAGCCATTCTGTTACGGGGGAAAGTACCGTCCTGCGTATCCCAAGTTCTGCACCGACAGCTTTTGGTTTTATGACCACGCAAGCCTATCGGGATGTGACCTGGGGAGTGACGATGGCGGATTCCACCGGCGCGGGTATTCCAAATATCGTGGCGATTCTTATACTCGACCAACGAGAAAACAACGGTGAGTTAGAGTTTAATGCTGCCAACGCCCACGGAATAATCACTGATGCAAACGGCAAGGCTTCTGGGTCTGTGAAATTGGATAACTGTTATGCTGATTACACGACGCAGTTCCAGGACTACAGCCAAGGTTATATTAATACGTGGAGAACAACCTACGATGTGGGCGCATGGCGTATTGAAGTCCCGGCTCAGAGCGGTGTTGGTGTGGGAGGTAATATCTCTACTCACGTCACATTTGGGCACATTTGTAAGCAAACCTTGGTTAGCAGCGTAAGATCCTGATACGCATAAACCAATGAAATATCAGGCCGCCTTAAACTCGGGCGGCCTTGTTGCAGGAGCTCTCATTGCTCTATCGCCACGGCACATCGCTGGTTAAAACTGGACGGTAAGGTTTTCAGTGAAAAGGGCTTGCCACGTTAAGTTGATTGGTACATAATGCTGACCGTCGAATTACTTAGTCAGTAAATAGTGATTAAATTCATTGTGTTACATGTGATTTGGCAGGATTTAATGGGTTTTGGTTTCGGCACTTTTTGCTGAAAGTAAAAGATAATAAATCCGATTCTCTGCGGGAATAGCTCAGTTGGTAGAGCACGACCTTGCCAAGGTCGGGGTCGCGAGTTCGAGTCTCGTTTCCCGCTCCAATTTATGATCTGTAGACTGCTACTGAAGTCTGCAAGTCGTTGAAAATAGGACCTTATGGTCCTTTTTTCGTTCGAGCGCGGTCTACTGGAATCCACCCACATCCAGGACTTTTTAGTCCATAAAAACGGGTGTGTGGGGTTCCGTATTGTTGCTGGGTCGGAGCGTGCCATAGGTCGAGAATCTCGTCTAACTCTTCAAGTTAGGAGCTGGAACTATGGCACTATCAGATATGGCAGTTCGCCAAGCCAGAGCAACAGGCAAAGCCTATACACTTGGTGACATTGATGGTTTCTCCTTGGCGGTGACCGACATGGGCGGTCGGTCTTGGCACTTCCGCTATTCGTGGGCGGGCAAACAGAAGCGTATGTCTTTGGGCTCCTACCCAGAGGTCGGTTTACGCGAAGCGCGAACGCTGCGCGATCAGGTCCGTGCCCTGCTTGCCAAGGGTATCAATCCCAAGCTCGATCGTAAGTATAAACGGCAGTTCGTACGACTTGCCGACGAGCACACATTCAAGGCTGTTTTTCTTCAATGGCTTGAGTATCGCAAACTAGAGCTCAAAGAAGGGCGTAACAGTACCTTGTCGCAGATCCTGCGTATCTTTGAGCGCCAAGCCTGAGTAAACTATCTATTTACGACGTTCGTCGTGCCGATTTGCTGAATATACTCCCCAAGATTGAGCAACGTGAGGCGTTTACTACTGCCGAGAAAGTACGCTCCTGACTCAATCAATTGTTCCGCTTTGCGCAGGTGAACGTCGAATGACTGGAGATAAATCCGGCATCTGACTTGGATGTGGTGGCTGTTCCTGCACCACCTGTGATTCACAATCCTTTCCTGCGTTTACCTGAGCTATCTGAACTTCTGCAAAAAGTACGAAGTTATCGTGGAGCGATCACGACGAAACTCGGAATCCGCTTGTTACTACTGACGGGGGCGTACGGGCGAGTTGCGGTTGGCGACCCCAGAGCAATTCGATTTGGAACAAGAGCTGTGGGTTATTCCTCCAGACGTGGTCAAGCAGTTGCAAACCGATATGCGCAAGAAGGGCAAACGGCCTCAGGATGTCCTCTCCTACATCGTACCGCTGTCTATTCAGGCGATTGAGATCGTTCGCTACCTTCTCGGAGAGGTTAGGCCAGCACAACGGTATCTTTTCTCGCACCGCAGCGATCTGAAAAAGCGTATCAGCGGTGCTCTCAAACGTATGGGCTATCAGGATTTGCTCACAGGTCATGGCATCCGTGGCACGATCTCCACGGCGCCCAACGAAGTGGGCTACCCCAAAGTTTTGGTGAACGCCCAGCTTTCGCATTGCGATCCCAACCAGGTGAGCGCAGCTTATAACCATACACTCTACGTTGAGCCCCGGCGCAAGATATCGTGCAGCTATTGATATTATTGCGCCTAGCAATATGGGCAACATTGTGCAGGTTTTGCTGCCATTACAAGCGTTTGAGGCTGACCGAAAGGTGTGAAGATTTGTGGCCTATGGACTAAGCTGTGGGCTCTCTAGCCATAGGGGAGCATCAATCATAACAACGATCAAAGGCACTATATCTATTTACGGTAAGTCCAGCTAATGGATAATATATGCGTCTAACTACAAAATGGGCGATTCCTATGACAGATTGTCCTGTGCTAAAACTTCAAGATATGGCTGGTTCAAGCTCTACCAATATTGAAGATTTGCGATCCAGAGCAAAAATGATATCAGTAAAGCTTGGTTTAAAAGATATTTCAGAATGGCTATAGTACGAGTTAAATAATTATCCTGGATACGATTTTCTACCTGATTATAGAGTTCTTACTGAAACTCTCATCAGAGCCTTTAATCCTTATGTGGGGTGGATACCTTATCATCTTGGTAATATTAATAATCAAGATAAATAAATATATGACTCGCTAACTAAGTTTCATATAAGTAACCCCGTATCGATGTTGACTGAATATTCTAGAAGTGAATCTACACTCTATACAGATTTGCTTTTTTTATGGTTGGTTTTTTACAGAAAACCTCTGGAACCGATTTTCGATTGTGCTGGGAAATAAACCAAAAGCAAATTACTGAAATAATATAAAATATCAGATGAAAAATCTTGGATTGAGTGTTTGCATCTATGTGGCATCTCAGCGCTGCAGCACTCAGAAAAGCTGTTTCAACGTTATTAAAATGGAGTGTTTTCTATACCCAAAAATGAACCAAAAATAATTTTGTTCCCACATTGGAAAAATCCTAAAGTCAGACCCATAATGGATACAACTCACATGTTGGATGTGGTCGATTCGGTTATCTTTCCATAGAAAACCTAATAACCCGCCTTGTTTTCAATGAGTTGAACGTAATGCTTAAACGTTACAGCTCGCAGCTTATTCTGCAGAATTTCGCTTAACGTGGGCTTGTTTCGGAATTTGTACTTTCAAAGTCAAATAGCTTATGTGATGTAAGCTTTTTCGTCCGTTCAGTATTCACGCCATGATCGCCTAAACGCCATTCGTGTCAGGTATTGCTAATTCATATTGAGGGATCGTAATGAACTTTAGAACCTGTTTTGCATCTTTTTTAATCCTGCTCAATGTTGCAGCTTATAGCTCAGAAGCTATAGGTGACGAGAGTGTTGCTGAACGCCAAAACAAAAGTGATTTGGCGCAATTGGTACAGGAGTCCAAGCCTGGTGTACCATATGCGCTGGATTTATCAAAAGCACATCACTATCGCTATGTACAAAACCAACTCGCAAAAGCGGGGCATACTCCAGCCAGTTCTCCACAACTATTTCAAACATTAGAAACGCTACAAACTCAGCACGCCTCGTCTCCTCCGGATCAGCAAGCCTATTCACTGTTATCCGAAACGGGAATGTCGCCAGAGTCAATAAATGCAATTATTGAGTTGGGTCGAGAGTCAACTCAAAATTACAACTATACAGCAACGCTTATAAGTTCGGTTCCTGAGGGTACAATAGCCACCGCACTGACTCTACAGCTGTTTGACAATACCACTAAAACTGCAATTGGCACACACACAACGACGACTCAATATGGAGCTGGTCAAGACGCCGCATTAGGTGCTGCAGGCAGCTGGCAGAGTGTACCTACAACAACGGATGAAGTACTTGCAACAGGTACAGTATTTATACAGCCAAAAACAGGTTCACCTGTTTTCCTTAATGTCCAAAATACCGCATTAGCAATAGAGGTTCCGCAGTCGCCGCCAGTGGTCTCAGCACCAGTGCAGAAACCCGGCCGCCAAGTACCCTACATTCTGACATGCTTGCAAAGGTCACCTGGTAACACTGCCGACTGCGACTACGGCCCGTATGGTGGTGGTAGCGTTGTGCAGTTCCCAATGCAAGGAAGTGTTACCTATGCTAGCGCTGTTCCCACAACATTGAACCTCAGTAATGCTAGTGTGAACTTCATAATTTGGGATGATGCATCTGGTGGTGGCTGTACGCTGGGTGAAACCAGTGCCGATATGCTGAGCTATTTTACAACTAACGGAAATACTGTGAGCTGGAATTTCGCAAACGCTAATTTTGGACAGGCTTGCTTTAATGCATTAACTCGTGTCGATATGAGTTTCATGATCGCTGTACAAACAGCAACAAGTGGCTTTGATAAAGTTTCTGCCTATGTCACAACACAAGGCGGTAGCACACCATTTGATACCACAGAAATTGATTATTTAGAGTTTGCTTGGGGCTGTTTAACTCCGGGCACCAAAGTGCGGATGGCTGACGGCTCATTGAAGCGAGTGGAGGATATCGAGGTCGGAGATATGGTCTTATCCAACCAAAATAAAAAGCCTAAAAAGGTAACCAGCACAATTCCAGGGTATGAGGAGGGGGTTATTTACGTGGTCACGGATGCCAAAGGTAACAGCGTAGAAATGACGGCAGAACACCCAGTTTTATCCGGCAAAAATAGCGTGCTGCTGGCACGTCAACTCAAAGTAGGTACAGAGATCTACAATGCAGAAGGTCAAACTAAAATAGTTTCGATAAAAAACAAAAATTACAGCGGAAAAGTTTGGAACTTAGTCTTAGAGGGAGAGGATAAGAACGACCATACCTCCACAGGGTTTTATGCTGAAAATATTCTGGTAGGCGATAACTCAATGCAGGAATACTGGGGTAAATATTACCGGAAAGATCACGATGACATTCTGCAGCGCCTTCCAAAAGAATGGCATGCAGACTACAAAAACTGGAAAAAAGAAACAAGTAATTAGTTGATTAATATCCATTCATCTATCGGTGTTGCTATTGCCCGATAGATGAGCTGTAGGGTAGCAGGGAAGAAAAACTGTTCTACTTACAATGGAGAGGATCAGATCTTGGCTGATGAAACAAACACCAAAGTTATCATTGATAGTGTTTCTGTCTCCAATCTTATTGGAAAAGACCAGACAATAAATGCGACATGGCATTTAAGTGATCCTTTGCTGCAGATGGATGGTTACATCTTGTCCATCATGTCTGCAGGTAAATCCCTATACAATTTCACCAGTGAAGTCACAACTGGTACGTTTAGCATCCCCAATAATTTGCTCACTTCAGGGGTGATTTATAGTTTGCAGATCTGGTACAAGAAAGTGGGTGGCGGCTACGGAACAGGATCTGATTTAATCCAGCTCGTTTTAGAAGCACCCACAATCTCCGCTACGACTGGTTATGATCTCAACGTTACGCTAGCTTACACAGTCCCAGCTATCTATAACGGTTACCAGAGTTGTCAGTTTACCCTCGAAGCTAAGACCCCGAAAGCTGTGGTTGGCGTAGGTAATGCATCCCAGTCTCCAGCCACCATAACAACAGTTGCACCATTATCCTCTCAGCCAGGAACGTATGTTACTTATGGAAAAATTGTATTGTCTGGAAAATCCTCAGGGCCCAGTTCAGATAGTGTCGACGTAACCATTTTTGGTGTACCAAGCATTCTTTCTTCGAAATACCAAGCGAACAAAATAACCGTTACTTATGATTACGTGAATCCAACCAGTTCGCAGCAGTATCAAATCACGGTCTACGAGAACGGTACCATCGTACAAACGGTGTTAGCAGCCGGCTTGTTATCTAAGTCATTTACTATAGGTTTTACTCCCTCAGACACAAAACAGTACACATTGACCGTACAGGCGCTATCAGGGAGTTTCAGCGGTCCAGCAAGTGCACTTGCTGCAGTTTATATCGTTAAACCAACGATATCTTTAGTGAGTAATAACCAGCAGAAAGTGATCACCGGGCAAGTAACGTACCCTGCAGGATCTGTTTACGGAGACAGTGTATTACTTTCACTTTTTGTGAACGACAACGTCGTACAAAATGCTCCGATAACTGTGGGATCTCAAGCTAGTTTGACCTATACCGGTAACTTTACCACTGCGTCTAGTTACTCTGTTGCTATGGCCACCGTCGACGGAGTAAGTATTGGCGAGTTGTCTGACCGAGTTGAAGTGATCTGGCAAGTTGATACGCTCTCGAATGTCACCTTCGATGGCCAGGTGTTTAGGGGTATCGTCAACTTGAATCAAAATTCAGGCAGCGGTACCTGCGCACAAGTTGCATTCAATAAAAATGGCGTCATTGTTGACACCATTAATGTAACACCAGTGAACGGTGAAATAGCTGTAAACTTCAGCTACACGCCAAATACACCACTTACATTGACTGATGTTTATTCGTTTACAGTGTTTTCAACGACCGCGGTCAGCATAGGTCCATCCTCAAGCGCAGCTATTATTTTTCAGGCAACTCCAACTATTTCATTAGTTACTTTCAACGGTTCGAACATCACCGCGAGTTGGAGTAAAAACCCAACTTCTGTTAACGCAACGTCAATGAACATTGGATTATACAAAGATGGGACCTTGGTACAGACCGTTGCTGGCTCGGGATTAAAATACACATTCACGCCTTCAGCACCCTTGGTGAATACGTCAACGTACCAGATCAAAATTGCATATAAGAGTGCTGTCGCTCTAGGACCATCTTCTAGTCCCCAAACTTTGATAACTCAATTACCTGTGTTTAACCTGATAAATTACGACGGCACAACCGTGAATGCGGGTTTAACCTATCCAGATAATTTGAACGCAGGAGAATATGGTTATCTGCTATCGCTTTATAAGGCAGGTACACTTGTTCAAAATAGCCAAGGTAGTGGAACTAATGCAACGTTAATCCCCGCATCCCCCCTTTCTACAACAGATACTTATTCAGTAAAAGCCGCAATTACTCAAGAACATGCAATAGGTCCTTATTGTGACGCAGTGACAATTTATACATTGCCACTCAACATATCCTCGGTTGATTATCGTTCTGGAACAGTATCAGTTTCAGTTTCGAATCTTCCAAATAACGTCATCACCTATACGATAGCGCTCTACAAAAATGGGAGCCTACAAGAAACAATCGAAGGAAATACTCCAACGACTCATTTTACACCCAATCCTCCTTTGACCAGTGATAATAGCTACTTGATAGGCTGCGCTATCCATGTCGGTATTTCAACGGGACCATATGGCGGCAAGAAGTCGATTACTGTTTTGTCGCCGCCGACTATCGACAGTGCAATTTATAACGGGTCGGATTTGTTGGTAAATTGGACGTTAGCGGCAGGTGTTGATACGAATACCTTTCTTGCTTCTATTTTTGCAGGAACCGTTATCAAGTTAAACAAGCAAGGCAGTGGATTAACCACGAATTTCAACAACCTTGCAGGCCAACTTACTGGTGATCAGACCTTTGTAGTTAAAGTAGCAAGCACGAATGCTAACCAGATTGGAGAGTACTCCACGCCTGCGCTAATTATTTATCAACTTCCAGCCATCACTGCAGCAACCTACAGTCACAATACCTTGAGTGTAAATTGGACACTGCCTGACGTAACTTACACTGGAATGGGCTATCAATTAGATTTGTTTAAAAATGGGGTCAAGCAGGAGACATTCGAAGGTTCCGGTACGTCGATGTCAGCAACTCCGACAACGGTATTCGTCACTGGAAGTGTCTATTCTGTCAATCTTTCATCGGTAAATGGTGTTGCCATTGGTCCGAGAAGTGCTAGCGTTGAGATCGTTGCATTGGATGCTCCGGTGTTGACTGCCGTCAGTTACAGCGGAAACGATGTTACGCTTACCTTTACTTATTCAGGCCTAACCACTCCCACAAACTATATCATCACTGTTTATAAGCAAGGCATTGAGTATTTCTCTCTAACGACTACAGAGAAAACAACCTCATTTGTACCACTTCAAACATTATACGCAGAAGAAAATTATACCATTGCAGTTGCCGCTACTTATAACGGCATAACTGGCGAGGAATCTGCGCCTGCAGTATTGATTGCTGGCGCGCCGACCATTACTTCAACCCAGTATGACATCACCACATTGTCAGTCGCCTGGACCCTACTCAATCCTTCAGTGGGGAGTGGTTATAAAGCAACCATTTCAGACAGTGCTGGTGGAGTGGAAATGAGTTACACAGGAAACGGCACTAACACACAATTTCCGATAGAGAGTTTCGTTGGAAATTCGCCATATAGCGTTGCGGTACAATCAACAAACAGCATTTCTTTGGGAGTGATGTCACAACAAGTCGCTCTGGTGTTGTTTAAGCCTATTGATCCGATGCTGAGTTTGGTCGCTCTGCGCTTTAACGGTTCATTTACTACGTCAAATGATGTGTTGTCCTACAAAGCCAACTTGTATGACAACGGCGAACAAACTGAGCAAAAAATCGTATCTTCGAGCCCTTTAACATTTGAAACTGCATTACAAGCCGGCCACATCTATACCTTTAATGTCGTAGCGGAATCGGGCATTTCATCTGGGCCAGTATCTGATATCGCTTATGGACCCTTCAGCGCGAACCGAATTTTTACCTTTGATGATTTGTCACGCTTGGTTGCGATTGACAGCAGTAACTACAAAAAAACGGTATTTACAGTCGACGCAAAGGGCAATATCACCAGCTCCGATATTCAAGCGCCAACACAGGCCTGAGGAAACGTACCCATGCCAGCTCCAGCCGCTCCCAGTTTAACTTTAGATTACCAAACCAGTCTTTTAGCTGATGTTAGCGTGATAAATTTGACCGCGACTGATTCAGTCACAAGTAATTCATTGACCAATTTTCCTGTGGATGGCTTCACATTATCGCTATGGATTAAAACGAGTTCGGTAACAGGGACAATCTGCCGTTATCAAACAGGTTCAGGCTCTGAAGCATTGACTCTAACAATCAGTAATCCAGCGAATGTGCAAATTAGCTATGCCAGCGGAGGGTCGATAACAACCGGAGTTTGCATAAATCAGGATGTTTGGACACATTTTGCCATTACGTTGTATCCCAGCGGATTTAATCACTTTGCAGTTGAGGTACTTAAGGACGGTCAATCTTTATATAAATCAATTGGTGCGCTCTCATACACGGGGTCTGGCTTGACAAGCGGAGGGACTATTGCACTCGGTGGTGGCGCTACGGGCATCGTCGCAAAGATGTCCGAATTTATAATTTGGGACACGCCACGAACAGCAAATAATATTGCGACCTGGATGCAGCGCAGACTTAATAGTAATTTTGCCGGATTATTTTTGTGGTGGGGTTTGTCTTCTGCAAGCGATTCAGGAACCTTACATGGTTCGACGTTTGTTGCATCTGATTTGTCTTTTAGACAACTGCCTACTGGCAGGCAGGACTATATGCTGGCGTCTTGGACTGAAGTCAGTAGTGCAGCCACATACCAATTACAACTGATAACGACTGACGGCGAAATTATAGAAAACATTTCGAACTTAAATTATCAAAATAATCAGCCTTATAGTGTTGCACTGGCTCCACTTAACAAGGTCTACAAGGCACAGATACGAGCTATTTCATCGGACGATATTTATGGTGAATGGAGTACTACCTCTGAAGCGGTCCCGATTAATTTATTGGTGACTGATATAACCAGCGCTTATGCCAACTCTCAGCTTACCGCAACCTGGACAGCTGTTGATCAGGCAAGCGTTTATCAAACCTACATCAATAGTGTAGCTTCAGGCAGTCCAATCGAATCTCAGCCTTATCAATTTGACCTGACGTCCTATCTGAACGCCACAACGGCAACATCTTTACAAGTGTCAGCATCGTCGTCTGGGTCTTTTGGGCCATTAAGTGAACTAAGTACACCAACACCAGCCAGTCAAATTACAACGCAATACAATGCTGGTGGAACTCCAGCAACACTTACTATTCAGTTCTCAGGTGCTTCAGACACGGACTACTATGTGCGAGTTGTCAGAAAAAGTGACAGCAGTTTGCTCGGTAGCTACTACCTCAATAAAACCTCTAGCGGTTACACGGTAGTCATAAGCAGTGGACTTCAGGATACCACTTACACTGTCGCAATTAAGGGGGTGAAAGGCGGAAACCTTGGTACCTTTGTCAGTCAAGATGTAACCCTAACTACATTGGTAGGACCTACACTAAATCCGCTCACGCAAGATATCGCCAATCTCTCTATTACGGCTTCGTACCAGTATGGGGGTTCAGCTAACCTCTATAACTTGTCGATATTACCTAATCCTACTGGAGCTACTTATACCAGTACAACTCAAAGTAAAACTTTTACAGGCCTGACAACGGGTAGCTCTTATACAGTCAAAGTTCAAGCAGTTGAGGGCGGCAACCTTTCTCTTTGGTCAGCTCCACAATCAATAACTCTTGGCAGCCAAATACCACAAGTGGTGGGGGTGAGCGCGACATCGGATAGTAATGGCAACATCACAATCAATTGGTCTGCGTTAACAATCAGTGGAGTGAGTATCGTCTACAAGGTGCGGATCACTGGGCCCGATAACTATGATCGAACATTCTCCGGAGGAACAGGGACTAGCACAGTCATTAATGCAAGCACCTCGGGTGTTAGCCTTGGAAAACATTATTGTGTTACGGTTTGTGGCACAGCCACTGGACTCACTGATGGTCCGTGGTCTGAAGCAAGTTGTGTCGATACAGGTACGCCAGCACCAAGCCCTCCAGTCAATCCACCAGGATCTGACAACAAGGGTGATCCTGTTTCTGTCGCCAACGGCTCTTACGGCTACAATTTTATAGCTCTAAGTGCAAATACTATAAACGAGCTCAATTTTGAGTTGTTTTACAATACTGAAATTGCGCTACCAAGTGATACTCCACCTGGTAGAAATATTCCTGTGGGGAATCGCTGGGATCATATTTTTAACAGCTACATTTTAAAGTCTGTTGATAATAAACATGCTTACGTGAAATTAGGCAATGGCCAAGTTTTCACTTATAGCGTACCCAGCTCGATAACAGGCAATTATCCCATAGTTGGAGCCAACAATGGTTCAAGCCTCTATGTTAATAACCAATTACAGTACGAGCTAACACAGGCAAACCAAACTAAATTTCTTTTTGATAGCAACGGTGTTCTACAGCAAATTCAATCACCCATTGGCAATGCGACCAACTTAAATTACACAAATAGCCTCTTAACTTCCGTAGTTGACCAAGTCTCAGGCCGTGGTTTTTCTATTCGTTATTATTCGACTTCATCTGACAATGGAAGAATTCAAAGTATATCTTTACTTGGTGGCACTGCGGTCACAGTCAGCTTGGCCTATGCAAATGGTGATTTAATCAGTTTTACCGATATGAACAATAAGACGATGAGCTTCACTTACTATGCTCGTTCGCTTATGAGAACAACGGTAGATGTTGATGGGTATACCTTTATCACAAACACATACGACAATAAAAATCGGGTCATTACACAAAAAGACGCTCGCGCTACAGCACATGGTGAAAACTATCAGACCACATTTACTTATCAAGACATAACCTATAACGGTGTCGATTGTTTACAAACAGATTTTACAGACCGTTTAGGGGTGACCACGAGGACAATAAATCAAAAAGCAAATTTAACAACGCTCTACAGTAAAATAGATATCGGCAACGGCAATATTCAAGCTATTTACAAATCGTTTAACGGCAATAACCAACTGGCATCAGTGACGGTTTACGAAGGTCCAGCTATTCCCAGTACGACAGTGAAAGGCAACACAACGTCCTATCAATATACCGGTGTAGGGTTTTTACAAACAGTAACCTATGCGGATGGAGGGCAAGAGCATTACACTTATGACGATAACAACAATAAGCTGACCGAGACCGATATCTACGGTAATGTCACCAGATATACCTATAACAGTGATAACACATTACAGACCGTGACTTCTCCGGGAGGGGGCGTTACTACTTATACATATAAAATTGGTGGTTTCAAAGGCGAGATTGCGACCAAAATAGACTCACTCGGTAACGTATGGCAGTTTAATTATAAAAGTAATGGCGACATTGATTATGTAGTAGATCCGTACAGCAATAAAACCAGCTATGAATTTGATAACTACGGAAGGCTTACTTCAACAGTGGTCACTGATGTCAATTCAACAGTGATTAGAAAGGATGTCTATGTCCTCGACCCAAAAACCGGCCGTATCGACACTTCGCAAGTATTTTTTAAAGATCAGCCCGCAAGCAACCCGTTCTCAACTATGTACACCTATACCAATTCAGGGCAACTTCAGTCGGAAACAGACGTCGCTGGAAACACGATAACCTATGCCTACACTGAGGATTTATTGCTGGAAACTATTACGTATCCACCTGTCAACGGAGTCTCTGCAATCACTCGATATCAATACGATCGTGAGAACAGAAAAATAGGTGTGAACTACATCACCTCGGCTTCAGCAGCTCCACTTTATAGCGAATCTTTTAGATACGACAACATCAACAGACCAATCAGCTTCACCGATGGCAATCAGAATATATGGGCAACTAGCTACAGCAGTGTCAAAGAAGCATCAGGTGAGGTTTATAACCAACAAACCACGTATTTCACCCCATCAATAGATGGTATGAACTATCAGCAACTAGAAGTACGGGATATATACAGTCGCCTTATTTTATCGACCGTGCAGCATGAGGCAGGCACTGCAGATGTTACGACCAGGATAAGCTACGAGGTCATACCTATGCAGCAAGACGGTTCAACATTAAAAGTAACCGTTACCCAACCTAAAGAACAAAATGACTCGGTAACTAATTACACTGTCATTACGCAATACAACGCTGCAGGCATGGCAACGGTTAAAACAGATCAATCAGGATATAGTGCCTTCTATGCTTACAGCATCGAGTCCGACAGTAAAAGCGGCAAAAATGTGCGTCATATACAAACCACAGAGCCAACTGGCAAAAAGTTTTCAAGATTTTTAGATAGTTACGGTAACACCGTATGCTACACCGCTGGCAGCGGAACGGCAGCAATAAGTAGCTACTTTAGTTATGACGCGGTCAATCGCTTGATTGCTACAGAAGAAAATCTCAATGGCGTCGCCGTACAAAGTACCACTGTCTACGCTTATGACGCGGTTAAACAGCTATTGAAAGCTGAAGTAAGTAGTTATGGCAGTGTACAGTCGACCTACTTTTATAATGGGTTAGGACAACTCATGGAGGAGAGTTTTTCCGGTGGCACTACATTGTACACCTATAATGAGCGCAATCTACTTGCAAGTCTCACCAACGCAAAAGCGCAAACGTTGACCTACGGCTACGACATTGCTGGTCGCTTTGTATCCACCACATTACCTGATGGCAGCTCTATTGATTTCACTCTTGATGGCAATGGCAATAGACTATTCACTAAGCTTAATACCACTGAAGTAAACATCGCTCAAACCTTCGACCCCATTAACCGACTTCAAACTAGGACAGATCTCTACGGAAACACGGTAAGTTACACATATTCGGCTTCAAATCAGGTATTAACAGTTGGTTACCCTGACGACACGACGGTTAGTTATACATACGATAACCTACAGCGATTGAGGACTGTAACTGATTTTAATGAGAATCTAACGACATACATTTATTACCCTAACGGCTTTTTACAGACTACGCATCTACCAGGAAATATTAATGTTTACACAGTGTTTGACCAGGCAGGTAGGTTGCAATCCAAGGAAACTACCTGTGGAGAGACGTTATTAGCGTATGGCTCGTATACTTTTGACGATTATGGTCGAGTTGCCACTTCGACCGAAATATTGCCACTATCCAGTAGCCAAGCAATACAGAGCACATCATTTTCCTACGAAGGAGACCGGCTAACCGCAATTAATGGTGAATTACTTACATACGACGCTGACGGCAATATTCTTAGCGTTCCTACGATGCCAAACCATTTCACCTACAACATATTCAATCAGTTGAAAACAGCGGGCGATTATACCTATACCTATGACGGTGATGGGCTTCGTGTTGAAAGTGTATCTGATGCTAAAACAACCCGATTTGTGCAAGACCCACAAGCTTATTTCTCACTGTCTGCAAACCGCCCTTACGCCAGTAACTATTTAGATACTTTTGGCACTACCATCAGCTCAATGGGTGTCGCCTATGGAACCGAGATAGGGATTAGCGCAAACGGCAACCAAGGTTTGAACCGCTTGTTGGCTGTTACCGATCCAGACAATCATATTTTAGCTAAGTACGTTTACGGACAAAATCTGATTTCGAGAACTGACGAGAATGGGAGCTACAATTTATACCTAGACGATTTCATCGGTAATGTGATTGCACTAGCTGATAATTCCGGCCGTATCACGGACCGATACGCTTATGGTCCTTATGGAGAGTTAGCGGCAAGTGTTGGTAATACAGACAACCCCTTCCGTTTTGCAGGTATGTTAGGTGTGACCACAGATGAAACTGGGTTGCTATACATGCGCTCACGCTATTACCTTCCTGAGATTTATCGATTTGTTGGGCGTGACATCTACATAGGTGACGGCTTTAACCCCCAAACACTTAATCGCTACAGTTACGCCTTGGGTAATCCTTTGCAATATGCGGATCCAACAGGGCTTGGCTTTTTCAGTGATGTATGGGATGCCATCGGCAAAGTAGGCCGCTGGGTGGTGAAAGGCGCGGCTATTGGTGTTGCGGCTGTAGGTTTGGGTGTAGGTATTGGTCTTGGACTTACCTCCGCTGGCTTTGGAGTTCCCGCTGCTGGTGCGGGTATTTTAGGCAGGGCCGCAAGTGGGTGGCGTGGACTGTTCAATCGACTAAATGGTCGGTCTGGTTATAGGCCTTTAGCGCAAGAAGAGCCTGGAACTGAAATGTTTGAGATTCCAAACCAAGAAATGTCGCCAAGTGCGTATCCGCCAGGCAGTTCTGGTTCAGGTTCAGGTGTGAGATTCAGAAACGTCTCTGCAAGTAGAGGCGTAAATGCTACAACCCGCGTTCGTGGGCCTGAGTCAAGCTCAACACGACCAGCAAGACCGACAACGACACATTTCAAATTGGACTAAGTGATCAGGCTATCAACGGAGAGTAACATGCTAAGTCTGGAAGAGCTAAAAAGTGCTGTTAATCATTACAACGGTAATCTGAGTTTTAGCTTCCCTGTGCTAGAAATGGCATCGATAGGGGGAACGACTATTCCATTCTCGATTGGATATTCAAGTAATGTTCAATCCAGCGTTGTTAAAGACAATCTTTTAGCTCCAACCTCGGTACTCGGTCTGGGTTGGTGGATCGAGTCATGCTCAATTGTAGCGTTACCCAATTGGAATTATAGCGATGGGTCTGTTGACTATTATCTGAACGATGGTGGGACATTTTACGGACTGGAACTGGAAAGTGATAATGGTTCAACGCGAGTCTATAGCACCAAAATCAAGACGGCATGGCTTGTATCGTACGTTATTCAATCAGACCATTTTGTCGTCACCAAGGAGAACGGCAACCGTTATATTTTCGGTGATGATAAACAACTAACCGGATATCGTTCGAAATCTGTCATTTGGAATAATTGGGTCGGCAACAGTGCACAAACGACTGGGCAATCTGCCGTCACAACGGCGTGGCATCTAAAATCAATTACCGATTTGTGGAATAACAAAGTCTCGTATACCTACAGTTTTGTTGATGTGGCAATAGGAACTAATGGATTAGCCTATACAAGAGCCGTTTATCTGAAGTCAATTCAGTCGCCGAGTGGGCAAATAGCTACTTTTAACTACATGCCCAAATACCCTGAGGAGTTTTCCAACCCTGATATTACGGTACCAAACTGTTCGCAATACAGATTTGAAGAGAACTATCTCAGCGACATTACGCTTGCCACTAAAGACTCAACTTATATCTACAAAGTGAGATTTGATTACGACAAGTCAAAGTTTATTGGCAGTCAATCGTTCACCAAACGTGTACTCAGCGGGATCACAATCGTTAATACAGGCGATAATTCTCTGCCTAATACGTTGTTTAACTACGGATCGGACAATACCACTATAAGTTACGGTGCGATGACCAGTGTTGTCACCCCAGATGGTGGAGAGATCGACTTTGAGTATCAAAGCGTCACACCATCAAACTCATGTGTCAGCATGACTCTAACCAGACCATCTAAGTCTGGTGTTACCTATTCCAAACCACGCTTTTGGATCAAGGATTATCAGTTCTTAGTGACTTGGTTTGGCAGTGACAACAGTGGTGTCGCACAAATCTATCAATGGTCCGGTTTTTGGTCGTTGGCAAAAACCTTCGATTTTCCGGTGGGTAATTTGACAGCTTACAATGGTATTTCACCAGCACTGTCTTCTTACATCGTTGGGTTTGCAGTCAATACTCGAATTTATTGTTTTAGGCGGTCGGACAATAGCACTGCAGTTTGGGAAGGCAATTCGGATGGTTTAGTCATAGACGTTACCAGTGGTGAACCATTATTAGTTACTGCAGAAGATAATTTCATCGCGGTTCTTGGGAGTACGAGTAGCAAACTGAATGTAGTCAGTTGGATGAGTGGCGCCTTTGTACAACAGCCAGTTGAAATTTTAGAGAGCACACCAGGAAATATAGTCTGTAACCTAGCCTCCAAAGGTAATTACCTGATAACAGGTTCTATAAATAACAGTATAGGCAGTGCAGGCAAGGCGCTGACTTTAAAATTGCGATGGCAGAATGCGTCACTCATTTGGCAAACTGTTCGCAAAACCATCTCATCTCCCTCTTATGATGTAAGCGAGATAAATCTTCAAGCATCCGCAGCTTTCACTTATCTTCGCTATAGTGGAGTGCTCCCGTCCGTGGGCACCTCGTACGTGGACTCAGTGATCAACTGGCCGAGCGACTTTTCGGTATTGAACCTCACGAATTTAAGCTCAATAACATTACCTAGCGGAACCACTGAGCCTATCGCATATGTAAATAATGCAGATATCTACATTGGTCAAAACTTATTCCGTTATGATGGTAGCCTCTGGAACAATCAAGATATCAGCACTTTAAATGCAACAGGGCAAGCATCTTTAACCCCCGTGGCTTACGGTGTTGACCGCGTCGTTAGAAAGCGAGCGGCCACAGGAGGAGCAATATCCTACGATTTGATTGCATATGACGCTTCATCCGTGGCCAGTACAGGTCGGTGGTCAGCTGTAACCAGCCTCAATAATATACCCGCTGTAACTGGTATCCCAATTGTTTCCATCGACAATAATAAAGCGGAAAAGAATCGGTATGTCTTGATAAATAACACGATCTATTATCAGGCAAGCGATGGCACCTATAGCAACATACGCAACATTTCCAGAACGTTTACCAACACTGATGCAAGCACGGCACGTCTTCTACACAGCGATTTTCTGATCTATCAGTTCTCCGGCAATACCTATGTGACGAATCTAAGGAATGGCGTCGCGAGCACTGAAACTCAGTTGAACGCTCAGCAAATTTATACCGCCGAAAACATTGGGGGTGGTCTGGTCGCCGATAAGTGCTTCATTACCTATTCCGGGGTATGGGGGGACACTATGACCCTCAAAGCCTGGGTGGTCAGAGACCAATTTGCTACAACGACTCTTTCACACACTGTCATACAAAACTATAGTTGCTTCCAAATGGGTAAGGGCCCTACCGTGGTCGATGGTACACAGGGAAAAACTGTGGCAGCCTATCTATTTGATGCCTCTACAGCGGTATCTAGTCCAAGCGGAACAGCCGTCGGTTTCAATCACTCAGCGATGGCTGAAGGCACGTTAGCGATTAGTGACGCCGCGAGCACGCCCTACGGAAAAGTTGACTATTATTTCTTTAACGGCTTGCTTGCTTCCAACTCACCCAGCAGCCCTTATCCGACCGACGGGTCGAATACTAATGTGGTCAATAATTTAAAATTCTTAGCTGGACAACGCTATCAAAGTCAAACCACCAAATATTTAAGTGCATCAAACACATTGAGTGTTATTGCTGAGACAATAAACTACTTGAATGTCATGTCTTTTTCTCCGTCAACCAATGTCACCGGATACTATGCACAGACTTATAAAACAGTAAGCTCGTTAAATAATGTGCCCAAAACAACAAGCTATACATTTAAAACCGATAGTGGTTTTCCCGCATCTATTTCAACCACCTACTACGATGCCGTCGGCACAGTGGTGACAACAACGCAAATACTCAGTTATGCGTATGAAAAATACACAGACCTGTTAGCGAAAAATTTACTTTTGCCTATTGTTGAAACCATCACCCAGAGTAATGCCATAACTATCTCCGATAGTATTACGACCTGGAATAACAATTGGCCGTCAGGGGGAGCTTTTTGGGGAGAATATGAAACTTACGAAGCAACGCAGGCTGTACCAGCGGCATTTAATCGGTGGACGGATAATCAATCCCCATTGTCTGCTGGCTGGAAGTTAACGAATCGAGTTGAAGATAGAAACAGTGTGGGTACAGCAATGTACTCTGTCGATGCGATCGGAAGAGTCAGTTCTAGCCTTTTTGACAATGAAAACAATTTTTTAGTCACGTCATTCCAAAACTCGAATTGTTATGCGGGCGAGGGGAATTACTTCGGATTTGAACCGTATGAAAATTCATCCGGTTGGATTTATGTCGGTAGCTCAATTTCAGCCAATACTGTCACCGGAGAGGCTTATGCGGGAAGCCGGTCGCTGAGGGTCGTTTCAAGCACTTCGGCCTCAAAACTGGGCCCCTATAACCGTTTCAAACCTAACGATCAAGATCGTATTTATCAGTTTTCTGCCTATGTTCAAACTGGGTCTAATTTCAGTAGTGTGCCAGGCGAATGTCTGTGGCAAATCTCGATCTACAACGGCTCCACCCAGGTGGGGAATTCTATCACACTGAACTTTGTTGCGACGTTAGGTACCTGGAGCAATATAAGTCAGTTGATCGACCTGCCTGCAATACGAAAAGCGAATGGAATACCAGCCAACACACTCCTTGATATTCATGTTTTTGCTTATAATTTGAAGGCTGGAGTTGATGTTTTTGTTGATTGCTTGATGTTCTCTGCAATCGATGCAACATGTAATGCGCAAGTTTATGATGCTAGCTTAAATCTGGTGACCGCTGCGTTATCGAACAATGGCCAGAGCACACAATACGTGAGAGATATCTATAACCGAGTCGTGTCCGAAGTCTCATCAGGGAACATCGTAAAAAGTATCGGGGCTTTTAAGCAGTCCAGAGCAATAACTGGAACAAGTATCTACAACCCCAGCTACCCCAACTCTCAGCTCAATATCCAATCAGTGATAGGTGGAAGCTACCATAATTTTGAGGCCAGCGATGCAATTCAGTGGGCGTTAGCTCCCGGTTTTACAATATCAGACGGAAAACTATCGTTTGATGAGGCCCACGCAGGCACCCAGGTTCCCCCCTTGGGCAGCAAGGCGCAACTTAATCAGTTTGGTCAATACAGCTTTGCAGCATATGTGAAGGTATCACCGAGGAATCCAGCCTTAATACCGAATACCGGGATAGGAGCAAATAACCTTTACGTCTACTGGGATAATTCAAATAACCAGAAACGTTGGAATCTTTGCTACAACTCAGGTTCTGGTGTGCAAACCATACTCAGCAAAACAGGCGTAGGTTATCAAAACGATCTATTACTGTTAGTTGTGGATAATCTGGTTTCGTTTTATGTGGACGGGGTAGAAATCTTCTCCTACAACATGAATCAACAGTCCAATTCCGCACGTCCAGATGGGACATTCTTCCTATCTCTGGATAATAGCGCTGACTTCAGCGAACTCTGTATCTCTTATAATCCCAAAATATCACTTTCATTTTTCGATGGTGCCGGAAAGAATTTTCAAACATTGCACCTCATGGATGGCAGTTCAGTCTTAGCTGCAGGCTATGTAATGGATGAAAAAGGTACACCGGCATATAAGAAAAATCCGGCCTCACATGCCATTGATATAAAAGGAAATTTATTCAACGGCTCTCAAGAAGATTACCTTCCCAATGACCCAGCCGGAGGTCAGATGTCTCTGAGCACCTACCTGAGCGCGCAAGGTGGTTATCAGTATGACCAGTATGCTTTTGAAAGTTCGCCTTTGGGTCGAGTCGTTGCTATTGGTCAACCAGGCGCCAGTTATTCGATAGCTGGAGGCAACGCAACGACAATAAGCTATGCATCTCATATTAATACAGACCCGATGAGAGGTATCGTGCCGGATGCCGTTGCTGGGAACTATATGCTTGTGTCCATGGTAACACCAAACAATGTGAACGTTTACCAACTAAAGAACAACCTTGGACAAATTATTGCGCAAAAGACAGTCAGTAATTCCGTAACATTAATGACCCAAACATTGTATAACTCAGCCGGGCAAGTAATAGAGTTAAGATCTGCCAACTATTTTTCTCCACCGGCAGGAACGGTCGCAACTGATTGGGTAGAAACCAATAGCTACAATTTTTTAGGGCTACTAGCCAGCTCCAACACGGCCAATACAGGCACAACACAATATCAGTATGATGCCGTTGATAGGATGCGTTTTTCGATGGACGCGCAGGGAGCTAGCCTGTCTCCTGTAAGAATAAACTATGTAAAATATGATACGTTGAACAGACCAATAGAAAATGGTTACATCCAGGATACGAATGTAAATTGGTCAAATGTCAGTGGACACGTCAATGATCAAAGCTGGCCCGGAACCGGTGTAAACTACAGTTGGTACCAACGCTTTTACTATGACTATAACCCTGAAAAAATCAATGAGAGTAATTCAGTTGAGTTCCTGATTGGCCGTGTTTGGCAGTCGCAGTTGAATCCAAAAAGAGATGGCACTTCACTGAACGTCATTAGCTACAGCTATGATGTAAATGGAAATGTAGTTAGCAAAAAAGAAAAAGTAGCCGATTACAACAGTGTTAGTTATCTCTCAACTTATCGATATAACGTACTCAACAGTCTAACGTCGATTACATACCCCCGATCGCTTGGAAATGATGGCAATCCAGTAGGGCCAGCATTTGAAGTAACTTATGTATACAACCGACTTGGTCAACTTGCAGGTGTTGGAAACTCTGGCTCAGGCTCAGAGCTGGTTGATCCTGACAATCCAATTACTGGTCCGGAGGGAGCATATGCTTCATATAGCTATGACGCGCAAGGCTCCGTGTCGACAGAGGTTTTTAACAATGCCTATGCCGATAGAACCATTACAAGGGTGTACACCAGGAATGAAGCCGGTTGGTTAACCTCCTCCTCTGGCGAATTTTATGCACAACAACTGACCTATGATATAGGCGGTTACAATGGCGCCAAGTACTACAATGGATACATTGCTTCATCACTGTCAAACTACATAAATAGTTATAAAGACCCGACCAAAGTTGAAGCGTTTTTAAGTGCGGGCTGCCAAACGGACCATTGGCAATTCAAATATAATCAAACTGGTAATATTCTCACTGCTTACAACTCCAAAGACTCAATTGACCAATCATTATCTTTAGGTGCTAGTGGCGGAGAAATCTCTTACGATCCTAATGGCAACCTCCTCCAAGTTCCAAGAGGAGGACTTTCTGAGTCGTATATTTACAATGATTCGACAGGTAAAAATCAAAAAGGCAGGGTGCAATCAGTTTCAGATGCTTTAAATATCACGAACAACTTCTCCGCAAACTTGCCTTCCGGTTGGCAAATCGGCTCATCCAATAAAGGTCCTTCATCGTCTAGCATAGTGAACTCACCAAGTGGAAGTGGTGTTACACCATCAGCGAAGTGTTTAATGTTAAGTGGTAGCGCACTTGGACGATATGAATATCTAAAATACACAGGTTATTTAAATCCCAATAGCAATGGCAAATACACATTATCTTTTACAGTGAAGACCGATGCTAACCTTGGAAACCTACCTGGTGATTGTGGCTGGTATATTGAGCTAATAAGCCAAGGCAAAGTTGTTGCAAAGGCTCCAATTCAGGCCATCCCAACAGGGTCTTCGAATTGGCAAACGGTCAGTAATAACCAGATTGATTTGAAGAGTCTTTTTACGATTGACGCCATGTCAGTAGAACTTACAGCTTTTAATCTGGTGCTCATCAACGCAAAATCAAGCGAGAGCTCAGCGACAGGTCCGAGCCTGTGGATCACGGATATAACGTTTAGTGGAGGCGGGCTGAAAGGCAATTACAGTTATGATTCCAACGGCTTCGTAAACGCTATTGATTCAATGTCTATAAGCAATTTAAGTTATATTCCAGAAACAAACCAGTTAACCGGAGCAACCTTAACTGGAGGCCGAGCGTTGACACTCACCCAAAGCTACAACGATAAAGGTTCTCCACTTTGCGAAACGATTACTAGCGGTAGTACTATTACGAAAAAAATAACGCTATCAGGGCCTAGTGGTGAGCCCTTGCTGTCAATCATTGATAATGGCAGTAGCACCACAAGCTTTAAAACGATCTATGGCGTTAATGGTGAAATAGCGCATCAGACTGACAGCAACACAGTTTATCTACTGCGTGATAACCAACTAAGCCCGCGAGTCTTGGTGGATCAGGACGCGAATCTGGTGGGCAAATATTGCTACTCTCCCTATGGAGAACAGTTACTTTCACCCGAAGGTGATGGTGTCGACAGGCAATTTAGTGGCAATTTGTATCTGAAGGAATTGGAACTGTATTCCGTTAACCAACGTCTTTTCAGTGCCGCTCTAAGACGTTTTTTAAATGCACCTTATATTTTTTCGGTGAACACAGCAGATAATTATGCAATTCCGAATGCCCGACCTAACGGTAGAGCATTAACCCCTGCCAGTTATCCATCTATGCATTCCTCAATATCAGAGTGGTTAAAAGACTCAATATTCACTAATCGTCGTAATTTGCATGAATTAAATGCGATTAAACGACAAGATCTGTCACTTTGGGACTGGCTCATTTATGCCCCTGGCTGGTTTTTATTGCCATATACAAAATTCTCTCCCACAGAGATTGCGGCGGCGGGTATAAATTCTTTGCCGCATTACTTCGCACGTTTACAAGGTAATTCCATTAAAATTTTAGTGGAAGGTTGGCGCGGAACGATGAATGCATTCATTGGCGGACATGCGGGTCATGCTGCATTCATGGCAGGCACAGCTGTGAAAAAACTTGTCATACAAACTGGTAAAGAAACGTTCTACTTTTTAAAGGATACTTATAATCAGATCCAACGACTCAATCAAGATGCCCGAGATTTTCGGAGAGATCTGGCATCTCAGGTATGGATTAAAAATTCGTATCGACATTCGTACTGGATGTGTACTTTCACCCAAGAGTTAGGCGCTTCATTTTCCTCAGACGTTGGTTATGCTCATGAGTATTCACATATAGACCTCACGATAGAGGGACCGTATGACTCAATTGTTGATAAAATAAATAACTTGGTAGGTATCAAACTCGGCTTAATTAATGGAGGAAACTGTTCAGCATTGGTTGAGCAAGCGTGGAAAGATGGAGCATTGGCTTGGGCATGGAATTATGCAGAGGTCGATGGTATCTATCGACCGGTTAATAGTAATTTACAAAAGCCGTTGGATCTTCTCTACCAAAGGTATGGGGAACTGCCATCCTTTAACTCATACGATTTAAATATATTACGCCTAGAAAATATCAATCTGCCTGGTTAGGTATAGATTCGATACGTTTACTTGTGAAGATAAACTTCATCTGATATCGATAGATACTCAAATGTGTATGACATGTGAAGGTAGAAATACCTCCACATGTCTATTGAGTCATTTAAATTGAGGGGTGTAGTGGTCAACAAAAACTGGCCACGGCTTTAGAGTTTTTCCAGAACAATCTTTCTGATTCATTCGGCGTCAAACCACCATTATATTGATGAGGTCTGAGCTGGCTGTAATATCCTGTGATGTAATTCGTTATTGCCGTGCTGGCTTGGCTAAAATTCGCGTAGCCATTATCCGGTACCCACTCTGTTTTCAGGCTTCTGAAGAACCGTTCCATTGGGCTGTTATCCCAGCAATTTCCCCGGCGACTCAGACTTTGCTTTATCTGATATCTCCACAGTAACTGCCTGAAATTCCTGCTGGTATAGTAACTGCCTGAAATTCCTGCTGGTATAGTGACTGCCTTGATCCGAGTGATACAGTAAATTAGCCGGTTTTCCCCGTGCTTCCCAGGCCATCGACAGGGCTTTACCTGTCAGTGCTGAATCAGGGAAAAATGACATCGCCCAGCCAACCGGTTTACGGGAAAACAAATCGAGTACTACAGCCAGATAAGCCCAGCGTTTTCCCGTCCAGATATAAGTCACATCACCGCACCAGGCCTGATTAGGCTCGGTAACAGCAAACTGGCAATCCAGATAATTAGGGATCTCAATGTGTTCCTTAGACGCCTTCTTATAACGATGGCCAGGTTGCTGACAGCTGATAATATTGAGCGCTTTCATCAGCTTTGTTGCCCGCCAGCGGCTCAGTTTTATACCTTTGGTGGTGACCATCGCGGCAATGCTTCGCGCTCCTGCTGAGCCGTTACTTTCGCGATAAACTTCACGCACAAGGCTCAGTAATGCCACTCTCGTGGCGTCAGGCTTCCTGGGCTGCCGCCAGTATTTATAACTGCTGCGATGAACCCCAAACACGTTGCACACAACGGCAACAGGAAACCGCGCCCTGAGTTTCTCAACTAATGAGAATTGTTCAGGGAGTCTGACATCAAGAGCGCGGTAGCCTTTTTTAATATATCCCTTTCCATTTCAACGCGTTGAAGTCTTTTCTTTAGCTCACGTATTTCAATCTGCTCAGGTGTCATGGGTGAAGCAGTGGGTGATTTTCCCGCTCGCTCTTCTTTCAGTTGTCGAACCCATTTGTCCATCGTGGATTTGCCGACATTCATTGCCGTAGCAGCGGCGGCAACGGTGTAGTGCTGATCGAGTACAAGCTGGGCAGCTTCGAGGCGAAACTCGGGGCTAAAATTACGTCTGTTACGTCCGGTCATAATGTCACCTGTTTTGACTGTGAGGTGATGATATCACCTCTATTCAGGTGGCCAAATTCAGTGTGCCACTACAGGGGGTAATTCAATCTATAAGTAAGGGCTATGTCGTTCCCTGAATCGCCATGAGTTTAACAGACACCTTAGGGTCATTTAAGATGACTTAAAAGAGAGGTGCCCATGAGCGGTAAACGTTATCCTGAAGAGTTCAAAATTGAAGCGGTCAAACAGGTTGTTGAGCGCGGCCATTCCATTGCAAGTGTTGCCATTGCCACTTGATTTCGGCTAAAAAAATAAAGAGGCATATAACATGAAAGTCAGCATGGCGACAACGGCTTATACCCAGAAGACGAATTCAGAAAATACTATTCAAAAATCAAAAACATTATCGACTTCACAAACGGAAAGTACGCAAAGCCAAGCCTCCTCAAATTCTGAGCCCTCAGTGCAAACACAACTGACACAGACCACAATGTCTTTGCCTTCCACCCATTTTCTTACCCGTAGTGACCGTGACATGCTCTCCGAACTCTATTCCGAAGCAGAACAACAGGGCGTGGATTTGAATTATGTTGATGATCTTGCGAGCGATCTAGGGAGTTATCGTATGTTCGGTGGTGTGATGGCGAATGTAAACTCTGGGGGCATGTACGATGTGAACGGGCATGCGCAACGTTTTCATTTCACTGATTCCGACGATGCGATTGCCACGCGAATTCTAACGGGGCAAGGTATATCATCTACGAGTTTGGATCAGGGATTTCTGCGTTATCAGCTCGATCCCGGTTTTTCATTCAACCACCGGACAAATTTTTAGTTTCTTGAACAGGTGGTCAATAAATTCGGTTCGGGGACAGTTGAAGCTGGCCAATCTATTAATGCGAAATTTTCTACTTATACACATGAGAGGAAGGATAACTTTGTTATCGAAACTTCCAATGAAGTTGTGCTTTCTGTCGAAGAACCGGATGTGCGTTCTGTAGACGGTGTTTTCATCATTACAGATACTGGGCGAAAAAATGGGTTTGAGATGGTTAATGGTGAACCTGTTCAACGCCTTGTCGAAGGCTCTCATTCCATTATCGATATCCTACGTGCTGCTGAAACCAGCGAGACAAGTATTCGACGCTGGTGGCAGAATTTTTTGCAGTAACGTGAAGTATGAATCAGAGCATATAAGAATCGCGTCATTCACTGAAAAACAATGATCGAGTCTACGATTGACGTGGAAAGCGCTTTAAGCCGCTTTTCCTAAAGCACAAACAGTAGGATAATTCGACTACTGTGATGCTTTCGGGGATCAGTAAAGAGGCAAGGATGTCTAATGAAAGAGTAACGGATCTGATCTGTTTACAAGGTATTTCACACCTCTACAGTACCGGTGCTTCCTCTCAATCGGTGCTGCACGATATTTCACTGTCCATTCCTGCCGGGCAAAGTTGTGCGATCGTGGGCGCATCGGGTTCCGGCAAAAGTACCTTGCTCAATATCATCGGTTTGCTCGATCAGCCTGTATCTGGCCGTTTATTGATCGCTGGGCAAGATATGGCTCAGGCGAACGCTGATGAACGTGCGATCGTGCGTAATCAAGTCATTGGTTTCGTGTTCCAGAGTTTTAATTTACTGCCACGCCTGGATGCGTTGGATAACGTCGCGCTTCCCCTGACCTACCGTGGCGTCTCGCGTCAGGCTGCTCGGCAAGCCGCTCAAGTACAGCTGGCGCGCGTTGGCCTTGCAGAACGAACCCACCATCGGCCAGCCGATCTGTCTGGCGGCCAACGCCAGCGGGTGGCAATTGCGCGAGCACTGGTTGGTGAACCCGCACTTTTGCTAGCGGATGAACCGACTGGCAACCTCGACAGCCAAACGGCCGATGACATCATCACACTATTGCTGGCATTGAACCGCGAACAGGGGACGACGCTCGTGATGGTGACGCATGACGAAAGCATGGCTTGCCGCATGACCCGACGCATTCAGGTGCAAGATGGTCGAATCTATGAGGTGAATCATGTCTGATCCTCGTTCACAGAGGGAAGATCGTCAGATGCGCCGATGTCACTATGGCCCTTCACTGCAACAACGTCTGCTCGAGCCGTTGAACAGCCTTATGCTTCTGGGACGACGTGCTGTTCTGGCCCTCCTTGGGATTGCGGTTGGATGTGGATCGGTTGTCGCTTTGCTTAACATCGGACACAACGCAGAAGCCGAAGCCATGGGCGTATTCCGAGGCATGGGCAGTGACTTGCTGGTTGCCACCGTTCAGAACCGGGTGGGGAGTCATGCAATTGGCTCTGCCCCCGATGATTTGGATATCCCTGCTTTGCGACAGGCTTTGCCCGATATTCAAGCCGCAACGGCCTTAATTGTTACCTCGACTGAAGCACGGCTACACGGGCGTTCACAAAGCACCATGGTGGTGGGAAGCGGGGCTGAATTGTCGGACGTTTTAGGATTAAAGCTCGCGCAAGGCCGCTACCTGAGTGATTTCGATGAGCAAAGTACCTACATCGTGTTGGGGGCGAATGTTGCAGTACAGTGGGCATCGCAGGGTGGCGTAGCTGCCTTAGGTGAGCGTGTGCAGGTGAGTGGATACTTGTTTGAGATTGTGGGAATCCTTCAGCCACAGGGACACAACCCTCTGGTTCCCATCTCGGTTGATGACTCTATTCTGATGCCTATCTCAGGTATGCGCCGTGTCATGCCAACACCGCAGATCGTCAGTGTGATTGCGCGTAACGGCAACAGTGACACGCTGATGCAAACGGGAGCACAGTTAAAGGATTATTTGTCCCCCCTGATGCCGAAACTTGATATCGGTGTACAAATCCCACAGCAGCTACTGGAGGGAATGGCGCAGCAGTCCCGAATGTTTTCATGGCTGCTGGCGGGGCTAGGAGGGATTTCCCTGCTGGTGGGGGGAGTAGGGGTGATGAACGTCATGGTGATGAATGTGTCTGAGCGCCGTCGTGAAATTGGTGTTCGTATGGCGCTGGGCGCGCGACCGCGCGATATTGCGGGGCTGTTTTTGCTGGAGGCCGTCGTGCTGTCCGCCTGTGGAGCTCTGATTGGGGCGGTGTGTGGCGTTGTGGCGGCGTGGCTGTTTGTCTTTTTTTCAGACTGGTCAGCTTTTTCACTTTCGGCATTGTCACTTCCCCTTGGCATTGGCAGTTCATTGGCGATTGGTCTGTTTTTTGGACTTAACCCAGCAATGACTGCGGCTCGGCTCGAACCCGTACAGGCGCTACGCGATGCGTAAATCTATCCTGTGTTTACTGATTTTGTTTTCTGCCCATCAAGGGTATGCAGAAACGGATTTGACTCCTTCTCAGGCGACGCGACAGGGGCAGGCGACAGTCAGCACATCGCTGAATGCACAAACTATCGATCTCACGCTGAGCGATGCTATTTATCTTGGATTGCGTGACAACCGCGCGATCCGTAGCGCCTATCTGGATCGTATCGCGCAGAAATTTGATCTTCGTGTTGCGGAGGATCGTTTTACTCCCAAACTGTCGCTGACGGGCAGCTACCTTTCCAATCGCAATCAAAGCGATCGTTATCGGCAGGGCAATCTAACGCCGACATCGACACTGCTCACGCCGTATGGCACCCGTTTCAGCCTTGGCTGGACCTACCGCCACACGCAGGCTGATAGTGTGGGGCTGTCACGTAATGATGGAGCGAACATCACGGTAATTCAGCCTTTGCTTCGCGGTGCCGGTAAAGAGGTCACCACCGCCCCCGTTCATATTGCGCAGTTGACTGAGCAGTTAAATCGTCTGACGCTGAAATCCACCGTTTCACAGACGATTACCCAGATTATCTCCGCTTATCGTGAGCTGCTGCGCTCGCAGGAGCAACTGCAAATCGCTCGTGATGCGCTGGCACGTGCGCGCCAACTGGTTGAGGTCAACCGTGCGATGATTGCTGCAGGGCGCATGGCTGAATTTGAAATTGTGCAAACCGAAGCTGAAGTTGCCACGCAGGAACTGGCGCATGAGGAAGCCAGAAACCAGCTGGATACCGCGCGCCTTGCGCTGTTGCAATTTCTGGCACTGGATTTAAATACGCTGATTGTGGCAACGGAATCGATGCAGGCACAGCGCGTTGATGTCAACGCCGCACAGGCATTGAAACAGGCCGAAGCCTCCCGGCCGGCTTATCTCGCCCAGCTCATCGCTAACGAGCAGGCTGCACTTGGTCTGGCGGTGGCACGTAACGATCGCCTGTGGGATGTCTCGCTAATCGGGGGCGCGAGTCAGGTGCGCGACCGCGCAGCACAGAGCAGCACCTCACGAACCTGGGAGAATTATGTTGGCGTGCAGGTGGAGATCCCTATCGGCGATCTGAGTACCCGTCAGGCGGAGGTGCAAGCGCGAGTCAATGTGCGTAACCAGCATATTCAACTGGATGAAGTCAGGCAGCAGCTTGAACGCGATGTTGCCAATGCGGTGCGTGATATCGGTACGCGCTGGCGGCAGTTCGAGATCTCCCAACGTGCACGCGATTTATCGCGCCGCAAGCTGGAAATTGAACGAGAAAAGCTCACGGTTGGGCGTTCCAGTAACTTTCAGGTGCTGAGCTTCGAGAACGATTTACGCAACGCTGAAAACGCCCGTCTCAATGCGCTGATTGGCTACCTCAATGCGCAAGCTGAACTGGATGAGACGCTGGGCACCACATTACAAAGCTGGGATATCGCACTCAATGATTAGGCATCACTTTTGGTCTCAACTGCGCCGGCGTCACCTTATTGTATTGCTGTTGATTGTGGCGTTCGGCATGCTTACTTGGCTGCTGGCAGGGCGCGCGAATGAACAGGAAAGCGCGCCTCAGGGGCAATGGTTACCTGTCCAACCCCAATTATTGGAGAATCAATTAGGATTGGTTGGACGCATTCAGGCCGCGAAGCAGACAACGCTGGCGGCTCCTTTTGAAGGCACTATCCGCGAGGTATTGGTGCGTGAGGGACAACGAGTCGAACAAGGGCAAACGTTACTGATACTGGATCCCAGGCAAATTGAGATTCAGCTACGTCAGGCGCAGGCGGAAGTGCTCAAGACGCAGCGCGAGGTACAATCGCTCAGGCAGTGGGAGCAAAGCGCTGAGGTATCACGTGCGCGGCGTGCGGTAAGCTCAGCTCGGTCTACTTTTAGCAATACGCAAGCCAATCTTCGGGATACACAGGCGCTGTTCGAACGTGGCATCGTCGCGCGTATGGAGGTTGATACGTTAAAGCAGCAAATTCGTTCGCAGGAGCAGGACCTGAGCGCCGCACAAGAGGAGTTGCGAACGGTGCAGGCGCGTGGGAACGGTGAAGATCGTAAGATTGCGGAGATGGAGTTGACCAACGCACAGGCACGCTATCAGATGCTGGCTACTCAGGTTGAACGGCAGACGGTCAAAGCGCCGTTTAGCGGTTTTGTGGTGCGCCCGGCGACGCCTGATAACGGCAAACCGGTGGTCATTCAACCCGGTTTGCTGGTCAGTCAGGGGGCACCGCTGTTTGATGTCATTGCTCAGGGGCGTTTTCAGGTGGCGACTCGGGTCGAAGAGACAGACCTGCATCAGCTGAAAGAAGGGATGGCGGTCAACGTGAGTGGGGATGGTTTTGCCGGGCAAATACTCACAGGCAAGGTGACCTCGATTGACATGCAGGCCAATGTTGCTGATATATCTGGTAGCGGTGCTTACTATGATGTGGTGGTATCTCTTGATACGCCGTTGTCGGATTTAGGGCAAAACATTCGGCTGGGGATGAGCGCGCGGCTAGCCATCATTGTCTATCGTAACGAACAGGGCATCGCAGTGCCTGCGCTGGCGGTACAGACCGATGAGAAGGGGCGTACTTATGTGGTTTATCGTCCGACTGCTGATGCACCGTCAAAGAAAATCAATGTGATGTTAGGGGGCTCCGTAGCACAGGGTATTGAAATCAATGGCGTGGAGGCTGGTGAGGTGCTGATTCCTTGAGCATCCGCTAAAGCACATGACCCTGCGCCAGAAACGCTAATGGTGAGTATGCCTATTCTATTTTTGACCCTGTTAATAATCCAGTGTAATTGCCATCCCATTAAAGGTGGTCGTCCAGGCGATCACCGAACTCAATAATAAAACGGCTCATCGCCAGCCGCCAGTTCTGGAGCGGCATGCTCCATTTTTTTGACGCCGATTGTATCGCCAGATAAATAACCTTCCGCACAGAGTCGTCGTTCGTGGTGTAAATAGCCTTGCGAATATCCGGCGGGTAGCCAAAGAAGGTATTGATATTTTCCCAGTGCGCCCGCCTGGTTTTGCTGATTTGCGGGTATTTCTCATCCCAGACACCGGAGAATTCATCCAGCGCCATCAGCGCGGCTTCCTCTGTCGAAGCCTGATACACCGCTTTCAACCCGCTGGTGACCCCTTTGTAATCTTTCCACGACACGTATTTCAGGCAGTTGCGCACCATGTGGATGATGCACAACTGGATATGTGTCTGGGGATACACGCGGTTTATCGCATCCGGGAAGCCTTTCAGACCGTCCACGCAGGCAATGAGAATATCCTGAAGCCCCCGATTTTTTAGCTCACTCAGGACACTCAACCAGAACTTCGCGCCTTCATGTTCTGCCAGCCACATGCCCAGCGCGAGGAACACCGGCTTGTTTATCACGCTGCCACTGTGCCGAACCTTCACCACGATACAGTAAAGATAAACAATGGGATACAGCGAGTCTAACGGAAGATTTTGCCATTCGGCCACCTGTTCTTTAACGGCATCAGTCACTTTGGATATCAGCGTGGGCGAGACATCTGCGTCATACATCTCTTTGAAGGTAGCGACGATTTCCCGCGTGGTCATGCCTTTGGCGTACAGGGATAAAATCTTGCTGTCCATCTGCGTGATGCGCGTCTGATTTTTCTTAATTAACTGAGGCTCAAAAGAGCTTTCACGGTCACGTGGTGTATTGATTTCAAGCTCACCGTCATCGCAGAGCCACGTTTTTGTCGAGTAACCGTTTCGGGTATTAGAGCCTGTTTGAGGGGGGTTTTTCTCGTGACCGAGATGGTCGGTGAGTTCCGCACTGAGCGCGGTTTAGACGGTGAGTTTCGTCAGCATACGTGAAAACGGGTTGAGAGCCGCTTCTGTTTTGAGGCCTTTGGCCAATTCGGCAGCGAGTGCCTTAAGCTTCTTTTCGTCCATATTTTGCCTGTCTCCGTTGTTGGAGTGAACATATCAAAAACAGGCAATGACACTATTTAAATTACTGCCTGATGATTAGCCTGGCAATAAAAACGGTTCTTTGAAGCTGAGGCTTTTTTCAGGTTCACTAGGCGTAGCTCTCATCATGGCGTGGGAGCACGTTCCTATCAGACGCCGGATAGATTTAAGCAAGACTGCAAGACATCAAGATCAGTGCTGCAAAAATGGAGGTGATCATAGATTTAATATCTCTCATTCATCAGTAACCCGCTTTAGTTCCTTCTGGATCGCCGTATCTTGGCCTTAGCATCAGGCAGGGTTTAGTTGGCCGCAGAATTTGAGCCGTACTACCTTATCCTTGCATCACCTGTAAAGATGGTGAAGGTGACATCAAGGTATGTTGCCACGCTTGAAACAGAGTGATCACGAGTCGCAACCTATTTAATTGCTTTAATTTTAAAGGCGCCGGGATAGCGTTTACCGCTAATGGGTATCTCCTTTTTAAGCCATTTAAAATGACGCTGAGAGCGATGGCTGATTCTTGACAAAGGTATGTATTTCACGTATAAGAATCCCCTTCGAACCAATCCTATGGATGACTTGCATTTCTGCAGTTGTCAGCGTAGTATTTGCCACGCTTTCGGACGCGGGGTGGAGCAGCTTGGTAGCTCGTCGGGCTCATAACCCGAAGGTCGTCGGTTCAAATCCGGCCCCCGCAACCACTTAACTTCCAGTAAAGTGTTTTTTCAAATGCGTTCTTCACTCAATTTCTATCTTTTTTGCAGTGATTTTTGAAAAAATCCTTCACCGAAAGTTATGCCGCGCTAGTTTGCGGTATTAGGGTCCAGTTGCATAAAGCCCCGATTTTTCGGGGTTTTTTGTTATTTGGCAACAAACAACTGGGCTATTAGGCCCTTTTTTTATGTCTTGGGGGTGGACTTGTCCACATTAGAGCAAAAATTAACAGAGATGATTTCAGCACCCGTTGCCGCATTAGGTTACGAATTAGTTGGGATTGAGTTCATCCGCAGTCGCCAATCGACACTGCGTATCTATATTGATAGTGAAGATGGGATCACTGTTGATGATTGTGCTGATGTCAGCCACCAGGTCAGTGCGGTATTGGACGTCGAAGATCCAATCACTGTCGCCTATAACTTGGAAGTTTCGTCTCCAGGGCTTGAGCGTCCCTTATTCACGGCGGCACATTATCTGCATTTCGTCGGTGAAGAGGTGACAGTGGTGCTGCGTATGGCAGTCCAGAATCGCCGTAAATGGTTGGGTGTAATCAAAGCTGTTGACGGCGAAATGATCACCATAACAGTGGAAGGCAAAGATGAAGTATTCGCGCTGAGCAACATTCAGAAAGCGAATCTTGTACCCCACTTTTAAAGTTTGGATGAGGCAACTAGGATGAACAAAGAGATTCTGGCTGTTGTTGAAGCAGTTTCCAATGAGAAATCCCTTCCGCGCGAGAAGATTTTTGAAGCGCTGGAAACCGCACTGGCGACAGCGACCAAGAAAAAATATGAGCAGGAAATTGATGTCCGCGTCAGTATCGATCGCAAAACGGGCGATTTTGATACCTTCCGTCGTTGGTTAGTGGTGAATGAAGTCACTCAGCCAACTCGCGAAATTACGCTTGAAGCGGCGCAGTTTGACGATCCAGCTCTTGATGTTGGTGGTTACGTTGAAGATCAAATCGAATCTGTAACTTTTGATCGCATCACAACGCAAACGGCGAAACAGGTTATCGTACAGAAAGTTCGTGAAGCAGAACGTGCGATGGTTGTTGATCAGTTCCGTGAGCAAGAAGGCGAAATTATCACCGGTGTCGTGAAGAAGGTGAATCGTGATAATATTTCGCTTGAAGTCAGACCAATCGATGGTTCTAGCACCAGCGCAGAAGCGGTAATTGGCCGTGAAGATATGCTGCCTCGTGAAAATTTCCGCCCTGGCGACCGTATTCGTGGCGTGCTGTACTCTGTTCGCCCTGAAGCGCGTGGTGCTCAACTGTTTGTCAGCCGTTCCCGTCCGGAAATGTTGGTTGAACTCTTCCGCATTGAAGTGCCAGAAATCGGTGAAGAAGTTATCGAGATTAAGGCTGCGGCTCGCGATCCGGGTTCACGTGCAAAAATTGCCGTGAAGACGAATGATAAGCGTATCGATCCCGTCGGTGCTTGTGTTGGTATGCGTGGTGCGCGCGTACAGGCTGTTTCCAGCGAGCTGGGCGGCGAGCGTATTGATATCATTCTGTGGGATGATAATCCTGCTCAGTTTGTGATCAATGCCATGGCGCCTGCCGATGTGGTATCGATCGTGGTTGATGAAGATACCTGCACGATGGATATCGCTGTTGAGTCGAGCAATCTGGCTCAGGCGATTGGTCGAAACGGGCAGAACGTACGTTTGGCTTCCCAACTGTTGAAACAGCATCGTTCAGACGATCGTTGGGAACTGAACGTGATGACAGTGGAAGATCTTCAAGCCAAGCATCAGGCTGAGGCTCATGCTGCAATCGACGTCTTTACCAAGCACCTTGATATTGATGAAGAGTTTGCCACCGTGCTGGTTGAAGAAGGTTTCTCCTCACTTGAAGAACTGGCTTACGTGCCAATCAAGGAACTGTTGGCTATCGAAGGCTTTGATGAAGAAACCGTTGAGGCATTGCGTGAGCGTGCGAAAGCCGCATTAACAACGCTGGCACTGGCGCATGAAGAAAGCCTTGGTGACGGTCAACCTGCTGAAGACTTGCTTGGCTTGCCTGGGCTGTCGCGTGAGTTGGCGTTCAAGCTTGCTGCGATCGGTGTTTGTACGCTGGAAGATCTTGCTGAACAGGGCGTTGACGACCTGACAGATATTGAAGAGCTCAATGATGAGCAAGCGGGCGAATTGATTATGGCCGCACGTAATATCTGTTGGTTTGGCGACGACAACGAATAACGAACTGTAGCAGGAAAGGAACAGCATGACAGATGTAACCGTAAAATCGCTGGCAGCAGAGATTCAGACGCCGGTTGACCGCCTGATACAGCAGTTTGCTGATGCGGGAATGACCAAGTCTGCATCAGACTCTGTGACCCAGCATGAAAAAGAAACGTTATTGGCGCATTTGAACCGCGATCGCGGTAATGCGCCGAGTAAATTGACGCTGCAACGCAAAACGCGCAGCACGTTAAATGTCCCTAGCACCGGCGGAAAAAGTAAGTCGGTGCAGATCGAAGTCCGCAAGACACGCACTTATGTAAAACGCGATCCGATTGATGCCCAACAGGCTGAAGAGGAAGAGCAGGCACGGCGTGAAGCGGAAGAACAGGCACAACGTGCCGCTGAAGAGCAGGCTAAACGCGAGGCCGATCTGCGCGAAGCTGCTGAGAAAGCGAAGCGTGCTGCCGACGAGCAAGCCAAACGTGAGGCCGCTGAAAAAGCTAAGCGTGATGTAGCGGAAAAAGAAAAAGTGACGAACCAACAAAACGAAAATATGACCAAGCCGGCTCAGTCTGAGAAAGCGAAACGTGAAGCGGAAGCTGCCGAACTTAAGCGTAAAGCAGAAGAAACTGCACGCCTTAAGGTTGAAGAAGAAGCTCGTCGTATTGCTGAAGAAGCTCGCCGTATGGCTGAAGAAAATGCCGGGCGTTGGGAAGCGGAAAGCGCTAAACCTGAAGAATCTGCCGATTATCATGTGACGACTTCTCATCATGCCCGCGAAGCGGAAGATGAAAATGACCGTCAGGTTGAAGGTGAGCGCCGTACCCGTACTCGCGCAGCCAAAGTCACCAAGCAGAAGAAAGGTAATCGCCAGTCTGAGTCCAAGGCTGACCGTGAAGAAGCGCGTGCTGTTACCCGTGGTGGTAAAGGTAAACGTAAGCCAAGTACACTGCAGCAGAGCTTCAATAAGCCCGCTCAGGCAGTGAACCGCGATGTGATCATCGGCGAAACGGTTACCGTTGCTGAACTGGCTAACAAAATGGCCGTTAAAGGCTCTCAGGTCATCAAGACGATGATGAAACTGGGCGCAATGGCAACCATCAACCAGGTCATCGACCAGGAAACCGCACAGCTTGTAGCGGAAGAGATGGGCCATAAAGTCATCCTGCGTCGTGAGAACGAGCTGGAAGAAGCGGTAATGAGCGACCGTGACACGGGGGTTGCAGCCGAATCGCGCGCGCCGGTTGTGACCATCATGGGTCACGTTGACCACGGTAAAACCTCACTGCTTGACTATATCCGTTCAACCAAGGTAGCGGCTGGTGAAGCGGGTGGTATTACCCAGCACATCGGTGCTTACCACGTTGAAACCGACAACGGTATGATTACGTTCCTTGATACGCCGGGACACGCCGCGTTTACCGCAATGCGTGCCCGTGGTGCTCAGGCAACGGATATCGTGGTACTGGTTGTCGCAGCGGATGATGGCGTGATGCCTCAGACCATCGAAGCGATCCAGCACGCCAAAGCGGCTCAGGTTCCGGTTGTTGTTGCAGTAAACAAAATCGATAAGCCTGACTCTGATCCAGACCGTGTGAAAACTGAACTGTCTCAGTACGGCATTATGCCGGAAGAGTGGGGCGGCGAATCTCAGTTTGTCCACGTATCCGCTAAAGCAGGTACCGGTATCGACGAACTGCTGGATGCGATTCTGTTGCAGGCCGAAGTTCTGGAACTGAAGGCAGTCCGTAGCGGCATGGCGAACGGTGTCGTGATCGAATCCTTCCTGGATAAAGGTCGTGGCCCAGTTGCAACCGTACTGGTACGTGAAGGTACGCTGAATAAAGGCGATATCGTTCTGTGCGGCTTTGAATATGGCCGTGTCCGTGCGATGCGTGATGAATTGGGTCGTGAAATCACGTCCGCAGGCCCTTCTATTCCTGTAGAAATTCTCGGTATGTCCGGTGTACCTGCCGCAGGTGACGAAGCAACGGTTGTTCGTGACGAGAAGAAAGCACGCGAAGTGGCCTTGTATCGTCAGGGTAAATTCCGTGAAGTTAAACTGGCTCGTCAGCAGAAATCTAAACTGGAAAACATGTTTGCCAACATGACGGAAGGTGAAGTTTCTGAACTGAACATCGTTCTGAAATCTGACGTTCAGGGTTCTTGTGAAGCGATTTCCGATTCACTGCAGAAACTGTCTACTGATGAAGTGAAAGTGAAGATCGTTGGCTCCGGTGTGGGCGGTATCACAGAAACGGACGCTACGCTGGCAGCAGCATCGAATGCGATTATCCTTGGCTTTAACGTTCGTGCAGATGCATCAGCTCGCCGCGTAGTCGAAGCGGAAAGTTTGGATCTGCGTTATTACTCCGTCATCTATGATTTGATCGACGAAGTGAAACAGGCGATGAGCGGTATGCTGGCGCCGGAATATAAGCAAGAGATCATCGGTCTGGCTGAAGTACGTGACGTCTTTAAATCACCGAAATTTGGTGCCGTCGCGGGTTGTATGGTGACTGAAGGTATCGTTAAACGTCACAACAAGATCCGTGTACTGCGTGACAACGTGGTTATCTATGAAGGCGAGCTGGAATCTCTGCGCCGCTTCAAAGATGACGTTGGCGAAGTCCGTAACGGCATGGAATGTGGTATCGCTGTGAAGAACTACAACGACGTTCGTCCTGGCGATATGATCGAAGTCTTTGAAACGATTGAGATCAAACGTACGATCGCATAATCCGTTTTCAGCGACGATGTAAGTTATTAGTAAGGGGGGCCTAGTGCCCCCCGATTTTTACTTGAGGATTTATCATGGCAAAAGAATTCAGCCGCACCCAGCGCGTCGCGCAGGAAATGCAAAAAGAAATCGCCATTATTATTCAGCGTGAAGTGAAAGATCCGCGCATCGGCATGGCGACCGTCTCCGGTGTGGAAGTGTCTCGCGATCTGGCGTATGCCAAGGTTTTTGTGACCTTCCTGAATGATAACGAACCAGAGCAAGTTCAGACGGCAATCAAAGCACTGCAGGATGCGTCTGGTTTTATCCGTACCCTGGTTGGCAAAGCAATGCGCCTGCGTGTTGTCCCGGCACTGACATTTTCCTACGACAACTCGTTGGTTGAAGGGATGAGAATGTCCAATCTGGTGACCAATGTGATCAAAAACGATACGGAACGCCGTTCTGTTACGGGCGAAGATCAGGAGGATTAATGAGTCGTCCTCGTCGCCGTGGCCGTGATATACACGGCGTATTGCTATTAGATAAGCCGCAGGGCGTGTCGTCTAATGATGTTTTGCAGAAGGTAAAACGGATTTTTAACGCTAACAGAGCGGGCCATACGGGGGCGTTGGATCCATTAGCCACCGGTATGTTGCCGATTTGCCTTGGGGAAGCGACGAAATTTTCCCAGTATTTGCTCGATTCTGATAAACGCTACCGTGTTATTGCTCGCCTTGGGCAACGGACCGATACCTCTGATGCCGATGGCAACGTGATTGAAGAACGTGCGATTGGTTTTTCTGCTACCGATCTGGAGCAGGCGCTGGAGGGCTTCCGTGGTACCACGCAGCAAGTGCCATCCATGTACTCGGCGCTGAAGTATCAGGGGCGTAAGCTGTATGAGTATGCGCGTCAGGGGCTGACGGTTCCGCGTGAAGCACGTGAAATCACCGTGTACGAACTGCAGTTCATTCGCTGGAAAGGGGATGAGCTAGAGCTGGAGATTCACTGCTCGAAAGGCACGTACATCCGTACCATTATTGACGATCTGGGCGAAAAGCTGGGCTGTGGCGCGCATGTGATTTACCTGCGTCGTTTACAGGTTGCCACCTATCCTACCGAAAGAATGGTGACGCTGGAGCAGCTAGCGGCTTTGGCCGAGCAGGCTCAAACACAAGAGCACCCACTTTCGCAGAGTCTCGATCCGCTCCTCATGCCGATGGAAAGCCCGGTTATTGATTTCCCTGAAGTGAATTTGCCTCCAGTTGTTGCCAGCTATTTGAAGCTGGGGCAAGCCGTTCAGGCAGCGAATGCGCCTTTGACCGGCATGGTGAGAATCACTGAAGGTGACGCGCATAAATTTATCGGAATGGGTAAAATTGACGACGATGGCCGCGTTGCACCACGGCGTTTGGTTGTTGAGTTTCCGGCGTAAACCCGCCCGTTGCTGCCTTGCTATCGCAGAACGCTGAGGGTAGAATAGCGCGGCTTGACTATTGGGTGGCTGAATTAGAGATCGGCGCCTGTTTTTTTATCTATAATGTTTTGGAGTATGACAATGTCTCTAAGTGTTGAAGCTAAAGCTAAAATCGTAGCAGACTTCGGTCGTGGCACTAACGATAGTGGTTCTACTGAAGTTCAGGTTGCTTTGCTGACTGCGCAGATCAACCATCTGCAAGGCCACTTTTCTGAGCACAAAAAAGATCACCACAGCCGTCGTGGTCTGCTGCGTATGGTTTCTCAGCGTCGTAAGCTGCTGGACTACCTGAAGCGTAAAGATGTAGCACGTTACACCAGTCTGATCGAGCGTCTGGGTCTGCGTCGCTAAGTCTTCTGAGTTTCAGTGGGAAGGGGCCTCTTTTGGCCCCTTTCTTCTAGGAAGCATTAGCAAAACAGAGTAGTGTATTGTTGTTAAATATGATCTTTCATTACAGAGGTTCGCGCGGCTAATGAGAGGCTTTATCTGCATAAGCAAGATAAGGGTTGTCATTAGTCGTGAGGGTGTAGTGTAAAGATCGGGAGTTCACTGGTGCGTTTATCTTGAATACGTATAACGCGCCCCAGCTAAGGATATTATTTTGCTGAATCCGATCGTTCGTAAGTTTCAATATGGTCAGCATACCGTCACATTAGAGACAGGTATGATGGCACGTCAGGCTACCGCAGCGGTAATGGTAAGCATGGATGACACCGCGGTATTCGTTACCGTTGTCGGAGCTAAAAACGCTAAACCCGGCCAAAGTTTCTTCCCATTGACGGTTAACTATCAGGAGCGTACCTACGCTGCTGGACGTTTCCCTGGTGGTTTTTTCCGCCGTGAAGGTCGTCCAAGCGAAGGTGAAACGCTGACCTCTCGTCTGATTGACCGCCCGATCCGCCCTCTGTTCCCAGAAGGTTTCCTGAATGAAGTTCAGGTGATTGCGACCGTCGTTTCTGTTAACCCACAGGTTAGCCCTGACATCGTTGCCATGATCGGTGCCTCTGCGGCGCTGAGCCTGTCTGGTATTCCGTTCAACGGTCCTATCGGTGTTGCACGCGTCGGTTACCTGAACGATCAATATGTCCTGAACCCAACGATGGATGAGCTGAAAGAAAGCCGTCTGGATCTGGTGGTTGCCGGTACAGAAGGCGCGGTTCTGATGGTGGAATCCGAAGCTGAGCTGCTGAGCGAAGATCAGATGCTGGGTGCTGTGGTGTTTGGTCACGAGCAACAACAGATCGTTATCCAGAATATCAACGCTCTGGTTGCTGAAGCAGGCAAACCGAAGTGGGAATGGCATGCGCCAGAAGTTAACGTTTCTTTAGAGCAGCGTGTACAGGCTTTGTCTGAAGCACGTCTGGGTGACGCTTACCGCATCACTGAAAAACAAGAGCGTTATGCACAAGTTGACGTCATCAAAGCGGATGTTGTTGCCGCTCTGCAAGCCGAAGAAGAAACGCTGAATGCGGGCGATATCCAGGAAATTCTGGGTAACGTTGAGAAAAATGTCGTACGTAGCCGCGTGCTGGCTGGCGAACCGCGTATCGATGGCCGTGAAAAAGACATGATTCGTGGTCTGGATGTGCGTACTGGTGTACTGCCGCGTACCCACGGTTCTGCGCTGTTCACCCGTGGTGAAACGCAGGCGTTGGTAACTGCAACGTTGGGGACTGAGCGTGATGCGCAGAATATCGACGAACTGACCGGTGAACGTACCGATCGCTTCCTGCTGCACTACAACTTCCCTCCGTACTCTGTTGGTGAAACCGGTATGGTCGGTTCACCTAAGCGTCGTGAAATCGGTCACGGTCGTCTGGCTAAGCGTGGCGTGTTAGCAGTTATGCCGAAGGCGAACGAATTTCCGTACACCGTGCGTGTGGTGTCTGAAATCACGGAATCCAACGGTTCTTCTTCCATGGCGTCTGTCTGCGGTGCTTCTCTGGCACTGATGGATGCAGGCGTGCCAATCAAATCAGCCGTTGCGGGTATCGCGATGGGTCTGGTGAAAGAAGGCGACAACTTTGTTGTTCTGTCCGACATTCTGGGTGACGAAGACCACCTGGGCGATATGGACTTTAAAGTTGCCGGTAGCCGTGAAGGTATCACCGCGCTGCAGATGGATATCAAGATCGAAGGGATTACCCGTGAGATCATGCAGGTTGCTTTGAATCAGGCCAAAGGTGCACGTTTGCACATTCTGGGCGTGATGGAGCAGGCGATCAGCACACCACGTGGCGATATCTCTGAATTCGCACCGCGTATTCACACCATCAAGATCAGTACCGATAAGATTAAAGACGTGATCGGTAAAGGTGGTTCTGTGATTCGTGCACTGACGGAAGAAACTGGCACGACCATTGAAATTGAAGACGATGGTACGGTGAAGATCGCTTCAACCGATGGCGAAAAAGCGAAACACGCCATTCGTCGTATTGAAGAGATCACTGCCGAAATCGAAGTCGGCCGCGTGTATCAGGGTAAAGTTACCCGCATCGTTGATTTTGGTGCTTTCGTCGCTATTGGTGGCGGCAAAGAAGGCTTGGTGCACATTTCTCAGATCGCCGACAAGCGTGTAGAGAAAGTGACTGACTACCTGCAAATGGGTCAGGAAGTACCGGTCAAAGTTCTGGAAGTTGATCGTCAGGGCCGCGTGCGCTTAAGCATCAAAGAAGCAAATGCGCAAACTCAGGAAGCGGCAGTCCCGTCTTCTGAGGAATAACGACTGTTAGAAAACGGTCTTATGGCACCTTGCCTGATTATGGCAAGGTGCTACGTGTATCGTAAGGGTATGGATGTCCTTGCGTTGAGCGGTCCGGGACAGGATGTTCATCCAATGTTTGTCTTCGGGAGTGGGAAATGAAGCCTTTCTTACGCTGGTGTTATGTTGCAACAGCACTCATGCTGGCAGGATGCAGCAACACGGATTGGCGTAAAGAGGCAGTATTGGCGATTCCGTTACAGCCTACTTTGCAGCAGGAAGTGATTCTGGCACGCATGGAACAAATCCTTGCAAGCCGGGCATTAACCGATGATGAGCGAGCACAGCTATTATATGAGCGCGGAGTGCTGTATGATAGTCTCGGGTTGCGGGCATTAGCGCGGAATGATTTTTCACAAGCGCTGACGATCCGCCCTGATATTCCAGAAGTTTTTAACTATTTGGGTATTTATTTAACGCAGGCAGGCAATTTTGATGCTGCCTATGAAGCGTTTGATTCTGTACTAGAGCTTGATCCAACTTACAATTACGCGCGTTTAAACCGTGGCATCGCTTTGTATTACGGCGGTCGCTATCTGTTAGCGCAGGATGATCTGCTGGCGTTTTATCGAGACGATCCAAATGATCCTTTCCGTTCGTTGTGGCTGTATCTTGTGGAGCGAGAAATCAATCCAGAGACGGCCAAAATAGCGTTGAATAAACGCTATGACGATGCCAAGAAAGGGCCTTGGGGATGGAATATTGTCGAATTCTACCTGAGCAATATCAGTGAAAAAACACTGATGCAGCGTTTACAGGAAGAAGCTACGGATAACACTTCGCTCGCTGAGCATCTCAGTGAAACTGACTTCTATTTAGGTAAGCACTACCTAAGTCTGGGGGACAAGAACACCGCTTTGGCGCTGTTCAAGCTGACGGTTGCCAACAACGTCCATAACTTTGTTGAGCACCGCTATGCATTGTTGGAATTGGCGCTATTAGGCCAAGAGCAAGACGACCTATCAGGATCGGACCAGCAATAGCTGACGAACACTTAATCAGCCTGAAAAACTTCGGTTATCACCTTTGCGGGTGAGGGCTTTTTTGTTCGCTTTTTAATCCAATTTGAGCCGGTTCACACTTTTCAATGAAAATGACTGAAAATTTTCACGACGAGTTATGTAGACTGGCCGCCATGTTTAATGAGGCACGTGTACATGACTGATTTATTTACTTCTTTTTCCGATTTGGGGCTGTCTGCTCCTATTATTAACGCCCTGACCGATCTGGGCTATGAAAAACCGTCGCCAATTCAGGCTGAATGTATTCCCCACCTGCTGAACGGTCGCGATGTGCTGGGTATGGCACAGACCGGCAGTGGTAAAACTGCGGCTTTTGCTCTGCCATTACTCAATAATTTAAAGCCTGAGTTAAAAGCGCCGCAGATGCTGGTGTTGGCTCCAACCCGCGAACTGGCTGTTCAGGTTGCTGAAGCCTGTACTGATTTTGCCAAGCATATGCATGGCGTTAACGTCGTCGCACTGTACGGTGGCCAGCGTTATGACGTGCAACTGCGCGCTTTGCGTGGTGGAGCACAGATCGTTGTTGGTACGCCGGGCCGTCTGTTGGATCACCTGAAGCGTGGTACGCTGGATCTGTCCAACCTGAGTGGTTTGGTGCTGGACGAAGCCGATGAGATGCTGCGTATGGGCTTCATCGAAGATGTTGAAAACATCATGGCTCAGATCCCTGCTGCGCATCAGACTGCGCTGTTCTCTGCAACCATGCCAGAAGCGATTCGCCGCATTACGCGTCGTTTCATGAAAGATCCGCAAGAAGTTCGCATTCAATCAAGCGTGACTACGCGTCCAGACATCAGCCAGAGCTACTGGACGGTGCAGGGTATGCGTAAAAATGAAGCGCTGGTACGTTTCCTTGAAGCGGAAGATTTTGATGCGGCGATTATTTTCGTTCGTACCAAGAATGCGACGCTGGAAGTGGCTGAAGCACTGGAACGTAGTGGATACAACAGTGCTGCACTGAACGGTGACATGAATCAGGCGCTGCGCGAACAAACGCTGGAGCGCCTGAAAGATGGTCGTTTGGATATCCTGATTGCGACCGACGTTGCGGCGCGTGGTCTGGATGTTGAGCGTATCAGCCTGGTAGTGAACTACGATATCCCGATGGATTCCGAATCTTATGTTCACCGGATCGGTCGTACTGGTCGTGCTGGTCGTGCGGGCCGTGCTCTGCTGTTCGTCGAAAACCGTGAACGTCGCCTGCTGCGCAACGTTGAGCGCACAATGAAGCTGACAATTCCAGAAGTTGAATTGCCAAATGCAGAATTGCTGGGTCAACGTCGTCTGGCTAAGTTTGCCGCTAAAGTACAGCAACAGCTGGAAAGCAGCGATCTGGATATGTACCGTGCGCTGCTGACAAAACTGCAGCCGCAGGAAGAGCTGGATGTTGAAACGCTGGCTGCTGCGCTGCTGAAAATGGCGCAGGGCGAACGTCCTCTGATTCTGCCACCCGATCCGGTATTCCGTCCTCGTCGTGAATTCCGCGATCGTGATGAGTCTCGCACTGATTCACGTGGCGATCGTCGTCGTGAGCCTCGCGATGCTCGCGATTCCCGTGAACCTCGTGACGGCGATCGTCCGCAGCGTCGTGAACGTCGTGATGCTGGTGAGATGGAACTGTATCGTATTGAAGTGGGTCGTGATGATGGCGTTGAAGTGCGTCACATTGTTGGCGCCATCGCCAACGAAGGTGATATCAGCAGCCGTTATATCGGTAACATCAAGCTGTTCGCGTCTCACTCGACGATTGAATTGCCGAAAGGTATGCCGGGCGACCTGTTATCACATTTCACCCGCACGCGTATTCTGAACAAACCAATGAATATGCAGTTGATGGGTGATGCAGTTGCACAGCCAGAACGTCGTGGCGGTGGTCGTCCTGGTGGCGAACGTCGTGATGGCGCTGCGCCACGTCGCTCTTTCGGTGGTGGTGAACGCCGTGAAGGCAACGGTAACGGCGGTGAACGTCGTGAACGTTCTTTCAACCGTGATGCTGCACCGCGTGCTCCACGTCGTCGTCCTGCTGACGCATAAGCTACGATTGATTTAAAAAATCTGCTGCAATATAAAACGACCCTGAACGGGTCGTTTTTTTTGGTCAGAACAAACTCACTCGTTCGATATTACAGCGTCTGCCGTACATCCATCGCGATTTCAAACGAGCGCAGTCGCGCCTGATGGTCAAAGATTTGGCCATTGATCATCACTTCATCCGCCTGCGTTTCACGCAAAAGGCTCTGCAATCCATGACGGACTTTCGCGCTATCGCCAACAATCGACAGTCGCAGTGCTTGCTCAGCGCCAAACTGCTCGGCAGGCGATCCGACCGTATCGATGTGTTCTACCGGGGCGGGCAGCGGGCCCGGCGTGCCACGGCGCAGGTTGATGAACTGCTGCTGCATTGAGGTGAAGAGGAAGCGCGCATCCCGATCGCTATCGGCTGCCACCACATTGACGCAAACCATCGCGTAGGGTTTGGCGTGGGTGGCTGAAGGGACAAAATTTTCACGGTAGAGGCGGAAGGCTTCCAGCAACATATCGGGTGCGAAATGGGCGGCAAAAGCGAAAGGTAAACCTAGTCTCGCGGCTAGCTGTGCGCTGTACAGGCTCGATCCCAATAGCCAAATTGGAACGTGCAGACCTTGCCCAGGGACGGCTTGCACCGGTTGACCCGGCTGTGCGTCGGCAAAATAGCGCTGCAATTCCTGCACATCGCGTGGGAAATCTTCGATATCGGCATTGAGGTGACGGCGCAGCGCCATCATGGTGCGCTGGTCGGTGCCGGGTGCGCGACCTAATCCCAAATCGATACGGCCAGGATACAGCGATTCCAGCGTACCGAACTGCTCGGCGATGACGAGCGGTGAGTGGTTCGGTAGCATCACGCCGCCGGAGCCGAGACGGATGCGTTGTGTACCCGAGGCAAGATAGCCGAGCAGCACCGACGTCGCCGCGCTGGCGATACCCGTCATGCTGTGATGTTCCGCCAGCCAATAGCGGTGATAGCCCCATTTTTCTGTCTGTTGCGCCAGATCTAGCGAGCGATGGAAGGCGTCACGCGCTGTTGCACCCTGCGGAATAGGCGCAAGATCGAGGACGGAAAACACGGTGGATTGAGAAGGTGTGGACATAATATGGCTCACTTTGTTGTTCACTGACTCCACCCATCACGGTGGATGCTAACGCCGTCAGTCAATGATGAAAGTCAGAGCAGTATGAGGGAATGTGTCTGTTATGCGTAATTCAAAAGGTGCGTTTGAGAAAAGGGCGGCTGACCGCCCTGATAGGAAATGAGTTACTGAACGAGTTCAAGGCCGGCGACGCGGCGCCAGTAGCCGTTGCAATCTGCCTGATTTTCCAGCGTTAATGGTGCATTGCCTTGTTCGTTAGCGCGGAATTTATCCAGCATCGCTGGGGTACTGATATCGTTCGGGGACAGCCGGACAATATCGACCAGATCCTGCATTGATGCCAGTTCGTTGCCGAGGTTGTAGCAATAGCCGCTTTGCGTCTGAATGCCATTGAGGACAAACACCTGCTGGTTCTCCTGCGACAGCATTTTTCTGCCTTGTGGATAGCTGAGGCAGCAGGTTTCGCATTCATCCTTCGGCCGATCTTCTGAGCGGGCGGTAAAGCAGCGGGCGGAATAGGCTAACGGTAAATGGCCGTAGCTGAGCACTTCCACTTCAAACTGATGGCGAAAGCCAAGCTCGTCACACTGATTCAGCAAGTTTTGCAGCCAGTCTCGAGATAGCTCAACTGGCATGCACCAGCGCACCATGCCTTGTTTATGCAGAACTCGCAGGGTGTACGCGTTGTAGCAGTTGAGTGCGTGTCCGGCGACAAACGGCAGGTTACGTTCGGCGGCGATATTAACTGCGCCCAGATCGTTCGCTTCCAGCAAGAACTCGCCGTTCTCCACATAGCGTTTTAGCTCGGTAAGTTCAGACGGCGCTTGTAAGAGCGCGAGCGTAGAGATCACCACCTGCTTACCGCTGTTGGCGACCTCGCGGGCAACGTTGAACCAGTCCGCCACCTTCATCAAACGGCGTTTGCTGCACACCGTTTCGCCGAGATAAATGATATCGGCGCTGCTGTTCACCGCGGCCTGATAAAACGCCTCAACATCCTCTTTCGGCCAATAGTAGAGGATATTCCCTAATGCGTATTTCATGTGTTCTCCTGCTACTGCCATTTACGGTGATAAGCGCCAAGCGTGGTCTGCGTGCCTTCTGCCACCGCACCTAACGCATCCATCCAGGCCTGAGTGGGAACGAATGTGTCAGGATTGGCGCGGCAGCGATCGATAGCCTGTCGCCACACCTGCGTAATCTGGCTGACGTAGGCCGGGCTGCGCTGGCGGCCTTCTATCTTCACAGAGGCAATATTGGCAGCCATCAATTCAGGCAGCAGTTCCAGCGTGTTCAGGCTGGTTGGTTCTTCCAGAGCATGGTAGCGCTGTCCATCGACTACATAACGGCCTTTGCACAGTGTGGGGTAACCAGCGTTTTCATCGTCCTGATAGCGATCGATCAGGATGTTGTTCAGGCGTGATTCCATACCGTTTTCGGTCTGCTGCCAGCGTACAAATCGCGCTGGCGAGCAGGCACCCACGGTATTCGGTGATTCGCCGGTCAGATAAGAAGAGAGATAGCAGCGGCCTTCCGCCATGATACACAGGCTGCCGAAGGCGAACACTTCGAGCGGCACGGGGCTGGTACGAGCGATTTGTTTCACTTGATGAATGGACAGCACGCGCGGTAGTACGATGCGTGAGACATCGAAATGGCGATGATAGAAACGGATCGCTTCGGTGTTTGTCGCGGAAGCCTGAACCGACACGTGACGCTCAATGTGGGGATAGCGCTCGGCGGCATATTCCAGCATGGCGAGATCGGCGAGGATCAGCACGTCGGCCCCGATCTGCGCGGCCATGTCCACGGCGCGCTGCCAGCGCTGATAACCGTCCGGGTGAGCAAACGTATTGATGGCGATGTGCAGCTTACGCCGGTGGCGGTGCACGTACTCGCGCGCTTCCTGTAGCTTCTTATCGGTAAAATTCAGCCCGGCAAAATGACGTGCGTTGGTGTCATCTTTTAGGCCGATATAGACCGCATCTGCGCCATTATCGATGGCAGCTTTCAGTGCTGGCAGGTTGCCAGCGGGGCAAAGCAGTTCCATACACAATCCTTCATTAATCCCTTCGGGGCCGTAGCTGCTCGGTACGATCAATGATGTTCAGACTGACGATCGCGTTTATGACGGGCATTCAGCCTCTCGCCCTTGCGGGTTGCCGTAAGCGATTTTTTATCAGTCGGTGAATGTTGTTAATGATTGGGAATCTTAATTAACCAAATCGGTAAGGACTTTGATTTAAGGCAGTTTATGGTGCTAATCGTCGCGCAAGGACAAAATCTGTTGGGCATAATCGGATAACCGACTAAATTATTGACATAGACCTCTGCCGCGTGCGGTGGATGTGGCAAAATGTTTGCAGATTATCTGAACAGTCAGATTGCTTTAAGAGGAGTACGCCAGTGTTGGAAAAACTACGAGCGCAGATTGTGCGTCAGGGACCGAGCTTATTAGGTAAGCCACTCAAGTTCACTCCCTTTGCGCTACAGCGTCAGGTTTTGGAACAGATGTTGGGCTGGCAGTTCCGTCAGGCGCTGGAAGAGGGCGATCTGGCATTTCTCGAAAGCCGCTGGCTGAAAATTGAGGTGCGTGACGTTGGCTTGCAGTGGTTTATGACGCTGCGCGACGGGCGTCTGGTCGTGAGTCATGCTGAGACGCCGGATGTCAGCTTCAGCGCAGACGCGAACGATCTGATTTTGATTGCCGCGCGTAAAGAAGATCCTGATACGCTCTTTTTCCAGCGTCGTCTGCGCATTGAGGGCGATACCGAGTTAGGGTTGTATGTGAAGAACCTGATGGACGCCATTGAGCTGGAATCTATGCCTGCGCCGCTGCGCATTGGCCTGCTGCAACTGGCGAACTTTGTTGAAGCTGGCTTACAGGAGGGCGTAGTGCAACCAACGAATCACACGCCAGTATCATGCTAGTTCGGGTGGAAATTCCCGTTGATGCCGCAGGGATCGACAACTTATTGCGCCGTGCTTTTCCAACGGGCGCGGAAGCGGATCTGGTTCATCAACTGCGTGAAGATGGCTTATTGACGCTCGGCGTTGTGGCGACTGACGATGAAGGTGGTGTGGTGGGCTACGCGGCATTCAGCCCGGTGCTGATCGACGGTGAGGATCGCCAGTGGGTGGCGCTTGCGCCGTTGGCGGTAGACGAAAGCCTGCGTCGGCAAGGCGTGGGGGAGAAGCTGGTCTACGAAGGGCTGGATGCGCTGAATGAATTTAGCTATACCGCCGTCGTCGTGCTGGGTGAGCCTACGTACTATTCTCGTTTTGGCTTCGTTCCGGCTACAGATCATCAGTTGTACTGCCGCTGGCCGGGCAGTGCATCGGCTTTTCAGGTCTATCCGCTGGCGGATAACCATGTCGTCGGTGAAGGTCGTCCTGAGGGCGAAAGCGGGTTTGAAAGCGCGAGCGGGCTGGTGGAATACGCTGAACCGTTTAACCGCTTTCTCTAGCGTGATTCGTTAGCCGATAGCGTATCAATACAAATTGTTTGAGATACAAAGCGTCTTGGGCTGGTCTTGTACCAGCCTTTCTTTTTGGTTTTTGCTCAACTGCTTAATGCGATATTCCAGTTTGAGTGCGTCTGAGCGATCGCCCACCAGACAGTGAAACACCAGCGTTAACTCGCCTTTTCCCCGCAGTGCTTTTGCCCCTTTTCCCGTTTGATGCTGATTCAGGCGGCGGCTGACATCTGTCGTGATACCCGTGTACAGCGACCCAGCGACCGTGCGCAGTATGTACAGATACCAGTGAGAATCTTCGGCGTGTTCAGTCATTGCGTTGTCTGCGGCTTCTCGGAAACAGTCGTGTTAGCGCTCAGTTTAGGGCGCTTATCCTGCTGCGTGAAGTAGCACGTTGCTGTTGTTTTGCGGATTGCCACCTTTCCGCAGGGAAATAATTTCCTGCTCTGCCAGCGGTTTCTCTCTGTACCTAGGGAGAAGCCGCTATGCTTATTATATGACTTCAACCAGAAGCGTCGGGCGATCTTCGACCGTGTGCTGCCGCCTCTTTTTCCCGATATAGAGGGATCATCTGGCCGACAAGGTTGTCACTGTTAATTCATCGAACGCATCTTATCTGGAGAAGTATGTGTGATAAAAATCACATATAATCACTATCTATTGCATTTCTCTTACATCAAGTGTGAGTGGATGCACAAAATAGTCCGGCATGGCGTGTTCAAATATCCGATGAATCGTTTGTTGTCTGATGAATAATTTTTTGTTTGATGAATAATTGTTTGATGAATAAATAGTTTCTTTCGATGTCGTTCTTTCGGTGTTGAAATAATCACAGAATGAAAGGTAAAGGAAGGCTGATTGCGGTGAGAAGGATCTCGGTGCCGCTACAGGTTGTTTCTCCTGAGCGCTATCTTCAAGGAACCAAGTCCGCTCGCCAAACGTGCTGGTTTACACCAGTTAATGTTCAGGGTCGGTTAGACCGGCTGACGAGTTGGAGTGTTGTATGACCAAGCTGACCACGGCCGCGCAACGCGCGCTGGCGCTGATGGATTTAACCACGCTGAATGAGGATGATACGGATGAAAAAGTGACGGCACTCTGCCGTCAGGCAAACAGCCCGGCAGGGAAAACTGCTGCTATCTGTATCTATCCACGTTTTATCCCTCTGGCGAAAAAGATCCTGCGTGAGCAGGGTACGCCGGATATCCGCATCGCGACGGTGACCAACTTCCCGCACGGCAATGATGATGTGGGCATTGCTGTTGCGGAAACCAAGGCAGCGATAGCCTACGGTGCTGATGAAGTTGATGTCGTATTCCCTTACCGCGCACTGATAGCTGGCAACGCTCAAATCGGTTTTGAGCTGGTGCAGGCATGTAAAGCCGTGTGTCAGGATGCCCATGTGCTGCTGAAGGTGATCATCGAAACGGGTGAGCTAAAACAAGAAGCGCTGATCCGTCAGGCGAGCGAGATTGCCATCGATGCGGGGGCCGATTTCATTAAAACCTCGACTGGTAAAGTGCCGGTGAACGCGACGCCAGAAAGTGCGGCGATCATGCTGAAGGCGATACGCGATAAAGGCGTGGGAGAGCGCGTTGGCTTTAAAGCGGCGGGCGGCGTGCGTAACGCGGAAGATGCCGCCATCTACCTGCAACTGGCGGACGATATCATGGGCGCTGAATGGGCGACGGCGCAGCATTTTCGCTTTGGCGCATCCAGTCTACTGGCGAGCCTGCTGACAACGCTTGGCCACGCGACAGCGGCTCCGCAGGGCGGCTACTAATTACGTGCACACAGCGTACGATTTTGTTCACAGCAAATGTGCTCGCAGCGACAGGCTGCTGAGCCATATCAGAATTCATCAGGAGTACAGACCTTGTTTCTGATTCAAGAAATTATTCGTAAGAAGCGTGATGGAAAAGCTCTGAGCGAAGAGGAAATCCGCTTCTTTATCAATGGTATTCGTGACAATACCGTCTCTGAAGGCCAGATAGCAGCACTGGCAATGACCATTTATTTTCACGACATGTCGATGGATGAGCGCGTGGCGCTGACGTTGGCGATGCGTGACTCCGGCACGGTACTGGACTGGAAGAGTCTGAACCTGAACGGCCCGCTGGTGGACAAACACTCTACCGGCGGCGTCGGGGATGTCACCTCGTTGATGCTGGGGCCGATGGTTGCCGCCTGTGGGGGTTACGTCCCGATGATCTCTGGGCGCGGCTTAGGGCATACCGGCGGCACGTTAGATAAACTTGAAGCGATTCCGGGACTGGATATTTTCCCGAACGATGAAGATTTTCGTCGCATCATTCAGCAGGTTGGTGTTGCGATCATTGGGCAGACTTCCTCGCTGGCTCCGGCGGATAAACGCTTTTACGCCACGCGTGACATTACCGCTACGGTCGATTCAATCCCGCTGATCACTGCGTCGATTCTGGCGAAGAAGCTGGCGGAAGGGCTGGATGCGCTGGTGATGGACGTCAAAGTGGGGTCCGGGGCGTTTATGCCGACCTATGAACTGTCCGAACAGCTGGCACAGGCGATTGTCGGCGTAGCAAATAACGCGGGATGTCGCACCAGCGCATTGCTGACTGACATGAATCAGGTGCTGGCCTCGAGTGCGGGTAACGCGCTGGAAGTGCGAGAAGCCGTGCGTTTCCTGACGGGGGAGAGCCGCAATCCACGCCTGTATGATGTTACTATGGCGCTATGTGGCGAGATGCTGCTGGCGGGCGGACTGGCAAGCTCGGCGGACGACGCGCATTCACGTCTGCAAGCCGTATTGGATAACGGCAAAGCTGCCGAAGTCTTTGGTCGCATGGTCGCCGCACAGCGTGGCCCGGGCGATTTTGTCGAACACTACGATCGTTACCTGCCGGTGGCGACACTAAGTAAGCCGGTGTTCGCGACGCGTGAAGGCATTGTGACCGCAATGGATACGCGCGCGCTGGGTATGGCAGTCGTATCGCTGGGCGGCGGACGCCGTCAGGCCACGGATACGATCGATTACAGCGTCGGTCTGGATAGCATGATCAGTTTGGGTGAGCGCGTTGATGCGCAGCGCCCGCTGGCGGTGATCCACGCCAATACGGAAGCGCAGTGGCAGCAGGCGGCGAATGAAGTCCGTGCTGCGATCCAACTGGGCGACACGGCACCAGAAAAGACCCCGATGGTCTATCGTCGAGTGAGCGCAGAAGCGTGATCGCACAGGGCCGGTTAGTGGTCGTCTTGAATTGATTTTCCCCTGCCTGTCGGCAGGGCGTTAGCGCATAGCTGCGCAGGAGAAAAAGAATGAAACGTGCATATATTATGGTGCTTGACTCGTTTGGGATCGGCAGCAGTGCTGATGCAGAACGTTTTGGCGATGTGGGTTCGGATACGCTGGGTCATATCGCTCAGGCGTGTGCAGCAGGGACGGCGGATAAAGGGCGCAGCGGCAAGCTGCATTTGCCTAACCTGAGCCGTCTGGGGCTGGGTAAAGCTGCTGAGGCCTCAACGGGGACGTTCCCGGCAGGGCTGGATGAAAACGCAGACATCATCGGTGCTTACGCGCACGCCAGCGAAATCTCCTCGGGTAAAGATACGCCGTCTGGTCACTGGGAAATTGCCGGAGTGCCTGTCCTGTTCGACTGGGGCTATTTTAAAGATGAAGAAAACAGTTTTCCGCAGGAACTGCTGGATAAGCTGGTAAAACGCGCCAATCTGCCGGGCTATCTGGGCAACTGCCACTCTTCCGGTACGGTGATTCTGGATCAACTGGCTGAAGAACATATGAAAACCGGCAAGCCAATTTTCTACACCTCTGCGGATTCGGTGTTTCAGATTGCCTGCCATGAAGAAACGTTCGGTCTGGATAAGCTGTACGAGCTGTGTGAAATCGCCCGTGAAGAGCTGACCGAAGGGAATTACAACATCGGGCGCGTGATCGCACGTCCGTTTATCGGTGATAAACCCGGCAACTTCGAGCGTACTGGCAACCGTCACGATCTGGCTGTTGAACCGCCTGCGCCAACTATCCTGAAAAAAATGGTGGATGAAAAAGGCGGTGAAGTGGTTTCCGTCGGTAAAATTGCGGACATCTACGCGCAGGTCGGCATTACCAAGAAAGTGAAAGCCACTGGCATCGATGCGCTGTTTGACGCCACGCTGAAAGAAATGGATAGCGCGGGCGACAACACTATCGTGTTTACCAACTTTGTTGATTTCGACTCTGCCTACGGCCACCGCCGTGATATTCCGGGCTACGCTGCCGCGCTGGAGCTGTTTGACCGTCGCCTGCCAGAAATGCTGTCCCGCGTGAAGGGTGACGACATCCTGATTCTGACGGCTGACCACGGCTGTGATCCGAGCTGGCATGGCACCGATCACACCCGTGAGAACGTCCCAGTATTGATCTATGGCCCGAACGTGAAGCCAGGGTCATATGGCCACCGTGAAACCTTCGCCGATATCGGGCAGACGGTCGCGGCCTACTTTGGCCTGTCGCCTATGGACTACGGCAAATCGATACTGTAAAACACACCGTTTTTTACGTGAAACTTGATTAATTAAGGAATAAACGCATGGCTACGCCACATATTAATGCAGAAATGGGTGATTTCGCGGACGTTGTACTGATGCCGGGCGACCCGCTGCGTGCTAAGTACATTGCAGAAACCTTTCTGGATGATGCCCGCGAAGTGAACAACGTGCGTGGCATGTTAGGGTTCACCGGGACTTACAAAGGCCGTAAAATTTCGGTAATGGGCCACGGTATGGGTATCCCATCCTGCTCAATTTATGCGAAAGAACTGATCACCGAATTCGGCGTGAAGAAGATCATTCGTGTGGGTTCCTGCGGTGCGGTACGTGAAGATGTTAAGCTGCGCGACGTGGTAATCGGCATGGGTGCCTGTACGGATTCCAAAGTGAACCGTATGCGTTTCAAAGATCACGACTACGCGGCGATTGCCGATTTCGATATGGTGCGTAATGCCGTTGATGCTGCCAAAGCACGCGATGTTTCTGTCCGCGTCGGTAACATCTTCTCCGCCGATCTGTTCTACACGCCAGATCCGCAGATGTTCGACGTGATGGAAAAATACGGCATTCTGGGTGTGGAAATGGAAGCGGCCGGTATCTATGGCGTCGCGGCTGAGTTCGGTGCGAAAGCGCTGGCAATCTGTACCGTTTCTGACCACATTCGTACCGGTGCACAAACCACGTCAGAAGAGCGTCAAAACACGTTCAACGAGATGATCGAAATCGCGCTGGAATCCGTTCTACTGGGCGATAACGAGTAACATCACGACAGCCCGGACATCAGCTCCGGGCTCCATTTTCCTGCTGTTTCCTTCACATCGTTTCCTTCAAACGGTGCCTTTCAAATCCTTCCGTAAGCAACCTGCTGTACATCCGCCGCTGGCGGCGCAACAGAAGGATCGACAATACGGTTCTCTGTGTGCGCTTTCTTCTCTGGTGCAAGTGGCGTTAACCGTACCTGATGTTTGAAACTGGCCAGTACGGCAGGCTGATGGCTGACGGCCAAAACAATGGTTTGTGGCAGCGTAGTCCTGATGTGTTCTAGTAGTTGAAGCGCCGCTGCGTCGTCGAGCTGGCTGGTGGCCTCATCCAGACAAAGTAGCGTCGGGCGCAGCAGTAACGCACGCGCGAGCGACAGACGCTGTTGTTCACCGCCTGATAGTTCCCGGCTCCAGTTCGCCTTGTCGTCCAGACGGGGAATCAGCGCGGCCAGCCCGGTTTGTTCTAGTACCGCGATCAACCGTGCGGTATCCGCTAACTGTGCCTGCGGATAACACAGTACCTGACGCAGCGTGTCCTGCGGTAAATAGGCCTTTTGCGGTAAAAACAGCGCGCGGCCCGCAGGGAAATGCCTCTCTCCTTGCGAGGTTGGCCACAGCCCCGCCAGCGCCCGCAGCAGCGTGGTTTTTCCACTGCCGCTGACTGCGCTGAGTACCGCCCATTCGCCAGCCTGAAGCGTGAGCGTCAGCGGGGAGAAGTACGGTGACCCTTCGGGGCGCGAGACTGACAGCGCGTTGATGTGCAGAGCATGGCCTTCATGGAGCGGTTCCTCTGGCGTCGGTAATTGCTGTAAGCGGTGCTGGAATTCCCACAGCCGTTCAATCGTAGAAGACCACTGAACCAACTGGCGATAGGCATCGATAAACCAGCCAAAGGCATCCAGCACATAACCGAAGGCGGATCGCGCCTGCATAATCGCCCCGAGGCTAACCTGACGGGCGAGAAACAGTGGCAGGGTAGCGAAAACCGGAATAATCAGGCTGAAACGGAAATAGCTGGTCGTAAAGCTTTCCAGCCGGAATTCTCGCGTCATTAAACGCTGCCAATTTTGCACGATGGGCAGGAAGTGTTGCCGCATCCGCTGCTGCTCGGCGTCGCTCCCTTGGTAAAACGCGATTTGCTCGCTGTTGTCTCGCACCCGCAGCAGCGTGGCGCGGTAGTCGGCTTCTGCCTGCTGACGTTCAATATTCAGCTTGTGCAGGCGATGCCCTAGCAGGTGCGTCACCACGCTGGCTACTGCGGCGTAAACCAGCGCGATCCACACCAGATAGCCGTGTACCGTGATGGTATAACCGATTAGCGTGAAGGTATGGACGCCGGAAAGCTGCCAGAGAATGGCGATGAAAGAGAAAAAACGGGCGGTATTTTTCAGCAGCGAAAGCAGGAGTTCGAGACTCTGTTCGATCAGCAGACGGATATCTTCCGCGATGCGCTGATCGGGGTTATCCAGCCCGGCGCTGAGCTGATAGTGGGCATGATTACGCAGCCAATCCTGCTCATACTGATGCGCCATGGTATCGCGCCAGCGGATAATCAGCTGTTTCTTGAGCCAGTTGCCACAGATGATCACCAGCACGAACAGCAGCGTATAGGCCAGATAGCGCACGGCCATGTCGTAGATTGACGCGTGCTGAAAGTAGTCGGCCAGCGCGTCGTAAAAATCCCGGCTCCAGTTGTTGTACTGCACACTGATCCACACGACAGAGAGCGTCAGGCTCATAATCAGCAGCAGTAGCAACCAGAGCAGCGTGGCTCGCGTGGTCAGCCAGAAAGGTGCGACCAGTGCATAAAAGCGTTTAAGCGTTTGCATAATGGGTGAGGCGATGGCCTGCCAGCCTCGGCTGGCAGGCGTGCTCGCTTAGAAATTCCACTTCGCGGTTAGCATGAAATTACGCGGGTCGCCGTAATAGTTGTTGCCGCTAAGATGGCGGTTGTTCAGGTTTAAGTAGTAGGTTTTATCCGTCAGATTATTGCCCACCAGATTGAAGCTCAGGTTTTTGCTGTACTGATAGCGGACATTGGCGTTAAACAGGGTGTAACCGCCCTGATGCAGACCATAAACCCGATTAGGGTAGGTTTGTGTCTCGGTCTGCGCCGTTATGCCTGCGCCAATCGTCCATTGGTTCAACTCACCCGGCAGATTGTATGAGGTGTAGAGTTTGAACATATGTTTCGGCGTACGCGGGCTGAACTGTGCCGCTCTTTCGCTCGCGCTACCTTCAAGATATTTACTGTTGGTCAGGGTATAACCCGCCTGAATCTGCCAGCCTTCGGCCAGTTTGCCTGTGACATCCAGCTCCACACCCTGACTACGTACTTCGCCTTGAGCTTGCGAGCAGCTTGTCCCGATCAGGCAAACTGAACTATCCGCCACGGCCATCGCACGGTTCGCCTGAATGATGCGGAACAGCGCCAGCGAGCTATTCAGATCGCCATCAAAGAACTCGCCCTTCACGCCAGTTTCATAGTTGGTGCCGGTAATGGCGGGCAGCAGCTTACCGTTGCGATCTTTTTCGCTCTGCGGCTTGTAGATCTCGGCGTAGCTCAGGTACCAGGTGTAGTTGTCGGCAAAGTCCCACAGCAGACCGCCGTAAGGCACAAACTCATTGCTGGCATGCAGGCTGCTGAGTGAGGAGGTATTGCGGAGATGGTTAGTGAAATACTCGTCATAGCTGTAGGCGCTGTAACGGCCGCCCAGAATCAGCTTCCAGTCATCCGCCAGTTCGAATCTGGCCGTGGCGAACGCGCCGCGCTGATACAGATTAAAGCGGTCGTTATAGTGGTTGTTGTAGAGACTCGTATTTGACCAGTCTGGTTCTGCCAACGAATTCGGCTGCCAGTTGAAAATATTCACGCTGCTGGTGTTGTTGATGCGGATGTGGTTGTTATCGAAATTCTCTTTTTGATAATCACCGCCCACCACCAGTTCATGATTACGCCCCAATAGCTCGAACGGACCGTTCAGGCTCAGGTTGTAACCCCACTGTTCAGCCTTATTGTCGTAGCGCAGATTATTGTTTAGCGATGACGTCCCCGTTGCCGGATTGACGCCGCTGGTGCCGTTCATGATACCGATATAGCTGCTTGCTGCGCGGGAGTGGATATAGTTCAGCGCGGTTTTCAGCGTCCAGTCGTTATCGAAGTGGTGCTCCAGTTCGACAAACGGGTTAATTTTTTCAAATTCAACACGGTTCCAGCTGGCGCCCAGATAGGTGGATCGCGGCAGGTTCAGGCTGCTTTTATTGGTGGCGAACGGGATGCCATAGACATCAGGCACGCCCCGGGTCTTTTGCCAGTTGATGCCGCCAGTGACTGTAGTGGACGGCGTCAGGTCGTAGGCCAGCGTACCGAACAGCACTTTTCTTTCACTGTGCTCGTAATCTTTAAAGCTTTGTTTATCCTGATAAACGCCAACGAGACGGCCGCGCAGGCTGGCATCGTCGTTTAGCGGCCCGGAAACATCGAGCTCGCTGCGGTAATTATCCCAACTGCCTGCGCCAACGCTGCCGGATGCCTGAAAATTGTGAGTAGGCTGCTTGCGCACCAGATTAACGGTGCCGCCGGGTTCGCCATTGCCTTGTGACAGGCCGGACGCGCCGCGCAGGATTTCGACGCGGTCATAAATCGCCAGATCGGGTGATTCGCTGGAGGACTGAACTGCACCCATGTTGGAGACGCTGTTCTGGCTGGAGAAGTTCACGCCGTCTTCCTTGATATTATCCATCACGAAAGCACGCGATTCGTACTTCACCTGATAGCTGTTTTGATTGACCACGTTAATGCCGGTGGTTTGTTTCATGGCCTCATCCAGTGAGGTCATGTTCTGATCGTCCATGCGCTGGCGTGTCACGACGCTCACCGACTGCGGCGTTTCTCGCGGTGACAGATTCAGCTGTGTCGCGGTATTCATGCTGCGCGTGGTGTAGGATTGAGTGCCTTCGGTCACGCCGTTGCGGTTGACACCTGCCACGACCAGCATCTCATCCCCTTGCGGTATTCTCTGCAAGCGCCAAACGCTATTAGGCTGCGGAATCACCTGAAGCCCGCTTCCTGCCAGCAGCGCCGCAAATCCGTCCTCCACGCTGTAGTTCCCTTGCAGGGATTTCCCTGCTTTGCCTGTCGTCAGCTGTGCATCACCGACCAGATAAACGCCCGACTGGGCAGCAAACTGGTTTAGCTGCTGGTTAAGTGGCCCGGCAGAAATCGCGTAGGTTTTGGTGGTCGCTGCGGCTGTCGTTTCTGCTGCGATTGCGGTGGAATTCGCGAGTAGCGGTGCGCCGCACAGCAACAGATGAACGACAATTGCCAGTTTGGAAGGAGTGCGCTGTGTAGAGAAAAATGGAATCAATGCCATGAAAATTCGCCTTCTGACCCAGAGTAAAAATTGGTGGTTTTACTGTGAATCGAACGACCGCGGAGAAAGGGGAACTCAAAAGAGCAAATTTTTTGTCTGCATCTAAAAAAGAAGGTGATATCAGCGCGGCTCGACGGTTACCCACCACGGAAAACGCCGCTGGATGCGGACCGGGAAGGCCTGCGCCAGCATGTTCAGTGCCATGTCGGTATCGGTTAAGGGGAAAGTACCCATCACACGTAAATCCGCGATGGCAGGCTGGCACGCCAGATAGCCGCGGCGATAGCGGGACAGCTGTGCCACGACCTCTCCCAACGGCATGTTGTCCGCCTGGAGCACGCCGTGTGACCAGTCGGCATCATTCTGCTGGTTGGGCACGATGTTACCCTGACCATCGGCGTTAAAGCGCAGGTGATAGCCCGCATTAACCCGACGTGTGGCGGAGGCGGATGTGGCGCTGATCTCAACCGCGTGTTGGTAAACGGTGAGCGTGGTAGCGTCTGGTTCCTGCGCGACGCTGAAGCGCGTGCCCAGCGCCTGCATACGCCCTTGCGCGGTGGTGACGAAGAAGGGGCGAGCGTCGGCGGCGGTCTCAATCAGAATATCCCCCGCCAGCAGGGCAATTTCCCGCCGCTGGTCGCTGTAGCGGATATCAATCGCGCTGGCGGTGTTCAGCCACAGTCGGGTGTTGTCCGGTAAGGTGAGCGGTTTGATTTCTCCAACCGCGCTGTGATGATCGGCCGTCATCGCCAGCAGCGAGTCTTTTAGCGGCGTATGGCGGTAAGTCAGCCAGGAAAGCAGTGAACCGGTGCTGAGTAGCGCGGCGAGCTTGAGCGCACGGCGGCGTGTCATCGGCGCAGGTTGGTGCAGTAGCGTATTCAGCGCGGGCTGCTGGCCGTCGCCACGCAGCGGTTGGAAGCGCTGGCTGACCGTTTGCACGTACTCCCAGGCCTGACGGTGTTCCTCGCTTTCGTCCATCCAACGCTGCCAGTGGTGGTAGTGTTCATCGTCAGGTTCCCGATCGCACAGTTGGGCGTACCATTGCGATGCCTGCTGCAAGGCGATGAAGCTGGGCTTATTCATGAATCAACGGCCTGACCGTCCGCGTCTATCTCCGCTTCCAACAGCACACAATGCAGCATGGCCTGTGCCATGTATTTTTTCACCATGCGCTCGGAAACGCCCAGCGTTTCGGCAATGTCTCGATAGGGTAACCCCTGTACCTGCGCCATGATAAAGGCCGCGCGTACCTTCTCTGGCAGCGCTCGCAGCATGGCATCGACCTGATACAGGGTTTCGAGAATGATGTTGCTGTCTTCCGCCGACAGCGCAACCGGTTCTGGCTGTTCGGCCAGCGAGGTGAGCCAGGCGCGTTCAATTTCCCGTTTGCGCCAGAGGTCGACACACATGCCTTGCGCCATTACGCTCATATAAGCCCGCGCCCCCGCGTGGCTGTCAAACTGGCGTGGTTTCAGTAAGAGCCGTAAAAATACATCCTGCGCCAGATCGGCCGCATCACACAGATTCCCCAGCCGTTTGCGCAATAGCCCCTGTAACCAGCCATGATGCTGACAATAGAGCTGATGCAGATCTGATGAGGTATCAATATTGGCTGATGACATGTCTGGTGCCTGAAACGGAGCGATAGGAGGTCAAATTTCAGGCGCATATTAATTGAGAATGATTTTTATTTCAACGCTAAGGAAAATGTGGATAACGGTGTCGGAGGGGAAGGTGAGGGAAGCGGTAAGCATGCAGGGGGCGCAAGGTTGGAATGCACCACACTCGATAGCCGTATCGGGCGTGGTGCGTTCAACGACAGCGGAATCGACTGACCTAAGCGCCAGACGATTCCAGCACGTTACTTGATGGCCTGAGCCGGAACCTGTGCGGCACTGTTAAAGCTGATCTCGTTGATGGCACTCCATTTGTTCACATCGGTGCCGAACGTATCCAGCTTGAAGAATTTCGCTTTCACGGCAGGGAAGGTGAATTTTTCACCGTCTTTGGCATTGTTGGAGGTGACCAGATTGTCAGCCAGTTTTTGCCAGGTTTTCCCGTCGGTGGAGTAGGAAACGGAGAATTTCAGTTTGCGCTCGTCCGCTTTGAAAGGAACCAGAACAAAGTTTTCAACCGACTGTTCTTTATCCAGTTCTACCTGAACCCAGCTCTCACCATTTGCCGCCCAGCGCGTTTTTACGTCGCCATCGGCAATGTTGGCAGGTTTGTGGCCCTTGTCTGAATCATAAGCGGAAGCTGTCACCGCCGTTACTTGTACCGCGTGAGCGGAAAGAGAGAATAAACCGCACAGGAGCGTCGTAGCCAGAGTGTATTTTTTCATATTATTCCTCGTAGATAACGGATAAACCATGCATGCCTGCAAACCAGAAACATGAAATGGAATCTCATTGTGATAAAAAAGAAACAAGGTTTTATTTATAGCGATCACGTTGCGGGGATTTTTCTATCAGAAAAAAAGGCAGAGCGGGATGGGGCGCACATTATGGCACCCAATGGCACCCAATGGCACCCAATGGCACCCGCCGAGTAGCGAGCGCCGTAGGTAAAGAGGTTAGCCGAGCGGCAGCGCCATGAGAATGGCGTCTTCCCGACCCTGGGCCGTGGGGTAATAATCCCGGCGCACGGAGACTTCGTTAAATCCCAGACTCTCATAAAGCGCGATGGCTCGCGCGTTTGACTCGCGGACTTCCAGCCACAGCGTCAGAATGCCGCGGCGTTCCATTTCGTCGATCAGGTGTTCCAATAGCTGGCGACCCAGCCCTTGACGCTGGTGGTCGGGGTGTACCGCGATATTGAACAACGTCGCTTCATCCAGCACGACCTGAGTGATGGCGTAAGCGGCAAGCTGCCCGTCATGCTCCAGTTTGATGTTGAAATAACGCTCACCTTGATTGCTGACAAACGTCTTTTCCGACCAGGGAAAGGCGTGGCTGACTTGTTCAATTTTAAAGGCTTGTGCCAGATCGGCTGGCGTCAGAGAAGATATCGTGTTCATGTTCACAGATCTGTTGCCACAGCGCCCGTTTGGCGTCGGCATTTTGATAAAGTTCGGAAAGCAGAGGGCTGGAAAGCTGAACACCCTGTAGCGCAATGGGTTCCGCGATGCCCAACCGCCAGCTATGGCAGTGCGCGTCGGCGGGCAACATCTCGATCTGCTGCGGCGTCAGGCGATAGGCTTGCGCGGGAGTGAGCGCCAGACTGTGCAGAACGTCGGTCAGCAGTGGTTCATCATCGGCCAGCGGCTCGGCGGAGACAATCACCAGACGCACCTGTTCGGGCAGACTGACGGCGATTTCGCCTTGCAGCACCGTCGGGCGACGCAGCGTCCACTGCGTAATCCCCAGTTGCTGTAGCAGCCTGTCACGTCTTGATTCCATGCGTTATCCTGTCTGGCGTGCGAGAAAATGATTCGTGCCTATGCTAACAAACCCCGTCAGACTGCGCCAACGTCGGTGCGGTTATTTCCTCTCCGCTCTGCAACTTCGGGGACGAAGCGTATATAATCCCCCGTTCAATGATTAAGGAGCCGTAGCCTGATGTCCGCATTAACCCCCGCCAGTGAAGTCATACTGCGCCATAGTGACGAATTTCTTTCACGCCGAGTTCTGTTTGCCGGTGATTTGCAGGATACCCTGCCCGCACAATTTGAGGCGGCGTCAGTGCGTGTCCATTGCAACCAATATCACCACTGGCAACAGATGGCAAAGCCACTTGGGGATAACGCTCAATATGGTCTGGTCGCGGATGCGGCGCTGGTGGCGGATAGCGACACGCTGATTTATTACTGGCCGAAGAGCAAACAGGAAGCGGAATTCCAACTGCGTAACCTGCTGTCTCTGATGCCGGTCGGTACGGAAATCTTCGTTGTTGGGGAAAACCGCAGCGGCGTGCGTAGTGCTGAAATTGTGCTGTCTGACTTCGTTGAGCTGGTAAAAATCGACAGCGCACGTCGCTGCGGGCTTTACCACGGTCGGATTGATAAGCAGGCCAGCTTCACGCTGGATGAGTGGTGGGACGAGTATGTGACGGACGGCGTGACCGTCAAAACGCTTCCGGGTGTCTTCAGTCGTGATGATCTGGATCCGGGTAGCCGACTGCTGCTGTCTACGTTTGAGCCGCACATGAAAGGCAAAGTGCTGGATATCGCCTGCGGTGCGGGCGTATTGGCATCGGTACTGGCGAAACAGTCGCCGAAAATTCGCCTGACGCTGAGTGATGTCAGTGCAGCCGCTGTCGAATCCAGCAAGGCAACGCTGGCGGCGAATGCGTTAGAAGGCAGCGTGATTGCGAGTAATGTTTACTCAGACATCGACGGCCGCTTCGATATGATCGTGTCTAATCCGCCGTTCCATGACGGCTTACAGACCAGCCTGCAAGCCGCGGAAATGCTGATTCGTGGTGCGGTGACCCATCTACCGATTGGCGGACAGTTACGCATCGTCGCTAACGCCTTCCTGCCTTATCCGGCGCTGTTAGATGCCGCCTTTGGTAGCCATGAAGTGCTGGCGCAGACCGGACGCTTCAAGGTGTATCAGGCCACCGTCGGTCGTCCGCCGCGCACAGGAAGCAAAGGTCGTCGTCGGTAATCCTTATTACTGATACTTCTTCTATTGATTCAGTGCCGCCATGCTCTCCTTGCCGTAGCGTTCACCTGCTGCGGCATCGGGTGGGAAAATAGCATCAATGGCGGCCAGTTCCTCTTTCGTCAGCGTGACATCCAGCGCCGCGACGTTCTCTTCCAGATAGCGGCGGCGCTTGGTGCCTGGAATCGGCACAATATGTTCACCCTGTGCCAATACCCATGCCAGCGCCAGCTGTGATGGCGTCACCTGTTTTTCCTGCGCCAGTTGGTTAATTTTCTCTACCAGTTGCAGGTTTTTGCCGAAATTTTCCCCCGAGAAGCGTGGATTGGTACGACGGAAATCGTCGGCAGCCAGATCGTCCGGGCTGCGAATCGCACCGGTCAGGAAACCGCGCCCCAGCGGGCTGTAAGGCACAAAGCCGATACCCAGACGCTCACAGGTGGGCAGAATCTCGGCTTCCATATCGCGTGTCCACAGTGAGTATTCGCTCTGTAACACCGTAATGGGGTGCACGCGGTGCGCACGTTCCAGCGTGGCGGCGGAGGCTTCACTCAGGCCGATGTAACGAATCTTGCCTTCCTGAACCAGCTCTGCCAACGTGCCGACTGTCTCTTCAATGGGAACTGTCGGGTCGATGCGGTGCTGATAGTAAAGATCGATAACGTCCGTCCCGAGGCGCGTCAGGCTCCCTTCCACCGAACGGCGGATGTAGTCCGGTTTACCGCAGATGCCGCGTGCGTTGGGGTTTGCCGGGTCGCGTACAATGCCGAATTTGGTCGCCAGAAAGACCTGCTCACGCTTGCCTTTTATGGCTTTGCCGAGCAGCAGCTCATTGGTATGAGGGCCATACATATCGGCGGTATCCAGCAGCGTGACGCCCAGCTCCAGTGCGCGATGCAACGTGGCAATGGATTCTTTTTCATCCTGCGCGGTGGAGTAGAAATCACTCATTCCCATGCAGCCTAGCCCAATAGCCGAAACCTGCGGGCCGTCCGCACCTAATTTGCGTTGTTGCATTGTCATCTTCCTCATGTCGTTGGCAGTGAAAGCAGTCTGGTTGTTTATCCAGCAAAGATAAATACCGCTTTTTATGCAACACTATTCAAAAATAACCAACAATGGTGGCGGCGATGGATCACATTCAGGCGATGCGGGTTTTTGTGCGTATTGTCGAACTGGGCAGCTTTAGCCGCGCGGCGGAGCGACTGACGCTGCCACGCGCGACGGTGAGCAACATCATCAAACAGCTTGAAGCACGGCTGGGAGTTCGTTTGCTGCAACGTACGACTCGTCAGGTGCAGATCACCGACGAAGGGCGCGTTTACTATGAACGCTGTCTGCAATTGCTCGCGGAAATAGAAGAGATCGACACGCTGTTCACGCAGCAAAAGCAGCAGCCTATTGGCAAAGTGCGGGTGGATATGCCGCACTCGCTGGCGAGGGAAATCGTTGTTCCGGCGCTGGGCGAGTTCTACGCGCGCTATCCGCAGGTGACGCTGATGCTGAGTGCCAACGATGCGGCGATTAATGTGCTGCGTGAAGGTGTCGACTGTGTGCTGCGCGCTTGGCAGACCGACGATGAAACGCTGGCGACCCGCCATTTGCCGTCAATGCCGCAGGTAACCTGTGCATCGGCCGACTATCTGGCGCGCTATGGCGTGCCGCGTTCGCTTGATGAGCTGTCGGGGCATCAGATGGTCGGCTATTTCTCTCTGCGTACCGAATACCGTTATCCGCTGGAATTCATGTCGGGCGATGAGTGCATTACGCGTATGCTGCCCGGTGCGTTGCAGGTTAACGGCACCGATGCCTACATCGCCAGCGCGCGTGCCGGGTTGGGGATTATTCAGGCTCCGCGTCGTGGCCTGCGCCCGTTTCTGGAAAGTGGGGAACTGGTTGAGATCCTGCCGGAAATGCCGCCGCCCGCGATGCCGCTTTATGTGATGTATGCGCCCGGTCGTTTTCTCGCGCCACGGATTCGTGTGTTCATTGAATGGCTCGATGAGCTATTTACACGCAACGCCGCAGCGAGATGATGATTTTTGCAGCAAACCCCGCATTCCAGAGGAAATAATCATTGACGTGAACGTGAAAACCTCTAGAATTCGGCCCCGTAGTGATATTGCGTAAAGCAGTGTTGCGAAGGTGGCGGAATTGGTAGACGCGCTAGCTTCAGGTGTTAGTGTTCTTACGGACGTGAGGGTTCAAGTCCCTCTCTTCGCACCAACATCGCTACAACGGTTCTGGTTTGTCGAACCGAAGCAGTAAATCAGTGTTACATGACATAGTTATTGCATGACAGAGTTGCGAAGGTGGCGGAATTGGTAGACGCGCTAGCTTCAGGTGTTAGTGTTCTTACGGACGTGAGGGTTCAAGTCCCTCTCTTCGCACCATGTCGTGATAGATTTATTGTATAAGACAAACAACATTCTCAGTGCGAAGGTGGCGGAATTGGTAGACGCGCTAGCTTCAGGTGTTAGTGTCCTTACGGACGTGAGGGTTCAAGTCCCTCTCTTCGCACCATAGATTCCCTCTGTATCTTCCTGATTTTCTTCCCTGTTTATTCTCTTTTATCCCGTTTCTGGCTATGCCGCTTTTTCGCGATTATTTACCATTCTGAGTTGTGTACTCTTTCTCGTTTACTCATCTACATCCACGTACCTTTACAGGGTCGTTAGATTAAACGTGACGGACAGCGCCGCCAAGCCGCCAGCTAGCGCAATGCAGGATGGCAACAGTAAATAGTGGCGCAAACGTTGATGAAACAGCATGACAAGCGTCGCCAGCAGGGCGATGGCGATAATCACTTTTAGGTGCGTCAGGTTCAGGTTGAGCAGCGCCAGTAGCGGCATGATGACACAAGGCAGCAACACGCCCCAGGCGCTGGACAGATGCTTCCCCATACACCAGCTCACACCCCATAGCCCGCAGGCTGTGATCATTGCTGTTAGCATTTTTCCACCCGTCAAAAATGATAATGATAACTAATATCATATAAGAATTTATATCAATTACTAGTTTTTGACGAGCGGATTGTTGGAATTTTCTGCCTAATTTTGTTAATCGGGATGCTGACTGCTCAAATGTTGGCGTATCAGGTGAATCATATTCACGATAACCGGCGATCGTTCATGTTTGCGCCAGATAGCCGCAATTTGTGTATGGATTTCGGGCATGCCGATATCATGATAGGTCACATTATCCGCCTTAATACAGGCGAGAGATTCCGGCACAAGCGTGATGCCGAAGCCTGCGGCGACCATCCCGATGGTGGCCGTTAACTGCGGAGCAAATGGGCTAGGTCTGGGGCCATAGCCTGACAGATAGCAAGTGCGGATTATCATGTCATGCAGCCCTGGACACACCTCGCGTGGGAAAATAATCAGCGGTTCCTGACGCAGCTCGCTAAGCGAAACCTGCGTTTTATGGCTCAGCGCATGCCCAGCGGGTAACACTAATTTCATCGGCTCTTCAGCCAAAATCTCCCCGTTAACCTCATCGCTGAGATCGCAGGGTAAGCGCAGAAAGGCGATGTCGATATTGCGTTCTTGCAGTGCAGTTATGAGCGCCGCCGGATTTTCCTCCTTTGGCAGCGGCTGAACGTGTGGATGCCGCTGACAATAACGATGCAGTAGCGCAAGCACGGTCGGGTGGAACATGGCCGACGGCGAAAACCCTACGTTCAAGCTACCTTTCTCACCTCGCGCAATGCTCCTTGTCCGCGCGATGGCCGAATCGGTAAGCTGCAAAATCTGACGTGCATCTTCATACAGCGCTTGTCCCGCCTCCGTCATTTCTACACCGCGCGTCAGTCGCTTGAACAGCGGCGTACCGATCTCCTGCTCGAATTTCTTGATCTGCTGGCTGAGAGGCGGTTGTGACATCCCCAGATTTTCCGCCGCGCGCGTGAAATGCTTAGCTTGTGCAACGGCGACAAAATAGCGCAGATAACGTAGCTCCATTTACGTGACTCCATATGTTTCCGATCTTGAAATGACCTTAATTGCATATTGGAATTTTGTTCTCTCACGCGTCAATCTTTATCTAAATATTAGCGTTATTTAAGTAATTGGTGCGGTGAGAAGGACAGTATGAAAACGAATGTCAGTGAACAATCCTGTGAAGAATCCTTTGCTAGCTACGCCTATGATTTTCGGCGACAGCATGCAGGCAGTGTTATTTATCAAACCTCATTAATGAGTGGGCTAATAAATGGCGTATATGAAGGCAGCCGAACGATGGCTGAATTACTGGAGCATGGTGACTTTGGATTAGGAACATTTAATAGTTTGGACGGGGAACTGGTTGCCTTGAATAGCCAGATTTTCCAGCTGTTATCCGACGGCAGCGCACGGGCGGCGAAGCCGGAGCAGAAAACGCCGTTTGCGGTCATGACGTTCTTTCGCCCGACGGAAACGATCCGTTTTGATCGCTGGACTTCGCGTGAAGACGTACATCGCCAGATCGATGAGATCGTGGGAACGGACAATCTGTTCTGTGCTTTGCGGATTGATGGGCGTTTTCGCTGCATTGAAACACGTACCGTCCCCCGACAGTGCCGACCTTATAAACCGATGCAGGAAGCGGTTGAAGGGCAACCAACATTTCATTTTGAACACCGTAGCGGCAGCGTTATTGGTTTTCGTAGTCCAGCTTACACTCAGGGAATTAATGTCGCGGGTTACCACGAACATTTCATTACTGACGATCGCCAGGGCGGCGGTCATATTCTGAATTATGACGTCGAGCAGGGCACGCTGACGTTTGGTGTGATTGCCAAACTGATCATCGATCTGCCTCAGGATCGGGAGTTTCTCAATGCCGACCTGTCCTCAGAAAACCTCAACAGCGTAATCCAGTCAGTAGAGAGCTAGTCATTTCATCGGAGTCATGTCATGGAAAAGTCCACCGAACAGCAAAGCTGGAGCAGCGGAGCCGAGCTGATTGTAAAACACCTGGAAGCGCAGGGCGTGAAGCATATTTTTGGTATTCCCGGCGCAAAAATTGATCGTGTGTTTGATGAGCTGGAAGACTCGACGATCCAAACGATCCCAGTACGGCATGAGGCGAACGGCGCGTTTATGGCGGCGGCGATAGGGCGCCTCACGGGGAAAGCAGGAGTGGCGCTGGTGACATCCGGCCCCGGTTGTTCCAACCTCGTCACCGGATTGGCAACGGCAACCGCAGAGGGAGATGCGATAGTGGCGCTAGGCGGGGCGGTTAAGCGGGCAGATAAGCTTAAGCTGACGCACCAGAGTCTGGACACCGTCAGCCTGTTTCAGCCGGTCAGTAAATTCAGTGCGGAAATTACGGCTTCTTCCGCCATATCGGAAGTGTTGGCGAATGCTTTCCGGGCGGCAGAGAGTGGGCGTCCGGGTGCGGCGTTTGTCAGCCTGCCGCAGGATATCGTCAATGAACCAGTCATTAGCCCGGTGCTGGCGTGTCCGAACTTGCCGTTGCTAAACGGCGCGCCGCATAGCGACATTGCCGAAGCGGCCAAACGGCTGCGGCAGGCTAAAAATCCGGTGCTGCTGCTTGGATTAATGGCCAGCCAGCAGGAGAATGCGCAGGCACTGCGTCGTTTCCTTCACCATAGCAAACTGCCCGTGACCAGCACGTATCAGGCTGCTGGCGTGATCGATCAGCAGCAGTTCGATCACTTTGCCGGACGTGTCGGATTATTCAACAATCAGGCTGGCGATAAGCTGCTGCAACAGGCGGATGTGATCGTTACCGTGGGCTACAGCCCGATTGAGTACGATCCGGTGTTATGGAACAGCGGCAAGGCGACGCTGATCCACATTGATGTGCTGCGAGCGGAGATCGACAGCGCTTATCGTCCTGATATCGAGCTACTTGGGAATATCGCAATGACGGTGGACACGCTGAATGCGTGCATCAGCGAACCGTTTATCTTGTCTACTGATACACAGTCCGTGTTGCGGGATCGTCAGCGCCAGCGCCACGATCTCAGTACGCGCGCCATCAACATGGCAGGATTTGCGATCCACCCTTTGCGTCTGGTGCGGGCGATGCAGGATATCGTGAATGAGGATGTCACGCTGTGTGTGGATATGGGGAGTTTCCATATCTGGCTGGCGCGTTACCTGTATAGCTTCCGGGCGCGACAGATCCTGATGACCAATGGCCAGCAGACGATGGGCGTGGCGCTACCGTGGGCAATTGCCGCATCGCTGGTGCAGCCCGGAAAAAAAGTGGTGTCTGTTTCCGGCGACGGCGGGTTTATGCAGTCCAGTATGGAGCTGGAAACGGCGGTGCGCCTGAAAAGCAATCTTCTGCATATCATCTGGGTGGATAACGGCTACAACATGGTAGAAATTCAGCAGCGGCACAAATACCATCGTCCGGCGGGCGTGTCGTTTGGGCCGATTGACTTCAAAGCGTATGCGGAAGCATTCGGCGCGAAAGGATTTGCCGTTGAATCTGCGGATGAACTGGTCAGCAAACTCCGTCAGGCGATGGACGTCGACGGCCCGGCAGTCATTGCGATTCCAGTTGATTATTCCGATAACCATTGGTTGATGGAGAATCTGAATATTAGCGTGCTGATCTAATATGTCAGGATCGCGCCTGTACTTTGGTATCTATTAATATTGTAATAAGACAAGGTAAGCTGGCGGTTTGAAACCATTATTTTATCTTTTTTCCAAAAATAGAGGGTACAACATGGTGCGAGCTTACCAACATCCTTAAAAAGGAAAAGACGATAAATTTTTCGAACGGTAGGGAATGAATTTGGTTTTTTATTAATGCAGACTTACACTGTCTGCCCAGAAGAATCTGGACAGACAGTACAAGTGTAACGTCCAGGAAAGTATTCATGTTAGGACTAATATTTTTCTGTATTTTATGAAAACGAGCTCATTCAATCGTTATTAAATAGCGTACTATCTTTCTCCGTAAGTGTACTCAATCTTGTTAATTATTGATTTGAATCCATATCGTGGAAAAATTTTCTGTTGCGATGCTAAATAACTATCAGCTAACGCTTCAGCCGCAGTTCGGTAAAACTTTTCTTGGTTTTTATTATACCAGGGGTCATCATGCGGGTTGGGGGTGAATTTGTAGGTTTGATCACGTGTAACCGCCATGATACGAATTCCACGGTTAGTACCATATTTTTGCTCTGCGTAAGTAAACTCCACGCCACCTTTGTTGAATTTTCCTTTGACATCCGCCGCGAACGCATTGTCGGCAGTAAACGTCAAAAATAGAAATGCCGATGCAGCGATAGAACGTTGCAATAATGTATTAATGTTTTTTTGCATAGCTTTTATCCTATATGATTTTTAACAGGGTGAATCACATTTAAAATCTAGATGAGCATCTGGATTTATGCAATTAGCAGTCAGATACTATTAACTGCATTTTCTCTTTTTATTAGTTTAATAATAAATAGCAGTTTTAATTTTATAATCAAATCTATTATCATGATCGTCATTTTAATTAATATTAATTTGTCATGTAATTATTAATGTAATGCTGCGTGACGATCCTTCTTTACACCTTAATCCTCGTCATACTTCAAGTTGCATGTGCGTTGGTGGATCAACTTCGTTTCGGACGAATTTGATCTTTTGGCGCGGTCTGGCACTGAGGTAAAGACGCCCGAGAAGCGGTTCACAAAATCGTGATGGCGGCAGCATAAGAGAGGGAGTAAGGCTGGAAGTCGCTGTTGGTTTTTGATTGAAAAAATCTAATTTAAGCTTGTTTTTATCATTATATTATCTAATCCGAATGGTATTTTTAGTTGGGTGTCATTGTCTATGTTATCCAGTTTTAATGTCATTAATTTGTGGTTTACGCTGATTTAAATAATTTACGTGCTTAATTTCGTCAATTAATAAGCATATTACGCTGCTTTGTTTTTTGTGGGCGGCTCGACTTTCTTTGTCTTCTATATAATTTATCTTATGTCTGAGAGAGTGGTTTAGCCTGCGCTTCGGTGGTAAGTTCAGTCATAAGATATCGTTTGCGTAGTGTGTTTTATCGCCTGAACGCCATGCGCTGAAGAGGGATGAGGAATGGCAAAGCAGACCCCGTTGTACCAACAACATCTGGCCGATGGTGCCAAAATGGTGGATTTTCATGGTTGGATGATGCCACTGCACTACGGCTCCCAACTGGACGAACACCATATTGTGCGTCGGGAGGCTGGCATTTTTGATGTCTCCCACATGACTATCGTCGATTTACACGGCGCGAGAACGCGTGAATTCCTGCGTTATCTGCTGGCGAATGATGTCGCCAAACTCACACAGCCGGGCAAAGCCCTGTATACCGGCATGCTGAATGCCTCCGGCGGCGTCATCGACGATCTGATCGTTTATTTTCTCACGGAAGACAATTTCCGACTGGTCGTGAACTCCGCGACCCGTGAAAAAGATCTCGCCTGGATCGGGCAGCACGCTGCACCGTTTGGGGTTGAAATCCGCGAGCGCGACGATCTGGCGCTGGTTGCGGTGCAAGGTCCGCAGGCGCAGGAAAAAGTTCAAGAAATCTTGAAGGCAAAAGGCCTGAGTGATGCCGACGTGGCAGCGATTGCCAGCATGAAGCCGTTTTTTGGCAAGCAGGCGGGCGACTTCTTCGTCGCCACGACGGGTTATACGGGTGAAGCGGGTTATGAAATCGCGCTGCCGAATGAGCAGGTGGTCGATTTCTGGCAACAACTGCTGGCGGTTGGTGTGAAGCCATGCGGGCTGGGCGCACGCGATACGCTGCGGCTGGAAGCGGGGATGAACCTGTACGGTCAGGATATGGATGAAGGCATTTCGCCACTGGCGGCCAATATGGGCTGGACAATCGCCTGGCAGCCGGAGGATCGCGAGTTTATCGGGCGTGAAGCATTAACACATCAGCGTGAAAAAGGGACCGATCAACTGGTTGGTTTAGTGCTGACGGAAAAAGGCGTATTGCGCAATGATTTACCTGTGCGCTTTACTGATAGTGATGGCGTGGTGCGCGAAGGGATGATCACGAGTGGATCGTTCTCGCCGACGCTTGGCGTGAGCATCGCGCTGGCGCGTGTTCCGGTGGGGATTGGTGAACAAGCGATAGTACAGATTCGTAACCGCGAACTGCCTGTCCACGTGACCAAACCCGGCTTTGTCCGCGCTGGAAAAGCCATCGCTCAGTATTGAATAACTTCTTATGTAATACCCTAAATAATTCGGGTTGCAGGAAGGCGGCGACGCAGTGAATCCCCAGGAGCTTACACGAGTAAGTGACTGGGGTGAGCGAGGACAAATTGGCTTAGCCAATTTGAACGCCGCTTGCGGCGGCCCGTCAGGGCGAGGCTCAGCGATGAGCCGAGTATTGCCAACGCACATGCAGCTTGAATTATGACGGGTCGCGCGCAGGATTAACGACTTTAGGAAAGGGGATGCAATGAGCAACGTACCAACAGAATTAAAATACACTACGTCGCACGAATGGGTGCTGCATGAGGGCGACGGTATCTACAGCGTGGGCATTACCGAACACGCGCAGGAACTTCTGGGTGACATGGTCTTTATCGATTTACCGGAAGTGGGCACGGTTGTCGACGCAGGTGATGACTGCGCGGTGGCGGAGTCGGTAAAAGCGGCGTCGGATATTTATGCGCCCATCAGCGGTGAGATCGTAGAAGTTAACGACGATCTGGAAGGTTCCCCTGAGCTGGTCAACAGCGCACCTTATACCGACGGCTGGCTGTTCCGCATCAGAATTTCTGATGAGTCTGATTTGGACGAATTGCTTGATGCTGAAGGCTATCAGGGATTGTTAGAAGAAGACGAGTAGTTATCGCGCCCCCGATTTTGTCAAATCAGGGGCGTTTTATTTTGTTCGCCCGCGTCATATTTCGGCGCGGCAGCCAGCACGATTAATGCAGGCACGATTGATCAAGGAAAGTACTGTAATGGCTCAGACACTCAGTCAACTCGAACATGACGGCGCATTTATTGAGCGCCATATCGGTCCTTCCGTCAGCCAACAGCAGCACATGCTGTCGGTGGTGGGGGCTACGTCGCTGGATGCGCTGATCCGCCAGATTGTCCCAGTGGACATTCAATTGCCCAGCCCGCCAGCGGTGGGAGAGGCGGTGACGGAACATGAAGCGTTAGCTGAGCTGAAGGCCATTGCAGGACGCAATCAACGTTACAAAAGCTACATCGGCATGGGCTACAGCGCGGTGCTGATGCCGCCAGTAATTTTACGTAACGTGCTGGAAAACCCTGGCTGGTACACCGCCTATACGCCGTATCAGCCGGAAGTTTCTCAGGGGCGTCTTGAGGCGCTGCTGAATTTCCAGCAGGTCACACAGGATTTAACCGGTCTGGATTTGGCCTCTGCATCGTTGCTGGATGAAGCAACCGCCGCGGCGGAAGCAATGGCGATGGCGAAACGCATTAGCAAACTCAAACAGGCCGAACGCTTCTTCGTCGCTGACGATGTGCACCCACAAACGCTGGACGTGGTGCGTACCCGTGCGGAAACTTTCGGTTTTGAAATTGTTGTCGGTAAGGCGGAAGAAGCGCTGAAAGACGATGCGGTGTTTGGCGTGTTGCTGCAACAGGCAGGGACGACGGGTGAACTGCACGATTACAGTGACCTGATGGCGGCACTGAAAGCACGTAAGGTCGTCACCTGCGTCGCGTCGGATATCATGGCGCTGGTACTGCTGACCGCGCCGGGCAAGCAGGGCGCGGATATCGTCTTCGGATCTGCACAGCGCTTTGGCGTGCCGATGGGCTACGGTGGGCCACACGCGGCATTCTTCGCCTGTCGTGATGAACATAAACGTGCCATGCCGGGCCGTATTATCGGCGTGTCGCGCGATGCAGCGGGCAATACCGCGCTGCGTATGGCGATGCAGACGCGCGAGCAGCACATTCGCCGCGAGAAGGCGAACTCCAATATTTGTACCTCGCAGGTGTTGCTGGCCAATATTGCGGGGATGTATGCGGTGTTCCACGGGCCGGAGGGGCTCAAACGTATCGCAGGGCGCATCCATCGTCTGACTGATATTCTGGCGGCAGGATTAACGCAGGGCGGGTTGTTGCTGCGTCATCGCTGCTGGTTCGACACGTTGACCATTGAAGTCGCCGACAAAGACGCGGTACTGAGCCGGGCATTAAGTTTTGGCATCAACCTGCGCAGCGATTTGGCGAGTGCGGTAGGCATTACGCTGGATGAAGCAACCACGCGTGAAGACGTGCTGGCGCTGTTCTCGGTTCTGCTAGGTGACGATCATGGGTTAGATATCGGCGCGCTTGATGCGGCCATTAGTCAGAAATCTGCAACGATCCCGGCCGGACTGGTGCGCCACGACGCGATCCTGTCGCATCCGGTTTTCAACCGCTATCACAGCGAAACCGAGATGATGCGCTACCTGCACCGTCTGGCACGTAAGGATCTGGCGCTGAATCAGGCGATGATCCCGCTCGGTTCCTGCACCATGAAGCTCAACGCGGCGGCGGAAATGCTGCCGATTACCTGGCCGGAATTTGCCGAACTGCATCCATTCTGCCCGCCGGAACAGGCGCTGGGCTATCGCCAGATGATCGAACAGCTCTCAGGCTGGCTGGTGCAACTGACGGGCTATGACGCGATTTGCATGCAGCCCAATTCGGGTGCGCAGGGTGAATACGCGGGGCTGCTGGCGATTCGTCGCTATCATGAAAGCCGCAATGAGGCTGGCCGTCATCTCTGTCTGATTCCTAGCTCCGCCCACGGTACTAACCCAGCATCAGCGCAGATGGCGGGGATGGACGTGGTGGTGGTCGCCTGTGACAAACAGGGCAATATCGATCTGCACGATCTGCGTGAGAAAGCGCAGGCGGCGGGCGAACAGCTTTCCTGCATTATGGTGACCTATCCATCTACCCACGGCGTCTATGAAGAGACGATCCGCGAAGTGTGCCAGATCGTGCATCAATACGGCGGTCAGGTGTATCTGGATGGCGCGAACATGAACGCGCAGGTTGGCATCACCACGCCGGGCTACATCGGTGCAGACGTGTCACACCTGAACCTGCATAAAACCTTCTGTATTCCGCACGGTGGCGGCGGGCCGGGCATGGGGCCGATTGGCGTGAAAGCGCATCTGGCACCGTTTGTGCCGGGTCATCAGGTGGTAAAAATCGAGGGTGTACTGACGGAGCAGGGTGCAGTCTCTGCGGCACCGTTCGGCAGTGCTTCTATTCTGCCGATTAGCTGGATGTACATTCGTATGATGGGGGCTGAAGGGCTGAAACAGGCTAGCCAGATGGCGATCCTGAACGCCAACTACATCGCGACGCGCTTGCAGCAGGCCTATCCGGTGCTTTACACCGGCCGTGACGGTCGCGTGGCGCACGAGTGCATTCTGGATATTCGTCCGCTTAAAGAGAGTACCGGAATTAGCGAGATGGATATCGCCAAGCGCCTGATCGACTACGGTTTCCATGCGCCGACCATGTCGTTCCCGGTCGCGGGTACGCTGATGGTGGAGCCAACGGAATCGGAGAGTCAGGTCGAGATCGATCGCTTTATTGATGCGATGCTGGCGATCCGTACCGAAATCAACCGCGTCGCGCAGGGCGAATGGCCGCTGGATGACAACCCGCTAGTGAACGCACCGCACACGCAGGCAGAGCTGGTGGCCGACTGGGCGCATCCATACAGCCGCGAGCTGGCGGTATTCCCGGCAGGCAGCGAACATAAATACTGGCCGAGCGTGAAGCGTCTGGACGACGTTTACGGCGACCGTAACCTGTTCTGCTCGTGTGTGCCGATGAGCGACTATACGCTTTCACCTGCGTCGGTGTAGAGGGAACAGCATGCTTTATGATGATATAGTAGACAAAAGGCGATGAAAATCGTCCAAATGTTTACGACGAGGATTGAGTATATGAGCATCCATAATGCCAAAAGATATACTCACAAACCTGTTGATATGAGCTGAGTCAGGTCAGGTTGACGCGAAGAAAGAAGAAATAGAAGGGAAAGCCAGTAAATCAGTAGGATTTAGATAAAAAAATAGACGTCAATCGACGTCTATTTTTTTATGTTGGTACCGAGGACGGGACTTGAACCCGTAAGCCCAATCGGGCACTACCACCTCAAGGTAGCGTGTCTACCAATTCCACCACCACGGCATCACAATTACTGCTTTAAAACGCTTACTTCGGAATGTCACTCGCCGGCGTGGAAGGCGCAGCAGGCGTTGTCGTCTGCTCGGCTTTTTCTGGCTGGCTCAGATTATCCCATGCACCACCTTTTTTCTGCAGCGAACTTAAGTTGCCCAGAATGAGACTGATGATGAAGAACAGGGTCGCCAGTATCGCCGTCATGCGGGTCATGAAATTACCAGAGCCGCTCGAACCGAACAAAGTGGCAGAAGCACCTGCTCCGAACGACGCTCCCATATCAGCACCTTTACCCTGCTGAAGCATGATCAAGGCAACAAGCCCGATCGATACTAACAGGAAAATCACTAATAGAGCTTCGTACATAGTCGTACCCGTTAACCGTTTTCCCCATGAACCATGGAGATGCTATATTCTGGCGGTAAACCGCGCGTCATTCCGCTAAGCAGGATGTAGAACATCCCTTATCAAGCGGGTCTGAATACTAACCAAAGGATGTGGCGTACGCAAGGGTAATTTAGTCACCACAGGTTGATTGCAGAAAAAAACAGCGGCTTTCGACACAAGATACCTATCGAAAGCCATATCTACCTGATTGGCGAATCAAAAAAGCTCTCAGCCGACGGTTTTCACTGCATCAGCAATACGATTCGCCAACGCGATGACCGTCTCTTCGTGCTCACCTTCAACCATGACACGGATGAGTGGCTCAGTACCGGATTTACGCAGTAATACTCGCCCGCGTCCGGCCAATTCTTTTTCCACATCTTGCGTAATCTGCTGCACGTTTTTATCTTCCAACGGATCGTGTTCACCCGTAAACCGCACGTTAACCAGAATCTGTGGAAACAGCTTCATACCGCTGCATAAATCATGCAGGCTCATATGGTTTTTCACTATCGCGGTAAGGACTTGCAAACCGGCAATCACACCGTCGCCCGTCGTGGTTTTATCCAGCAGGATCACATGACCGGAGTTTTCTGCCCCGATACGCCACCCTTTTGCCTGCATCATTTCTAATACATAGCGGTCACCCACTTTGGCACGAGCAAACGGGATACCCAGCTGCTTTAACGCAACCTCAAGCCCCATGTTACTCATCAGCGTGCCAACCGCGCCACCGCGCAGTTGCCCTTGGCGTAAACCTTCACGGGCGATGATATACAGAATCTGATCGCCATCGACCTTATTGCCTAAATGGTCGACCATGATGAGCCGATCACCATCACCGTCAAACGCCAGCCCAACGTCCGCTTTTTCAGCCAGTACACGCGCCTGTAGCTGTCTGACGTCCGTGGCCCCGCACTCTTCATTGATGTTCATCCCATCCGGCTCACAGCCAATCGCGATGACTTTAGCGCCAAGCTCGCGCAATACGCTGGGAGCGATATGATAGGTAGCGCCATTGGCGCAATCGACGACAATCTTTAAGCCATTAAGGCTCAGCTCGCTCGGGAATGTCCCCTTACAAAATTCGATGTAGCGTCCGGCAGCATCAACAATACGACTGGCTTTACCTAATTCAGCCGATTCAACACATGTCAGCGGTTTTTCCAGTTCAGCTTCGATTGCCTCTTCTACGTCATCCGGCAGCTTGGTGCCGTCAATTGAGAAAAATTTAATGCCGTTGTCGTAATACGGGTTGTGAGAAGCAGAAATCACGATACCTGCTTCAGCACGGAATGTGCGGGTAAGATAAGCAACCGCAGGCGTAGGCATTGGGCCGGTAAAAGAAGCGGACAAACCCGCAGCAGCCAGTCCAGCCTCCAGCGCAGATTCCAGCATATAGCCAGAAATACGGGTATCTTTGCCGATGATAATCTTACGAGAACCGTGTCGCGCTAGCACTTTCCCAGCAGCCCAACCCAGTTTAAGCACAAAATCAGGGGTAATCGGCGTATCGCCAACTTTTCCGCGTACGCCATCGGTACCAAAATATTTGCGGTTATTCATCTCGTTTTTATTCCTTCGCAGAAAGGGTGGCCTCAACAATGCGCATGGCATCAGCCGTTTCTTTAACATCATGAACGCGAATAATCTGTGCTCCTTGCATCGCTGCGATCACCGCGCAGGCAATGCTCCCGTGAACACGCTGCGCAGGAGGAACGTTGAGGAGTTGACCAATCATGGATTTCCTCGACATCCCTACCAGAAGGGGCAGTTCAAAACGATGTAACTCGCTCAGATGAGCCAGAAGCGCATAATTATGGGCAAGATTCTTACCGAATCCGAACCCCGGATCCAGTAATAGCTTACTTTTCGGAATATTGGCGTTCACACAGCGTTCAATCTGCTGTTGCAAGAAATTGCCGATGTCCTGCATCAGATCATCATAATGGGGCTTGTGCTGCATGGTTCTCGGCATACCCTGCATATGCATCAGACACACTGGCAAGCCTGTTGCCGCCGCCGCCTCCAGAGCTCCCGGCTCTTGCAAAGCGCGAATATCATTAATCAGGTGCGCACCCGCCTGCGCCGACGCCATCATCACTTCCGGCTTTGAGGTATCGACTGAGATCCATACGTCAAAGCGTTTAGCAATGGCTTCCACCACAGGCACCACACGGTTCAGCTCTTCTTCCGTGCTCACGTCAGCTGCGCCGGGGCGCGTTGATTCACCACCAATATCGATCAGGGTCGCACCAGCGGTAATCATCTCCTGAACGTGCAGTAATGCAGTATCGAGTTTGTTGTGTTTGCCGCCATCGGAAAAAGAGTCCGGTGTGACGTTAAGAATGCCCATGATGTGTGGGCAGGAAAGATCCAGCGTTGAGTCTCTGGCAACCAGTTGCATGATTTACCTCCGCATTCTGGTGTATGTAGTTAGCGTGAAATGTGATTCGAAGAACATTCCCAGTAAAAAACCCCAGCCTGAGCTGGGGTTTCGTAAGTTACAGATGTCAATCGCAGGCGAATTACTTATCGTCCACTTGCTCAGACATTGTATTACCAGGATTAGGCGTCTGTGGCTCATCTACTGGCGTAGGGGCTTTAGGTGTACCGCCACCGTTACCAGAATCGTTGTCAGAGCGGGACTCTTCCCAACCCGCAGGCGGGCGAACATCTTTCTTACGTCCCATCAGATCGTCGATCTGCGGCGCATCAATGGTTTCATACTTCATCAACGCATCTTTCATTGAGTGAAGAATGTCCATGTTTGCCATCAACAGTTCGCGAGCACGCACGTAGTTACGTTCAACCAGAGATTTTACTTCCTGATCGATAATACGCGCGGTTTCATCTGACATGTGCTTGGCTTTTGCCACGGAGCGACCGAGGAATACCTCGCCTTCTTCTTCCGCATAAAGCAAAGGACCCAGTTTTTCAGAGAAGCCCCACTGCGTTACCATGTTACGAGCAATCGACGTGGCCACTTTGATGTCATTGGACGCGCCTGTTGAAACATGTTCCACGCCGTAAATGATTTCTTCGGCCAGTCGACCACCGTACAGCGTAGAGATCTGGCTTTCCAGCTTCTGACGGCTGGCGCTGATCGCATCACCTTCAGGCAGGAAGAACGTCACGCCCAGTGCACGGCCACGCGGAATGATCGTCACTTTATGGACTGGATCGTGCTCTGGCACCAGGCGACCGATGATGGCGTGTCCTGCTTCATGATACGCCGTCGATTCTTTCTGCTTTTCCGTCATTACCATGGAACGGCGCTCTGCACCCATCATGATTTTGTCTTTCGCTTTCTCGAACTCGACCATCGACACAACGCGTTTGTTGCCACGCGCGGAGAACAATGCGGCTTCGTTAACCAGGTTAGCCAAATCCGCACCAGAGAAGCCTGGAGTACCACGTGCAATCACTGACGCATCGATATCTGGAGACAGCGGTACACGACGCATGTGAACTTTCAGAATCTGTTCACGACCGCGAACATCCGGCAGGCCAACCACAACCTGACGGTCAAAACGGCCTGGACGCAGTAACGCGGGGTCAAGCACATCGGGGCGGTTAGTTGCCGCGATGACAATAATGCCCTCGTTACCTTCGAAGCCGTCCATCTCAACCAGCATTTGGTTCAGCGTTTGTTCACGTTCATCGTGACCACCGCCCAAACCTGCGCCACGCTGACGGCCAACGGCGTCGATTTCATCGATAAAGATGATACAAGGCGCGGCTTTCTTCGCTTGTTCGAACATGTCACGAACACGGGAAGCACCAACACCCACAAACATTTCAACGAAGTCAGAACCGGAAATCGTAAAGAAAGGCACTTTCGCTTCACCAGCAATCGCTTTTGCCAGCAGCGTTTTACCTGTTCCCGGCGGGCCGACCATCAGAATGCCTTTCGGAATTTTACCGCCCAGTTTCTGGAAACGGCTAGGCTCGCGCAGGTACTCGACCAGTTCGCTAACCTCTTCCTTCGCTTCGTCACAACCGGCTACATCAGCAAACGTCGTCTTGATCTGATCTTCAGTCAGCATACGCGCTTTGCTCTTGCCGAAGGACATGGCACCTTTACCGCCGCCGCCTTGCATTTGACGCATGAAGAAGATCCAGACGCCAATCAGTAACAGCATCGGGAACCAGGAAATAAAGATAGAAGCCAGCAGGCTCGGCTCTTCCGGTGGCTCACCAACGACTTTCACGTTCTTCGTTAGCAGGTTATCCAGTAGCTTGGGGTCATTGACAGGAATGTAAGTCGTGTATCTGTTGCTGTCTTTTTTGATAACACTGATCTCACGCCCGTTAATACGTGCTTCACGGACCTGATCCTGATTCACTTCAGTCAAGAAGGTTGAATAATCCACCCTACGGCCATTCGACTCGCTGGGCCCAAAGCTCTGGAAAACAGACATCAGCACAACTGCGATGACTAACCAGAGAATTAGGTTTTTCGCCATGTCACTCAAGGGATTAACCTCATATTACAACTGTGTTAAAAAACAGCGTTAGGGTACTACAGTTTGCGCCCTGTCGCTACAATATACACTTCACGAGACCGGGCACGTGAGGCGTCTGGTTTACGAATTTTCACCTTCGTAAACAGGGAGCGAATTTCCCGAAGGTATTCATCAAAACCTTCTCCCTGAAACACTTTCACCAGGAAACTTCCGCCTGGTGCTAATACATCCCGACACATACCAAGTGCTAATTCAACCAGATACATCGACTTCGGAATATCAACGGCTGGTGTACCACTCATGTTAGGGGCCATGTCAGACATCACCACCTGAACTTTGCTATCGCCAACCCTTTCGAGCAAGGCTTTGAGGACCAGTTCATCACGAAAGTCCCCTTGCAGGAAATCGACGCCGACAATCGGATCCATCGGTAAAATATCACACGCGATAATTCGACCATTTCCACCAATTTGCGTGACCACATATTGTGACCAGCCGCCCGGTGCTGCGCCTAAATCCACAACTGTCATACCGGGTTTAAACAGTTTGTCGCCTTGCTGTATTTCGTCAAGTTTAAACCAAGCACGTGAGCGCAGCCCTTTTTTCTGGGCTTGCTGCACATATTTATCGCTAAAGTGTTCCTGCAACCAGCGACTGGAGCTTGCAGAACGCTTTTTATTCGCCATCGATTTTCCAACTATTCTCAGTAACACGCTCGTGGTGGGGAGAAACTTCTCACATATTACCAATCAGAACAGTCAAATTGGTTATAATCATGAGATGGCGGTAGAATGAACCGTTTTCAATCCCAACCTAAGTAAAAAAGACAATGAACCTAAGTAATAAACAAAAACAACACCTGAAAGGCTTGGCACATCCGCTAAAACCGGTTGTCATGCTGGGCAATAACGGTCTCACCGAAGGTGTTCTGGCTGAGATCGAACAAGCATTAGCGCATCACGAACTGATCAAGATAAAAGTAGCGACAGAAGACCGCGAAACCAAAGCCTTGATTGTTGAAGCGATTGTTCGTGAAACGGGTGCCGCTAACGTCCAGGTCATCGGCCATACGCTGGTGCTCTACCGTCCTGCGAAAGAACGTAAAATTGTGTTACCACGATAACACTTTTTATTTCAGGATACTCGGTTTTAACGGAAAGGTGCCATGCCTCTCGGTTAGAGAAAAGGCCGCAAGCGGCCTTTTTCTTTTCTTTACAATTTTTGCTGTTTTAATCAACAATACGGCAAAATTTATAGATATTCGACCTTCAGGATCTCATATTCCACGTCGCCACCCGGCGTACGGATAACCACGACGTCATCTTGCTCTTTACCGATCAGGCCACGCGCGATAGGGGAATTCACAGAGATCAGATTCTGTTTAAAATCCGCTTCGTCATCACCAACAATCCGGTAGGTTTGCTCTTCTTCGTTATCCAGATTCATCACCGTCACGGTCGCACCAAAAATGACGCGCCCATTGTTCGCCGCCATTTTCGTGACATCGATAACCTGTGCGTTAGACAGTTTTGCCTCGATATCTTGGATACGCCCTTCACAGAAGCCCTGCTGCTCACGTGCAGCATGATATTCTGCGTTTTCTTTCAGATCGCCGTGCTCACGCGCTTCGGCAATCGCCGCAATAATTTCGGGTCGACGCACAGATTTCAGGTGGTCAAGCTCTTCGCGCAATTTTTCAGCGCCACGCAATGTCATCGGAAATTGTTTCATATTGTCTATACCTCTAAAAAAGTCCGTAAGACTCAAATAATCGTCATCCTGACGCGCTAAAAATCAAAGGCGACGGAGTCTCTGCAACGTGCAAGTCCTCACTGGACATAAAACAAAAGCAACCAGTCCCAGAACAAAATTTCCAGGCTAGCAGCAGTTTTGCATTTTGATACGCATTTTACCCCAGAGTTCAATGAGGGTCATCGTTTACTTTAGCCCTTGTTGCGCCGTAGTATGACCACACGTTGCCCCGTTATTAGCTGAGATTATGCGTTTTTCATCAATTGTTACCGGACTTGCCTGTGCTTTTGTTCTGCATGCCAATGCAGCTTCTGTTGAGGATCATCGCCAATATTTACCAGATGGTGCCAATTTGGCGCTATTGGTACAAAAAGTTGGCGCAACAACACCCAGTATGGCCTTCAATAGCCAGCAAATGGCGCTTCCGGCCAGTACGCAAAAGGTGATAACCGCATTAGCGGCATTACTGCAATTGGGTCCAGATTATCGATTCATCACCACGATAGAAAGCCACGGGCCTGTCACCAGCGGTATTATGAACGGTAACCTCATCGTACGGTTTAGCGGCGATCCTACGCTTAAGCGCCAGCAAATACGGAATATGGTGCAGGAATTAAGAAAGCGCGGGATACAGGAAATCGCCGGGGATGTACTGATCGACACCTCAGTGTTCGCCAGCCACGATAAAGCGCCAGGCTGGCCCTGGAACGACATGACACAATGCTTCAGCGCCCCGCCGGGTGCCGCGATTGTCGATCGCAACTGCTTCTCCGTTTCCCTCTACAGTGCGCCTAAAGCAGGTGATAATGCGTTTATCCGCGTTGCATCCTATTATCCGGTGCAAATGTTCAGCGAGGTCCGCACGCTGGCTAAAGGCTCCTCCGATGCCCAATACTGCGAGCTGGATGTGGTTCCTGGGGAATTGAATCGCTTTACGCTTACGGGCTGTCTGACCCAGCGCACAGAACCGCTTCCGCTGGCGTTCGCGATTCAGGATGGAGCCAGCTATGCCGGCGCTATCGTTAAAGATGAACTACAGCAGGCAGATATCCGTATTAAAGGCAGCCTTCGTCGCCAGACGCAGCCAGGTCCGGCAGGAAGCGTACTGGCTCAAACACAATCGCCTCCGATGCACGACCTGCTCACTATCATGCTGAAAAAATCAGACAATATGATAGCCGATACGGTTTTTCGTACCATTGGACATGAGCGTTTTAGCGTGCCGGGAACGTGGCGCGCTGGCGCTGATGCCGTGCGACAAATCCTGCGTCAGAAAGCGGGTGTAGATTTAGGAAACAGCATTGTTGTAGATGGTTCAGGCCTGTCAAGACACAACCTGATTTCACCGGAAACGATGATGCAGGTATTGCAGTACATTGCACAGCACGATAATGAACTGAATTACATCACGATGCTTCCGCTTTCCGGCTATGACGGCACATTGCGTTATCGTGGCGGCCTGCATGAAGCTGGCGTTGATGGCAAGGTTTCGGCTAAAACCGGGGCATTGCAGGGCGTATACAATCTGGCAGGCTTCATTACTACCGCGAGCGGCCAGCGTATGGCATTCGTCCAGTTCCTATCCGGCTATGCTGTGCCGCCAGAAGACCAGCGCGCCCGTCGCGTCCCTCTGGTGAGATTTGAAAGCCGTCTCTACAAAGATATTTATCAGAGCAATTAAAACAACAACGCGGCCTTACTTTGAGGGTAAGGCCGCGTTGGTGAGAGCTGACTAGCAGAAGAACGAATTATTTTTGATAGATGATTTCAACACCTTCATCATCTTCATCGTCCCAGTCATCATCCCACTCTTCTTCGGCTTCTTTTTCTATTTCAGCCAGCTGTTCGCGGTGATAATCATCCCACATGAACTCCACTTTTTCCGGTGCGCTTTCGGCAATCGCCGTCACTTTCGGATTGGCTTTCAGGAAGTTCATCACGTCCCAGCAAAGTGGGTTGACGCCTTCACGGTTCGCTGCAGAAATCAGATAATACTTATCATCCCAGCCAAGCGCAGCCGCAATATCTTTGGCACGTTTTTCCGCTTCAGCCTTATCGATCAAATCAACCTTGTTGAAAACCAGCCAACGCGGCTTTTCTGCCAAACCTGCGCCATACTGCTCTAGCTCATTGATAATGATTTTGGCATTTTCAATCGGATCTGACTCATCAATCGGTGCTAAATCAACCAGATGCAACAGTACACGGCAGCGCTCAAGGTGTTTCAGGAAGCGAATCCCTAACCCAGCGCCTTCGGATGCACCTTCAATCAAACCTGGGATATCCGCCACAACAAAGCTCTGTTCGCTATCCATACGGACAACACCAAGACTCGGCACCAGCGTAGTAAACGGATAATCAGCCACTTTCGGCTTCGCTGCAGATACCGCACGGATAAAGGTCGATTTACCTGCGTTAGGCAGGCCAAGCATGCCCACGTCAGCCAGCAACAGCAGTTCCAGCGTCAGCTCACGTTCTTCGCCTTTCGTACCGCTGGTCTTCTGACGAGGGGCACGGTTGACAGACGATTTAAAACGCGTGTTACCTAAACCATGCCAGCCGCCTTTCGCCACCATCAGACTCTGCTGATGACGCGTCATATCACCTAGCACTTCGCCAGTTCCCTGATCCAGAACACGGGTACCAACAGGGACTTTAATCGTAATGTCTTTGCCGCGTTTACCCGTACAATCACGACTTTGCCCGTTTTGTCCACGCTCAGCGCGGAAGGATTTCTCAAAACGATAGTCAATCAGCGTGTTCAGGTTTTCGTCTGCCAGCAGATAAACGTCACCGCCATCGCCGCCGTCACCACCGTCCGGACCACCGTTGGGAATATATTTTTCACGGCGAAAGCTGACACAACCGTTACCGCCATCGCCTGCCACAACGAGAATTGTGGCTTCATCTACAAACTTCATTGATTCTCTCCGCAAAAAACCAATAGAGAATATCTACGTGTTTTAGGCTTGTTATTGGTTCTTCTTGGCGTAACTTTTTGATTTTACGGTATGTAGCGTGTTTCTACTCACCATTAAAAAACCGACGCACCAGAACGCATTCCAGCAAAGGAGCGGATTGTACCTGCCTGCTCCAATAATTTCATCTGTATTAAAAATAAACAACACATGCAGGCTGTCAAAAGATGTCAGTGACCGCTGCAATACGCTTTCTCTTAAGCTACTTTTTCGCTACCAATGGCAGCACAGGCTCTTTTTTTCCAGGAAGGAAACGATGTCCAATAGCGGAAAACATGGCACCTGCAACAACTACAAACGCACCGACATAGCCAACCCAATTCAGTACGGGCGCAGCAAAGAAAGTCGGCCACCCTAACGCCAGCAGATCGGAAAACAGCAGCGTAAACAACGGCGTCAGCGTAATGACTGCACTAACCTGCGACGCCTGCCAGCGAGCCATTGCCTCAGCCAGCGCACCATAGCCAATCAACGTATTCGCACCGCAGAATAGCAGGCAAATAAGCTGCCAGTTGCTCAGTTGGAAAATAACCTCAAGCTTGGCAAAAGGCGTGATAAAGACGACGCACAGCACATATAACAAAAACAGAATCTGCTGCGATGTCAGACGTCGCAATAGAACTTTCTGCGCTACACCATAGGATACCCATACCGCCGAGGCGCAAACACCCAGCAATACGCCCAACGTGTAGTCCGTCAGTCGGGTAAAAATCTCAATCAGGCTGGTATTAAAGAACAGGATCAGACCACAGATCAGCATGATCGCGCCGATAACCTGCGTACCGCGCATCTTTTCCTTTAGGATAAGTACGCTGGCGAACATCATGCCTACGGGGGAAAGCTGCCCGATAACCTGAGACGCCGTCGGGCTCAGATATTGCAGGGATGAGCTAAAGAAAACAAAGTTACCCAGTAGTCCAGCCGTCGCAATCAGTAGCAGAACCCACCAACGCCGATGCCGGAAAACCCGCATTGGCGGCAACGTCTTACGGGATGACAGAATAATACCGAGTCCAATCGAAGCGATAAAAAAGCGATACCAAACAATCGTATAAGGTTCCATCACCACCAGAACCTGTTTCATGGCTATCGGTAACGCCCCCCAGCAAACAGCCGTAGTCAGCGCCAGACAAAGACCGATGCCCGTCTGTTGTTTAGTATTCATACTTATCCAGATGGTTTACTCAGAATCAGAATGTAAAAAGCCCCGCAAAGAATTGCGGGGCTTAAATCCGTAAGACCTAACGCGAAAAATTATTCAGCAACGATGCTGATAAATTTACGGTTTTTCGGGCCTTTAACTTCAAACTGAACTTTACCATCAGTCAAAGCAAACAGAGTATGGTCTTTCCCGCAGCCAACGTTAGTTCCTGCGTGGAATTTAGTACCACGTTGACGAACGATGATGTTACCAGCCAGTACACTTTCGCCGCCAAAACGTTTTACGCCCAGACGTTGTGCGTTAGAGTCACGACCGTTACGGGTTGAACCGCCAGCTTTCTTGTGTGCCATTTAATCCGCTCTCCTAATCTTAAGCGCTGATGCCGGTAATTTTCACGTCAGTGAACCACTGACGGTGGCCTGCTTGCTTACGGTAGTGTTTACGGCGACGGAACTTAACGATCTTCACCTTTTCGCCACGACCATGAGCAACAACTTCAGCTTTGATTTTACCGCCATCGACAAAAGGAACGCCGATTTTGATTTCTTCACCATTGGCAACCATCAGAACTTGGTCAAACTCAACGGCTTCACCAGTTGCGATGTCCAGCTTTTCCAAGCGAACGGTTTGACCTTCGCTTACTCGGTGTTGTTTACCACCACTTTGGAAAACTGCGTACATATAAAACTCCGCTTTCCGCGCACCCGTTAATAGGTTTCAGAGCGCGCTATAAATATTCATAATAGGGCGCGAATTCTACGCAAAAATACTGAGGATGACAAGTGCATAATCAACGGATGTGAAGAAAAAGAATACAACGTATCAACTGCCGTTTATCTCTCTCATTTTTCAAGTACAATCGGCGCAATAAGTTCCGTCTTGCCGATATGCAACAGCAATCTTACGGCAGTGTTGAAGACATACGTTGGCACAAACCATGAATCTAGAACAAATTACAGCATTAACTACGCAGGATATGGCGGCTGTTAATAACGTCATTCTTGAACAGCTGAATTCCGACGTCGTTTTGATAAACCAGCTTGGACATTACATCATCAGCGGTGGTGGAAAACGTATACGCCCGATGATTGCTGTACTTGCCGCCAGAGCCCTCGACTATAACGGTGATAAGCATGTCACTGTCGCAGCACTGATCGAATTTATCCATACCGCAACACTGCTGCATGATGATGTGGTAGACGAGTCAGACATGCGCCGAGGTAAAGCGACAGCAAATGCCGCCTTTGGCAACGCAGCGAGCGTGTTGGTTGGGGATTTCATCTATACCCGCGCTTTCCAGATGATGACCAGCCTCGAATCGTTACGCGTGCTGGCGCTGATGTCAGAAGCGGTAAACGTCATTGCTGAAGGTGAAGTCTTGCAGCTAATGAACTGCAACGACCCGGATATCACTGAAGAAAGCTATATGCGTGTCATTTACAGTAAAACGGCGCGTTTATTTGAAGCCGCAGCGCAATCTTCATCCATCCTTGCCGGCGCGACCCCAGAGCAGGAAAAGGCGCTTCAGGACTATGGCCGCTACCTGGGCACCGCATTCCAGTTAATTGATGATCTGCTCGACTACAGCGCAGACGGCGAAACGCTGGGTAAAAACACGGGCGATGACCTCAATGAAGGCAAGCCAACGCTGCCGTTACTGCACGCGATGCGTAATGGAAATGCAGAACAGAGTTCGCTGATTCGCAAAGCGATTGAAGAAGGAAACGGGCGCCATCTACTGGAACCGGTGCTTGCAGCCATGCAGCAATGCGGTTCACTTGATTATACGCGTCAGCGTGCCGAAGAAGAGGCAGATAAGGCAATTAGCGCACTACAGCTGCTGCCAGAAACGCCGCACCGTATGGCGCTCGAAGGCCTCGCCCACTTAGCCGTACAGCGTGATTTCTAACGTGGTGTAAGGTTCTTATCAGATAAGATCATTGATTCATAAGTAGCGCTGCTTTGCAGCGCTACTCGTTCGCCAGACTAGGCAGTCTGGTCGATGGCGACATCATCCAGCCGAGACAGCATCGCTATTGTCCCTTCACGCAAGATGAAATTAATCAGCCGGGTTCGTTCATCAACGGAAAGTTGATGGAAAATATGCACCCACGATGACAGCAGGGTCGGCTCATTATCAATACGATAATATTCGGTTGGCGGGTTTTCTCTCACTAAAAGAGAGTTCCTGACTTCGTTCGGCAAACTGCGAATAGAATATTCGACACCGCGCCCTTGAACCCCTTTCCGCCTACGCTTTTCCCAACCGTCGTCTCGTGCCCGTTTATTCAGCCCCTGTGGCGACTTAGGCAATCCACCTACGCCAACCAGCTCACTTGTTGCAAACCATTCTTTGTCCATACTCGTCACTCCCTTGTTTGTTTTGAACATGCATTACATCAATTAGCCCAAAAGTTTCCATATAATAGACTATAATTACCTAAATCGCTAACTTTTACACGTTACTGATACACCTAAGTAATAGAAGAAATGATTAAATCCGGCGCAGTGCCTGCAAAACATCGCGGAAGTGCAATGCTACAAGGTGAAAAGAAATACAGGTTCCTTTTCATCGCCAAGGTTAGCCATCACAGAGGTTGCTGAGATGGCTCAATCAATCTCGAACGATGAGACAGGTTCCTTATCCGATGGCGTTATACCCAGTTGGCTCAACGTAGTAGATACCCCGACCCGCAGAATATAAGTGATTAGCTCATCTCTTTCTTTTTCAGATAGTTGCTGGTAAATTTTCATCCAGACCGCCAATGCCGCAGGCTGTTTAGCCGCGTAGGCGGAAGGCTCGATTTCGAGTAACAGGGATTTTTTTACCGTATCCGGCAAGCTGTGAATTGAGTACTCCACTCCTCTTCCCTGGACGCCTTTACGGCGACGCTTCTCCCATCCATCCTCACGGGCGCGCTTATTCAATCCTTGTCTTGATTTCGGAAGGCCGCCGACTCCAACCAATTCGCTGGTAGCAAACCACTCTTTTTTCATTGCCTTTCATCCTGATAGTGCCATCCCTAACAAAAACGCGCTTATTTGGAAGTTAATTGATAATTTTAAGGAAAATTAATGCTATATTATTTCCAAATAATAATGTCATGTTAGCTCGACATATAACTAACATCCGTTATTTATACCACTAATCTACAGTCGTCTTATAGCAAATAAGGGAAGGATTATGATTTTAAGGAAACAAGACTGGCATCCCGCTGATATCATTGCTGCACTGCGCAAGAAAAATACGACGCTGGCGGCGGTATCGCGAGCGGCCGGGTTAAGCTCATCCACGCTAGCTAATGCGCTCTCACGCCCTTGGCCCAAAGGGGAATGGCTTATTGCCGATGCGCTGAATATTCACCCATCTGAGATTTGGCCCAGCCGCTATTACAATCCAGAAACCAATGAGCTTATAGACAGAAAAAAACTTATCCGTCCCGATTAAAAAAGAAAAGCCGGAGATCGACATCTCCGGCTTTTCACTCTGCGTATTGTAACAATTGCAATTACTTAATGAACGTCTCGCCCAGCTCAATATCGTGCTTCAGTGTATCCAGCATGCTGTTCAGTGCATTTTTCTCGAAAGCACTTAATGCGCCGATGTCTTTACGCTCGGTGACGCCGTCTTTGCCTAACAGAACTGGCTGAGCGAAGAAGCGGGCGTGTTCACCATCACTTTCAACGTATGCACATTCTACCACTCCGCTTTCACCTTGTAGTGCACGCACCAGAGACAGACCAAAACGTGCAGCAGCCTGACCCATAGACAGCGTTGCCGATCCGCCACCCGCTTTGGCTTCAACAACCTCAGTACCCGCATTCTGGATACGCTTGGTCAGATCGGCCACTTCCTGCTCGCTGAAGCTGATACCAGGAACCTGAGACAGCAGTGGCAGAATCGTCACACCAGAGTGTCCACCGATAACCGGCACATTAATGTCCTGCGGCTGTTTGCCTTTCAGCTCAGCAACGAACGTGTTGGAACGGATGATATCCAGCGTTGTGACGCCGAACAGTTTGTTTTTGTCATATACGCCAGCTTTTTTCAGCACTTCTGCTGCGATGGCAACGGTCGTATTCACTGGGTTGGTGATGATACCGATACAGGCTTTCGGGCAAGTAACCGCAATTTGCTCAACCAGATTACGCACAATGCCAGCATTGACGTTGAACAGATCGGAACGATCCATACCAGGTTTACGTGCCACACCCGCGGAGATCAGCACGATATCTGCACCAACAAGCGCTGGTTTAGCATCTTCACCGCTATAGCCTTTGATCTTCACTGCTGTAGGAATATGGCTCAGATCGACGGCAACACCCGGCGTTACTGGGGCGATATCGTAAAGGGATAGTTCTGAACCTGAAGGAAGCTGGGTTTTGAGGAGGAGTGCGAGTGCCTGACCGATACCACCTGCTGCTCCGAGAACTGCAACTTTCATCCTAAACTCCTTATTATCATAAAATAAAAAAGTGCCGTGAATTCATTTGGTTATAAACAGAATATAAAAATGGGGATACGAGCAACCTACTTATCTTTCCACAAATGACACGAGAGACAAAAAATACGCTATGTCTCTAATAATAAATCAAAAACAACCATTCGTTTGAAAGGTAAGTAAAGTTAATAAGCTATTGAGCTATAACGCGGTGTTCATTCACGTGCGTTTAACCAGTGCGCTACATTACACCGATCAATGGCGTCCGAACAACATCATTCTGATAACATTTGATTTACTTTTATGTGACGTAGGACGCATTTTTCGGACTACCCGAGAGTCGATTTTTTTTGAAAACAGCGACTAACGCATACCTGGTGAAAGGGACTGGAATTATACGCGATTTAATTGCATAAAAATTCACACAACTGCATAATAGGAAGATTAACCATAACAATTAATCCGGTGCAGAATGCGAAATTCGACAAAACAAGAAGACCTCGTTAAAGCGTTCAAAGCGCTGTTAAAGGAAGAGAAATTCAGTTCTCAAAGTGAAATTGTTCAGGCATTGCAAGACGAAGGATTTGAAAACATCAACCAATCCAAGGTGTCACGCATGCTAACGAAATTTGGCGCCGTGCGCACACGCAATGCCAAAATGGAGATGGTGTATTGTCTCCCTGCCGAGCTTGGCGTCCCGACGACGTCCAGCCCGCTGAAGAACCTTGTACTGGACGTGGATTACAATGATGCCGTCGTCGTGATCCATACCAGCCCTGGCGCCGCGCAGCTCATTGCTCGCCTGCTGGACTCACTAGGTAAGTCAGAAGGCATTCTCGGCACCATTGCAGGGGATGACACTATTTTTACCACCCCAGCAAGAGGCTTCAGCGTCAAACAGCTTTACGAAGCGATTCTGGTGCTATTCGAACAAGAGCTATAATCCACTCGTTCGCTACGTATTCATCGCTCCGCGTAGCTAGCTACACGGAGCGATTGTCGTCCGAACACTCACACCGCGGGCAATTCAGCCAACGGCCAACGTGGTCGAACGGATACGCCCAGCGTCTGGCTTGCGCCATGGGTCAGACGAACACTGCCCGCATAGGCAATCATTGCACCGTTATCCGTACAGAATTCAGGACGTGCATAAAACACTCCACCACCGCGTTTCGCCATCACTTCGCCTAAACGCTGCCGCAATGTTCTGTTGGCACTTACGCCACCAGCCATAACCAGCCGTTTAAAACCCGTTTCATCCAACGCACGGCGACACTTGATCGCCAGCGTATCCACAACAGCGTCTTCGAACGCGCGAGCGATATCAGCACGCGTTTGTTCGTCATTGCCGTTGCTACGAATCGTATTGGCAGCAAACGTTTTTAGCCCAGAGAAGCTGAAATCCAAGCCTGGGCGATCGGTCATCGGGCGCGGAAACGTAAAGCGCTGCGAATCACCCGCCTGCGCCATTTTCGACAGCATTGGACCACCGGGATAATCTAATCCCAGTAATTTCGCCGTTTTATCAAACGCTTCACCCGCCGCATCATCAATCGACTCGCCCAGCAAACGGTACTCTCCAATGCCTGTCACGCTGATGAGCTGCGTATGACCACCAGAAACCAGCAACGCCACGAAGGGAAACGCTGGCGGGTTATCTTCCAGCATCGGTGCCAGCAAATGCCCTTCCATATGGTGTACAGGAATCGCCGGTACACCCCAGGCGAATGCCAACGATCTACCTATCGTCGCGCCCACTAATAGCGCGCCAACCAAACCAGGGCCGGCGGTGTAAGCCACGCCATCGATATCGTCAGCCTGTAACCCAGCTTCGCGCAGCGCCGCCTGAATCAACGGAACCGTTTTACGCACGTGATCGCGTGAGGCTAGCTCAGGCACTACGCCGCCGTAATCAGCATGTAATTTGACCTGACTGTATAGCTGATTGGCGAGCAAACCAGCTTCCGTGTCATAAATAGCTACTCCGGTTTCATCACAGGATGTTTCGATACCCAATACGCGCATTGCTGTTCCTACTTTGATGACGATACAAGCATTCGTAAAATGCCGCTTGCTTCAAACTGCGGATAGTCTACCATAAGCGGCCTGATTTCTGCGCTGGCAGCGGTTGGGTGTTTTATGATCACCGCAATGCTTTACAAAGGCGTCACGTTTGCAGTAGAATTCCGCACCATTTTGAAAAGGCTGGCACAAGGCCAGCGGCAAACCGAATTTATTGAGGTGAGAGGCACATGCCGGTAATTAAAGTACGTGAAAACGAGCCGTTCGACGTAGCTCTGCGTCGCTTCAAACGTTCCTGTGAAAAAGCAGGCGTTCTGGCTGAAGTTCGTCGTCGTGAGTTTTATGAAAAACCAACGACCGAACGTAAGCGCGCTAAAGCTTCTGCAGTGAAACGTCACGCGAAGAAATTGGCTCGAGAAAACGCACGCCGAACTCGTCTGTATTAATTTTCAGGAGGGTTTCCCTCCAACGCGTGATTAATCCGCAGACTTAGCAGTTGCATACGTAAGGCCGTGCTTTCCGAAAGGAAGCGCGGCTTGTTGTCGTTTAAAGCTATATCCAATGTAACCGCCTTACAGAGGGTATGCACTAGGGGCTTATGGCTGGACGAATCCCACGCGTATTTATTAATGACTTGCTGGCTCGCACCGACATCGTCGATCTCATTGACGCGCGCGTCAAACTGAAAAAGCAGGGCAAAAACTACCATGCGTGCTGTCCGTTCCATCACGAAAAAACCCCCTCATTCACCGTAAACGGTGACAAACAGTTCTATCACTGTTTTGGCTGTGGCGCACACGGCAACGCCATAGATTTTTTGATGAATTACGATCGTCTCGAATTCGTTGAAACCATTGAAGAACTGGCTACCCAATACGGCCTAGAGGTGCCTTATGAAACCGGCACTGGCCCAACCCAGTTAGAGCGTCACCAGCGACAAAATCTGTACGAATTGATGGGACAGCTCAGCGGGTTCTATCAACAAGCACTAAGCCAATCAGTCGGTTCGCCGGCGTTGCAGTACCTGCAACAGCGCGGTTTAAGCGCAGAAGTGATCAATCATTTTGCAATTGGCTTCGCCCCGCCCGGCTGGGATAACGTTTTAAAGCGCTTTGGCCGTAATAATGACGACCGCAGCACATTGAACGATGCCGGCATGCTGGTGACTAACGATCAGGGGCGAACGTATGACCGCTTTCGCGAGCGTGTAATGTTCCCCATCCGCGACAAACGGGGGCGAGTGATTGCCTTCGGCGGACGCGTATTAGGCGACGGTACCCCAAAATACCTTAACTCGCCGGAAACAGAAATTTTTCATAAAGGTCGCCAGTTGTATGGCCTGTATGAAGCGCAGCAAAACCACGCTGAGCTCAAGCGACTCTTGGTTGTTGAAGGCTATATGGATGTGGTGGCGCTGGCGCAGTTTGGAATTGACTATGCGGTGGCCTCGCTGGGTACGTCCACAACCGCCGATCACATTCAGTTACTATTTCGCGCCACAGATCTGGTGGTGTGTTGTTATGACGGGGACCGTGCCGGACGCGAAGCGGCATGGCGCGCGCTGGAAACTGCGCTACCCTATTTGAATGATGGTCGTCAGCTACGCTTTATGTTCCTGCCGGACGGTGAAGATCCCGACACGCTGGTGCGTAAAGAAGGCAAAGTAGCCTTTGAACAGCGCATGGAACAGGCCCTGCCGCTATCGCAGTTTCTGTTTGAGACGCTGCAACAGCAAGTGGACATGAGTTCACCCGATGGCCGTACCAAGCTCAGCACGCTGGTGCTACCGCTGATAGGCCAGGTACCGGGAGAAACACTGCGGCTGTATTTGCGCCAGCAGCTCGGCAACAAGCTAGGCATTTTGGATGACAGTCAGTTGGACAGACTGCTCCCAAAAATGGCAGAGCAGGCTCAGTCCTACCAACCGCCGCAACTAAAAGTCACAACTATGCGTATACTTATAGGACTTTTAGTACAAAACCCAAGACTGGCGGCTGAGGTGCCTGACCTCGCGCTGGAAGGCATTGAAGAAGACAAAGTGGCTGGTTTATCGCTGTTTCAGGACTTGGTGAAAACCTGCAATGTCAGCCCTGGAATGAACATGGGCCTGCTGTTGGAAAAATATCGCGACAGCAAGTACCGCAAACAGCTTGAAACCATGGCTTCATGGAACCATATGATCGTAGAGGAAGAGCTCGACGAGAAGTTCAGAATCAGTCTGGCAGAGCTCTACGATCAGCTGTTGAAACAGCGACAAGAAACATTGATTGCCCGTGACAGAACGCATGGGCTCAACGCCAAAGAAAAAAAAGAGCTTTGGTCGTTGCAACTGGCGTTGACCAGAAAACACTGATACAGAGGCTTAATTGCCGATAAATAGCAGGGTTGAGCCCTGCAAAGAGCCGCTACAGGGGCGCGGCGATAAGAAAAATACCCCTAATGCTATTGTTAGCGAACTACGCTGACCGACACCAACCCAAATACTCTGAAGTGTGGATACCGTCTTATGGAGCAAAACCCGCAGTCACAGCTGAAGCTGCTTGTCACCCGTGGTAAGGAGCAAGGCTACCTGACCTATGCTGAGGTCAATGACCATCTGCCGGAAGATATCATCGACTCGGATCAGATCGAAGATATCATCCAGATGATTAACGACATGGGCATCCAGGTGATGGAAGAAGCACCGGATGCAGACGATCTGTTGCTGGCCGAAAACACCAATGATGCCGATGAAGATGCGGCAGAGGCTGCTGCGCAGGTTCTATCCAGTGTTGAATCGGAAATTGGTCGCACAACCGATCCGGTTCGCATGTACATGCGTGAAATGGGTACCGTTGAGCTGTTGACGCGTGAGGGCGAGATCGATATCGCCAAGCGTATTGAAGACGGCATCAATCAGGTTCAATGCTCTGTCGCGGAGTACCCTGAAGCCATTACTTACCTGCTGGAACAGTATGACCGCGTCGAAGCGGGCGAAAGCCGCCTGTCCGATCTGATCACCGGCTTCGTCGATCCTAATGCGGAAGAGGATATTGCCCCTACCGCAACTCACGTTGGCTCCGAACTTTCGACCGAAGAAATGGATGATGACGACGAGGAAGAAGACGACGAGGAAGAAGAAGACGACAACAGTATCGACCCTGAACTGGCGCGTGAGAAGTTCACCGAGCTGCGTGAGCAATATGAAACGACTCGTCAGGTTATAAAAGCCCACGGTCGTAGCCATACGCTGGCAGCACAAGAAATCCTGAATCTGTCCGAAGTCTTCAAACAGTTCCGTCTGGTGCCGAAACAGTTCGATTTCTTGGTTAACAGCATGCGATCCATGATGGATCGCGTCCGTACTCAGGAACGTTTGATCATCAAATTGTGTGTTGAACAGTGCAAAATGCCGAAGAAAAACTTTGTCACCATGTTCACTGGCAATGAAACCAACAACACCTGGTTTGCAGCAGCGGTAGCAATGGGCAAACCTTGGTCTGAAAAGCTGAATGATGTTGGAGAAGACGTCACCCGCAGCCTGCAAAAGCTACAGCAGATCGAAGAAGAAACCGGTCTGACGATCGAGCAGGTTAAAGACATCAACCGCCGTATGTCGATTGGTGAAGCGAAAGCTCGCCGCGCCAAGAAAGAAATGGTGGAAGCCAACCTGCGTCTGGTTATTTCTATCGCGAAGAAATACACCAACCGCGGTTTGCAGTTCCTCGACCTGATTCAGGAAGGCAACATCGGTCTGATGAAAGCGGTAGATAAGTTCGAATATCGCCGTGGTTACAAATTCTCGACCTATGCAACTTGGTGGATCCGTCAGGCGATCACCCGTTCTATCGCCGATCAGGCACGTACCATCCGTATTCCGGTACACATGATTGAGACGATCAATAAACTGAACCGTATCTCTCGTCAGATGTTGCAGGAAATGGGTCGCGAGCCGACGCCGGAAGAATTGGCTGAACGTATGTTGATGCCGGAAGACAAGATCCGTAAAGTGCTGAAAATCGCGAAAGAGCCGATTTCAATGGAAACCCCAATTGGTGATGATGAAGATTCACATTTGGGCGATTTCATCGAAGATACGACGCTGGAGCTGCCGCTGGATTCCGCTACATCGGAAAGCCTGCGTTCTGCGACACACGACGTACTGGCTGGCCTGACCGCACGTGAAGCGAAAGTACTGCGCATGCGTTTCGGTATTGATATGAACACCGACCATACGCTGGAAGAAGTGGGCAAACAGTTTGACGTTACGCGTGAACGTATTCGTCAGATCGAAGCAAAAGCGCTGCGTAAACTGCGCCACCCAAGCCGTTCCGAAGTGCTGCGTAGCTTCCTGGATGATTAATTTGTTCCCCCGCTAATCCACACGTTAAATAGCCCTATGATAAATAACCCCGGTTCGACGGGGTTATTTTTTGCCTGTCAGAACGCCCAGCCCTGAATTTACACGCCATCCTGCAATGCCTGATACAGTTCCTGATACGACGCAACCAGCGACTCCAGCGTTGCACGATTCAGCCCGCTAGGGTTCGGCAGCACCCAAACCTGTGTCTCACCAATACACCGCACCTGACGCCCCCAGGAAACCTTCTTGATACCAAACGCTTGGCTGAACGCCTGCTTCCCTAACACCGCCAGCGCACGCGGCTGATAGCGTTCCATCTTCTCAATAATCGCATTCCCGCCTTGCAGCAACTCGTCTCGCCCTAGCTCGGTGGCTTCAACCGTTGGGCGATCCACCAGCATGGTGATACCGCATCTAGTGTCCAGCAGATGCTGTTCTTCCGTAGGTGTCAGCAAGCGTTCAGTAAAACCTGTCTGATGAATCACTTTCCAGAAGCGATTACTGGGGTTAGCGAAGTGGTAACCGTGATGGGCCGTCGACAGCCCGGGGTTAATGCCGCAGAAAACCACCTGAAGATTCATGGCCAGAATATCGGTGATCATGTCTTCCCCTACTTCCATTGACTACGCGCATCGTAAATTCTGATAATAATAACAACAAGCTATCTTGAGTACATAAAATAACCATCTGGCAGATAGACTATAGACCTCCCCCAGCACATTACCGTATAATTGCCGCCCACTCGGCCCCTTAGCTCAGTGGTTAGAGCAGGCGACTCATAATCGCTTGGTCGCTGGTTCAAGTCCAGCAGGGGCCACCAAATTTTAGCTTTAAAATCATATAATTAAGCCACCTTTCGCAAGGTGGTTTTTTTGTTGTCAGCTTTAAACCACCTCTTCAAGAGGTGGATTTTTACTAATTGTGGCCATTGCCCCCTTTTTGTCCCCCTGCATTTCAGACTGAACCTATAAGTAGGCGGGTAGACCTGCGACGCAGGGGGTTATTAACGATGCCCCACTTCAGCGGTAGGGAAGCCAGTCGCTTTCTTTGACGTATGCCAGAATGTTAACTTCAGGCATGCATGCCTGACATGGCGAATATTTCTTATCCAGCTACTCCATTATTGAATGTTAATCAGGTATGATGGCACCGTTGTTAGCCGTCCATCGGCTGTTCAAAATCCCCTCTGCGTTATCTGTATGTTTGTTCTGTTTTTTAACTTCATGCGAGAGAACGGTCAGAAGAAGTTTTCCACACAGCTGAAACAATCCCTATAAATAAGTGTCATGATAGATGTAGCGCAATGAGAACGATTCTTTATGCGGTACGCTGTTAATCACTTAAAGATGAGTATCATGAAAATTAAGCAAACATTTACCAGGGCATTACTCCACCCGCGCTATTGGGCGACTTGGTTTGGCCTTGGCTTGCTGTTTTTATTAGTTCAACTCCCTTACCCGCTGTTGATGAAAATCGGGAGCAGCGCGGGTCGTCTATCTCGTATCTTCCTGAAACGCCGGGTGTCGATCGCCAGACGCAATCTTGAGTTGTGCTTTCCCACGATCTCCAATGACGAACGAGAAGCGATGATCGATAGCAACTTTGCGTCGCTCGGAATGGCGTTGGTCGAAACCGGTATGGCCTGGTTCTGGTCCGATCGCCGCGTGCGTCACTGGTTTGATGTGTCGGGGCTGGAACATTTACAGCACGCTACCGCAAAAGGTCAGGGCGTAATGGTAATTGGCATTCACTTTATGTCGTTGGAATTAGGCGGCAGGGCGATGGGGCTGTGTCAGCCGATGATGGCGATGTACCGCCCACACAATAATAAAGCGATGGAAATGGTACAAACCTGGGGGCGTTCTCGTTCGAACAAGGCGATGATCGACCGTAAAGATCTGCGTGGCATGGTACAGGCGCTGAAGCGTGGCGAAGCGGTATGGTTTGCTCCCGATCAGGACTACGGCCCTAAAGGCAGCGTTTTTGCCCCATTCTTTGCGGTGAAAAAGGCGGCGACAACCAGCGGCACGTTCACCATCACGCGTCTGGCGAAGCCTGCGATGATGACGACAGTGTTGATTCGCAAGCCCGATGCTTCGGGCTATCAATTGGTAATTCAGCCTGAATTACAGGATTACCCTTACCACGATGAGCAGGCTGCGGCGTGTTATATGAATAAGGTGATTGAGAAAGAAATCATGCGTGCGCCTGAGCAGTATCTTTGGCTGCATCGTCGCTTTAAAACCCGCCCGGTAGGGGAAGTGTCGCTCTACGCCTGATGGATGACCAGAAACATTCGCTGTGTGAAGTGACGCTAGCGGGTGTGAAATAGGATGGTGCTTGTGCCATCCAGCATATTGGGAAGATATTCGTTATGCGTGGCGCAGAAACGAAAGATGCAGAAACAAAAATGGCTACCGGATGGCAGCCATTTTATGGTGGTTAACGTACTTAAGTACGATTAACGGAAGATAGCGTGGGGGTTAACACCGCGATAGGTTTTGCCCAACGCTTTTAATATTTGATTGATTTTGCGGACAACGCGCATCTTTTTTATCCCCACGATTCTTAAATAATTATTGGTTGAAAGTACCAAAGTTGATGTTGATGTTTTCAAACATAGCGATGATTTTGTTCAGCAGTTTCATGGTCATTTCCTCGTTGTTAGTTGATTTGTTTTCTGTGATGCTGTTCACGTTTTTAAGAATACTCGCACTGATACGGGTGGTCAACTTTTTTGTGATGCGAATCACAAAAAATGAACGATCAGTTTGTGAGGAGTAAACCGCTGTTTTGATTTCCGTCTAAAAACCCTTTCTGCTTTTTCTTCATACTGACCCACTTTCAGCGAGTTACCTGATTGAGCATTACCTGTACTGACTGGGCGCTTCTTTATCGGACAGATGAAGTGAGATAGGTAAATTGTCTCGATTAGCAGTTGAAATAAGCGCGGGTGAAGCGGGATAATCACGCGCTTCTATTGCCTAGCGCCGTTTTGTCCAGCTTGTTTTAGTGCCGCCTGTTTAATACAGCAGTGTTTTATACGTCAATATCTTGATACGACAACGTTTTCCAGCTTTGCATCTAGCAAGTTAATCGTTTGCGTGCGGGGCTATACCCTAAATAATTCGAGTTGCAGGAAGGCGGCAAGAGAGGGAGTCCCGATGAGCTTACTTGAGTAAGTGATTCGGGTGACTGAACGCAGCCAACGCACGTGCAGCTTGAAGAATGACGGGTATATACGGTTCATGATGCGCCAGCGATGTTGGTGCATTCGCGGAGCAAGGCCGCGGGAATCGTCAGAATCGATCTTAAATAATAATGGCATTTCAGGGGATACCACCATGTCAAACACCACCCGTCAGGCAGGCTCGCAGGGCCCTCTTGATGCTTTTTTCAAAATCACACAGCGCGGCAGTAACGTACGTCAGGAAGTGTTAGCTGGCCTGACGACGTTTCTGGCTATGGTTTACTCCGTCATTGTGGTTCCGAGTATGTTGGGCAAGGCTGGTTTCCCGCCTACCGCTGTGTTCGTTGCAACCTGTCTGGTTGCCGGGCTGGGGTCGCTGCTGATGGGATTGTGGGCTAATCTGCCAATGGCGATTGGTTGCGCGATTTCGCTGACGGCGTTCACCGCGTTCAGCCTGGTGCTGGGGCAACAAATCAGTATTCCTGTAGCGCTAGGAGCGATCTTCCTGATGGGTGTGCTGTTCACCATCATTTCCGTCACGGGCATCCGCTCTTGGATCTTGCGTAATTTGCCGATGGGCGTAGCGCATGGTACGGGGATTGGTATCGGTCTGTTCCTGCTGATTATTGCCGCCAACGGTGTAGGTCTGGTGGTAAAAAACCCGATTGACGGCCTGCCGGTTGCGCTGGGTAATTTCACTTCTTTCCCTGTCATTATGTCCCTGCTGGGGCTGGCGGCGACTATCGGTTTAGAGAAGCGTCGCGTGCCGGGCGGTATTCTGCTGGTTATCATTGCGATCTCTATTCTGGGACTGATTTTTGACCCGAATGTAAAATACGCTGGCTTCTTTGCGTTGCCGAGCCTGACAGCGGCTGACGGTTCATCGCTGATCTTCAGTCTGGATATCATGGGCGCATTGCAGCCGATGGTTCTGCCGAGCGTACTGGCGTTGGTGATGACCGCTGTGTTTGATGCCACTGGTACGATCCGCGCTGTAGCCGGACAGGCGAACCTGCTGGATAAAGACGGGCAAATCATCAACGGTGGTAAAGCCCTGACCGCAGACTCCGTGAGCAGCATTTTCTCCAGTCTGGTCGGGACATCTCCGGCGGCGGTTTATATCGAATCCGCAGCGGGTACGGCAGCCGGTGGTAAAACGGGCTTAACGGCAACCGTAGTCGGTGTGCTGTTCCTGCTGCTGCTGTTTGTGTCTCCGTTAGCGTATCTGGTGCCTGGCTATGCCACTGCACCTGCGCTGATGTACGTCGGCCTGCTGATGTTGGGCAACGTCTCCAAACTGAATTTTGATGACTTCGTGGATGCCATGTCCGGTCTGGTGTGCGCCGTATTCATCGTGCTGACCTGTAACATCGTGACCGGTATCATGCTGGGTTTTGGTGCGCTGGTATTAGGCCGCATCTTCTCCGGCGAATGGCGTAAACTGAACATCGGCACCGTGGTGATTGCTGTCGCGCTGGTCGTGTTCTACGCTGGCGGCTGGGCGCTGTAATTCTTCCCAACAGACCTTCTGGCTCCGTCCAGAAGGTCTGTCATTCCTCGGTCTTTCCTTCTTCTTTCCCTTCTTTATTATTTCCCACGCCAAACGCGATTTTATGTGCCCTTTTATTGGCTTTGGGTTGATGTTACTTGTGTGATAATCAGAGGAGTAATTACTTTTCTTCTCCACCCAGAAATCCATTTTCATACCGAGCTAAATGCGTTAAATATGGAAGAGCCGTTTGCTCGCTAACAGGTAGAGTTTTTTTGATTTAGGAGTACGTCTAAGGAAAGCATGGAAATATTTTTTACGATTCTTATTTTGACCCTGGTTGTATCCCTGTCCGGGGTGATTACCCGCATTTTACCTTTTCAAATCCCTCTGCCTTTAATGCAAATCGCACTGGGTGCCATCCTTGCCTGGCCTCAGTTTGGTTTGCATGTTGATTTCAATCCCGAGCTGTTTATGGTGCTCTTCATTCCGCCGCTGCTGTTTGCCGACGGCTGGAAAACGCCGACGCGTGAGTTCCTGAAACACGGTCGGGAAATTATTGGGCTGGCGCTGGTGCTGGTCCTGATTACCGTCGTGGGCATCGGCTATTTCATCTACTGGATGGTGCCGGGTATGCCGCTGATTGCCGCTTTCGCGCTGGCGGCCGTGCTGTCGCCGACGGATGCCGTCGCGCTGTCTGGTATCGTGGGTGAAGATCGTATTCCGAAAAAGCTGATGGGCATTTTGCAGGGCGAAGCGTTGATGAACGATGCGTCCGGTCTGGTGTCGCTGAAGTTTGCTGTCGCGATTGCGATGGGGACGATGGTGTTTACGGTTTCTGGCGCGACGCTGGAATTCATGCAGGTTGCGCTGGGCGGGCTGCTGGCGGGCGTCGGCGTGACCTGGCTATTCGGTAAATCGCTGCGCGCTATCAGCCGCTGGAGCGGCGATGATGCCGCAACGCAGATCGTACTGCTGCTGCTGTTACCTTTCGCGTCGTACCTGATTGCAGAACACATCGGCGTGTCGGGCATTCTGGCGGCGGTGGCGGCGGGGATGACCATCGGTCAGTCGGGCGTGATTCGCAGTGCACCACTCACGATGCGGCTGCGTGCAAACGGCGTGTGGTCGATGTTGGAATTCGTGTTTAACGGCATGGTGTTCATCATGTTGGGTCTGCAATTGCCGGATATTCTGGAAACCTCAGTGACGCAGGCAGAACTGGATCCAACGGTTGAAACCTGGATGCTGTTTACCGATATCGCGATCATCTATGGTGCTCTACTGCTGCTGCGTTTCAGCTGGCTGTGGGTGATGAAAAGATACAGCATGCACATCCAGAAAAAGCGCCCGATGATCTTTGCCGAATTTTCCACGCGCGAGCTGTGGATCGCGTCCTTTGCCGGCGTGCGAGGGGCGATTACGCTAGCGGGCGTGCTCTCTATTCCGCTATTGCTGACGGACGGCACTGCGTTCCCATCACGCTATCAACTGGTGTTTATCGCTACGGGCGTTATTTTGTTCTCTCTGCTGTGTGGCGTGCTGGCGTTGCCGTTTCTGCTGCGTGGTGTGGTGGTCGCAGACAAGGCCGCGCATGCCAAAGAAATTCGCATGGCACGTATGGCGGTGGCAGAGGTGGCGATCAAAAGTATGCACAAAATGGAGGAGCGTCTGGCCGCCGATCGGGAGGAAAACATTGATGAGCAGGTGCTGAAAGAAGTCAGCGCACGCGTCATCGGTAATCTGCGCCGACGGCTCATTGATAAAGACGATCCTGAAAATGGCCTGTTGATTGAGAATCTGGAGCGGCGTTTTCGTCTGACCGCACTGAATTCTGAACGTGCGGAGCTGTATCACTTGCGTGCCACGCAGCAAATCAGCAATGAGACGTTGCAAAAAATGCTGCGCGACCTCGATCTGATGGAAGCGCTTCTGATCGAAAATGAGTAAGACGCGGTAAGACGATCCCCGTTACCGCGTTGATTTCTTTCTCTTCTCTTTTCTTCCTCTGCATCCCCATGGCGTAAGCGATGGGGATGTTTTTTATGCGCCCAGTCTAAGAACGACGTCAGGCGATTGTAAACTGCTTGTCACTAAATGATAATGATTGTTATTATCCGTAGGATTTTTCTCATAAGTGAAAAGCAGAGAAGTAAAAAACCAGAGAAGTAAAAAAACGAGAAGCAAAAAACGGCCCGCACGGTATCAACATCGTGTGGGGTGAATGGCTGTTTGAAGGACCAGATAAAAATAAACGGACATTAACCCTGAATTAATTAGGTAATAAGCCACGTTTATAGGGGAAAATTATGCGTGTATTAGTGGTTGATGATGATTCTGTGCTGTGCCATTGGCTGGGGTCTAAATTACATTCCCACGGCCATTCTTGCCGAATGGTGCACGATGGCGCACACGCATTAAAAGCGATCAAGGATGAAGTTTATGATGTCGTTCTGCTGGACAGAATGTTACCCATCATGGATGGATTTACGGTATTACGTGAATTACAAGGCTCACGTCATCCGCCTATTATGCTGCTCTCTGCGCTGGATCGTGATGTCGATCGGGTAATGGGTCTGGAGCTTGGTGCGGAAGATTATCTCGGCAAGCCTTTTAATTTTAATGAGCTTAGATTACGTCTGGATATTATGGCGCGGCGCGGTAAACGCCATGTTGATAATCCTTCCATGCTGAGCTTTGAAGATCTGCAACTTGACCGTATGCAGCGCGTTGCATGGCGCGGCGGCAAGCGTATCGATTTGACCGATAAAGAAATCAAGTTACTGATTATATTAATGGAAAATCCGGGTCAGGCGATTACGCGTACGATGCTATTAGAGCGCGTATGGGGCTACAATTTTGATCCGCAGACCAATCTGATCGACGTTCATATGTCAAAACTGCGGGCAAAAATTGATAAAGGATTCCCGCGTCCATTAATTAAAACGCTGAGAGCGATGGGCTACGCATTAGGCGCGGTAGATAAGGACAAAACCGATGTTGGTAGCCACGCTGAATAAAATAAAAATAAAGAAGCTCGGGCAGCGCTGGCAGGTAAAAATAAAACACTGGCAATTACTGGGGGCAAGCCAATACCCTGGCTTTTTATGCACCTCTAATTTTCGCCAGGCAATAACCATTGTTTTTCTGTTCTTATTGATGATGCTGATGTGTATTGTCGGCTTCAGTTCATTAAGTGAAACGCTGATTAGAACGCATGTCCGCGAAGTTATTCTGGGTAATATTTACGATTACTCGAGGCAGTCGCGTTTAACGAATGCTGATAGCCTGATTACGCAATTACGGCAGGATAATCGAGCGAAAGGGGATGAATTACCGCTGTTTCTGGTAATGGATAAACACGGTGATATTCTGTATCACAATCATCCTTTAAGAACGCATCTTTTAACCCCTCATACTGCAAACTCACACCCTCTGGAAATGCGGCAGCATACCGATTGCCAGATGGATGTCAGCTGTCTTAAAGCCGAAATTTCCAGCCCTGACGACCCCAATCTGATCGGTTTGTCCGTGATGTTGGATGACGGGGGCGTGCTGTTTACCGCTTACAACATTCGGCCCATGTTAGAACGGGTGAGGACCATCCCGCTCGTGGCGGGTGCGGGACTGTTTGTCGTGCTGCTTTTCTGCCTGTTTGTCAGCCGTCATTTCAGCTTACGTAGCTTACGTAGCGTGGAGAAAATCCGTGCGGCGCTGCATCGCTACAGCAGCGGTGAGCAACAGGTGCGTATGCCGCTGTCGCCTTACGACGATGATTTTGACAGCCTGAGCGCTGATATTAACCAGAATCTGGAACGGATTGAGCGGCTGATGGAGCAGGTGCGCAACACCTCGAGCCATGTCGCGCATGAACTGCGTACGCCGCTGACGCATCTGCAAAATCGCTTGTTCAACCTGACGGAGCGCGCAGGGCTGGATAACGATATTCGCGATGAGTTGAATCTGGCGGTGGACGAGGTGCATAAAATCCTTGGGCTATTCCGTACCGTGATGCGCATCGGTGAAATCGAAAGCGGACGCTGTGTGCACCAGTTTGAGAATATTGAGGCGCGCCAACTGCTGGAAGAAGTTGCCGAATATTATCAGCCGCTGGCGGAAGAGCGCGGCTGTCGCCTGAGGATTGAAATCAAAGCCGGCATTCAGCTCTTTGGCGACCGGGCGCTGCTGTTTCAGGCGCTAGCCAATCTGGTGGAGAACGCACTGAAATACGCGGCACAGGGAAAATACATCACGTTGAGCGTGACGCTGTATCGCGGCTGGATCGCCCTGAGCGTTGCTGACCGTGGTCCGGGCATTCCGCCTGCGCTGCACGCCAAAGCGCTACAACGCTTTCAGCGGCTGGATACCTGGTTTCAGTCCGGCTATGGGCTGGGATTATCTCTGGTGCAGGCGATTACCGACCTGCACGGTGGCAAGCTCTATCTGGACTCCTCAGAGCCGGGTCTGAACGTTTACCTGTGCCTTAATCGCTTCTAATCCTCTCTTTTCGCGATGAATACGACGCGCGGTAAGTGGGTTTTTCCTGCTTACCACGACCGTTTTCTCTTGAGTATTTATGAATATCCCTGCAAAAAACATGAATATTTATTAATTTTATCTGCAATGTAAAGTGTGTTAATTATTGATTTATATTGATAATTTTTTGTATGGAAAGATTAACGAATATTAATGTTCTACTGCTTGCGGCTCTTGATAATAAGTCTCATTATTAATCTTATTATCATCATGGCACCCCCCGAATTTCCGAGTAGGCCATGATTTCTTTGCCTGCGGATTAGAGAGTCTTCCCATGAAAAATATGAAAGCAAAACTGCGTTCTTTCCTGCGTGACGAGAGCGGTGTAACGGCTATCGAGTACGGTATTCTTGCAGCGGCAATGGCGGCAGCCATCGGCGCTATTTTCGGCGGCGACGGTATCTTCGTGAAAGCGCTGAATGAGAAATTCACCCAAATCGCCGATCAAATTACCGGTACCGGCACCAGCGGCGGTACATCCGGCGCCGCGAAATAAGCGCGAGATGGCGGATTACGCGCACTGGCCGCAGACGGCACTGCTGATGGGGTGCCTGCTGTGGTGTATCAGTACCGACCTGTTAGTACGCAAAATTACGAATCAGGCGGTACTGATTTTATTGTTGGGCTGGCTGTTTTTCAGCGCTTCACATGTCCTGCAATCCGGTGCGTTAGATATGTTGGCACTACGGAAAATGCTCTGGGCGCTGCCTGGCGCGGTGGCAGTACTGGTTGTGGGATTTGTGCTTTTCCTCACCGGCAGATTAGGCGCTGGGGATGTCAAGCTGATGAGTGTGCTGTGCCTGTGGGTTGGGCAAGGACACCAGATCGTTTTCGTCATGGTGACGGCGCTGGCTGGCGGTGTTCTGGCGCTCAGTCTGCCGTTGCTGAATGCCGTACCCACAGCGGTTGCGATGGGCATTCAAACCACCAACCGGATATTCAAGAGTCGGCTGCCTATGCCACCCGCGTTGCCCGCCGATCTTTCTCAAGGCATACCTTACGGCGTTGCCATTGCGTTCGGCGCGATGTATGTCCTGATTTTTCCCTTGTTTTAATTCTGTCGCAGCTTTAAGACACACACGCTAGGGTAGGCAAGTTGAAATGAAAGTGAACTCTACATACGTACTGTCAGGCGCGCTCGTGCTGGCAGGCATTGTTGCGCTGATGGTGCGTAGCCATCTCTCTTCTGAACCCCCTGCGCCGCCTCCGGTTGTGGTTAAAGCGCCGGAAAAAACTGCTGTTTTGGTGGCCGCGAAAGATCTGCATCCCGGTGATTTTCTGGATTCATCCTCCCTGCGCTGGCAGGAGACAGATGAATCGGTTTCTCGTTCATTTAACTTTGTTCGCGGTAAAGACAGTCAGTCGCTACTGTTCGGCTCAACGTTGCGTGAAACAGTGGCAGAAGGTGAGCCGTTAAACAGTAATGTATTAGTAAAGCCTAATGAACCGGGTTTTGTTGCTGCGGTGCTTGGTAAAGGGATGCGTGCTATCTCCGTTCCTACCAGCGCTATTGCGAGCAATGCTGGGTTAGTGTCCGCTGGCGATCGTGTTGATGTGATCCTCAGCATGAAACGAGACGATCAGTCAGAGCTACCTGCAAGCCGTAATCAGCCTGTTGTGATGCCGCTGCTGGCATCACAAACGATCGTGCGCGATTTACGCGTATTGGCGCTGAACGATAAAACCGGTACGCCAGTATACCCACGCTTTGATACCGCGGAAGACGGTACGGTGCTTGATGCCACCGCCAAAAGCCGTGAGTCTGCCGTGCGTTCTCGTCCTGCGACCTATCAAACCGTGACGCTGGAAGTGACGCCTCAGCAGGCTGAAGCGCTGGCGGTTGCCAAAGAACTGGGCATTCTGCACTTGGCACTGCGCAGTGCCGATCTGGATGACGCGGCCGATCCGGCCACAGGGCGACCACACGTGACCACGGTTCCGCTGGCGACCGATATCTACGGAGCGCTATCTGCCGGATCCGGCGGACACAAAGTGAAAATCTATCGCGCTGAGCAAAAAGACGTGGTGACGTTCCCCTCCCGATAGGAAGAACACGCAATCTGACAGCCTGCGGGATGCCGCAAGTTGCTCATGGAAAAATGAAGCCCATTACGGAATTAAGTAAATGACGATGTTTTCGCTGTTTTTGAAATCGGACTTTCGGGGTACGTGCAAACGATTGCTGGCCGCTGGCCTGTTTAATGCAGTATTGCCTGTCACGCTGACGACGATGATGTTGCCTGCGACTACGCTGGCTGCCGGTGTATCAGTAGCACCAGTCACCGATGAGGTGCGACTGACCGTGAATCAGGGACGGTTACTGCACCTTGATGCGCTGCCGGACAGCGTGCTGGTGGCCGATCCGAATATTGCCAGTTTTGAACTGCCTTCACCGGGTAATCTGTTTGTCTACGCTAAAAGCGTCGGTACTACTACGCTCTACGCGATGGATGAAAATGGCAATGTGATCAACGCCATTCGTCTAGTGTCTGAGCATGATTTGAAAGCGCTGGGTGAACGCATGAAGCGTGAATTCCCCGGTGCGGATATCCAACTGGAAGCCTCGATTCCCAGCGGCGTGATTGTGCGCGGCAGCGTCGATACCCCGCAGGACGCCAAGCGCGTGATCGACAGCATACAGGCTTATATCAGCGCGTCCTCCGGCGGCGGCGGGCAGGGTGGTGGAGGCGGTGGCGAAAGACTGCCAGGCTCCAGCGAATCCTCCGGCAAAGTCATCAACCAGCTCAAAATCAAAACGCCTTCGCAAATCAATATTCAGGTGCGCGTGGTGGAAGTGTCCCGCAAGTTAACAAGCGAACTGGGCTTCAACTGGGCAGCATCGCTGAGCACCGGTAGCGGCAACATGACCGCAGGCAGCGGATCGCGTCTTAACTTGTTCAACGCCACGACGGGGAGATTTGCTAACCCAACGGATGCGGGCTTCCTGAACTTCGGCCGTTCCAGACTGAGCGGATTGTTAACCGCGATGAACCAGCAGGGCATGGCAACGGTATTGGCTGAACCTAACCTGACGGCGATGTCAGGCGAAACGGCGGCGTTTGCGGCAGGTGGTGAAGTGCCAATCGTTCTGATCACCAATAACAGCGTCAGCATCGATTACAAATCCTACGGTGTGATTCTGCGCATGACGCCAACGCTGCTCTCTGCCAATCGCATCAGTCTGCACATTGCGCCGGAAGTCAGTGAGCTGACCGACGTCGGTTCCGTACAGTTGGAAGGTGGATCGCGTATTCCGGCATTAACGGTACGCCGTGCGGATACCACGGTAGAGCTGGCCAGCGGACAGAGCTTTGCACTGGCGGGCATGCTGCGTAGCGCCGGTAGCCAGACGATCAACGGCGTGCCGGGATTAAGTAGTGTCCCGATGTTTGGCCGCCTGTTTGAAAGCGAATCCACCAGTCAGGAAGAAACGGAATTGGTGATTATCGCGACCGCCTATGTCGTTGAGCCCGTTAACGCGGGCGATCTCCAGACGCCGGGACAAGGCGTAAAAATGCTGGATTCGTCTATGCCGCGTTCTGCATCTATCGGCTATCTCTACTGAGTCCGCGAGGGGCAATAAAACATGAAAACGATCAACAACCGTCACCCTCTGCTCCGCCCACTGCACATGCGTGTGGCAGTGCTTACCGCCGTTGTTCTGCTGGCAGGATGCGGATGGAATAAGCCGATTAACGACGTACGTATGCAGCGCTTTGATCAGCCAGGGCTTCAACCTATTGCCGTTCAGCCTTCATCGGTGTCAGTGCCGTTACTGGTTGCACCGAACGGGCGGGGTTTCCTTCCTGAATCCCTGAGACAACTCAATATCATGTTGAAAGATCAGGGACGGCTCTCCGCCCAGACGCTGACGCTTATCCCACACAGCGCGAGCGGCGAGCAGATGGCAGGGCGACTGGTTACCGTGCTGAAAAACGCCGGTGCTAATGCACAGAATGTGAAACAGATGCGCCGTTCTACGGCGAGTGGACAGAATGGCGATTTGGAAGTGATCTCCGAGGCGCTGGTGGTCAAAACCACCCGCTGCACGATCAATGACCCCAATCAGTTGATGGTGAAGCCCTATGAGGCGATGGGTTCTCTCGGCTGCGCTACGCAAAACAATCTGGCGATGATGGTCGCCGAACCACGCGATCTGATTCAGGCGAAAGCGCTGGATAGTGCGGATGGCGTGGCGGCGGTCAATAGCATCGAACGCTATCACAAAGATGAAGTGAAAGAGCTCATCGACATTAACTTTGAAGAAGATTAAGGGCGTGACATTCCATGAGTGAAATTACCCCTAACGATGGTGAAGAGCTGGCGCTACCGCTGGTGGCATTCGCCAATGACGTACGCGATGTGGCTGACCTCAGCGATCTCTTCACCCGTCTGAAACAGCTGGATGTTCCGGTGATGTCTGGCGGTATCGCCGCGGCTCGCCAATGGTGCGAGCTGAATGTCCCGCCGCGTATTTTACTGGTGGACCTGGAAGGAGCGCACTGGCCACTTCCGGCACTGGAAGAACTGCTGAGCGTTTGCGGCCCCACCAGTCAGGTGATTGCGATAGGCAAAGAGCAGGATGTCGGTTTGTATCGCGCACTGCTTCAGGCGGGCGTGGTGGACTATCTGGTGAAGCCGCTCACGCTGGATCTGCTGGCGGCAACGCTGGCGAAGTGTGAAGGCCAACAGGCTGGGCCAGAATATGCCCGCATGGGCAGAACGATTGCTATCGTCAGCGCCAGCGGCGGAAGCGGCGCAAGTACCGTGGCGATGGGGCTGAGTCGCCTGCTGTCCGGCGAGCGTCACTTGCCTGTGGCACTGGTGGATTTTGACCGTCGTAACGGCGACCAACTGCTGTTGCAGGGGCAAACCGATGACGCGGGTCTGGCGGCGGTGTTGGGGACGCAGGAACTGGATACCCGACTATTACAGCGTGCCATGCTGCGCGTGGATACCCGTCTGCACCTGCTGGCACAGAAGCCGGAACTGGGGGAATTGGCTCCGGTTGACGTGGATAACGTGCTTAATCTCGGTGGTGCGCTGTGCCGCATGTTCAATCAGGTGATTTGGGATCTGCCTAGTAGCTACCCAACCGGTGCGCTGGACGTGCTGACTTACGCGGATCTGCGCATCATCGTGACGGAATTGACGCTTCAGGATGCGCGTAATGTGCGGCGCGTGCTGAATGAGATCGGCGATGAAAGCGAAGGACAACGCCTGTTGCTGGTGCATAACCAGAGCCGTTTTGCTACGACCGCGCCGTTAAGCCGCGATCAGTTTGAACAATTTACCGGCCGGAAGATTGATGTCGTGCTGCCGAATGCGGGCCACGCGCTGTCGCAGAGCCTGACGCTCGGTGCACTGAATCTGGCTGTGGCACCTGCTTTCCAGCAGGGATTACGCCAACTGGTCGATCTGGCCTGTGGCGTACGCGCTCGACCAGCAGAAAAACGCTGGTTTTCGCGTTGGTTAAAACGCGCGTGATGATGTTTAGCGTGCACCGTTTTCTTAAAGGTTAACGGACTATTTTAGGGTTACGGACTGTTTTTTGGGGTTCAGGATTATGTTGATTCGCAAGAATAACCTGCAAAAAAGTGAAGCAGGAAAAAGTACGCCTCAGCCTGCGCCTGCTGCCAACGTGGCAGAACTGAAAACGCGTCCGGCTGCGGAGAACCGCACACAGCCTGCGGCGAACACGTCTTCTGGAGCTTCACCGGCTGCCCGCCAGACGGACAACCGGACCAGCCAGCGTCGGATTATCCGCGCACAGCTCTACGATCAGATCGACGCGGGTAAAGCGGCGATGATGGGGCGTGACAAGCTGTTAGTGCAGATCGAAACGGTGATCCGCCGCATCTGTGATGAGCAACGCTTACAGCTTTCCCGGCAGGAAGAAGAAGCCATCGCCGCCGAAATGCTGGATGAAATGACCGGGATCGGGCCGATCCAGCCGCTGCTGTCGGATGACACAGTCAACGATATTTTGGTCAACGGTGCTGGTCAGGTGTTTGTTGAGCGCTTTGGCAAGCTGGAACTGTCGCCGATTACCTTCATTGATGAAGAGCATGTGTTTAACACCGCGCAGCGTATTGCCGCCGCGGTGGGGCGTCGTATCGACGAAGCCAGTCCGATGGTGGATGCGCGTCTGCCGGACGGTAGCCGCGTTAACGTCATCACCTATCCGCTGGCGATCGACGGCACCACGATATCAATCCGTAAATTTATGCGCCGCAACCTGTCGCTGGAAATGCTGGCAGAGCGCCGCTGCATGTCTTACGCGATGGCGGATGTCTTGAATAAAGCGATGCAGGCGCGCGTTAACGTGATCGTCTCCGGCGGAACGGGGGCGGGTAAAACCACCTTACTGAATGCGCTGTCGCAGAAAATCGGCATCACCGATCGCATCATCACCATTGAAGATGCCGCCGAACTGCAATTGCAGCAAGAACACGTGGTGAGGCTGGAAACCCGTCCTGTCAGCGCCGAAGGCACTGGCCGCGTCGACCAGCGCGATCTGATGCGTAACGCCCTGCGTATGCGCCCAGACCGTATCATTCTGGGTGAGGTGCGCGGCGGTGAGAGCTTCGACATGTTGCAGGCAATGAACACGGGCCACGACGGTTCGCTGTGTACGGTGCACGCCAATACCTCGCGTGACGCGATACAGCGTCTGGAAAACATGGTGATGATGGCCAACATGCAGCTGCCGCTGATGGCGATCCGCCGTCAGATCGCCAGCGCGGTGCACCTGATCGTGCAGATCGAACGTATGCGCGACGGCATGCGCCGCGTGGTGTCCATTACCGAAGTGTGTGGCATGGAGAACGAAGTGATCCAGCTTCAGGATCTGTTCAGCTTCAACATTCAGGGGATGGATGGACAAGGTCTGTTGACGGGTGAATATGTTCAGCACATTCAGCGCCCGCAGTTCTACAGCGATAAAGCGCATCTGTTCGATGCGCAGTGACGGGCTGAGGAGACGCGATGAGTGATTTACGCCTGAATCTGATTACGCTGCTGGTGTTTGGCAGCGTGCTGATGCTGCTGTTGGCGGCCAACGCCTGGAGAAAATCACGGCAGCAGCGCATGCAGCGTGAACAGCGCTGGCAGCAGATTTTGAACGAGGTCAGCCCATCGGCTGTCGCCGTGGCGTCTGATTCCATTCTGCGCGATGAGATCGCCACGCCGCTGATGGGTGTCCCTGTGATTGGGCGCTGGCTGGCGATCCTCTGGGCGCAGATGACGTTCATCGGCTGGAAAAAGAACCTGCTTCAGCGTTCCCTTTCGCTGGCGGCGGTGAGCCTGATACTCGGCATGATCCTGGGGCAACGAACCCTGCTGCCGCTCACGATGGGGCTGATATTTACGCTGGTGCTGTTTATCAGTATCGGCATGCTGTTATTTCGTTCGACGCTGCAAAAACACCTGAAAGCGCTGCGCGAGAGCTTGCCGGAAGCCATTGATGCCATTACCCGCAGCTGCCGTGCCGGTGTGCCCGTGGCAAATACCTTCTCGATTGTCGCTGAGCACCTGACTGGGCCGCTGGCGAATGAATTCAAGACGATCGATCACTGGCTGCGGTTGGGGATTCCGCTGCGTCAGGTGATCCAGGCCTCGGCGACACGGGTGCCGATGTCCGAATACCGCTTTTTCGTGGTGATTCTGATCATCAATCAGGAAGCGGGTGGGCGATTGGGGGAAACGCTGGAGCGTCTGTCCGCTACGCTGCGTGAACGGCGGGAACTGCAACTGAAAGTGCAATCCAAAACGTCGGAAGCGCGTGCGTCTGCCAAGATTGTCGCTGCGCTGTTCCCAGGCTGTCTGGCTTATCTGTACATGAAGTCACCGGAGGATTTCAGTTTCTTGTTCTCCGATCCGGTGGGAACGACGGTACTGATTTACGCCTTGTGCAGCGTCTCGGCCGGCATGTTGATCACGCACGTTATGGTTAAGCGGATAGGGTAAAGGGAGAGCCATTCATGACGGTATTTGACGACCCCTTACTGCTGCTGGCGCTCGTGCTGATGGTGGCCGGGATTTACCTTGCACGTACACAGCATAAAGCGCAGCAATACAAGCAGTTGGAAATTCGTATGCGTGGGCATCTGCCCGTTGCCTCGACAGAGGCGGCTTCTCAGGAAAATATCCTGAGAGGCCAGGGAGCAACACTCTCTCCCCTGCTGGAAAAGCTGTTGCAACCAATTGCCACGCAGGGCGAGCGTTTGTCGGGATCGGATCGCGATCGCCGCAATCTGCGCCGCCTGCTGGATCTGGCCGGGATCCGCCGCAGCGAAGCGGTAGGCTGGCTGGTCATGGGAAAATTTGCCGCTGGGGCGTTGTTCGCTATCGCGCTGGTGTGGGGATGGTTGCCACCTGCTGACCGTGCGGGCCTGACGGGCGTAGCTGCGGGGCTGATTGGCTTCTTTGTCGGTTCGATGGTGCCCGAGTGGTGGCTGAAATGGCGCGCGGCAAGCCGGGGCGAAAAGCTGGCGCGTGCGGTGCCGGATGCGCTGGATCTGATGGTGGTCTGCGCCGAAGCCGGTCTGCCTATCGGACGCGTGTTGCAGGTGGTATCGAAAGAACTGGGGCTGTCTTCACCGGAAATGGCAGATGAACTGCATTACACCGCTGCCGAATTGCAGATCCTGTCAGATCGTACGCTGGCGATGAAGCATCTGGCAGAGCGTACCCGCGTCAGCGAGATCGAAAGTATGGTGGCGACGCTGATTCAGGCGGAGCGCTACGGTACACCGCTGTCTCAGGCGCTGCGTACGATTGCGGATGAAAGCCGCAAGACGCTGATTCTGGGGCTGGAAGAGAAAGCGGGTAAATTGCCTGCGCAGCTGAGCGTGCCATTGATGGCGCTGATTCTGCCACCGATTATCGCCATTATGGCATCGCCTGCACTGGTGCGAGTGATCCGCCTGCTGGCGCAGTAGCATTTTATTTTTAACCAATTGATTTTAATGCATTTATTTTAAAAGCATCGATTCCCGGTATCAGCCGGAAATCACAACGGTTACAACCGATGGAGTTATCGAAGATGGTTGATCTGGTAGCAAAACTTAAGCGCGGCGCGCCCATGCTGGCACTGCTGATTGTCAGTACCGTGCTGGCGGGATGCAGCAGCTCGATGGCGATTAAAGGCAGTAAAGATGAAGGCCTGCGTTTAGCACGCTTGCTGCGCGATCAAGGGCGTGTTGAAGCCGCGACGGAAGTGTACGCGCGCCTCGACAGCCGCGATGCGCTGAAAGGCGCAGAGATGCTGGAGTATGCCAGCGTTGCGGCTCTGGCGCGTTCACCGCAGCAAACGCTGGAGCTGTACGGACGAGCACGTCAGGCGCTGGGCGGTGATACCAATAAAATGACGCCGGAAGAAGCGTTGGCAGTGTGTTTGGGAATGGGCCGTGCGCAGCTGGCATTGGGACGTAATGCGATGGCGCAAACCGACTTTGCCTGTGCACTGAAAGCACAGCCGAATGACGCGGGTGCACTCAATGGTATGGGCGTGGTGATGGATGCCTCAGGCAAACATGCAGAAGCGCGTCAGCTGTTTGAAAAAGCGTTGCAGATAAACCCGGCAGATGTCGCGGCACTCAACAATCTGGCGCTCTCATGGCTGGCAAGTGGCAACGCAGACAAGGCGATTTCTCTGCTGCGTTCGGTGGATGAGAGTAACGCAACCGGCAGACTGAATCTGGCGCTGGCCTACCTCTCTGGCGGCAGAGACGATGACGCACGTGCCGCGCTGGCAACCATTGCCCAGCCACAGCGTATTGATGGCCTGATCGACGAGCTGAATCAGCGTTTACAGCAGATGCAGCAGGATAAATCCCGCGGTGAAGCGCTGTTGTTATCCAGCCGTCAACGCCTGCAATTGAGTATGCCTGAGTAATGGCATGGCTTCGTAACCTCGGCCCGTGGCGTGATAAGGGCATAGTGCAAGGCCGAGTGCAATGCATCGTGCCGCGCCATGAACGCCACTGGCGCAGCACGTGCGGTGTGATTGCGACGGAAGTGGCGTTTCTGGTACCAGTGGTGCTGGTCGGGGTGATGATGTTGTTTGAACTGGCGCGTATCGGACTGGTAATCGCTGCCGGCAGCGCCGCGCTGGATAAAGCCGTGCAGGCTTTCCGCCTCGATAACCTCGCCTCGGACAGTGCGGAACAGATGGGAACCCGTCTAAAGGCGCGCATGGTTGAAGCGGGATACGGCTACCTCAAAGAAGATGATTTAACCGTCAGCGTGTTGCACTTCGACAATCTGAGCCAGCTTGGCGGGCTGACGAACGGAAATGGCAGTCAGGACAACCCCAATGGCGAGGAAACGACGACGCTGCCAGTGTGGTCCGTGACGGTGCAGATTAAAAAGGCGTTTATTACGCCGTTGCCGGAAGTATTAACGCTGGGTGACACCTTCCGCTATCAGTACAAACATGTGTTTGGGACGGAACTGCGCAATGACTGATCGGTTACTGAAAACCAGTCGTGTATCGAAAACCAGCCGTTTTCTGAGCGTGATACGCCACTTCTGTTTTTCTCACCGTGCCTCCACGGCGGTAGAAACGGCGTTAGCGTTCCCGATTGTGTTGGCGATTGGGTCGCTGTGCGCAGATATCTACACCGTCGGGCTTGAACGTACGCGCATGGAACAGCGTGCGGGCGCTATTTCGTCAATATTAGCGATGCAGCAGAAGCTGGATGAGAAAGGTCTACAAGGGCTACTCGATACGATGTTGCCAACGGAAGGTGCAGGAAATTACCAGCTGTTAATCAGCAACGTGCGTCAGACCGGTGAGCTGCACTGGCAGTTGAGCAGAGGCACGGCAGAAGCGCTGTGTACGGAAAGTGAAACGCTGCCAGGTGAAGAATATCTCCCTGAACTGCCGGAAAGAGATCGTGAAGAGGGCAGCAAGAATATCTCCATGATCGTGGTTGAGATCTGCCGTCAGGGAAAGGATGTGGGTCTGTTGGGCGGCCTGTCGCTGGGCGGCCTGCTGCATGCATCGTCAGTCAATCGGGTCGCTATCGACGTGGTTGAGCTGGATGAGGTACTCAGAAAAGAGGCCGGTCTGGAAGAAGAAGAGCAATAACGACGGGCTTTATATAAGACACAGAAGCGGCAAATAGACCGCAAACGGCAGCGAGCTTCTCGTTACCGGAATAACGAAACGATTAAAAAATCTATAGGCATACGAGCAATGTCGTTTTTATTTTCCCGCTTTATGGGCGGGTTGAGTACGCGCTGAATCCAGGAATACAGGATAGGAAGGAATGAAAAAAACCTTACAGAACAGAAGAGTAAAAAAAGACGCTACCGGAATCACTCTGTTCTGGCGTGAACGCCTGTCTGCCTTTATTCAGCAGGAAAAGGGCGCGGGCACGGCATTCTATACGCTGGGTGCCATGGCGTTATTGGTGACGGCGGCTTTTATTGTCGATACCTCCACGGCAACCGGCGATGCAACGCAAATCAAGCGCGCGACGGATGCCGCTGCGTTGGCCGTCGGGCATCAGGCGACCATTAATGGCGAAGAATACAGTCAGGAAGAGACCAATAAGCTGGCGTATGACTACGTCAAAAACAATCTGGGGATGAATAGTGCTCTGAGTGAAAAACTGGCAGCAGGTGACGTGGCCGTCACGGAAGGGCGCAACAGCGAGACGCGTAAAACTTATACCGTCACCGTTGCCTTCGAAACCAAGCCCAGTTTGCTGAGCCTCGGTGCGAGGAAACAAGAAGTGTACTCGACCTCCGAAGTCATCAACCGCCCGACCGAAATTGCCTTCGTCATGCCGGTGACGGGGGATATGAGTGAGGGGGATATCCGTTCGCTGAAAAGCGTTAGCCGCAGTTTTGTCGAACGCATGCTGAGCAGCGCAGACGGCAAACGTGACAACCTGTGGCTATCGCTGGTGCCGTACAGCCAGTCGGTTAGCGTATACGATGCGGAAGACGCCAACCGCATTCGGCGCTGGGCTGCACCGGGTGCGTTGAACCCGCCAGAACTGCGCTCGTTGTTTGCCAGTGGCGTGGTCAGTAGCATGGCCGACCGCCGTTTCCCTGATCGTCGCGCTAACCTGCTGTGCATGTATCGTGGGCTGGGTCGGGAAGAAAACTTCTTCTGGGATGAACCGCCCGTCGGCCAATTCAAGGTCTATTACCGCCACGATTTGCCGCAAAACGGCAGTCCCGGCGCACCACCTATCTCCTGGCGCGGCCCGAATCCCGATTTTGACGATACCAATGCGGTAGATACCCGCTGGATCGTGGCAGACAAAGGGTGCCCGAACGCCGCGCTGATGCCGCTGACCAATGAAGAAAGCAGGCTGAATCAGCGTATCGAACAGTTTTCTGCCCGTTTCAACGTGAACTACGCCATCGGCATGTCATGGGCGGGCGCGGCGCTGTCACCCAACATGCGCGGTTCAGACGGCTGGGGCGATGCCAAGCTGCCGCTGGATTTCAATCTGGACGGCAACGGTGACGGGCAAAAGGTGATCGTGATGATGGCTAACACGATTGGCAACTGGTTCGACACCGACAGCTACAACTTCAACCGAAATGCATTTAGTGGTCAAACCGGCTCGGATCCCGCCCGTACCTTTGCTGCGCAGCGTTTCCGTGACCTGTGTTCCAGCTTCCGTGCGCGCAATATCAAATTTTATTTTGTCGGCATTCGTCCCGGCGACCCAGAGGATTTTGGCCGCAACCTGTTTGACGCCGAAGCGACGCCAGGCCTGCTGATTTGCACCGAAGGTGAAAAACGCATGAGCTTTATCGATGGTGCAGGCTTCGGCGCAGAGGGCGTTGAGGATCAATTGATTCAACGGTTGAATCGTATTGCCGGCCAGATCGAAACCGAGGGCGGCTATGTTCGGTTGGTTGAATGACCGCTGAAGGTAGCCAGGAATGACGCGATTTGCCCCTTTCATTACAGGACATGACACGATGACTTTTTCCCGCTCAAAATCTGGTTCAGGCTTAACGCGCACACCGCGTCAGGCGTGGGTATTGGAACCGCGCATGATGTTTGATGCTGCTGCTGTCGCGACGGCGGCAGATGTCGCGGTGGCTGTCGCGGCAACGGACACCGCCCCCGGCGTTGATGCTACGCCGGTTAAGGCGACGGTCACCATTACCGACAGCAGCGACAGCTTCCAACCGGTCGATCTGTTCCGCGACGTTCGCGTATCGGCGGATAACGGCGGACAAGAGCTGAAAGATTTAGTGATCACCGTCAACCGCACGGGCGCGAATCAGGCATTAGTCATCGATGGTAAAAGTATTACTCTGGAATCAGGGAGTGGGACGACGCGCGCGGAAGGGGATGGCTTTTCATACCGCGTGGCAGTGAGCGGCGAAACCACGACGGTGACCGTTAATATCGACGGTTTCACCAATAACCTCGCGGATACAAGGGCGATGATTGACAGTATCGCCTACCAGCCGCTGGATAAAACCGTAGCCGGCGGTGACGTCGTGGTGACGCTGAAAAGCCTGAGCGATGAGGGGGGGGGTGATACCGATACTGCCGATCTGGATATTCACGCTACCGTCACTATCGACAGCAAGATCAACGTGGCACCGGTAGTATCCGCATCGGATGCGCCGGAACTGACTGAATTAATCATCGTGCCTGGTATGGAATCCCCGCAGGACGTGCGCTATTCCAGTAATGGTAATTATGCCTATGCCATAGGAAGCGATGGCACGCTGGGGGTCTTTACCGTCGGTGAACATGGCAAACTGACGTTGAGCCAGACGCTGAGCGGCATAAGCGCACTCAAGGATGCGAAAGAAGTCGTACTGAGCGCTGACAACCGTTCTCTGTACGCTATCACTGGTAATAGCAATATTGTTGCGCTGAGCCTCGACAGCAATGGGCAGGTGGTTCGGCTCAGCGGCAGCGACGAGCAGCCGGTATATACCCAGACGATTGCTTCGCAAAACGGCAATACCACTGGGCTGGCTGTCTCCAGTGACGGTACCCAAGTTTATGTTGCCACACAGTGGAATGGCATGATCATCTTTACTCGCGATACGACGACAGGGGGGCTGACGCTCCTTCAGCGCGTAAGTGACAGCGGGATTGATCGTAGCGGTATTGTGGCAAGTAGCGGTGACTATGTTGTCACTGTTGGGATGGGGGCGAAGCATACGCTATCGGTTTTCCAGCGGAGTGAGAGCGGGACATTAACGTCTGTCGCCAAGCTGGAAACGTCTGGGGAAGGATATGGCGCGGTAGAGTACCAATTAGCGATCTCGAAGGATCAGCAGTTCATCTATGTTGCCGATCCTGACAGCGGTGAGATCAGCGTCTATCAACTGCGTGGCGGTACTGAAGGAAAAACGCTGGTTCACACGGACACGAAAACGCTGGAAGGCGTTAACGCGCTCTATCTTAACGCCGACGGTAGCCAGCTTTATGCGCTGAGCAGCGAAGGCGAGTTGCAGATTTATAGTGTAAGCACGTCGACAGGGGCGCTGAAGGAAAGCGGCCAGATTCAGAATATTGGCGATACGCGTGGCATGGTGTTGTCACCTGATGGGCAATCACTCTTGATCGCCGGTGAGGCCATTCAGCGCTTTAGCGCATTACGCACTTATCTCTATGGCAGCGAATTACCCTTTGCCGACCATATCGCGCTTTCTGATAACAATCTGGATGTGTTAAACGGCGGTGCAGGCAACTATAACGGTGCCACGCTGACCATTGGGCGTGAAACGCCTTCCGTAGACGATAGATTTGGCCTAAGTGCAGGCAACAATCTGACGCTGCAGAATGGAAAAGTTCTGCAATTAGGCACGGAGATTGGGACATTCACGCAGAATCAGGGCGTACTCAGCGTGACGTTTACCGCCGAGGTGACGAAAGAAACTGCCAATGCCGTCCTGAAACAAATTACCTACCGCAACATCAGCAACCAGAGCGTCACCGAAACCGTCGCGCTGACGGTGATCGCGAACGATGGCGAGCTGAACAGTACGGTAACCACGGTCGCGCTGCTGCTGACCGCCAACAGTGCGCCAACGCTGGTCAGTCAGGGCGGAAGCAATCTGACGCTGGATACGCGCGGCTCCTCCGTCACGCTGTTCAAAGACACCGCGATTAACACTGGGGAAGCTGGACAGGCGCTGACAAAATTGTCGATTGGTATTGATGGCCTAAACAACCCGAATCAGGAGTATCTGACGGTGGATGGCACAGTCATCGATCTGAGTAAGGACAACGCGGGCACCACGGCTAGCGGTTACCAGTATACCTACACCTATAACGCCCTGAGTGGTGAGTCTTCACTGGTGCTGAGCAGCATTCAGGGCATTAGCAGCATGGCGATGATGACGCTGGTCGACGGTCTGAGCTATTCGGCTGGCAAAGAGAGTACCAGCGCCAGCGGCTTGCGTACTATCACGTTAACCGAATTGCAGGATAACGGCGGCACTGCCAATGGCGGGAGTGACACCGCGACGCTGACGATCTCCAGCAGCATCAATCTGGCCTTAAACGACGTGCCGACGATCGAGGCGACCTATTCTCCTGACGCCACGCTGTTTTACAACGCGGGTACGCTAAGCGGTTACAACGAGCGCGTTTCGGCGATCAGTGTCTCTCAGGATGGTAAAACCCTGCTGGTCACCGGTAGCGAAGGGAACAATAACAGCGGCAAGACTTATCTACGCGTTTACGCCCGCGATGCAGAAACCGGCGAATTGACGTTGCTACAAAGCTTCACGCAGGGCGAACAGGACGATCCGTCCACCCCTGCGATTGAGGTTAACGGTCTGAACACCATCACTACGCTGGCGCAGTCGAAAGATGGCACCAGCGTGTATGTCGCGGGAGGAAGCGGAAGCGCCTACTCGCTGGTGCAATTTAGCCGCGATACCACGACAGGCCAACTGAGCTATGTCGGGATTGTCGCTACGCAGGGTGTGGATGGCGTAAGTGGTCTGGATGCGGCAGTGTCTGAGATTGTGCTGTCCGATGATGGCACGTCGTTGTATGCCATTAACGGCGTGACGCCAGTCGATGGCGCGACCACTAAAAACGCCGTTGTTTTCTTCTCGCGCGATACCACCTCCGGTGCGCTGACGTTTGTCGGTTCACTGGTTGGTAGCGATACCATTCCGCTGAAAAGCCCAAGCGGTATTGTGCTGTCCAGCGATGGCACATCGGCCTATCTCTCTAACCTAGGGAATCACAGTATTACCGTGCTGTCGCGCGATGCGGAGTCGGGTTCTCTGGATTACGTCACCACGATCAATAAAAGCACCATAGCGGCTGATGTGAACAGCGCGGAGATTCCGCAAAACGACCGCTACCTTGAGGGGTTGCAGGATATCGTTATCTCACCGGATAACCGTTTTGTGTATGTGTCATCAAACTCGCAGGGCACTGTGTCGATTTTCAGCCGTGATGCAGATACAGGGGCGTTGACCTACGCCGGGACGTTGAATCTGTATAGCGAAGGGCATATTGCCGCGAATGCGCTGGCGTTACGTGAACTGGTGATTTCCGAAGACGGTTCGGCGCTGTATGTTGCGGCGTTCGGCAGTAAGTCACTGCTGGTGTTTAGTCGCGATAACGATTCCGGTGCGTTAACGTACCGCAATAGCGTTGAACTCTCGGTTAACACCGTCAACCATCTCGCCGTTAGTGCGGATGGTAAGAATATCTATGCTGGGGTCAGTACGTTCTTTGCTGGACTGAACGTGCTCAGTGCGGCAGCAAATGCACCTTATAGCCAGACGGCGGACATGCCGTTTGCCACGAGCGTCACGCTGTCAGACCGAGAACTGGATGCTGCCGATGACTACAATGGCGCGACGATCGCGATTAGCCGTAATGGCGACGCATCGGCAAATGACCATTTTGCCTTCCAGAGCGGAGACGGCCTGACGCTGTCCGGTAGCGACATTCAGTATCAGGGCGCGACAATCGCCACTTTTAGCGTGAGCGAAGGCGAGGCGAAGATTGTCTTTACCGACAGCGTCACTAAAACGGTAGCCAATCAGGTTCTGCATCAGGTGACTTACCGTAATGATGGTGATGCGGCGGGGGCATCAATTCCACTGAATATCGTCTTTAGCGACGGCAGTAAGGAGACTAGTCTGCTATTGACGCTGGTGCCGAATAAGCCGCCAGTGGTGGATAATGACGAGTACACCCCGCCATCTGGTACCGCAGGGCAATCGTATTCTGTCACGCTACCAGAAGATCTGTTCCGCGATCCTGAAAATGGTGCGCTGACGCTACAGGTCAATGGCCTTCCGGCTGGTTTAACCTTCGATTCAGACACACGCACGATTTCCGGTACGCCAGCACTCAATGGTGCGGGAAGCTTCTCTATTACCGTCGTGGCGACCGATGCATCGGGTGAACAGGCGGAGCAGACGATTACGCTGACTATTGCCTCCGATCCTGCACAAATGCCGGCGCTCGGCGGTGAGTCCAGCTCTCTTCAGAATGACTATGCCCTTGATGGCTATGACTCCAATAATTATGTTGATGTGCTGACAGGCGTAAAAGACAGCCAACTGTCCGCGGATGGCAAAACGCTCTATGTCGTGAGCTCACCTGATAGTGGGTCAGCGGTACTGAGCGTCTTTGTGCGCAATGCGGAAGGGAAATTCACCCTGTCGCAAACCTTCTTCAACTACCGCTCCGTCTATAACAATGAGACAGAGCAAACCGATAACGTTGTGGATAATGCCGGATTGGCCGGTGCATCAGATGTGATTCTGTCTTCTGATGGACAGTACCTGTATGTGGTGGGTAGCGAAGGCAATGCAGTCACGATCTTCAGCGTTGGCAGCGACGGTGAACTGACGCAAGCCGGTATCCTTGATCAAACGTTGCTGGGCGATCATTCGCTGGACGTGCGCTCCCATATTGTTTCGCAAGGCGATTACCTCTATATAACGGCTGCTCAGTCCAACAGCGATACTGACGGCCGCAGCGTGCTGGTGTTTAAGCGCGGGGCGGACGGTACGCTAGCGGTGGTTTCTCAGGCCGATAATCTGATCGGTGCGAGTCGTCTTGTGCTGGATCCAACCGGGCGTTATTTGTTTGTTGCCGGCGCTGGGGATGCGGTCGGAGTCACCGCGTTCAGCATCGATGTGGAAGGCAAACTGAGCCAGCTTTCCCAGATTCGTGCAGAAGGTGACAACCTGTACTACATCCGTTCGCTGGCTCTTTCTCCTGACGGTAAAACCCTATATGCGATTAATTCCGATGGGGAAAATCACACGCTGAATACCATCACGGTGGGAGCTGATGGGGCGCTAACGCTTGCAGAAACAACGGCAATCACCGATGACGGTGGCGATTCCGGCGAGGCGTTAGCGACCGATCTGGTCGTTTCTGCCGATGGCACAGCCCTGTTCGTGATCGGGAAGAACATTTCTGTATTCTCCCGCGCGGACGATGGCAGCCTGACGCTGAAAGACACCCTTAGCGGTGGTTGGGATAGCCCGATTGGCATTTCTTTCTCCGATCTGCAAAAGGTGGAACTGAGTGCCGATGGCAAGCAGCTCTATCTGACTGGTGGCGATAAGGTCCATGTTCTGAATGTCGGCATCGCCGGTGCAAGCTATACCGAAGGTAACGATGCCACAGTGCTGCTGCCGTCTGGTCGTCTGTCCGATCCGCAGTTAGATGCGTTAAATAACGGTGTGGGTGATTATAACGGTGCCAGTATCACCGTTGGTCGGGAAAATGGTGGGCTACCGGAAGATACCTTTGGTTTGAAGGCCGAAAACGGTTTAACGCTTGATGGCAACACTATCCTGAAAGATGGCGTCGCGATCGCGACCTTTACTCAAGTGGATGGGGCGCTGACGATTAAATTTATCGCAGTGGTAACCAAAGCCGAGGCGCAAAATGTGCTGCGCCAGATTACTTACCAGAACACCAGTCAGGATCCTGAACAAGCAGGATCGTCGCCGACCTTCATCTTCAGTATTAATGACGGCGACAATAACACCGCTAACATGGATATCACCGTCAATCTCGTTGGTGTGAACGATCCGGCGATATTGAATACAACGGTGCTCAACCCACAGGTTCCGGGCAACGGTGAGTTCGTTAAGCTGTTTAAAGATACCCAAATTGACACGATTGAGAGCGGACAAACCCTCTGGCAGGTCGTGTTAACGTTTGATGTCTCAGGGCCTAACGAAACGATTAGCGTGGATGGCAGCACGATTGTGCTCGAAAAATCCAACGGTGTTCCACGCACCGCCAGCGGCTTGCAATATTCTGTTGATGTGAAGGACGGTAAAGCGACGGTCCTCCTGTATGTCGGGAGAGGCGCGAGTGGAACCGCAGAGATTATTGACAGCATCGGCTACAACTATCTGGGCAGCGCTCCCAGTGGTGAACGCCATGTCACCTTGATGATCAAGGAAAATGATTATAACGGCACTGCACCGGAAACCACGCTGGAACAGGCGATTACGCTGACGCTAGTGCCTGCGGCAGAAACCAATACCGCGCCGATTATCACGGTTCCGGGGACGACGCCGACGTATACCGAACGCGCTGACCCTATAGTGCTGGCACCGGACGCGACGGTGTCTGATGCACAGATGGACAAACTCAACGGTGGCAAGGGCAACTACGACGGCGCGACGCTGAAGATTACGCTGGGCGACGGTAAAACGGCGCTGGATAAGCTGGGCTTCAGTGCTGAAAACGGTCTGACGTTATCCGGCAATACGCTTCAGAAAGACGGCGTCACCATTGCTCAGGTTAGTAATCAGGATGGCGTACTGACGATTCGCTTCAACGCGAATGCAGGCACAATTCCGACCACGGAAGACGTGCAGAATACGCTGCGCCAGATTACCTACGCCAGCGACAGCCGTACGCCAGCCGCGCAGGTTGCAGTGACGGTGACGCTGTCCGATCGCTATCTGGAGTCTCAGGTGACGGCCTTGTCGGTAGCGATTACCGCGATCAACGACACGCCTGTCGTGGCGAACGATCCAGTGCTTTCTGCCGATGAACTGCGTTTGGTGAATACCTACACCGCGATTAGCGGGCTGGGCACGTTGACGGCTGCCGCCCGTACGACCGATGGGCTGTCGCTGTATGTCAGCGATGATAAAGGCGCGATTGCGTTATTCCAGCGAGATGCAGACAGCGGCGAATTGACCTATGTGCGCACCTTCGCGGCGGCAGAGGGCGTGACAGGAATAAGCCAGCTACAGGTTTCTGCCGATGGCAACAGTGTGTATGCGCTGCGTGCCGACGGCAATGCGATTGTTTGGTTTAGCCGGAATAGTGAAGGCAATCTGGAACATAAAGAAACCATCGTTGATGACTACGAGATACACAATAGCAACCTTTACGACATCCAAGGGATCGCTCTGTCTGATGATGGCAAGACGCTGTATCTCATCAACAACTACAACCTTCTCTGGTTTACCCGCGATTCAGCGACAGGCAAGCTTGCTTATGCTGGGCTTATCGAAGGCGGTATGTGGAGTGAACCTTACCTGTGGCAATCCAGCGAAATAGTCAGCCGTGGCAATCTGGTATTTGTTACTACGAATGCTAATGATGGTTCATCGCTGATTGTGTATACGCGTGGCGATAGCGGTGAGCCGACGCTATTGGGATATGTGCGCCAGTTTACGGATGCGCAAGGAAATTCGGTGACGTTATCCGGGCTGGAGCAACTCACGGTCAGCGCCGATGGCCGCAGCATCTTTGTCGCCAGTGCAGGGCAGATCGATGCCTTCTCGCTGGACACCGCTACGGGAACCTTTACACACCTTGCTCGCGTGGCGGCAGAAGGCACCGTGAATCATATCGCCCTTGCTGCGGATGCGCGGGTGCTGTACGTCACGCAAAGCGACGGGGCGCTCACTCGCTATGTATTGAACGGCGAGACGCTGACAAAACTCGATACGCTGAAAAACGAGGGTACAGGCTTCACTCATCTGCTGCCGGTTGACGGTGGTCTGATTACGCTCGGCAACGGCGTGTCGGTGCTGGATGAGGCTTCACGCCTGCCGGTTTATCGCGTTGATGGCCCAGCGGTGATTGTCGCGCCTTCTATCGTTCTCAGTGATGCAGAACTGGATGCACTGAACGGCGGGGCGGGAAATTATCAGGGTGCCTCCATCACGCTACAGCGCGGTGAAACGGCCTCAACAAGCGATCGCTTCGATTTTACTGCGGGTAACGGTTTCACCTTGGCGAATGGCGTCATTAGCAAAGACGGGCAAGCGGTAGCCACCTTCGCGCAGGCGGACGGTAAGCTCACCGTGACCTTCACTGCTGCCCTTTCTCGTGCGGATGCGACAGCGCTGGCTCGCCAGATTAGCTGGGCGACGAGCGCACAGCTGACGGGGAGCGCGACATCGCTGACGCTGGTGCTTAATGACGGCGCAGCTGATTCCGCTCCGCAGGTGCTCGACGTTACGCTGTCGAGAGAGGTGAACCTGCCGCCAGTTGGTCATGCAGAGCAGTTCACACCGCCAACGGCACAGGCTGGCACCAACTGGTCTTATACCTTACCGAGTACGCTATTTACCGATCCTGAAAATAATGCGCTGACGTTTACCGTTGATGATGCGCAACTGCCAGAAGGCGTGCGTTTTGATAGTGCAACACGGACGCTCAGCGGCACGCCGTCAACGGCGGGAACGTTCAACCTGACGATTACCGCCAGAGACAGCGCGGGTAACGCGACGGCACTCAATGTGGTGCTGACGATCAATGCTGCCTCGACGCCAGTCGATCCTGGTACACCAACAGAGCCAGTGAACCCCGATAACACCGCAACCGCGGCACCGGTGATACTGGTGCAGCAGGGCGCAAACCTGTCCGTTGATTCGAGTGACAGAGAACGCGAACAGCCGTTGGGGGCGATTGTCGCCGATCTGTCTCGCCCAGAAGCACAACCGCTACCAAGCAACATCGTCACTGAACCTGTACGCCAACGTGATGCCGATACGTCACGCCAGTCGGATGCTCCTTGGGTGCTCGATCCGGTGATGTCATTGCTGATGCCGACGCTGGAGCAGGTCAACTTCTCTTCACGCGCTGAGGCGTCCCTTCGCGATAACGCCGCGCTGCGTTCGGCTGATTCCAATCTGTTCCTGAGCGTGCGCGGTCAGACAACGTCGCTGGAATCGGCTTTCAGCAGCGTGCAGGGCACGTTACAGCCGGATGCCTCCGGCGCACTCGCCTTTAGCCTGCCGCAGCGCATGTTCAGCGTGCGTGAAGGCAATGCCACGCTGACGCTGCAACTGGCGAACGGGCGTCCTCTACCTGCGTGGGTGCAGTTCGATGCCCGCAGTGGCGTGGTGCGCATTACCGATGCCAGTGCAGTGCAGGTTAATCAGATCCAACTGGCGCTGAAAGCGCAGGCCGCAGACGGCACCAGCCGGATCGTACCGATTACGCTGCAAACCGGGCAGGGCGATGGCGCAGAGATGACAACTGACCGTGGCGCGATGCAATTACCTGCACACTCTGTTGTTCCCACTGCCGCAGACCCGGCTGAAAACCGGGATGCAGAGCGGTTAGTGCCAGCGGGGAAAACCGCCTTTACCGAACAGCTGCGTCAGCATCAGCCTGAACAGGATGCCCTGCTGGCGGCGCTCAGTGAGCTGAGCAGCCTGCGCGCGTAACGCTGTGCAGATCGAATACCGAGACGAGATTTTATTACTTAACCACTAACCCGGGCGTTTGCAGGCGGTAACCAACCCACCGCCTGCAAGATGAAGGGAACAGACAAATAGAAGATGGGGAGAACCCGGGTGAATCAGCACATAGCGCATTTCTGGGATAGCCAGCAACACGACAGTCAGCAGCAGAACGTTCAACACGAGGCTACACCACGCACCGCGGGTTCTCGGGCGTTACGGATCGCAGTAGCTCTTGCCTGTCTGGGGCTGGCTGGCTGTGCCGTCAAACCTGAGCCGGTTACGATAGAACAGCAGGTCGCACAGGCGCTGAGCGACAGAACGCAGATGTTCGCCAATCAAGAACCGGTACGCGGTACGATCACGCTGGATGAGGCGATTGCCCGTGCGCTGAAATATAACCTGCAACAGCGGGTCGCGCTGATGGAACAGGCGATGGAAGATGACCTGTTGGGCGTACAGAATCTGGATATGCTGTTACCAAAACTGACCGCGCGCGCTGGGTTACAAACCCGCGATAACGTGGCCGGTTCCAGCAGCCAGTCGGTCACCACTGGACGGCAGTCACTGGAAGCGTCCACCAGTCAGGATCAGACCATGCGCACCGCCGATCTGACGATGAGCTGGAACGTGCTGGACTTCGGTATCAGCTATTTCAACGCCAAAGTACAGGCGAACAAATCGCTGGCGGCGGAAGAACGTCGTCGTCGCGTGGTGGCCGATATTACCCGTCAGGTGCGTACCGCTTATTGGGAAGCGGCCACGGCGCAGCGTTTGCAGCCGGAAGTGACCACCGCGCTGACGCAGGCGCGTCAGGCGCTGGAATATGCGCGTCAGACCGAACAGCAACGCCTGTTGGCACCGGTTGAAGCGCTGCGTTTCCAGAAGAACATGCTGGAGATGGTGCGCCAGTTGGAGATTGTCGACAGCGATCTGGTAGTGGCGAAATCCCGTCTGGCCGCGCTGATGAACCTGCCACCGTCGAGCAAATATGACGTCGTCGTGCCGAGCGAAAGCAGCCTAGTCGCGCCGAAGATGGCCTACTCGCTCGACGATTTGGAAAACTTCTCGATGGTTAAACGCCCGGAAGTGCGTGAAGAGAGCTATCTGGCACGCAATAGCGTACTGGAAACCCGTAAATCGCTGCTGCGCCTGCTGCCAGGCGTGTCACTGTTTGCCGGTATCAACGGTGATAGCAACAGCTATCTGGTTAATCACCAGTGGGCGAACGCGGGCGTTCAGGTCAGCGGCAACCTGCTGAACGTGTTGTCGTGGTCATCGGTGAAACGTGCCGGACAGGCGAATGAAGATCTGGCGGAGGTGCGCCGTCAGGCACTGCGCATGGCGGTATTGACGCAGGTGAATGTCGCCTGGCAGGAATATCAGCAGAGCACGCGGATGTTCGGTCGCTATCAGGAACTGGCACGAATTCAGCGTGGCATCCTTAATCAAACCACGCTCAGCGTACAGCATCGTGCCGAAACGCAGATGGAGCAGGTGCGCGTCAGCACGGAAACCATTCTGACCACCCGCGCGCGTGACCGTAGCTTTGCCGATGTGCAGAACGCGCTGGGCGCGGTGTATCAGGCCGCTGGGTTGGATGTGCTGCCGGATAACGTGAACGATGTCAGTCTGGCGGCGCTGAGCAGCTCAATTGCCCTCACCACGGGTAACCTTGAGAAAGGCGGCGTTGCGGTACCTCGTTTGTCCCTGTCTACACCAGCTACGCCTGCTACCACGACGGCTTCGGCTAAAACAGCATCCACTCCATCCGTAGCACCTGTTGTGACGCCGATTGCCTCGTCTGCTGCGACATCATCGGCTGGCGCGGGTAAGCCTTATCGCGTGGTGAACACGGATATGTGGGATAACCTGCAATCCCTACAGGCGGGAGGTTCGCGTTAATGGCTTTCGGCATAATGCGTCCGCTATTGCTGGTCAGTGTGTTAGGTCTGCCCCTGTTGGGGCAGGCTGCGACAACGGGAGACATTCGCGTACAGCTTAGCGCACAGCGCTATACCGTGTTATCCAGCGAAATTGCGGGGAAAGTGACGGATATTGCGGTGAAAGAGGGTGAACACTTCAAGCAGGGCGATACGCTGGTGACGTTTGACTGCACCGTGCTGCGCGAAAAGCTGAACTACTCAAATGCCGCAGAGAATGCCGCGCGTAAGAAGCTGGCGATTGCCGATCGGCTGGATAAGCTCAATTCGATCAGCCTGTCGGATGTCGATCAGGCGCGATCGTCGGTGTCGATGGCGCAGGCCGAAAGCGGCGTCAATCGCGCCATGCTGCAACGCTGTGCCATCAAAGCCCCATTCTCTGGTCGCGTAACGGAAACCAAGGTGAAGCGTTGGGAATCCGTGCCGGAAGGCAAAGAGCTGCTGGCGATTTATGACGACAGCGCGTTTGAGCTGGAAATGATCGTGCCGTCGCGCTGGCTGGTATGGTTAAAGCAGGGCAGCGCCTTTCAGGTCACGCTGGATGAAACTGGTCTGAGCTATCCGGCGGAAATCAGCCGCCTTTCTTCGGCGATCGATCCGGTCAGTCAGTCGGTAAAAGTCTTTGGTCGGATTACCCAATCCACCGCTGGATTGTTGCCGGGCATGAGCGGTGTGGCGCAAATTGTACCGCCTGATGCCGGCAGCGTATCGCCATGACCGAACGGAACACGACAGCAGCACAAACTGAACAGGATACACGACTGGCACTGCTGGCCGAGCTGTTGCAGCTGCAAAGCCGTGCCAGAGCGCGTGAAACGCTGGATGAGCTGGCGTTTTTCATCGTCAACGAGACGCATAATTTAGTGAAGTATCGGCAGGCGCTGCTGTGGGACTGTGATAAACGGCGCTTGCAGGCGGCTTCCGGGCTGGCCTCGCTCGATCACAACGCGCCGTTTTGTACCGAATTTAGCCGCCTGTGCCGTCAGTGGCAGGAAGAGGGGCGTCAAACGCAGGCGCTGCAATGCCGCGAGCTGCCTGCCGATGATCAGATTTTGTGGCAGGAACATCTGCCGGAATTTTTACTCTGGCTACCGCTGCGTTTAGCGCAGGGCGAGACGCCGCTTGTACTGGTGTTAGCACGGGACAACGCGTGGCTGCCAGCCGAGATCGTGCTGCTGGAAAAACTGGCGGAAGCGTATGCTCACGCGTGGGCGAGTTTGCAGAAACAACGTCGGCGGCAGACGAATACCAGCCCGAAGAAGCGTCGTTTGATTCTGGCTGGGATCGTGGCGCTGGCGCTGATCTTATTGATCCCCGTTCGCCAGTCGGTGCTGGCTCCGGCTGAGATCGTCGCGCATCGTCCGGTGATGGTGCGCGCCCCCGTGGCGGGCGTGGTGGATGACATTCTGGTACGGCCTAATCAGGCCGTTAGCGCCAATCAGCCGCTGGTGCGACTGGACGTGCGCGAACTGGAAAACCGACTGGAATCGGCCCGACAGGCTTTTGCTACCGCTGATGCTCAGTATCGTCAGGCACAGCAGCAGGCGTTGTTCGATGCCAATAGCAAGGCCAGTCTGGCCGTGCTGCAAAGCCGCCGCGAACAGGCGCAGAGCGAGATGGACTTTCTGCAACGTCAGCAGGAACGCATGCAGCTTGTTTCTCAGCGTGATGGTGTGGCGATTTTTGACGATAGCAGCGACTGGATTGGGCGCTCGGTGGCGGTGGGGGAACGTATCATGATGATCGCCGATCCGCACGATGTTGAGCTGGAGATCCAATTGCCAGCGGCGGATGCGATTGCGCTGGAAAACGGCGCGTACGTGCGCCTGTTCCTCAATGTGGCGCCGAATTCGGCACAGGACGCGCGGCTGGAGCAGATTGGCTATCGCGCCGCGCCGACGCCGGACAATGTGATGGCCTATCGGTTGCGCGCACGCTTTACACAGGATGATCCGCAGCTGCGCGTGGGCCTGAAAGGGACCGCCAAGCTGTACGGTAAACGCACGGTGCTGTTCGTTTACCTGCTGCGCAAACCGCTGGCGTCAATGCGCGTCTGGTTGGGCGTCTAACGATGGCCGGAGGTACGACGCCGGCCGCTGGGCTCAGCCCGCTGCGCGATGAACTGATCCTGCATGCTGGGCCCGCTAACCGTGACGGATCGCCTAGCTGGACGCTGGAAGATCCGCTGCGTGGCCTCTATTTTCGTATCGGTTGGGCGGAAATGGCGATGCTATCGCGTTGGTCGATGGGGAACGCCGCGCAAATTGTTGCCGAGGTTAACCAGACTTCTGCGCTGATACTTGATGACAGCGATGTGCAGTACTTCAATCGTTTCTTGCAGGCCAACAGCCTGACGCGGGTTTCTGGCGATGAGGCAATGGCGCAGTTTTCTCGTCAGGTGGAACAGTCGCGCGTTTCGATCTGGCGCAAGCTGTTGAAGAACTATCTATTTTTTCGCATTCCCTTATGGCACCCCGATCGCTTTTTGGGCGCGACACTGCCGTGGATCGAGCCGTTTTTCAGCCGGACTTTTCTCAAGCTGACGCTGCTGGTGGCCGTGCTGGGGCTCTTCCTCGCCGGACGCCAGTGGGAAACGTTCAAGCATACGTTTCTGCACTTCTTCACGCTGGAAGGCGCAGCGCTGGCGGGGCTGACGCTGTGCTTTACCAAGATTCTGCATGAGTTCGGCCACGCCTACACCTGCAAGCGCTTTGGTGCGCGGGTTGCCACCATGGGCGTCGCGTTTCTGGTGATGATGCCGGTGCTGTACACCGATACGTCCGGCTCGTGGAAACTCACCCGCCGTCGGCAGAGGATGGCGATTGGTGCAGCGGGCATGATGACCGAACTGGTGCTGGCAGCATGGGCGACGCTGGCATGGAGCTTCTTGCCGGACGGCATGCTGCGCAGCGCCGCGTTTATGCTGGCGACGACAACCTGGATTATGACGCTGGCGATTAACCTCAGCCCGCTGATGCGCTTCGACGGCTATTTCCTGCTTTCCGATGGATTACAGATGCCGAACCTGCAAAACCGAGGCTTTTCTATCGGCCGCTGGCAGATGCGGGAATGGCTGTTCGGCTTAGGTGATGCACCGCCGGAGCATTTTCCCCGCTGGCTGCAACGTACGCTGGTGGGCTATGCCTTTGCAGTGTGGATATACCGTTTCTTCCTGTTTACCGGTATCGCGATTTTGGTTTACCACATGACGTTCAAACTGCTGGGGATGCTGCTTTTCGCGATTGAAATCGGCTACTTCGTGGTGATGCCAGTGGTGAATGAAGTACGCGAGTGGAGTAAACGCCGTAAGGATTATCGTATGAACCGTAATATGACGACAACGCTGACTGTGAGCGCTGTGGTTCTGCTCTTGCTGATGATTCCCTGGCAGCGCAGCGTGTACGCCCCGGCGCTGCTGCGGGCAGAACAGCAAAGCAGCCTGTATATGCCCGTACCTGCGATGATTCAGCGCATTGACGTACGGGTTGGTCAGGCCGTGAACGCCGGGCAGACGCTGTTTACGCTGTCGTCTGATGCGCTGGCGTATGAACGGCAACAGCTGGAACGTCAGATTGCTACATTGAACTGGCAAAGCACCTTTCAGGTATTCAACAAGGAAGCGGCTGGCGATCATCAGCGGGTGAAGCAGGAACACGAAGCGGCGCTGAAAAAGCTACAGGTATTGCAGCGTCAGTCGGAACAACTGACGGTGCGTGCGCCTATAGACGGCGTGGTGGCCGATATGGCGACGCCGCTGGAAACGAGCGAGTGGCTGGGGCAGGGCGAATGGCTGGCGGTCGTCACCAAGCCAACCGGCGGGCTGGTGGAAGCGTTCGTGTCGGAAAAAGACTGGCAGCGGCTCCGCACGGGCGCAAAGGGGACGTTTTATTTACAGGACGTGAGCCGCTCGTCGCTGCCGCTCACTATTGTGGAGATTGCCAGCACGGCAACCCGCGATCTGAACGCCGCGCCGGAGTTGGCATCCATTTACGGCGGTGATATTGCCACGTTGAGCGACGCACAGCGCAAGCTGCATCCTGAACAGGCCGTTTATCGCGTGCTGCTCAGTCTGCCTGACGATTATCGTGCTCAGCCGCAGGTGCTGCGCGGCACGGTGGTGATGGACGGTGAGGCGCAAAGCCTGCTGATTCGCGGCTGGAAAGTGGTGTCCGCCGTACTGATTCGCGAGCTGTCATTCTGATCAGTTTTAATTTCTGCGATGTCGATCCTGACTTTCTTCCCGCTATTGCCAGATTCTTGTTGTTGCTGGCAGTGGCGTGAAGGAGGGCGCTTATCCCCTCGATTATGTTGTCCCTGCTATCTCCATTCTATCTGTTTAAAATAGCTGATTTTTTTACATTAGTGGCAAGGCAGCGACGTGACATCGAGATACACGGGGCTACCACGGTGCGAGGTGTCCCTGCGGGAACCTCATCACCGTGTTTCCCCTAATATCTGGCATTGACCGTTACCTTGAACCGCCGCGATGAAAATTATGATTTAACTGACTGAACACAAGAGGGCTGACTGTGAAGCGATCTGTCTTGTTGTTGGTGGGGGCCATGCTGGCACCCTATGGCTATAGCGCGCAGGATAATGCGGTGTCGTTATCCGTTTCTGGTCTGAATACCGTTCTGGATAACGGCTTACTAAAAGTCGCGTTCGGGGAGGATGGCAGCGCGGTGAGCATGGTGACGGGAGGCAAGAATATCGTCACCAACCTGTCTGGTGCGGCGCGTGACCCGAGTAAAACGCGTAGCGCTTACCTCGATTACTATATTAACGATGCTCATGCTAAAGGCGTCAAAGATTTTGTCCCCGAGCGGGTAGAGGTGCTGCGCAACGATCGAGATATAGCGCATGTGGCCTATATCGATGACCGGGACGGGCTGTTACGGCTTGAATATCACCTGATTATGCACCGCGGCATTAGCGGGCTTTATAGCTATGTGGTGGCCGAGAATAGCGGAAATCAGGACGTTAAAATCAGTGAATTGCGTAACGTCTATCGCTTCGATCCCGCCCGGTTAGATCATCTCTACAACGGTGATCGTCAAGGAAAACCGCTACTCTACAGCCAGCTTGAAGCGTCGCCGAAAGTGCAGGATGAAACCTGGCGATTGCCGGATGGCCGCATTTATTCCAAATATGATTTTGCTGGCTATATGCGTGCTGCGCCTTTCTGGGGCGTTTTTGGCAATGGCGTAGGGGCGTGGCTGATTCACGGCAATCGGGAGTATTTCTCCGGCGATGCGCTCAAGCAGGATCTACTGGTACATCAGGATGCGATCATTCTGAACTACATGACGGGCTCGCACTTTGGTACGCCGGATATGGTCGCCCCGCCGGGCTGGAAAAAATTCTACGGTCCGTGGCTGCTGTATATCAATCAGGGCGATACCGAACAAATGCTGGCGGATGCTCAGCGTCAGGCACTGACGGAAGCCGTCAACTGGCCGTACAGCTGGGTCAACGATTCCCGCTATGCGCGCGATCGCACGCAGGTGAGCGGACGCATTGCCAGCCAGCAGTCGGTGACCGTCGTGCTTTCGTCATCGCTGGATGAACCGTTCGATGTGCAAACCCGTGGCTATTCGTATCAGGCAACGACAGACACGCAGGGGAATTTTGTAATCCCTCATGTTCGCCCGGGCAATTACCATCTGGCGGTATACGCCAACAGCGGTACGCAGCCGGGAATATTGGCAGAACAAACGCTGTCCGTTTCCGGTGATAAGCAAGCGCTGCCTGTGATAACCCTGCCCAAAGCCGAACCGGTTGTTTGGGCGATTGGGCAGGCCAATCGGCAGGCGAGTGAATTCCGTTTTGGCAATGAGGCACGCAACACCCGCTGGCAGCATGAGGTTCCGGCAAATCTGACGTTTGATATTGGCCGCAGCGACTATCAGCACGACTGGTATTACGCGCAGACCAAACCGGGAAAATGGGACATCCGTTTTGCCCTGCAACCTGAGAAAAAAACCTATTTCCTGAATATCGCACTGGCGGCAGCGAGCAACAGCGGCATGAGTGAGCCGACCATGCCACAGCTGGCGATAGCAGTGAACGGCAGCACGCTGGAAACGCTGACTTACGAAAACGACAAAACCATTTATCGCGGCGCGCTACAGAGTGGGCGTTATCACATCGCCCGCATCCCTGTGTCATCCCACTTTCTGAAAAATGGCAACAACACGATCACGCTGCAATTAAAAGGCGGCAGCGTGATGTATGACGTGGTGACATTAAGCGAGGAATAAATCCAGTTTTAACAATGTGAGGCATTTGGGTTTCAAAGAAGAGCTGGCCCGCGAATGCGGGCCAGAGAGAGGAAGATTAGTGGGAACTGCCTTTTGATGCGCCGACGCCGGTTTGTGAGCGGACAAACTGCGCATGGAAGCGTGCGCGTTCCTGCTGTCCGGCTTCGGAGCGATCGGTGATGGAGAAGAACCAGATACCGATAAACGCGACCAGCATGGAGAACAATGCTGGATAATCATAGGGATAAATAGGGGTGGCATGACCGAGGATTTTCACCCAGATCGTCGGCCCCAATATCATCAAAATTACAGCCGTCAACAGACCCGCCCAACCGCCAATCATCGCTCCGCGTGTAGTCAACTTAGACCAGTACATGGAGATGATAATAATTGGGAAGTTACAGCTCGCAGCGATGGAGAACGCTAACCCAACCATGAAGGCGATGTTTTGGTTCTCAAACAGGATACCGAGCGAAATAGCCACCACACCCAGCACCAGTACGGTGATTTTTGAGACTCTCAGCTCATTGCGCTCCGTCGCTTTTCCTCTCTTGAACACGTTAGAGTAGAGATCGTGGGACACGGCAGACGCACCTGCTAGTGTCAGCCCAGCAACGACGGCCAGAATGGTGGCAAAGGCCACGGCAGAGATAAAGCCGAGGAAGAAGTTGCCGCCGACGGCATCGGCCAAATGCACCGCTGCCATGTTATTCCCACCGATGAGCGCGCCTGTCGCGTCTTTAAACGCTGGATTGGCGCTGACCAGCAGAATAGCGCCGAAGCCGATGATGAAGGTCAGGAAGTAGAAATAGCCCATGAACCCCGTGGCGTAGAACACGCTTTTTCGTGCTTCTTTCGCATCGCTGACGGTGAAGAAACGCATCAGAATATGCGGCAGACCGGCCGTACCGAACATTAGGCCCAGCCCGAGAGACAGCGCGGATATCGGATCAGAAACCAGTCCTCCAGGACGCATAATTGCTGCCCCTTTTGGGTGAACTGCTACCGCCTGTTTGAACAGCTCGTCAAAGCTGAACCCCACGGATTTCATCACCATGACGGCCATGAAGGTGGCACCGAACAGCAGCAGGACCGCTTTGATAATTTGTACCCATGTGGTGGCGAGCATACCGCCAAACATTACGTACATCACCATCAGAATCCCGACCAGCACCACCGCGACATGGTAGTTGAGGCCGAACAGCAGCTCGATGAGTTTCCCCGCGCCCACCATCTGCGCAATGAGGTACAGAGCCACAACCACCAGCGAACCACAGGCGGAGAGGCTGCGGATCGGGCGCTGTTGCAAACGGTAAGATGCGACGTCAGCAAAGGTGTAGCGCCCGAGGTTACGTAGCCGCTCTGCGATAAGAAACAGAATAATCGGCCAGCCAACTAAAAAGCCGAGTGAATAAATCAGGCCGTCGTAACCGGAGGTGTAGACCAGCGCAGAAATACCGAGGAAGGATGCAGCGGACATGTAGTCACCTGCAATCGCCAGTCCGTTCTGGAAACCGGTGATGTTGCCGCCTGCCGTGTAGTAATCACTGCGTGAACGTGTTTTCTTCGATGCCCAGTAGGTGATATACAGCGTGCCGCCAACGAACAGCAGAAACATCACGATAGCCTGAATATTCAACGGCTGGCGCTGGACATCCCCCGTGAGTGCATCTGCTGCCCATGCAAGCATTGGCAGCGTCAAAAGTCCGAACAGCATCATAAAGCGTATTTTCATTGCTTTACCTCATCCAGTAACTGCTTGGTCAGACGATCAAATTCACCGTTAGCGCGATACACATAAACGCCTGTCAGAATGAAGGAAATCGCAATCAATCCCACGCCAATTGGAATACCACGGGTAATGCTGGAACCTGGAGCAATCGGCGTTCCCAGCCAGCCAGGTGCAAAGGCGATGAGCAGAATAAAGCCGACATAAAGCACCAGCATGATCAGTGAAAGAAAAGCGGCAAAACGCTGTCGCTTGTTGACCAGTTCTCTGAATAAGGGGTGACTTTCAATCCGTTGATAAATGGCATCATTCATCGTAAGTCTCCAGTAATCTGTAGGGTTGAGTCTTGCCGCGACGTTACCGCCTGATTTATCGCCAGCCGCATCCCCGCAAGCCACGTCATGGCTTACGGGAATGAAGAGTGCGGTGGGTCAGGGGTTATTGAGAGGCGGTACTCATGGCCTGCTTTTCTTCGAGCAGTTTTTCGACGACGCCAGGATCGGCCAGCGTTGAGGTATCCCCCAGATTGCTGGTGTCACCGGCGGCGATTTTACGCAAGATACGACGCATGATTTTGCCGGATCGCGTTTTTGGTAAAGAGTCAGTCCAGTGCAGGATGTCCGGTGTGGCAATCGGACCGATTTCCTTACGCACCCAATTGCGGACTTCCGTATACAGCTCGCTGGATGGCTCTTCGCCGTGATTCAGCGTGATGTAGGCGTAGATGGCCTGCCCTTTCATATGGTGAGGAATGCCGACCACGGCTGCTTCGGCAATCTTGGGGTGTGCAACGAGTGCGGATTCGATTTCCGCCGTCCCCAGACGATGCCCAGAAACGTTCAGCACGTCGTCAACGCGGCCCGTGATCCAGTAATAACCATCTTCGTCACGGCGGGCACCGTCCCCGCTGAAGTACATGCCTTTAAAGGTAGAAAAGTAGGTTTGCTCAAAGCGGTCGTGATCGCCAAACAGGGTTCTTGCCTGACCCGGCCAGGAATCCACGATGACCAAATTGCCTTCCGCAGTGCCTTCTTGCGGGTTGCCGAGGTTGTCGACGAGCGCTGGCTGTACACCGAAGAACGGGCGCGTCGCGGAGCCGGCTTTCGGCTCAATCGCGCCGGGCAGAGGGGTGATCATGAAGCCGCCCGTCTCTGTCTGCCACCAGGTATCGACGATAGGGCATTTGCCATTGCCGATTTTGTTGAAATACCACTCCTAGGCTTCTGGGTTGATCGGCTCACCGACGGAACCCATGATCCTAAGCGATTCACGCGATGTACCCTCAATCGCTTTATCACCTTCCGCCATCAGCGCACGGATCGCAGTGGGGGCGGTATAGAGAATATTGACCTGGTGCTTATCAACCACTTGTGCCATGCGGCTGGCGTCCGGCCAGGTTGGTACACCTTCGAACATCAGCGTAATCGCACCGCATGCCAGCGGACCATAAAGCAGGTAACTGTGCCCCGTGACCCAGCCAACATCCGCCGTACACCAGTAAATGTCGCCGGGATGATAGTCGAAGACATATTTGAAGGTCAGTGCAGCATAAACCAGATAGCCGCCAGTGGTGTGCAACACGCCTTTGGGTTTCCCCGTCGAACCTGACGTATAAAGAATAAAGAGCGGATCTTCCGCGTTCATCTCTTCTGGCGGGCAATGGTCGTCTGCTTTTTCAACCAGCTCGTGCCACCACAGATCGCGTCCGTCCTGCCATTCATTGATCTTACCTGTGCGGCGGAAAACGATAACGCTGGTAATGGTGGTGACGTTCGGGTTCTTTAACGCCTCATCAATATTCTTCTTCAGCGGGATCACACGTCCGGCGCGTACGCCTTCATCGGCGGTAATGACCAGTTTGGCGCTGGAATCGATGATACGCCCAGAAATCGCTTCGGGAGAGAAGCCCCCGAAGATCACCGAATGAATCGCTCCAATTCTGGCACAGGCCAGCATTGCCACGGCTGCTTCTGGCACCATCGGCATATAAATAGCAACGACATCGCCTTTTTTGACGCCCTGTGACTTCAGCACATTGGCGAAGCGGCACACGGACTGATGCAGTTCACGGTAGGTGACTTTTTTACTTTGTGTTGCGTCATCGCCTTCCCAGATGATGGCAGTTTGATCGCCACGCTCGACCAGATGGCGATCTAGGCAGTTTGCTGCCACATTGAGTGTACCGTCTTCAAACCAGCGGATACTGATGTGACCGGGGTCGAATGAGGTGTTCTTGATCGTTTTATAGGGTTTGATCCAATCGACGATCTTTCCCTGCTCGCCCCAAAAGGCGGCAGGATCGTCAACGGACAACTGATACATATTTTTGTATTGCTGAGCATTTATCAGTGCATTTTCCGCAATGGCGGCGGGAATGGCGTGTTTATTATGTTGTGTCATAGCGCTTCTCCTTAAACATGTTAATGCTATGTCAAATAACGGTTAATTCTAGTTAACAACTTATCTTTGTTTCTTTTTTGCGCGATTGATCACGCAATGCAGGAAAAGCAATGAGGCGTTACTTAAAAGATAGTCTTTTGGTTCAGAAAGCAGGCAGTTTTTTAGTGGTAGCCAAAACGCGATAAGTGATGTATGTCACAATATGAAAGTCAGCAGAGTTATCTATGCTGTTATAATGTCATTAACGATCAATTCATTGTTTTCAATAGATTATATCTATTGTTATCAGGTTTTTGATCGCCCTTTACGATCAAAAGGCATAAAGATCCCGCTTATTCAGCCGATAGTAAAAATCCTGTTCAGAGTATATTCCTACATACGGCAGCTATTTAGCGCGTGCAACTATGATCTATGAGTTGAAATTTTGTTCTAATTGTTAATTATATGTAGGCTATTAATGAAATAGATTTATCTGACTATCAACGGGCAGACAAGTGTGAATAATCTACACTCTAGGTGGGTTCTGTAGCACAGGTGCAGGTTTTTCTTAAAAAGAGTAAAGATGTCGTGTGTTAACTGCCGATAAAAAGAAAAATTAATTGTTATTTTTGTGTCTTATTCAGAAATATCCGGTTTCCAAAAATAAATAACATAGATATACCCAACATCACTGACGCAGAGTAAGGCGGCAGATGTTTGAGTCCCGGTAGCCTGAGAACGTGTAAACGGTTCCGGTTAGCGAATTTCACTATTTTCATTAGGTGATTTTCTGGGGTGGGGAAGAACACTATTAGTCCGGAAACCTTTTAAATTCCGGTAGGTTGATTGCTTATCAATGGTGTGCCGTGGGTATGGTGCGCTGTGAGATATCTTTTTACATAGCATGATGCAGAGGAAACAATGAGTCTGATATTTGGCCGGAATGAGATTTTAGGCATGCTTTCTCAACCAGTTCAGAATGATCGGCGTGCTGTGGCGGTGATTGACGAGAAATGTAAGGTCGTCTGCGCGAATTCTGCCTTCAACGCCCATTTTGGATTACGTGCTGAAATGAATACGCCCGTCTCGATTGATGATGTACTCCCTATCAACGTGAAGTTTGCTTATCACGACTTTATGACGAATTCCAACGTGTTGAGTACGCGTGTGGTCTCGGATCTGCTGTCTGATGGCTTTACAAAAAAGCAGTTAAGTACGCTGTCTTTTTCTAAGCTGAACGTTGAAAATCGGGTGCTTTCTCTGCTGATCCTGAATCAGGATGCGGTTGAGTCGCCGACAAATTTAGCGTCATAAGCTTGAATAGTCGTAGATTATCTGGCCGAAAGAATAGAGATGTGTGTTTTTCAGTGAAAAATAACGACAGAAGAAAAATTGTTGTTATTAATAAATTTGTTAGCACTGATCTAACTACATTTAATCGAGAGCGACCGATTGCGTGGATTACTCTCTGACATATGCTGACGGTCAGTAGAACTGATAAAGCAGTATCGGTTTTTCATAAATGAAGAATAAAAGGTGTTTTTATTAGTCAGGATGGTGTTAAAAATCAAGAAAAAACAGAGGGATAACTATTTTATTGCATATAATATGCTTGTTTGAAATGGATAGCGAATCGTTTCGATTTCATTATATTTTTCTCTTTGCCACCCCACTTTTTGCCCGCCTGCTCGTGAATTATTCTTTTAGACATCACCATTTATTAAGTAAGAATAATAAGCTCTGTAAATTTTCTTTATTTTTAGCGCATTAAATCCTAAAGAATGACAACTGAATAAGTAGACGCTCGTCTAATTATTGATGCAGTTGAGCCGATGCCGTGCTTATCGCGATATAGCACGTTTTGATAAATCCGACGTCAATTTTTATTAGTCATCGTATCGGTTTACCAATAGCGGCAACGTATTTTCCCTAATATTTCTGATTGATAACGGATTACTTTAATTATTTTCGATTTCTGGTTCCCCTTTTTACTCTCTCAATTGGCATAGCTTCTGAAAACAAGCGTTTCTTATGCGATAGGGGATAAATAATGGTTAAATTCCGTACCCACCTGTTAGCGCGTACTTTACGCGCCGGGGTACTTGGGGCATCGTTTGCCTCAGTGCTGCCAATGGCAGCGGTCTATGCGGCATCTGTGGCTCCTGTCCAGCAATACACGGTATCGTCTGGCCCGCTCAATCAGGTGCTCAATCAATTTGCCCAACAGGCTGGTGTATTACTTTCTTACGATCCGGCAGTCGTGACGGGTAACGACTATCGCCATCTGGCCGTCGACAGTGCGGGTCCGTTAAACGATGACGGCTCGGTGCTGTATCGGGTTGTTGCGCTAGCGCGTGACACCTCGGGTGAGATGGATTTCTCGAAGAGCAAGCGTCTTTATCTGGCACCGAGCGTCACGTTCCTTGGAGAAGACACGGAACTGACCGTATTAGCCAGCTACATGGAGACGAAGTCCGACACAACCAACGGCTTTAAGCTGCCGTACGGTACGTTGCATAACACGCCGTTCGGTAAAGTTGGCTATAAAACATCGCTGGGCGAACCGGGCATCAACCGCCACGATACCCGCCAGTTCAACCGGCAGGTTGCTGAACAATTAGCCGTTTCCGAGCGGATGGTGAAAAAATATATGGCACAGGCAATGCTGAATTGTCTATTGTGTCAGGACTTATGATTTCCTCTATTACTTCTTCTATTCCGAAAGATGTTCTTTATGCCGCCTCCGAGTGGTATGCCACGCTGTATGACGAAGACTGTTCTGTACACGAGCGTCAGGCATGGCAGCGATGGTTACATCAGGATGAAACCCACCAGCTTGCCTGACAGCAGGTTGAACAGATTCATGCCCGTTTCCATGCGGTAGATAGCCAGTTAGCCTCTTCGGTGCTGAGTAAGCGGGGCGGGGAACGTCGGCGCATGCTCAAACTGTTGGCGATCGTCAGCCTTACCGGAGGCGCGGGTTTTAGTCTGCCGTGGGAAAGCTATGCTGCCGATTACCGTACGGGCAAGGGAGAAAACCGTGAGCTCAGCATCGAAACGGGGCTAACCGTCTGGCTCAATACGGATTCGGCACTGAATCAGCAGGGCAACCCCGCGTTGTCTCAGCCGCTGACGTTTCAGTTGATCAAAGGTGAATTGATGCTGGACAACCAAACGGCGCATGCAGCCCGGTTAACCACGCCCCATGGCGATCTCGCCGCTTCTGCGCATTCCTGCCAATTAGCGCTGCGCTATACGTCCGCCCATAGTGTGCTTTCCGTTTTTAGCGGTGAGGTTTTGCTACAAACGGCAGTCCCCGCTGCGCGGCGGGTAACGGCAGGGCAGCAGGTTATCTTTACCCGCGGCAGGTGCAGTGAACCCGCACCCGTTGAGAACTTCCGCCAGAGCTGGCGCAAAGGACAACTGGTCGCGGATAACATGCCGCTAGGACAGTTTGTTAATGAAATTGCCCGCTATCACAATGGCTATTTTCATGTTGATTCTGTGGTAACGACGCTACGGATTTCGGGCGTTTTTCTACTACATGAAACCGATCGCCTGCTTGAGGCTGTTGCTTGGACGCTGCCAGTGAAGGTGACCCGGCGTTTTTCCTGGTGGGTGGATATCCGGCCGAGCTAAAACACTGCTGGTATTTCACTGGTAAAACACCAAAAATATCCCTCGTTTGTATCACTCGCAAAATAGACGTAAATCTGGCGCATATATATCAATCTGTTAGCATCGAAAAAGGCGTAGCATACTCCACAAAGAGTATCCTCGGTGTTGCCTCTTCATACGGGATGTCATCATGCAGTTACTGAACCTGAAACAAGCTCGCCTGTTGAGCTTTTTCTTTATTATGGGTGGCCTGCTTATATTGCTGCCTTTACGCCTGCTAGCCTGCTTTATTGCTGGTTTTTTGGTGTATGAAATTGTGAATTTACTGACGCCCTACTTTCAACGGGTCATCAGCGGTAAGCGCGCCCGTTGGATGGTGGTCGCGGTAATCAGCACGCTGGTCGTCAGCCTGTTAAGTCTATTATTTGGCAGTTTGGTCGGGCTGTTGATGCAGGAAATGAAAGATACGGCGGCCTTCAATGTTCGCATTGGCTACATCCTCAATGACATTCAACAGCAGATCGCCCACTACTTACCGGGGTATCTGCCGGTCAGTATTGAAGAGCTTCAGCACGAGCTGTTGCAATGGGTTCAGGCGCATATTGTGATGTTGCAGAACATGGGGAAAAATTTTCTGCATGGTTTTTTGACAATGCTGATTGGTATGGTGCTTGGGGCGATTGTCTCGCTGTATAACGTCGATCACGACAAGGAGAAACCGTTACTCAAAGCGGAGTTACTGCGGCGGGTTACCTTGCTGTCGGCATCATTCCGCAACATTGTTTTTGCTCAGGTTAAGATCTCTGTGGTTAACACGGTGCTGTCTGCCATTTTTATTCTTGGCGCTCTGCCGCTGTGCGGCATTCATCTACCGTTTGCCAAAACGCTGGTGGTGCTTACCTTCGTTTTTGGCCTACTACCGGTGATTGGTAACCTGATCTCCAATTCGATCGTTTTCCTGTGTGGCTTATCGCTTTCATTGCCGATTGCGCTGGTCGCGCTGGTGTATTTGATGCTGATTCACAAGTTGGAATACTTCCTGAATGCACAAATCGTTGGGACGAGGATCAAAGCGCACGCGTGGGAAATCCTGCTGGCGATGTTGGTGTTTGAAGCGGCGTTTGGCTTGTCCGGTGTGATTGCTGCCCCGATATACTACGCTTACCTGAAAAGCGAATTGAAAGAAGCCTCGTTGATTTAATCCTGCATTTTGGCAGGTGATTGATGCGATCGCCTGCCTATCCTACCCGTTCTGTTAATCAGTAAACGCAGGCCTAAATGAATCAGCCCAATACGAGATTGGGCTGATTGAGGTTGCTGACAAAGGCCGCCGAGCGGTAGTAACGGATAGATCGTAAAGACGCTGTGAACACTTCCCTGTGCGCTCGGATTGCGCAGATATGAATCTCATCCATGAGATTCACCCTTTCAGGGCCGTCGCAAGCGACGTTCAAAAGCGTTCCTGACGCTTTTGTCCCTGGCGCAAACGCTTTACTCTTCTATTCCGTTACTCCCGTTTTCGTTCGGCAAAAAGGTTCGTCAACATTCTGAGTCAGTCCAATATGAGATTGGGCTGATTATTTTTAGTTGATAACAGTTAATTGATGCCTGTTTTCAATCGATGCTTGTTTCCAATAAACGAACGTCTTCAATTAATGCTGTGCAGTCGCAACCTGCGGTTTAGCCTCTTCTGACTGAACGCCTAACGGGTTGTTACCCCAGCACTTCTCATATTCCCAGCCCGTCAGTTCTTCTGCGACAGCACGAGCATGAGCCGGGACATCGGCAATCGCGCCGCCCGCTTTGATACGTGCGATCTCTTCCAGCAGAATGGCGTGGTTCTTACGATCCAACTTCATCTGCGTGGTGTAGTAAATTGCAACCAGCGCAAGACCGATAACACCCAGCGAGAACACGCCAACAATTGCCTGTACGGCAGATTCCGGTTGCACTGACTGCCCGGAGACAAAGCCGAATTGGCTCAGCGTCCAGCCCATCGCGAAGACAATCACAGAGCGAACCATTTTACCGGCAAACGTCATGGCACCAGCGTAAATCCCTTCACGACGACGCCCGGTCAGCACTTCATCCACATCGGCCAGGAAGGTATAAACCGTCCAGGGAATGTAGTAGATACCGCCCGTGCTCAGGCCAAATACGGCGGTAATGGCGAACAGAACAAAGATGGTCATCTCTTCTGACCAGTTAGCGAAATAGAGTGCGGCATAGGCTATCACGCTGACAATTACTACCATCAAGGCCAGACGGAACGGCCGCGCAAAGCCCATTTTGACGCAGATACCGATAAAGGCTGCGGTAGAAATGAGCTGCATAATTGAGCTGAAGCTATTGAGGTGTGATACCAGCGCCGTGTTCTGCTTCAGACCAAAGACGATGAAGTAGGTGAACGCGGAAGCGAACAGCCACTCAGCACCAAAGCCAAACAGGTACATCCCCAGATGCTTGCGGAAAATACGCAGGCGGAAGGTGGAAACCATATCCACGCTCAGCTTTTTCATCGCTTGCCACAGGCTGGACGTGCTTTCACGGACGATTTCGTTGACCGGACGCTCCCAGGATGTCATATACAGCGCGATCATTGCCGCACACATAATGGCACCGTAGACCAGACCAGTGTAGAAGAATGGTGTTGCGGAATCTTTACCGTAGATAGCAATAAACTGCCCTGGAATGAACGCCGCCAGGAAGTTGGCGATTTTACCGAAAATGGCTTTAGAACCTGTCAGCTTAGAGCGCAGTTTAAAGTCAGAGGTCATTTCGGTAGCCAGCGTTTCATACGGCACCATGATCGAGGTGTAAATCAGCTCGAACAGCACGTAGGTTGCCAGATAGTACCAGAAGCCAAAGCCTTCAACCCATAGCATGGGGTAGACCAGAACCAGCGGGACACCCAGCAAAATAAAGAAGCGGCGGCGGCCAAATCGGCGACCAACACGGGTGTTGTAGAAGTTATCGCTGATGTACCCCATGATGGGGTTACTGACGGCATCAATGATGCTGGCAACGGAGAAGATAGCAGCAGCCTGAACCAATGTTAACCCACAGAATGTGGTGTAAAAATACATCAGCCATGCGCCGCTGATAGCAAGCGCGCCACTGCCAAGCAGGTTCGCGCTGCCGTAGCAGAACGTGTGTTTAAAAGAGATTGGTTTATTCATGATCAGCCTAATTACAAAGATGAAACAATATTTCAGTTCTATTGAACTATCATTTCTTTATCATTTGCTCTATTGAAAAGAAAGTAAACTGGCGATCACGCTTTAGGGCGATTTTAATGGTGATCTGTCAGACAGATCATGAAATAAGATATTTTAATTTGCTTTTTATAATTATTTGATCGTGCGTTTATGTTCTTAATTTACAAAGTATGTAAATTTATTACGGGAAAGCATTATACGTGCAGATTGGCGACGAGGCGATAGTGGGCGCTGCCCCACAAATCGATAGCATGATGTGAAATAACGCATTGACCGCAGAGAGGAAATGTCGTCATCATCCCGCCCAGTTCAATCTACTGTATTCCCTCATCAGGAGCCGTAACGTGAGTCATTTGCTGGCCTATGCCATTATTTATGTGATTTTTATTGCCGTAGTTGGGTTGTTTGCTTTTCAGGCCTGGTTACCGTCTTCCGCGCCGCGTGGGCTAAGAGATCGTGCGGGTATTTTGGTCGGGGTATTGCGTTGCGTTACGCTGTTTCTCGTCGTTTCCGCAATGCAAATTTTGTTTCCCAATTCGCTGCTGGATAAGCTTGTCTGGCTGGTTGCCGCAGCGATGCTGGTGATCGCGGTTATTGGTGCGGGAATGAGTTGGTCATCGCTGCCGTGGCTGGATGAAAAAAAAGGTAAAGGCCGCACTCTGTCGCTGGGTGCGCAGAGTGCGGTATATCTTGCGCTGCTTGGATTTATCGTTATTTAAAGTCTTGTACCAGTGCGGCCACGGTGTTCTTCGCGCCGTGATCGCGCAGCTTCAGATAAGCCTGTGCGATAGCGTTGAAGACATCGTGGTTTGCTGACAGATCCTCGCCGAAAATAGAACGAATATTGAGAAACGCACTGACCCGCTCGGGGCTATCTGACGTTTCCGCAACGAGCTGTCTGAGCTTATCAGCCAGCGGATCGCGGATCTCGATAGGGTTGCCCGCATCATCTTTTCCGCTGACATAACGCATCCAGCCAGCGACCCCTAATGCCAGACAGCGATAGTCTCCGCCATTACGCAGATGCCAGCGTAGCGATTCCAGCATGCGCTGGGGCAGCTTTTGTGAACCATCCATCGCGATTTGCCAGGTTCGATGCTTGAGCGCGGGGTTGGAAAAACGGGTAAGCAACTGAACGGCATAGTCTTTCAGGTCGATATCCACCACGCTGAGCGTCGGTGCCTGTTCCAGCAGCATGAGATGAGACACGGCGCGGCGATAGTTTTCGTCATTCATACAGTCGCTGACGTGATCATAACCGGCGAGATAGCCCAGATAGGCCAAAAACGAGTGGCTGCCGTTCAGCATGCGCAGTTTCATTTCTTCAAACGGCAGTACGTCATGCACTAGCTGCACGCCCGCTTTTTCCCACTCAGGGCGTCCGGCAGTGAAATGATCTTCGATCACCCATTGAATAAAGGGTTCACAGGCTATCGCACAGGGATCGGCGACGCCGAGGTGATCGGCAATTTCCTGCAACGCTTCTGGCGTCGCGGCAGGGACAATGCGATCCACCATCGTATTCGGGAAAGAAACCTTAGCCTCGATCCAATCGATCAGACTCTGATCGTTGAGCCCCGCAGATTCCAGCACGGCGGCTTTGGCCGTTTTGCCATTCTCCGGCACGTTATCGCATGAGAGGACGGTGAACGGCGCAATCCCGCGCTCGTGACGCAAGCGCAGCGCTTCCGCCAGCAACCCCGGCACCGAGGCGGGATGACGAGGATCGATGAGATCCTGTTGAATCAGCTTATTGGTACGATCCAGCTTGCCGCTCGTACCGTCCATGCAATAGCCTTTTTCGGTAATCGTCAGGGAAACGATGGCGGTTTCTGGCGCAGCGAGTTTCTCAATAATGGCAGTAATGCCTTCTATTTTTGCATGTAACGATTCACACACGGCACCAACGACAATCGGCTGATTGTCCGTCGCTGCTTTTTCCAACACGGTAAACAGATGATCCTGCTGACGTAGCGCAGTGATCATGGTGTCGTCGCTGAACAGCACGACTTCACAAATACCCCAGTCTCCTCCCACCATATTCAGCACACGATCGGTGAGCAGTGCCTGATGAGCGCGATGAAAAGCACCAAAACCGATATGGACGATGCGCGGCTTCAGCGCCTTACGATCGTAGTGGGGGAATTGGACGCTAGCAGGCGATTCGCAGGTAGCGATATTTTTTATTTTATCAGTCATTTATTGCGCTTCGGGTGGGGGGATTCATAACGTTAAAAGTAGCTGTGATTTGCAGGCGGTGCAATACGTGACGTGCAGATAGGTTACGGTGCGCACGTTTTTTTCTCTGCGCAAATTTTATCGCTTTTTCAGATTTGGTTCAGCGGCGGATCACGGTTTTGTGAGGGGGCTTCAGCGTAATAATGTAACGCTGAAATTTAGTCTTGTTTTTACTAACTTATCTCCATTTCTTCTACATCATCAAGTGCTTTTCCCGATCGCTGTCTGCTATTTTGTCTGGATATTTTCCTCACTCCAACGATCAACAAAAAGGTCCGTAAGATGAAACTTGAATCCCTCGCGCTACATCATGGTTATGAATCTGAAGCGACAACGAAGTCCGCCGCCGTGCCGATTTACCAGACGACCTCTTACACATTTGACGACACGCAGCACGGTGCAGATCTGTTTGATCTGAAGGTGGCGGGCAATATCTATAGCCGTATTATGAACCCGACGAATGCGGTGCTGGAACAGCGGCTGGCGGCCATTGAGGGCGGCATCGGTGCGCTGGTGCTTTCATCCGGTATGGCGGCGATTACTTATTCGCTTCAGGCGCTCACGCAGGTTGGAGACAATATTGTCAGCACCAGCCAGCTGTATGGCGGCACCTATAACCTGTTTGCCCACACCCTGCCGCGTCAAGGGGTTGAGGTGAGGATGGCCTCTTTCGATGATTTTACGACGCTGGAATCGCTGATTGATGAGCGCACTCGCGCTGTTTTTTGTGAATCTATCGGGAATCCGGCGGGAAATATCGTCGATATTGCCAAAATCGCGGAGATTGCGCATCGCCACGGCGTTCCGGTGATTGTTGATAACACGGTGGCGACGCCCGTGCTGTGCCGACCTTTTGAGCACGGCGCAGATATCGTCGTCCATTCACTGACCAAATATATCGGCGGTCATGGCACCACCATCGGCGGGGCGATTATCGATTCCGGCAAGTTTGACTGGGTTGCGAACAAAGCGCGTTTCCCGTTACTGAATGAGCCCGATCCTTCTTACCACGGCGTGGTGTATACCGACGCTTTCGGCCCGGCGGCCTATATTGGGCGTTGCCGCGTGGTGCCGCTACGCAATACCGGTGCGGCGCTTTCTCCTCACAGCACGTTCTTGCTGTTGCAGGGGCTGGAAACGCTCAGCCTGCGCATCGAACGCCATTGCAGCAATGCTGAAGCGTTGGCTGGCTATCTGAATCAGCATCCGTTGGTTACCTGGGTCAACTATGGCGCGTTGCCAGATAGCCCTTACAAAGCAAACTGCGACAAAATTACCTCGGGTAAGGCGTCTGGGATTATCAGCTTTGGCATTAAAGGCGGGAAAGCATCTGGGGGGCATTTTATTGATGCGCTGAAGATGATTTTACGACTGGTGAATATTGGCGATGCCAAATCGCTTGCGTGCCATCCGGCAAGTACCACGCATCGGCAGTTGAATGCGGAAGAGTTAGCGAAAGCGGGAGTGAGTGAGGATCTGGTCAGAATTTCGGTCGGCATTGAGCACATTGACGACATCATCGCGGATGTGGCGCAGGCGCTGGAAGCCTCACAGAAAAAGTAAACGGTAGGGATAGTAGAGAAACGCGTTGGAAACCTGAATGGGTTTCCAACGCATCATAGACAATTACGAACGGTTAGCGTCGGCTGCGGTCGTCGTCTGTGCTTCAACAGGTGCGGCATTTTGCACGGCATTGAGGCTGTCTTGCGGCTGTGCTTCTGGTGCAACAGGTGCCGCAACAGATTCAACCGGAATAGCTGGCGTGGCTTGTTCTATCAGACCATTGATTTTGGTCGGCATACCAGAACGTCTCTGGATTGCCTGATCGACTTCGCTGGTGTTCACGCTCGCGTCGGCCAGAACTTTGCTCACTTTTGGCGTCATGCTGATCGGTGCCGGAGAATCAGAATGGAATTCTTCTACCGTGCGAGACAGCGGATTGTGAACTTCAACATAGCGTGAACCATCTGGCTCAACGGTGGCTTTCACTGGCTCATTGATGAACTGAACGCGAGTTCCGACCGGAACGTTGTTGAATAGATACTTGATATCATCGGCGCGCAGACGGACGCAGCCGTGGCTTACGCGCAGACCAATACCGAAGTTGGCGTTGGTGCCGTGGATCGCGTACAGGTTACCGATGTACAGCGCGTACAGCCCCATTGGGTTATCTGGGCCCGCCGGGAAAACTTTTTGCAGGGTTTCACCGCGTGCCGCATATTCTGCGTGCATCTTCGCGGTTGGTGTCCAGGTTGGGCCCGCTTTCTTGCGCTGAACGGAGGTCGTCCAGTTAATCGGTGTATCTTTACCTAACTCACCAATGCCGATTGGCAGCACGACTACGGTCTTGGAGCCTTTCGGGTAGTAGTACAGACGCATTTCTGCGCTGTTGATGACAATGCCTTCACGCGGTGCATCTGGCAGAATCAACTGATGAGGAATAACCATTTTGCTGCCGGGAATCGGCAGGTAAACGTCCGCATCTGGGTTGGCTTCCATCATGTTGCTCAGACCCATTTGGAACTGTGCTGCAAAATGTTCCAACGGCTGTGTGCTATCTTCCGGTACAGTGATTTCGATATTCTCGCCTATCAGTCGGCTGTTAGCCGCAGGCAGAGGATAAACAACGGCAAAAGCGGCCTGGCTGAATGCGGCGGCTGCAAGAACTAAAGTAAAGATCGCGCGAATACTCATTTTCGTTTCTTTATTTGAGTGGTAAATGCACCCCCCGAATCAGGAGGCTGGTCTGCTAGGGTCGCCATGACGACCGGATGCGCATTATATGTGCAGAATGGTCTCTGAGGGAAACAACATGTGTAACTAATCACACTTTTTGGCGCCCGAATGAGAAAGAAAACCCCTTAGGGTGAGGTGCGACTCAATTTTCCCCGTCTAACGTGGGCTTTTGAAAGCGGCGATTAGCCAGTACCGGAAGAATCCGACGGGCATACGTCAGTCGTTCTGGGTCAATGTCGGCATAGATGAGAGCCGGTGTTTCCGGTGCCTGAACCACGACAACACCTAAAGGATCGACCACCATGCTGTTGCCGATATTCTTGACGCCGCACTCGCCAACGGCGACAAGATAGGTCGTGTTTTCCAGTGCTCTGGCGCGCACCAATAATTCCCAATGCGCTTCTTTCAGCGGCCCCTTAATCCAGGCCGAAGGAAGAACGAGTACGTCTGCGCCGTCCAGTACCAGACGGCGTGCAAGCTCAGGGAAGCGGATGTCATAGCAGGTCATCAGCCCGACGTTAAACCCAGCGATGGTCAACAGCGGTGGAATGTCTTCGCCTGCCAGCACATTCTCCGATTCCTGTACGGAAAACGCATCATACAAGTGCAGCTTCCGGTACTGAGCAACGATCTCGCCGTTGCGCAGCGCCAGCAGCGTGTTCCAGACTTTCCCTTCGCCATTCGGGATATGCACACACAGCATGGTCGTCAGGTTGTTGCCTTTGCTGGCTTCCAGCAGTTGCGACACAAACGGGCCATCAAGCGGTTGAGCAGCAGTGAGCACCATGTTTGGATTGGTGATATCGCGAGCCAGCACGCCTTCAGGCAGTACCAGCAGGTCGGCACCGTTTTGCTGTGCTGCCGACATGAACTCAGTGATGGTCGTGGCGTTTTGCTGCCATTCTCGGTCAACGGCGAATTGTCCCAGTGCGACTTTCATGCTTGCTCCTTCGTGGCCCGATTAATCGCGCTTGGCTGGCATCATGCGCAGCAGCGTGTTGTCTTTCATAACATAGTGGTGGAACAGGGCGGCTGCGGTATGCAGGGCAATGAGCCAGTACCCTAGCGGTGCCAGCGTTTCATGCCAGCCGATCAGCGTTTCAGCCAGGTCAAAATTTGGTGTCGCGGCTGTTGGCATGCTGATACCAAAAAGCATCCAGTCCCGACCGCTGTAATAGCGCGAGGCAACGCCCAGTATCGGCAGCGTGATAAACAGCAGGTAAATAACGGCGTGGGTAAGTGAGCCCAGCGCACTTTGCCAACGAGATGGCGCTGGCGTAATGGCTGGCGAGGTATGCCGATGGCGCAAGAACAGGCGAGCCAGCATGAGAACCAGTATGGCTACGCCGCAGCTAAAGTGCGTCACCATCATCACGGTGCGCAGCAGCGAACCGCGTTCAGCAAATCCGCGTAGCTCGATGGTGGCATAAGTCACAACGAGCAACAGAAAAACCAGCCAGTGCAATGCAATCTGCGATGGTGCGAACTTTCCTTTCATGTTTCGTCCTCTGCGACGTTGAGAGCGGTTTGACACCGTAACGAGCGAATAATCTCATAAAGTATAAGGTAACTTGCGTCTTGTCAGCCCCTCTTTACCATGCCTGACAAACTGGACTATCCGCGTTGGATTCTTCGGTATTCAACCTCGTTTGGATAGGGGAAAACGCAACGGCCCGTAAGGGTGGCGGCCAGGGATGGCACGCCATAAAAAACCGGCCGAAGCCGGTTTGGAGCGGAACGATTATTCCTGCGGGTTTTTCTCTGCCTTGCCTGCCATCATCGTCAGGAAGTCAAAGCGGCGACGCAGATCCAGCTCCGCTTCTTCATAGAGCTGTGCGGTTTCTTCCGGCATCATGCTATTCAGGCGGCGGAAGCGTTGCTCTTTCATCAGCGTTTCACTCAGGCTGCTTGATGGCGGACGAGAATCGGTGACCAGCGCGGCTTTCCCTTCTTCTGCGCGACGTGGGTCGAAGCGGTAGAGCGGCCAGAAACCCGTTGCCGTCAATTGACGCATCTGATCGTGGCTGAATGCCAGATCGTAGCCGTGTTCTTCACACGGGCTGTACGCGATAATCAGCGATGGACCCGGCCAGGCTTCGGCTTCCTGAATCGCTTTCACCGTCTGGTTCAGCTGTGCGCCCAGTGAGATCTGCGCGACATACACGTGGCCGTACATCATGACGTTGATACCGAGATCTTTACGCGCTTTGCGTTTGCCTTTCTCGCCAAATTTGGTGACGGCGCCCAGCGGTGTCGCCTTGGACTGCTGTCCACCGGTGTTGGAATAACATTGGGTATCCAGTACCAGCACGTTGACGTTTTCGCTCAGGCTCATGACGTGATCCAGCCCGCCGTAGCCGATATCGTACGCCCAGCCGTCCCCGCCGATAAGCCAGATGGATTTATCGACAAAGTGGTCGGCTTCGCTCGCTAGCACGGTGGCGTCGTTATCATTGATAGCTGCTAGCAACCCACGCAGCTGTTCAATCTGCTGACGGCGCAGATCGGGGGCGATGGACTCTTCCTGCAACGCGTTAACCAGATCTGGCGGCAATTGCGGTGCCAGCTTGTTGAGCAGGCGCACGGCACGCTGACGGTGTTGATCGACGCTCAGGCGGAAGCCCAGACCGAATTCGGCGTTATCCTCGAACAGCGAGTTAGCCCAGGCCGGACCGCGACCGTTGGCATCCGTCGTCCACGGCGTGGTGGGCAGGTTACCGCCATAAATAGACGAACAACCTGTCGCATTCGCGACCAGCAGACGATCGCCATAGAGCTGTGTCAGCAGCTTGATGTACGGTGTTTCGCCACAGCCGGAGCAGGCACCGGAGTATTCAAACAGCGGCGAAATCAACTGAGAAGTACGGATATCGATACGTTCCAGCGTGGATTTGTCGATTTCCGGTAATTGCAGGAAGAAATCGAAGTTCTCTTTTTCCGCCGTCAGATTATCCAGACGGGATTCCATATTGATGGCTTTGATTTCTGGGTTCTGACGGTCTTTAGCCGGGCAGACTTCCACGCATAGGTTACAACCGGTACAGTCTTCCGGAGCGACCTGCAACACGTATTTCTGACCGCGCATGTCGCGCGCTTTTACATCCAGCGATTGCAGTGAGGCTGGTGCGTTTTCCATTGCGTCTGGCTGAACAACTTTGGCGCGGATAGCCGAGTGCGGGCAGGCGGCAACGCAGTGGTTACACTGCGTACAAAGCTGCGGCTGCCACAGCGGAATCTCTTCCGCGATATTGCGTTTTTCCCACTTGGTGGTGCCAGTCGGCCAGGTGCCATCGGGCGGCAGGGCAGAAACGGGCAGCGTATCACCCAGCCCAGCCAGCATCGCGGCCGTGACGGTCTTGACGAAATCGGGTGCGGCGTCGGAAACCACAGGAGGCCACTGCGGGCTGTCTGGGTTGACGGCTTCCAGCGGCACTTCTGCCAACGCTTCCAGCGTGGCGCTCAGCGCCTGCCAGTTACGCTCAACCAGCTCCTGACCTTTACTGCCGTAGCTCTTGGCAATGGCGGTACGCAGTTTTTCTACCGCCACATCGGCCGGCAGAATCTGTGACAGGTGGAAGAACGCCATCTGCATGACGGTATTAATACGCGCGCCCAGATGACACTCGCGGGCAATCTTGGCTGCATTGATGCAGTACACGCGGGCATTGCGCTGATTCAGTCCTGCCTGCACTTCCTGTGGCAAACGGTGCCACAGATCGTCGCTGCTATACGGCGAGTTGATCAGGAAAACGCCGCCGGGCTTCAGCCGTTCGACCATGCTGTACTTGTCGATAAACTGCCATTGATGGCAGGCGACGAAATCGGCTTGATCGATCAGGTAGGCTGAATTGATCGGGTGCGGGCCCACACGCATGTGGGAAACGGTCAGGCTACCGGCCTTTTTCGAGTCATAGACAAAGTAGCCCTGCACAAACATCGGCGTGGTCTCACCAACGATTTTGATGGCGTTCTTGGTCGCAGAAACGGTGCCGTCACTGCCCAGACCGTAGAACAGAGCTTCGAGTGACGCGCTGCTGGGAAAATGTTGTTCCGGCAGTGGCAGAGACAGGTTGGTGACATCGTCATAAATCCCGACAGTGAAGCGCGGTCGTGGGTTGGTAAGTGCTAACTCATTAAAGATCGCCTGTATGCACTGCGGGGTAAATTCTTTGGAAGACAGTCCGTAACGACCACCAATCACGCGTGGCATAAGTGAACGCTCACCTGCGGAGAACGCCTCGGCCAGCGCGGTCATCACATCGAGATACAGCGGTTCTGCCAGCGCACCCGGCTCTTTCGTGCGGTCCAGCACCGCGATGCTCTTCGCCGTTTGCGGAATGACGGCCAGCAGATGCTTGGCAGAGAACGGACGATACAGGCGGATTTTCACCACGCCGACTTTCTCGCCGCGCGTCAGCAGCGTATCGATCACTTCTTCGCAGGTGCCGACGCCGGAACCCATCAGGACGACGATCTTGGTCGCTTCCGGGTGGCCGTAGTATTCAAACGGCTGGTACTGGCGTCCTGTCGCGGCAGCGAAATCGTTCATCGCCTGTTCAACGTGCTCATAAGCCGCGTCATACCAGCGGTTGGTTGCTTCGCGCGCCTGGAAGAAGGTATCCGGGTTAGACGCGGTACCTCGAATCACCGGGCGTTCCGGTGTGAGCGCTCGCTCACGGTGTGCATCAATGGATTTCTGTGGCAGAAGCTGGCGGATCACGTCATCGCTCAGCGGCTCAATCTTATTGATTTCGTGTGAGGTACGGAAACCGTCGAAGAAATGGATAAACGGCAGACGGCTGTTCGGGCTGGCGATTTGCGAAATCAGCGCGAAGTCCTGCGCTTCCTGCACATTGCTGGCGCACAGCATGGCACAACCTGTCTGACGCACGGCCATGACGTCCGAATGATCGCAGAAGATAGAAAGCGCATGCGTCGCAACCGTACGGGCAGCGACGTGTAGGACGAATGGAGTTAGCTCACCGGCCAGCTTATACAGCGTGGGGATCATCAGCAGCAGACCCTGCGATGAGGTAAACGTGGTGGCGAGCGTACCCGTCTGCAATGCGCCGTGGACGGTAGCGATCGCGCCGCCTTCTGATTGCATTTCAACAACGCGGGGCGTATCTCCCCATATATTCAGCCCGCCATCGCTCGACCAGGCGGCTGCGTGTTCAGCCATGCTGGAACTGGGCGTAATCGGGTAGATGGCGATGACTTCATTGGTTCGCCACGCCACAGAGGCGACTGCATTATTACCGTCGGTGGTGATCATGACTTATAGCCTTCTTGCTCACTAAGCCTTTCATTTTACATGGTCTTTTGAGGCGATGAAAATGACTGGGCATAAACGAAGATACGATTTTTATCGGAGGATTATCGCATTTTAGGAAAAAAGAGGGTGGAACGATGTACGCGGAGTTGTATCAAACTGTGTTTTATCCCCACCATGCCTCACACTACTCATGGTGAGGGAAAGCCGCGTTTCTTAAAGACGGATGTTATTATACACTTCGGAGCGGATTGATGTCTTTTTGTACCTATTGAAGGGTATCGCCGTATGATTTTATTTGCTCATTACTGCCATGACAGGTAGCGTGCTTATACTAAAATAGTATCTGTAATCAATGAATGTATGAAGGAACCGAACGATGGCAAATGATGAAATAAAAAATAAACTGGTTTCCGTACTGGCTTCACAACAGGCGCAGGGAAAAACGCCAGAACAGGCCGTCGAACACATCCTTCAGGCATTGGGTGGAAGAGCGGGTGATGTGTCCCGTATTTCGGTTTTGACGTCGACATTAATTGCTGATGTGCTTTATACCGTGTATCAGGAGGCGATCACCCATCAGCAGATTGCGGTAATTTTACGCAAGTTGTGTTACGCCGCTCGCGATATTGCCGTTGCATCACACGCCATCTATCCCCAGCTAACCGTTCAGGAAATCGCCCAGCTTTTGCAGAGTCCAGAGATCTATCCGACGATCGATCGCGCAGCGCTGCTCGATGCACTTACCTACGCACACTTTTCTAAAGCGGAAAGCGAGCAGGCTGCTGATGCGCTCGGTGTGTAATACCAGAACCAGAACGGTACCGAAGATCACGCAGCCAGCCCGAGTCGTGGCTTTCCTATAGCCGCTAGCGGACTATTGATCGATAGCGGTGACTTTCACGTCTTTAACCTGAACGTGACTCCTGCTATTTCCTGATGCTGTTGTCAGTGCGTACAACCCCACTTTAGCGCCCACCCACTTGCCAGGGCCAGCGGCGAAGCAATCGTCAAGCATACAATATTCCCCGTCATCGCCTAGCCAAGCGAACTGGCAAATGGCATTCTGCCGCACGGTGACGCGCAGGGTGATGTTTTGCTGCTCGGACAACACAGCCAGAGACTTCTGGTGTTGCTCCAATTGCTGTGCATCACTCATCCAGCCGAATCCGGTTACTAATTCAAGACCTTTCGCGCTTTTCTCAACGCCGAGGAAAGCGAAGCGCTCGCCATAAATAATCAGGCCGCAGCGATCGCCTATCTGCTCAAAAACCGGCGTCAGGTGTACGGTCACCTCGAATTCCTCTGCCGGAAATTTTTGCATCAGCAAATTAGGTACGTCATACCATGACGGTTCGCCCGCGCGAGTAGGCATGGGCTGGCAGAATAGCTGGAGCCCCGGCTGAGTGAGCGTTAGCCAGCGTGAGTCTGGGTTAGCTTGCCACTGCCATTGCCGCCCCAGCGTGGCCGATGAGAAATCGTCGGAGGTTGAGGGGGACTGTATGACAACAGGAGTATTAACACGAGGTTTAGCTGCTTCCTGCACCGGTTGCCCCAGCCCCTGCGAATTATGTTGTTCGCCGATCAGCGGCCAGTCATCCTGCCAGCACATTGGCTGTAGATGGACGACGCGGCCATAAGCATGACGATCCTGAAAATGTACGAACCAGCTTTCACCGTTATCTAACTCGACCCACCCGCCCTGATGTGGGCCATTAACCGATGTAGTCCCCTGATGCAGGACGATTCTGCTTTGCCATGGCTCATTCAGTGAACGCGTGCGTAGTACGGTTTGCCAGCCGGTAGGAACGCCACCCGCTGGTGCAAAAATGTAATACCAGCCATGGCGCTTATACATCTTCGGCCCTTCGATGGTTGGCTGCGTCGCTCGGCCATCGACAACGATTCTGCCTTCATCAAGTAAGGATCGGCCATCTTCTGCCATTCTGCACAGTTGCAGCAGGTGTTTCTTACCACTGCGGCTGAAGGCAAAAGCGTGTATTAACCAGGCTGTGCCATCGTCATCCCAGAACGGGCAGGGATCGATCCAGCCTTTAGCCTGCTTCAGGCAATGCGGTGCACTCCATTCGCCTCTGGGATCGTCAGTCTGTGACATAAAGATCCCTTCATCAGGCGTACTGAAGAACACCCAGAATTTTCCCGAATGATAGCGAATACTGGGTGCCCAGATGCCTTTACCCGGCTGAAATTGTTCATATCCTGGCAGATCGAATCGGCTCAATACGTGGTTGATTAGCGTCCAGTTCACCAGATCCTGAGAATGCAGGATTGGTAACGCTGGCATGTGGTTAAAGCTGGACGACACCATGTAAAAGTCGTCGCCGACACGCACGATGTCAGGATCGGAATAATCGGCGCATAAAATCGGATTTTTATAACGTCCGTTACCCAAATCTGGGTTCCAGGGAGAATGTGCTGTGCTCATGTTATTATCCTGATAATAAAGAACGGGCAACGTATTGCCCGCCGGTATCGCGATCAGGCTGCGCCTTTTGGCGTCAGACCTTGATCGACAGGAAGTTCACTTTCTGCTGTGCGGTCAGCCGTGCTGTGACGTTTCGCCAGATCGGCCTGAATGGTTGCCATCGTCTTATCGTCCAGTTTGTAAAAACGTACCAGCCAATAAAGTACCAGGTAGGAAAGTGAGGGGCCGATGCTCAGCAGGCCGATAATACCAGCGGTGGCAAGTGGCGTTTGTGTCGGTGAACCCGCGACATAGCCGAACCAGCCGAGTGAAAAGCCGACGATAGCTCCCGCAATTGCCATACCCAGCTTCAGCGCAAACAGGTTGCCAGAGAATGACAGGCCGGTAATCCGGCGGCCTGTTTTCCACTCACCGTAATCGGCGGCATTTGCCATCATGTTCCATTTGAAAGGTTGGTACATCTGGTGGAAAAAACCGATCAAAAAGTAGAGCGGGAAAACAACAGCCAGCCACTGTGGCGGCACCATAAACAGGATGGCGCCGACAAACACCAGCAGCAGGTTGATGTTTTTAAAAAGACTTATGCTGCTGAATCGCTTGCCAAAGTAACCCGCCATCATTGCACCAATAATGGTGCCGACAACGCTGGTAGTAATAAATGCGGATTTCATTGCCGTTCCGGCGGCACTGTCTTGCTCCGGCCCCACCATCAGGTAGGTTGCATAATAAAGCGTTGCCGCACCGCGCATGACGCCAGCCATGCTGGAAAAGAAAGTAATGATGGCTACGATGCGCCACTGATCGTTGCTTAGCAGATTTCTGACATCGTCCCAGACGTTCTGATTTTTATCTACCGCAGGATTGATGCGTTCGTTTGTAGTGAAAAAACAGAAAAACAGCATCACGACAGCTAGGCTGCCCATGATCATCATCGTGCCCTGATAGCCCAATTGCTTGTTCGTGCCGCCAATCCAGTCAACCAGCCACAGCGTGCCGACCGACACCAATAACCCGGCCATTGAGGAGATGGTAAAACGGTAGGACTGCGCGGAAATTCTGTCCTTTTCATCACTGGTGATCACTCCGCCGAGTGAGCAGTAGGGAATGTTGATAAAGGTATAGAACAGCATCAGCAACGTGTAAGTGATGTAGGCATAAACCAGTTTTCCGGTGCCATTCAGCTCTGGTGTGGTGTAGGCCAACACGGCAATCACGGCGTAGGGAACGGCAAACCAGACCAGCCACGGGCGAAAATGTCCCCAGCGGGTTTTGGTCCGGTCTGCAATCAGGCCAATCAGTGGGTCGACGATGGCGTCCAGCACGCGAGTAACCAGAAACATCACCCCCACTGCGGCTGCGGAGATGCCATAGATATCCGTATAAAAGTAGGTAAGAAACATGGTTACGGAAGAATAGACGATGCCACAGGCGGCATCGCCCATGCCAAAGCCGATTTTCTCCGCAACGCTCAGCTTATTATTGTTGGTCATTGGAAACTCCAGATGATGATTGAGGAACTTCTTGCCAGGCTCGCGGCTATTGTTATCCCCTTGCTGGGGATTAACTATTGCGGATTTTATTAAGAAGGTTACGTTTCTTGGTATGTGTTAGACAGGTCACAAAAAAATGATAATAAAAGTGGCGTGAATCAGAAACTATGTGGAGTTATTTCCATTTTATATCAATTAATTAACGTGGTCTTTTTTCTTTTTTATTTGTATGACAAGTTATCTTGTAGGGTTATTTATTGAGAAAGTGGCTGTCGATGGGTGGCTTGCTGAGCCCGAGATAGGGGAAATAGTGGGGACGGGGAGATGGATTTTGTCACATGGAGAGGAAGCCTATCGCGCTAGTGCGCGGAGGGATGAATCAGGCTGTGTAACAGGTTTTTAATCCACTGGCTGGCTTCCGAGCAGTTATTGCTGCGGTGGCTGTAAATCTTCACGCGATAGGATTAGTCACTGTAGAAAATACAGTTCATACAGTATTTTTAATCCGGTAGCATGGCAAGTCTTGGTTATTGTTAGCACTGGAAAAATTAGCACCGGAGAAGAGAGACTTTATGAACTCAGCCCTTATGGAACCAGAATTTATGAACATAGTTATCCGCCCCGCGCAGAAATCAGATGCGAGCGTGATTCTGGATTTAATCATCGAACTTGCCGTGTATGAGAAAGCGCGCCACGAAGTGCTGGCTTCGCTTGAGGATATTGAGCGCTCGTTATTTGGCGAGGGGGCGACGGCTGAAACGCTGATTTGCGAGATTGGTGGTAAGCCTGCCGGTTATGCGATTTTCTTCATGAGCTACTCAACCTGGCTGGGGAAATACGGCATCTATCTGGAAGATCTCTACATCGCGCAGGCGTATCGTCAGGCGGGAGCGGGCAAAGCGCTGCTGAAACAAGTTGCGCGTCTTGCGCAGGAAAGGCAGTGCGGACGGCTGGAATGGAGCGTGCTGGACTGGAACCAGCCTGCGATCGATTTCTATAAAAGCATTGGTGCGAAGCCACAGGGTGAATGGGTTCGTTATCGGATGGATGAGAAAAGCATTGCGGATTTCGTTACGGCAGCGTAACGGTGCGGCTCCTGAAGCTTGAAAGCTTCAGGAGCCTGTCAATTAGCGAGTTGACGCCGCCAGCGTGGTGTCAGTCAGAATTAAGATACCGTCAGTTGAACGATTCAACAGTCTTATGCAGCGTGGGGTAAAAAACAGGTTCAATATTTATTTTTGCTATTTCAAGGTTTATTTGAATTTTTCTTGTTGCAAGCTTTGGCTTCGGGGGGAGAGCCGGTTTTGCCCGCGGTAGCTGAGCTTGGCGCCTTTTTGTTTGGCTTACCTGTTCTACGATGCTGTCCTTGGCTGGAATCCATTTCGCTCTTGCCATTTCAGGATTCAATTGAAAGTCTTTTGTTGCCTCTTTTATCTTATCGTTCATTTCAGAGGACACTGACAAACCTTTCATTACTATTTTTAACTTATCGTTCATTTCAGAGGAGGCTGGCAAACCTCCCATTATTATTTTTAACTTATCAAGCATTTCAGGAGGCACTTGAAAACCTTTAATTTCCAAGCTTGTATCTGGTTGCAGCCGACATGGTTGGTCTTGGTACTTTACTGTCTGGCTTAACTGCTTATTCCCGTTGTGAGAGGAAGTGTGCGCTTTACCAAGATTACTGCTCCCCACATTCTTTAAATTAAAAAGAAAGGATTTTATACCTTTGGGTTGTTTTTTTGTATTTGAATTACATTCCTGTAATCTATTAGTTAAATTAAAACCATTAAATTCTATCATCTTTACCTCTCCAACTAATTTTAATTTTTATTATCCTATCTTTAATAACGCTTTGTCTTTCAAAGAACGATTAAAAATTAGCAAAGGTTCTACATCGTTTTGCTCTTTGAGCTGCTGCTTCGAGGTCCCTGTTCTGACGCTTATCTGGGTCAACAAAAAGTCGCTCTGGAGGTAAAAGCTGAGTAGGGTATGGACATCAGTCTAGAGGTGTTCGTAGCATCTGGTCTTGGAAAGATATGAATACGACTGTGTTACGTGTCGCCAGAGCAAAATCAATCAACCAAACGGCCTGATGCCCGTTTGGTTGATGAAATGATGGGGAATGGGCAATTTAATTACGTTAAAATTGCTTGGTAATTATCCTGCTGTATTCTTTTTTCATCACAAAAACAAAACGTTATTAGTCGTTATTATGCTGTCTCTTTATAAATTTATCCTGTAAGCGTTTAGACTCCTGAAGCTCACTTTGCGACATGTTTTTCTCAATTTCCTGTATTCCTTTCTCGTGTATCTGAATGGCTTTTTGGATATCTGGGATTGAGCTCCATTCCAGATCTTTCTCGTTTCGATTGAATACCGAGAACCAAAAATAGGCCTGAGAGTCATTCTTCTTAACACCAATGCCGTCAGCGTACATTGCTGAAGTCATGAACTGTGCTTTTTGCATATTTTGTTCTGCTGCGTTTTTAAAATGCGTAAACGCCGTTCTGGCATTTACTGGAGTGCCCACTCCATTTAGATACATTACAGCCAGGTCGAAATGTGCGTCAGGCATGCCTTGCTCGGCCGCTTTTTTAAACCATGAGATCGCTTTAGCTGACTCTTTTTCGTCAAAATACATGGTACCAAGTTCATATTGTGCTTCAGCACTGCCTTGCTCCGCGGATTTCGTGTACCACGCTTTTGCTTGCGCATAATCTTTCTCTACGCCGTCACCGTTATAGTACATGTCACCCAGCATCAATTGTGCGTAGGCATTGCCTTGCTCTGCTGCTTTCATGTACCACGTTTTGGCTTGCGCGTAATCTTCTTCTATGCCGTCACCGTCATAGTACATGTCGCCCAGCGCCAACTGTGCGTCCACATTACCGTTGTTCGCTAGCTGCTGCATTTCTGCGAGCGTTTTATTCTCAACGTCGCTGGCTACGGCGTGTGCCGTTGGCAGGACAAATGAGAGTGCGATGACAAAAAGTAATGAAATAAATTTCATGTGCAATCCTTCACATTTTTAATAATAAAAAGCGCCTGTTACGACGCAATAAATAAACCATAACGTTTATAACGTCGCTGCGTACTGGTTTATCGAGAAGGGGATACTTTAACGGTTTAAGGGGACGAGATACAGACAGTATCGGAAACGAAAAAGGGAGCAGGCCGTTGGCGTGCTCCCTTATTAAGGTTGATGCGGACGATTATGCGGTAGCGCGGCTGACCATCTGTGTCAGCACCTTGCGCCATGCGTCTACCTGACCGAGGTAGTTTGCCGCCGGGATTTGCTGGAAATTCCCGTTAGCGTCTTCCAGCGCAAACGTGGGGAAGCCTTGTCCACGTACTTTTGCCAGTAATTCCTGGCTAGCGCTGATGTGTTTTGACAGCGTTTCTGCCTGAATAATGGTGAACTCGGTGCTGAACGTCTCACCATCCAGACCGATCGCTTCTGCACATTGACGTAGCACGGCGGCGTCGGCGATTTTTAGCCCAGAAACGTAATGCGCCCGCTCGATCTGGTGCAACATCGCCATGCCTTTGTCAGCCATCGCTTCTGCCGCGAGTACGGCAGCTGTTGGCGGCGCGGAATCCAGCACGACGCTGGTGTCACGCAGTAGCCCTTCGTAATACGCTTCCCCGAAGGTCTGCCCGGTCATTTGCGCAATACGACGATCGTGGGGGATTACGTAATCGTGCCACTCTGGGGTGATGGTGCGGCTATTGCTGCCCGTCATCATACCGCCGCCGTGGAGGATCAGATCCAACCCGTCAATCTCCTGCGCGGCCAGCGCGAGTGGGGCGGCGCCGTAGCACCAGCCGCACAGCGGATCGTAAATGTAATGCAGTCTTACTGTGGCCACTTCATTTCACCTTTCAGGACTTTGGCGCTCAGTTCAAGACCCGATTCTTCTTTCAGGGTCGGGTAGTGTTTTTTCATTGCGGCGATCAGTTCGGCAGAATCTTTCGCTTTTGCCAGCTCTTTTTCCACCGTATCCAGATATTGCAGCGTAAACGTCACGTTTTTCAAGGTGTAATCCGTTGGCGCGATAAAGTGACCCGGCACGACGGTGGTTGGCTTCAGCGCTTCAATGGATTTCAGCGTGTCACGCCAGTGCACGCGAGATTCTGGCGTTTGGGTATCGGCAAGCCAGACGTGGATGTTGGCAGATACCGGAACACCGCCGACCACGGCTTTTAGCGAAGGGATCCAGACGTACGTGCGATCCGGCGTTGGCCCTTTCAGACCTTTCACTTCCAGCTTTTTGCCATCAATGGTAAAGCTATCGCCTGCCAGCGCTTGAGGAACCACGATCTCTTTCGGCGCATTTTCTTTCAGAATTGGGCCCCAGTGTGCCACTTTGCCGTCTTTGCTGGCGTTGATCGCATCGATGGTCGCCTGGGTCGCAACGATTTTAGCGTCTGGGAACGCGGCTTTAATCACGTCCAGACCGAAATAGTAGTCAGGGTCAGAATGGCTGATATAGACGGTAGTCAGTTTTTTTCCGGTGGCTTTGATGCGATCAACCAGCGTTTGAGCATCGTTACGCTGGAATTGCGCATCGATCAGCGCGACTTCTTTATCGCCGCTGATAATTTCAGAAGAAACGGGGAACATACTGGCTTCACCTGGATTAAACACGTCGATGTTTAACTCGGCGGCGTTAGCCGCAGAAGCCAGACTCATTGATGCCGCGAGTAAAGAAACAGTAAAAACGATAGATTTAGACATGGTGATACTCCACAGGTAGGACAGAAAGTGGGTTCATGTTATGTTGCATTAATCGTACGAAAAACCGCAAAACGGGCAATTGTTTGTTGCATAAAACGGACTAATTTATGGATCGTATTACGGCTGCTGAAGTGTTTGTCACGATTATCGATCGCGGCAGCATGATTGCGGCGGCGGACACGCTGGATATGTCTCGGGCGATGGTGACGCGCTATCTGGCAGAAATGGAAACGTGGGCGGGGGCGCGATTATTGCACCGCACCACGCGCAAGCTGAGCCTGACGGATGCCGGTGAAAAAACGCTGGCGCGCTGTCGGGAGATGCTGGCGCTGACGGCGGATATGCGCGTCGAGGCCGATACCGACGATGCCACGTTAAGCGGTTTGCTGCGCGTCAGCTGTTCGCAATCGCTGGCGCAGGGCGCGCTCGGTATGGCGATAACCGCTTTCCTGCGGCGGCATCCTCGGGTCGCTATCGATCTGCAAATGAATAACCGAACGGTGAATCTGGTCGAGGAACGTATCGATCTGGCACTGCGCATCACCAACGAACTGGATCCCAATCTGATTGCCCGACCGCTTTCACGCTGTGAGTCGGTGCTGTGTGCATCGCCTTCTTATTTGAATGAGCATGGTATTCCACGACAACTGACCGATCTCTCGATTCATAACTGCCTGACCTACACCTATTTCGGCAAAAGCCTGTGGCATTTTTCCCGCGATGATGAAAAGTTTACGATTCCCGTTAGCGGTAACCTGAGTGGCAATGAGTCGCTGGTGCTGCTGGCCGGTGCGCTGGAAGGCGCGGGGATCGCCCTGCAACCGCGCTATTCGGTGGCGCCTTATCTCGCTAACGGACAACTGGTGGCGCTGTTGCCGGAATACCGTCCGCAGGCGATGGGGATTTATGGTATTTACACCTCGCGCCGCCAGATGCCCGCCGCGCTGCGTACCTTGCTGGATTTTCTGGTGGAATGGTTTGCTCACGATCCTCGCTGGCGGGCGCTAGCGCTGTAATCGATGAAGTGAGCCGAACCAAGGCCGGAGTATTACTGCTGCAAAACCTGCTCCAGACGTGAAGGAACGCCCGCGGCGTACTGCTTGAGTTGATCAATCACGGTATCGACCAGCGCCGAAGCAGGGCGGTGCAACGGACGAATCAGGCTGACCGTAAAAGGTACGTCGATGCTGAAAGGCCGCACGACCACGCCGGAGGCAGCATAATCCAACGCGGTGAGCGGGTTGACGATCGACAGCCCGATCCCCGCTCGCACCATCGCACACACCGATGCCGCGCTGTGAGTTTCCAGCACCATCCGGCGCGACACGCCCTGTTCCTGAAACAGCTTGTCCAGCAACTGGCGATAGCTGTCGGCGCTCGACAGGCTGATGAAGGGTTCATTGGCAAAATCCTGCGGTGTGAGCACCGCTTTTTGCGCCAGCGGATGCCCGGCAGGCAGCACGCACACTTCATTGAGTAACATCAGCGTTTGCCGCTCGGTACCGGCTGGCGTGAGGCTGTTTTCCGTTAGGCCTAAATCGTGGCGCTGGGCTGACAGCCATTCTTCCAGCAGCGGCGATTCTTGTGGGATGATGTGCAGATTAAGCAGCGGATAACGCGCCAGTAGCGGTTTGCAGGCATCAGGTAGCAGCGACTGTGAGAACACGGGCAGACAGGTAATAGAAAGTTGTGCCTGCTGAAAACGGCGAATATCGCTGGCGGCGTTGATGATCCGATCCAACCCATAATAAGAGCGCTGGACTTCTTCAAACAGCTGTAGCCCCTGTGCGGTGGGGTAAAGCCGGCCGCGCAGTCGCTCGAACAGCGTCATCTGAATCAATTTCTCGAAGCGGGCCAGCTCACGGCTGACGGTCGGCTGCGACGTGTTCAGCAGATCCGCCGCTTCTGTCAGATTCCCAGTGGTCATGACCGCATGGAAAATCTCGATGTGTCGTAGGGATACTGCCGCCATGTCGCCTCCTTCATTTATTTTTATAAACCATATCAGAAATGAATAGAGTCTGCCTAAAACGATATTTGTTTACCTGTTGGGGTATTTTTATAGTGTTTCTCAATTCCGTTTAACCCTGTAAATCGGTAACTTTTTATGCCACACGATCTGAATGACGTAACACATGCTCTGAACGCACAAAGCCTGCGTGAACTGCCTGCCCGCTTTGGTTGTCCGGTTTGGGCCTATGATGCGCAGACCATCGTTAACCGCATTGCCCAACTGCGCCAGTTCGATACGATCCGCTTCGCGCAGAAGGCGTGTTCCAACACGCATATTTTGCGCCTGATGCGTGAGCAGGGTGTGAAAGTGGATTCGGTATCGCTGGGTGAGATCGAGCGTGCGCTGATTGCGGGGTTTGTACCGGGCACCGACGCGCATGAGATCGTGTTTACCGCCGATCTGCTGGATCGCCCGACGCTGCAACGCGTTTCCGAACTGAACATTCCGGTGAACGCCGGTTCAGTCGATATGCTGGAACAGCTCGGGCAGCAGTCACCGGGGCATCCGGTGTGGCTGCGTGTGAATCCAGGGTTTGGTCATGGTCACAGCCAGAAAACCAACACAGGCGGCGAGAACAGCAAGCACGGTATCTGGTACGGCGATTTGCCGCTGGCGCTGGCACACATTCAGCGTTATCAGTTGAAGCTGGTGGGGATCCACATGCACATTGGTTCCGGCGTTGATTATGGCCATCTGGAACAGGTGTGTGAGGCGATGGTGCAGCAGGTCGTTGAGCTGGGTCAGGATATCGAGGCGATTTCAGCGGGCGGCGGGTTGTCGATTCCGTATCGCCACGGCGAAGAAGCGATTGATACTGAACACTACTACGGGCTGTGGAACGCGGCGCGCGAGAAAATTGCTGCTCATCTCGGCCATCCGGTGACGTTGGAAATCGAACCGGGACGTTTTCTGGTCGCCGAATCTGGCGTGCTGGTGGCGGAAGTTCGGGCGATAAAATCGATGGGAAGTCGCCACTTTGTGCTGGTCGATGCCGGATTTAACGATCTGATGCGTCCGGCGATGTACGGCAGCTATCACCATGTTTCTCTGCTGCCGGGTGATGGTCGTGATATCAGCCAGTCCACGCTGCGCGACAGCGTGATTGCCGGTCCGCTGTGTGAATCCGGCGATGTGTTCACCCAGCAGGCAGGCGGCGGCGTGGAAACGTTCGCGCTGCCGGATGCGCAGGTTGGCGACTATCTGGTATTCCATGACACTGGTGCGTACGGCGCATCCATGTCTTCTAACTACAATAGCCGCCCGCTGCTGCCGGAAGTGCTGTTTGAAAACGGAGAACCGCGCCTGATTCGCCGTCGCCAGACGTTGGACGAGCTGCTGGCGCTGGAAGCGCTTTAATCGGTTTTATTCGGTGGTATCAGGGGAGAAGCGCTCTGCTTTTCCCCCAGAACGTGATGCGCCAGCCGAACGTCATTCCGGCGGCGGACAGCAGAATCGCGACCGCTCCGGCAAGCTGCATCATGTCCAGCCGATGTCCAAAGGCTGCCCAATCGACCAGCGCCGCGATAACGGGATAGATGAACGACAGTGCGCCAACCAGCGCGGTCGGGATCTTCTGGATCGCGCTGTACAAGAGCGTCGACATCAGGCCGGTATGGATCACGCCAATCGCCACAAGCATTCCCCACTGTGAAGCCGTAGGAGAAGCCGGTATTGCCGCGAAGGGCGCAAGAACCACAACGCCAACGAGCAGCTGTATCAGCACAAGCACATGCGGCGGAGTTCCTGACAGCTTTTTCGTTATCGCGGCTGCAATGGCATAAAAGAACGCAGCACCCAATGCCATCAGTACGCCAGATAGATAACCGTTACTATCGCTGTCGGCCCCGGTTTGAGCGCTGACGATCAGGACGATGCCGCCAAAGGCGCACAGTAGCCAGCAGACTTTGTTGAAGGTCAGCGCTTCCCTGAAAAAGAGCGCGCCGAGCCCCACTAGCATAAAGGGCTGCGTGTGATAAACCACAGTGGCGACGGCAATAGAGGCTTGCGAGTAAGCGCCGAACAGCAGTGTCCAGTTGAACACCAGCGCCAGGCCGCCGAGTACGGCAAGGCCAACCTGTTTCCTGTTCATGATGCCCCGCCGCAACAAGCCCAATAGCCCGCAGACGATCAGCATCGTCAATGCGCCGAACGCGCAGCGCCAGAAAACTACCGTCATAGGGGGCTGCTCTGCCGTAAGGACGAACCAGCCAACCGTACCGGAAATGATCATCGCAATAGCCATTTCTATCGTGCCGCGCGTCTGGGGTGTCATCTTTTTTTCCTGTCTGTCAGTGTGAAAAGTGTGCTGCTATAGCGAACAAAATTTTTTATAATGAACAACAGAGCGAAATAATGAACACGAATCAAATGTTCGTCAAGTCGAACGATTGATTGTTATGGTGAACGATATGAAGAGCGATAGTCAGGAAAATGGTGCACAAGATGTTATGCAGGTCGCTACGCCTATCGCACGGCTGGCTGTCTCTATTCGGCGCGAGCGTGAGCGGTTAAATCTGTCAGTGACCGAGCTGGCAAAGCGTGCGGGGCTAGCTAAATCAACGCTTTCACAGCTGGAAACTGGGATCGGAAATCCGAGCCTGGAAACGCTCTGGGCGCTGGCGATGGCGCTAGATGTGCAGGTCAGCCAGTTGATTGGCCAGTCTCGTCAGCATGTGCAGGTGATCCGAGCTAACGAAGGCGCGGCCACCTATTCGGAGCTGGCAAACTATGCCGCTACGCTGTTGGCTGCGTGTCCGGCTGGCGTGCAGCGTGATATCTATCGGCTTAAGGTGCAGCCGGGCGAGGCCAGAATCTCGCAACCGCATATGCCGGGAACGATAGAGCATGTGATTCTGAGCAGCGGCCGCGCCATAATCGGGCCTGTCACACAGCCCGTTGAACTGAGCACGGGGGATTACATCAGCTATTCGGCGGATGTCCTGCACCTGTTTGAGGCGCTGGAAGCGGACACGAGTGCGGTGATGTTGATTGAACATGGCTAAAGAGCAAGCCCCGTGCGTACTGCTCGTACGGGGTAAACGGTTACAATTTTTTTTGCAAAAATGTTAATAAAAATCATTAAATTAGTATTTTTTATGTTTTCTTATAGTGAAAATAAGTTGCGGCGCCATTGTGTATAGATTGTTTTCTGATATTTTAATCACGTATTGATAATCAGGTAACAGTGAGCGTATAGCATATCTTATATTCGTCATATGATATGTTGAGTATTTAATATGCATCCTATTCATTTCTTTTTTATTTAATTCAGAAAATAAGTTTTCGTCTTTATCATGTCATTGGTTTTATTGAATTATGTATTTTTTAATTTAGCTGTCTAATTATTAATTTAATTATAATAAATCTATCTGATGTGCCTTGCAGTTTTTATGTAATAACGAAGTAGTCAGTGATATGGAAAGACTGATGCGGGGTTTTATAGAACTCGCGGATAAATAATACGTTTTATACTCGTCATACTTCAAGTTGCATGTGCGTTGGCCGCGTTACTCGGCCCACTTTCGTGGACCTCGCCCCGTTGGGGCCGCTGCAAGCAGCGTTCAAACCTGCCTCTGGCAGATTTGTCAGTCACCCGAATCACTTACTTGGGTAAGCTCATTGGGATGTCTTCTCTTGCTGCCTGCCTGAAACTCGAATTATTTAGAGTATATGTCATAAGACGCTTGAGGGAATAAACGTGCAAGATGGCAGAAGTGTAATCCTGAAACTTAATGCTGATATCAGCTATAGGTTTCCTATCACAACAGATAGAGATGATGTGAATGCTAAACGTCTTCAATATTTTATCGATGCGACGTCTCGCCCCTTTGAACGGTCCACATTAGAAGGTCATGTTACTGGAACAGCTTTTATTGTGGATAAAGAAAGAAAACACACTCTTCTTTTAAGACATAAAAAACTGAATATGTGGTTACCACCCGGTGGCCACTGTGATGGTCATGCCGATATTATCGATACCGTATTACGAGAAACACAGGAAGAGACAGGCATCGAAGACGTTAATGTTGTCTCTAACGAGATATTGGATATCGATATTCACCTCATTCCAGCCAATGCCAAAGAGCCTGAACATTACCACTATGATATTCGTTTTTTGCTACAGGCTGACAGGTATGTATCGCTGGTTATCAATGAACAAGAGGCGACAAATCTACAGTGGGTAAGCATTGACAGGCTTGAAGATTACACGCAGCTCCCATCGCTTTTAATACTGAGAGAAAAAATGGAGGTATTATGAAAATCGGATTCGTTGGATTTGGTGCACAAGCTCGTGAGAATCTTATACCCGCGTGTAATGCATTATTTGGTGTGGAAATAGCTGCGATTTGTGATACTGATCCTGCAAAGTGTCTTGAAGCGGCGACCTTGTTTAAATTTGATGAAGCAAAGGTATTCAGTAATCATTGTGAAATGATGGATAAATGCAAACTCGATGCCATCATCGTGGCCTGTTATCCTTCAGCGCATTATCGGATTGCCTATGATGCGATAGAACGTGGCATCCCTGTCTTATTAGAAAAACCCGTTGCGGCCAGTTCTGAAGACGTTATTCGCCTTGCTGAAATGGCTAAGCGCAAGGGAGTGATTACCGGTTCCGGGATGAACTTTCGTTTTGCAGATGTAACTGAACGTATTAAACAAATCTATAACGATAAAATACAAATGATCAGTTTACGGCAGATGGCTAATAAGCCAGTCTCTGTACTCTGGGATTATAACAGCGTGTTAAAATCCTTTTTGCATGCACAGACTATTCACGGCCTTGATCTCCTGATACATCTCTGTGGTTCGGTTAAGAAATTATCGGTGGCGGATAATAGCAGCGACGGAAATATTATATTTAGCGTATTGCTGGAATTTGTGAGTGGCGCTCACGGTACGCTCATTACCAGTAATACCTCGCCACACTTCACTTTTGATTTAGACGTATTAGCCGATGACCGGCTTCATATTAAGAGCACATCACTGAGTACGATTAGCGTTGCGGATATGGACAAAACGTATCTGAAAGGTGAACGCAAACGCTGGTGTGACACCTGGGCTGCTAGCCCGCTGTCCTCAGGGTATTCGAGAGCGGGGTATACGGGTGAGATTCTCGATTTCATCGATGCCATTCAGTCAGGCAATAGGGATTCCAAGACGGCTCTGTCAACGCTGATTGAAACCTATCGCTGCATGGATGCTATCGAAGAACAGTGCAAACATGCGTTAGCAGTTAATTATTAAGTTTAGGTTAACATTAAGGGATGATCTTATGACCGAAAAAACTTATCAGAACCTTCATATCAATTTCGACCAAAGCGATTATGACGCTGTACTTTCCGCTTTTAATACCACGAGTTTTTCGGGTAAATCCCCTATATTGACGGAATACGAACACGCGCTCGCCAGCTATTTTGGCACGACCAAAGCGTTACCGTGCTGCAATGGCACCGTGGCGATTGAATTGGCGATCCGGGGGCTAGGTTTGCAGCCAGGCGATCGTATTGCGCTGCCGCCTACCGCGCCGATTATGACGATCCTGCCGATTATCACGACAGGCTGCGTCCCTGTTTTCTGCGATGTCTCACCTCTGTCTTTTTCACCGGATCTCGATCACTTGTGCAAACTTGTGCAGGAACAGCCGATTAAGGCATTGATTGTCGTGCCAATGTGGGGTTACCCGATTGAAATGCGCGCCGTGGTGGATTTTTGCAAGACGGAAGGGATTCGACTTATAGAAGATTGCGCTCACGCGTTTGGAACCACCTCTGACGGGCAATATCTGGGGACGTTTGGTGATGTTTCCTGTTTCTCGACCCATGAGCGCAAGCTGATGAGCACGGGCGAGGGAGGTTTCTGTCTGACCAATGATGAGGATGTCTATGAGCGGATGCTTAGGTGGCAGCACCACGGGCTCAAAGCATCCAGCAGGAATAGCAGTTACATCTTGGGTGAAGACATCGGCACTAACTTCAAATTGCCACCACTGTGTGCTGCACTGGGTATTAATCAGTTAAAGAAACTCGATGGGAAAATTGCGGATCGCCGTGAGCGCGTGCAAAAAGTTCGGCAGGCGCTGTCGGCTATCCCGACAATACAGGAGTTTCCCCGCTATCAGGGGGCGGAGATCAATGGCTATTCCATGGTCTACCACCATCTCAACGGTGCGAGCGTTGAGCAGGGTAACCGCATGTTTTCTCAGGGAGTGATGTCCGACACCACCCGATACAAATACAAACCGCTTTATCGCGAGCCTGCTTTTACGCCATATGCAGAACCTTGTCCCAACGCGGAGCACATCATTGAAACCATTTTCACCGTTCCCTGCCATGAAGGGCTCAACGATCGCGATATTGATTACATCGTCAGTGTCGTGAACGACAATTTTAATGCCTAAGGAAGAGGTAATGGACGACGCGATCTTTGCAAACGATTTCAATGATCCTGTACAAGCCAGAAAGCGTGAACTGGATGCCGTTATTGCCGTGGCGGCGGGGAATATGGAGACCTCCCTTGCCACGGTCGCGTGCTTCGAATCCGAGTTGGCCGACTGGGCTGGGTTTGCTGCATGTGTAGGGACGTCGTCTGATACCGGAGGCGTCAGCGTGATGCTCGGTGCTCTCGATTTCCGGCCCGGTGATGAGGTTATCGTGGGGCCGGATGTCCCGGTATGGGTCACGTCGCCTTTGGTTCATGCAGGGTTGACACCCGTGGCCGTGAACGATGAATGCGCACAGTTGGCATCGTTCGAGCAGCATGTCAGTGAGAGAACCAGAGCGGTGCTTGTTTCTTCCTCTTTTCTGTATCGTCAGGACATCACCCACGTTATTGAGATGAGCCGCGCGAGGCAACTTGTCACGATTGTTGAGTTAACCGCGTCTATTGACACGATGCTCGGCCATCGGCAGATCGCTGAGGGGTTCGACATCGGGCTTTTGTCCTTGCGAGAAGGGCTTTCCACGATTTCCACCGGCGAAGGGGGAGCCGTGCTTTTTCGCCATCGTGAATGGGGGCGCCGAGCGAAAAGTTACTCTCAATTCTCCGATCTTGATGGGATAAATGTCGGCGTTAACCACAAGATAAGTGGTATTCAATGTGCTGTCGGGCGGCTGCGTTTACAGGCGCTGATGTCAAGGAATACGGCGCATCGCGCGGCAGGCTACCGAGTTGATCCTGATAGCCAACCCCCAGCCAGCCAGTCGCTATCTCCCTCTGTGACCGCAGGGGCTGACGCCCACGCAATCAAAGACAGCTTTTATCCCGTCGGAATCCGCGAAGAAGCGTTTGTGCTGGCCGCATTGAACAGTGGCATCGGGGGACGATCCGAGACCGTTCACCAATACGAACAGCAGCTAAAAACGCATTTTAATGCTGAGCATGCTATTGCCACGTCATCAGGATATGGTTCGCTTGTTGTCGCGTTGTCTGCCTTTGGCCTCAAACCGGGAGACAAGGTACTGTTAACGCCGACATGCCCCCTGTGTACGGTGTATGCCCTCACGTTTATGAGACTTGAACCCGTATTTTGCGATATCAGCCCGGACGACTTCACTATCGATCTGGATATGGCTGGGCGCATGATCGACGACAAAACCAGAGCGATTATCGATATCCCGATGTGGGGATATCCGGTTGATGCGAAGAGGGTGGCCGCGTTTGCGCGTGCGAACGGTTTGTACTACCTGCTTGATATCGCATTAGCGCACAAGGCCAGATTAGATGGAGAATTCCTCTGGAAATACGCCGATATGGCGACGTTTTCCACGCACCACAGCAAAACGCTGGTCACTGGCGAGGGAGGGGCAGTTCTGACTGATAATGACGAGCTGGCGCTGAAAGCACAACAGTTCACGCACGGTGATTTCACCGCATCCCACAATCCGGTATTGAATTTCTCTCTGAGCGGTTTACAGGCCGCGCTGGGGCTGGCACGTCTCAATCGACTGGAGCAGGATGTGCAGCATCGTCTGTCTACCATGCAGGCAGTGGGCACGTCGCTGACCAACCCCTATCTCGAACTGTTACCCGTCATTTCCGGTGGCGAGCCCGCTGGCACCAAACTGATCGTGCGAGCGCTGACGGGCAACAATAGCCCTTTACTTGAACACCAGTCCCGTGCCGGTATCCCCTCAGACATCGCCCTGTATAACTGTAAGGCATTGTACCAGTACCCCGTTTTACGTGATAAAGCCACGCCGTGTCCGAATGCCGAGCGGATGTTGGCGAGTATCACGACCTTACCTGTTCACCCGGATATCCGACAGGCTGACATCGCGGTTATCGCAGCGGTACTCAATCGCTTTCAGCCTGAGCATACGGAGGAGGTTCTGTCATGACGACATTAAAAAACGTTACAGGCAAGGCTATCGTCATTGGCGCCAGCATCGCTGGCTGTCTGGTCGCCCGTTCGCTTTCCAAGCACTTCAAGGACGTTGTGCTGCTCGATTTGGATACGTTTAGTGATGAACCTTGCTCGCGTCGGACGGTGCCGCAGGAACATCATGTGCACCTGTTATTAAATCGCGGCGTCCAGATTATCGAGAATTTCTATCCCGGTTTTAAGAACGAACTGCTGCACCTCGGGGCCGAAGAGATCGATCTGTCTCATGGCGTGAAATGCTATGCCGGCGTGGGCTGGAAACAGCGCTGGCCTACTGGTATTACCGCGCACTATTGTTCAAGAACGCTACTTGAGCATGTTCTGCGACAATCGGCCAGACGCGTACCGAATATCAAGATTAAGGGTGGCTATCGGGTTAAACACCTTATTCATGATGACGGAACCGTTCGAGGGCTTGTCGCGAGCGTTGGGCAAGTGGAGGAAACGCTGGAAGCCGATCTGGTGGTGGATGCCTCTGGCAGAAACTCAAAGGCTTCGGCGTGGCTGAAGCAGCTAGGTTACGGTGAGGTTCAGCGCGAAGAGGTCGAGAATCAGCTTGGCTATGTGTCGCGCGTCTATAAAAAAGACACAATGCGTCAGACCGGCTGGAAAGTGCTGCTCGTGACGCCCAATCTGCCGACAAAACGCAGTATGGGCGTTATCAGCCCCATTGAGGGAGACAAATATATCGTCACCGCCGGAGGCTGGTTCGGCGCATCGCCCAAGCCTAATGAGCATGACTTTATGCGATTCCTTGCCGAGCTTCCGGTGCCTGACATCTATGATGAGGTCAGCAAGCTGGAACCGCTGAGTGAGTTTCATCAGTTCAAGATGCCGTGCAGCCTGAGACGCCGCTACGACCTGATGCCGTCATGGCCTGATGGCTTTTTGGTTGTGGGAGATGCGCTATGCAGCATAAACCCTATCTATAGTCAGGGGATGAGTGTTTCAGCCCTGCAAGCCGAAGCGCTGGACGGCGCCCTGCCTGAATATCTCCGACGCACGATCTCGGCCAAGCAGGTGCTGAATGTGCAAGTGGTGGCGACGGAAATCTCCTGGCAACAGGCGAAAAAAAGCGATGAAAGCCTGAGCCAGCAGACAACAGCAACCTCCCTGAAAAACAAGCTGAAAGAGAGGTATATCAGCCTGGTTCACGCTGCGTCGTTCCACAATCGGGATGTGGCGATTGCCACCCTCAAGATCGCCAACCTGCTAGAAGTACAACGCACGCTCTATCGCTTCCCCATAGTCAAAGCCTCATTATCCAGCGTCATTGCCCGAGCCATACGATAAGGAATAGCACGATGAAAGATAGCACTGCGATTAAACACGTTATTTTCGACTGGAATGGCACGCTGGTCGATGATTTGGCGCTGGCGGTGAAGGGGCTGAACGCGGTGAGGGAGTTGCAAATGTTGCCCCCTCTCGATGCAAAGCGATATCGCGAGCATTTTGGGTTCCCGATCCAATCATTCTATCAGGCGGTCGGGATCGACTGCGAGAGCGGGCGATTCGACGATTTGATCCACGCGTATCTGCGCATTTTCAATAGCGAAATCAACCAGTGCCCCCTCCATCAGGGGGCGGTCGATATTATCAGTGCGCTGCGGCGTACCGGCGTGAGCATCTCTGTCCTGTCTGCCAGCCAGCACGACACATTGCAGAATAATCTTGCCAGCGCAGGCATCGACCACCTTGTCGATCATGTGTTTGGCCTGACAAACACCCAGGCTAAAGGGAAACAGGGAATTGCTCAGACGCTGGATACGGTACTTGGAAATCCGGGAAGCGGTGCCCTGATGATTGGTGATACCGACCATGATATCGATGTTGCACATGCCTGCGGCTGGCAGATGGCCTCTGTTTCACACGGCCATCAGACGCACGAACGGTTACGCGCTATCCACCCGTTTGTGTTCGGGGATCTGTCAGCGGTATACCAGGCCTATTTTCGCTAATTTCGCCAATGACATGGAGGGTTTCACATGCTAAGCCAAGATCGTGTTTTCGAGGTGATGGGGATTCTGATTGCCTTGAGCCTGTTTTTACGGCTGGCGATCAAGCTTTATTACCGCGACGGTGAGCGGATCCTGCCGAAGTTCAAGCTGCGTCCCGGTAATAAAGATGAGATTAGCTACTACAAGCGATTCGATACGGTATTCGCGCCACTGCCGTTTATCTACTGCTGGCTGGAGATTTTTGCCGCCGTACTGTTCTTCCGTTGGACGGACTATAACGTGCTGTCTGGTGCGTTATTAGTGGTAGTGACCTCGGGGCGGATGAGGGCGCTACAAGAGCTTGGCCACAATGCCCTGCACGTGGCACTGTGCCCCTCGAAGAGGCTACAGTGGTTTCTGTCTAACACGTTTTTCCAGTTCCCGACGCTGAAAAGGGATATGGATTCGCGCTTTATTACGCACGTTATCGAGCATCATCCTAATGCGGACGTTCCAGGTAAAGATCCGAATCTGCGGCGGGTCATTGCCGCAGGCATGGTGCCCGGCATCAGCCGTGGTCAGTTCATTAAAGCCTTGTTCTATCCGATCAGCCTTAAAGGTCTGGCTAATAACATCAAGGGTAATTTCCGCGATGTGTTCCGAGAAAATACCTCGAAGCAGACCGCACTGCTGCGCGCCATCGTGACGATAAGCGTGGTAGCGCTGTATCTGTGGGTGGGCGGCGTTGCGGCATTGATTGTCGGGTGGGTGATTCCTGTTTTCTCCATTTATCCGCTGTTTTCGTGGTGGTCTCTGCTCTCTAAACACCGCTGGCACACGCCCTATACCCCAACTCGCTATCGGCTTGCCCATGATTATGAACATGGCCGCGCCACGGATTTTTCCGGTATGTTCGGCGCGATTCAGCGATACCTGATATTTCCGATGTCCGACGCCTATCATTTGGCACACCACATTTATCCAACCGTTCGCTATCAATATATGCCCGCCGTGGACTGGGCGCTGAAAGTCAATGAACCGCGGTACACGCAGTACATCGCGAAGGGAATGATCTTTGGTTCAGGAGGGCAACCTGCTGCGCTATCTGAGCTATACCACCGGCTCGTCAATACGGCTTCGCCACTAAACAGGGAAAGAGGAACGATTAATGACTGATCAACGAACGACTACGCCACCCCGTATTGGAATCATCTGTGGCAGCGGTATGGATTCCCTGTCGATCATTGAGGCGCCTGAGCGCATCAACGTCACGACTTCTTTTGGCGACCCTTCCGGCATCATCACGCTAGGCGAGATAGCTGGGATTCCGGTAGCGATCGTTAATCGTCATGGCATTGGCCACAGGCTGCTGCCCTCGGAAATTAACGTCAGAGCTAACATTGCCGCGCTCAAGGCGCTGGGGGTTTCGCAGGTGATCTCGTTTAGCGCCGTCGGCAGCCTGGTCGAAGAAGCCCCTCCCGGTGCGTTTGTCGCGATCGATCAATATATCGATCGGACATATCGCCGCGTGAATACCTTTTTCGGTTCAGGGGTTGTGGCGCATGTTCCCTTTGGGAAGCCGGTTTGCACGGATAACCATTCGCTGCTGGTTGACGCACTGGATGAACTCTCCATTCCACATCTGGCAAAGGGGCTGTATGTCGTGATGGAAGGACCGCACTTTTCAACCAAAGCGGAATCCACATTCCATCGCCAAATGGGGGGGACGGTTATTGGCATGACCGCGATGCCAGAGCCAAAGCTCTGCCGCGAAGCGGAGCTTTGCTACAACATGGTCGCGATGGTGACCGATTACGATTGCTGGCATGCCTCCCATGAGGCGGTGAATGCTGCCATGGTCAGCGAGCAGATGGCCGACAATATTAAGAAAGCCGAGTCTCTGTTATCCGTCATCGTGCCAAAACTTGCGCAGCGTGAATCGCTATGCCGTGATCACTGCCAACACGCGTTAGATGGTGCCATCATGACGGATTTCAGTCTGATCACGCCCGAAGCCATTAGCCGTTTTTCACCGTTACTTGACCGTGTTATCCGGGACGATATGTCGTCCTGAAATCGTTGTTTCGCTGGGAGAGATTGGAATGAAAACTACCGCAGGATTGTTGTTTGATCTGGATGGAACATTGCTCGACACAGACCGGCTGCATCTGGCCGCGTTTAATGAACTCCTGGCCGACTTTGGTCAGTCCGTCACGATCGACTATTACAACGAAAAAATCATGGGCGCGCCGATGGATCACATCACACGCGATCTTTTCCCCAATTTACCGCCCGAGCGCCGGTATGAACTGGGAGAGCGTAAAGAAGCGCTGTTCAGGAAGCAGCTTACGGGGCCGCTGGAAGGCCGGGCGGGCGTGGCTGAACTCTTCGAGTGGGCGCAGGACAGAAACATTGGGATTGCCGTGGTGACTAACGCGCCACGTGAAAGCGCCATCATGATGTTGAAGGGGCTACATTTACTGGAGTCCGTCGATCATCTGCTCATTGGCGCGGAGCTGCCGCGTAGCAAACCCGATCCTTATCCTTACGCGGAAGCGATGCGACTGCTGGGCGTTGGGCGTGAAAACGCATTAGCGTTTGAGGATTCCGGTCCCGGGATTCAGTCTGCGGCGGCGGCGGGGGTATTTACCTTTGGTATGACGGGCGCGCTGGATGAAGCGGCGTTGCTGGAGTATGGCGCATCAGCGGCGATCCCTGATTTCAAAGACGACAAGCTGACGCTCATGCTCAGCAAGCTTAGCGCGTGAGGTAAAGGAACTAACATGACCTCCACTCTCATTCATGCTCCAACGGGCGACGGCTCAAAGGCCACACTCAAGGCCTACAGCTCTTTTGAACCCTATGAGCTTGCCGATTATCTGCGTGCTCTTGCGCATCATATGCCTGATGTGGCGATCCACATTGAAAGAATGTCTACAGCCGCCCTGACGGCAAGGCTGGCGCAGGAGCAGCATGCTCCTCAGGTGGATATGATTCTGGGGTGGGCGGATACCGCCTCGCGAACCCTCGATTTAAGTGGTGTGCTATTTGCTCCGGGCGCTGACGCCGATGGATATATGCGCATCACCGGATTTTCAACCGCGATCGTCGTCGATCCCGCTGTCCTTTCCGAAACGGGGGGGAATATCGCATCCTGGGTCGATCTTGCCCAACCTGCGCTTCTGGGGAAAATTGCATTTCCCAACCCGGCCGTATCGGGCGCTGGGTTTCTGGCTCTGGCGACGATTCTGCAATTTTACGGTGAACCCGAAGGCTGGGCGATCCTCTCTGGTATTTATCGCAATGCGCGCATTAGGCCGCCTTCCGCATGGGAACCCGCCCGGTTGACCGGAGAAGGACATATCGCGGCGGGCGTGACGGTAAAAATAGCGGCCTCAAACCGGCAACGGGAATGTCCCACGCTGCAACTCGTTGAACCGCAAGATGCGATAGGTATTGAATCTGAAGTTTTTGCGGGCTTTACCACGACCTGTCACCGTCCACTGGTCACTCAGGCACTTCAATGGCTCAGGTCAGAAGAGGCAACAGCCCTTTACGCAAGCTATAACAAAGTTATTCTCGGAAAACCGGATAGCCGGCTATTTGTTATTGATGCCGAAAACGCGGTAGAAAACCGAACCCGCTGGTTATCCCAGCTTGAATCCATTGCAAACGGTCATCACCTATGAAAAATACGACTTATGCACCCTCTGCCACGAAAGCGGTTATCAATGACAGCTGGGTATTAGCCAATGATTGGGGAAAGCTCACCAAATACGACATCACTTACACACGCTCAAACGGAACGGAACAGCGTCTGGTTCGTGAAGCCTATGATCGTGGTCACGGCGCTACCATTGCGCTCTACAACCCGGATGCGCGTACGGTCATTCTCACCAGTCAGTTTCGCCTACCCGCTTTTCTGCTGGGTCATCATTATGAGCTGATCGAAGCGTGTGCTGGCCTGTTGGATGAACGCGACCCAGTACAGGCCATCAGAAAAGAAGCGGAGGAGGAAACAGGATATAAGCTCAATGAGGTCACCAAAATTGGTGAAATATTCATGAGCCCCGGATCTGTTACCGAGCGTCTACACTTCTTTATTGCGCCGTTTACGCACGAGATGCGAATCAATGAAGGCGGTGGTATCGCTGAAGAGGGCGAAGATATCAAGGTAATGGAAATCCCGATTAAAGATGCGCTCAGCATGATTGATGACGGCCAGATTATTGATGCCAAAACCATTATTTTGCTCCAGCACTTGGTTATTAAAAATCTTTGTAAGCCGTAATTCTCCCTTAAAGGAAATGAATAGATGACGGAACAGAGCCAGGGTAAACCACAATTTAAACGCGACTATTACACGTTCTATTTATATATGTTGTCGGTGGTGTGCGGCTTTCATCAGGCCGTACCTGGCTCTATCACCCCTTTCCTACGTGATGAATTACAGCTGTCCAGAATCGTGATTGGCTTGCACTTTAGCCTCTACGCCATTGGTATGTTCGCGACAGGCTTTATCGTTACCTACTGTTCAAAAAGGGTATCGCCAAAGCGTATCCTGCTCACCAGCTCGTTTGCGGTGACGATTGCGGTTGCCGTTTTTTCCCTGCCAATGCCTTCATCGGCAACGCTGGGCATGTCGCTGGTGTTAGGGCTGGCGGGGGGGGCCATGCAAATTGCCATTCAGGAATCACTGGCTCGTCATCATGGTGAAAACAGCGGGGTTGCCATCACGGAAGGATGTATTTTTGCCGCCATTGGGGTCTTTGCCGGACCGGTCTTTGTCAGCCTTGCGGTGGAGTCAGGCTGGGGATGGCGGATCGCGATGTTCGTGCCCATCATCGCGCTGCTACCTCTTCTCTTTATTGCGCCCGGAAATCTATCGCGGGTGCCTGTCAATATCGCCACCTCAACTGGCAATCCTGCGGATAGTTCCCCCCGTCTGCCGTTGGTAGCGTTCCTGATGTTCGGCATGATTTTCCTCGGCATTTCAGCAGAGTGGGGTATCGGTTTTTGGGGCGCCCAGTTTCTGGAAGAGCAGTTATCCGTAACGGTTGCGACCAGTGTGGGGATGATGTCTGCCTACTTCGGCGGCACGATTGTCGGGCGGATTGCGGTGAGCCGCCTGCTGCTGCGCTATGAAATCAACACGCTGCTGATCGGGGTAATCATCGTTGGTGGAATCGGTTTGGTTATTCTGTGGCGGGTTCCTCATATCACCGTCGCGTTGGTGAGCCTGGCGATTTTAGGGGCCTGTCTGGGGAATTTTTTCCCGCTGATATTATCGGTTGCGACGCAGCAACCACCGCAGTTTCTGTCAAAAATCGCGGCGGGAGCAACTCAGTCGGTAGGGCTAGCGCTCTTACTCGCGCCCTTGTTACTTGGCAATGTAGGCGAAAGTATTGGGCTGGTTGGTGCTATCGGATTATTGACCGTGATTCCACCCGTGATGCTGGTGGCCTACCTGCTGTCACGTAAACTGTCTTAACGAAACTACGGGAGCACGACGCTATCTGGACGTATTCCTGCTGCGCCCCTTGCTTCAAGGTTGCCGGGCCTGTTCGGGGAGCAGATCGATATCAGCGGGAATTGCGGGAATGACTGGCGCTGCGTGAATAGAACGGACCCTTCTGTACCGATTCGCGTAGCTTAAGTTCGCCAGTAAAAGGTTGTAGTGGTTTGACATCTTTGCCTGCAAGCAGATCCAGCACTTGCGTAATCGCGGTGGCAGCCATCTCTTCAATCGGCATGTAAACGGTGGAAAGTGAAGGGTGCAGGTAGGTTGCGCAGGGTTCATCGTCAAAGCCGAAGACGGAGACATCCTGCGGTAATCTTTTCCCTGCTTCATACAGCGCTTTCATTGCGCCAATCGCCATGTGATCGTTGCTGGCAAACAGCGCGCTAAAGCTGACACCGCTTTTCAGCAACTGGCGTGTAGCCTGATAGCCGCTGGCTACCATGCTGGTTCCATATGCCACTCGGCGTGGATCAAACTCGATCTGATGGGTGGTTAATGCCTGCTGATAGCCTGCGAGCCGCGCCAGTGCCGTCGGCGTTTGCATAGGGGCGGTGATGCAGGCGATCTCTCGGTGGCCCTGTTCGATTAGGTAATTCACCACGTCAAACGCGGCCTGCTGCTGACGGAAGAAAATACAGCGTTCCCGCGCCTGCGGTAGATCGCGATTCATCACGATCATCGGAATGGTCAGCGTGTCGAGCAGCGTCATGAGGTCCGTTTCGGACATATAGCGGGTATAGAGGATAATGGCGTCGCATTGTCTGTCAGACAGAAGCTGCACTGCACGCTGCTCATCCTCCGGCGTATCGTGCCCATCGGTCACGATGAGGTGTTTACCGTGGCTTTCCGCGATATCCGTAGCACGGCGCAGCAGGCGGCCAAAGTAGGGGCCGTCAAAATTGGAAATAACGAGGCCAATGCTGTTTGAAGTACGACGAGCCAGCGAACGCGCCAGAAAATTAGGGCGGTAACCTAGCTCGTCCATTGCCCGAAATACCGCATCGCGTGTTGTCTGTTTGACCTGACCCGTGCCGTTTAGCACTCGGGAGACAGTCGCTTTAGACACGCCTGCACGTCTTGCCACCTCAAGCATGGTTTTCATCGCTGCACCTTAATTGAGTATAATGACGGGCTGAAGCGCCTATCCATCCCTGTTACGAACATCATGCGACATGTTACCACAGGCATATTGTTGGATTTAACGCCTGATGTTCGTTTCTCAATCAGGTTTTTGTCAGTTTTGTGATATCGCCATTTCGCGTCGTGAGGCAAACTCTTCGGTTAGCTCCCAGCATTGCAGTCATTCGGTGATTCTTCGATAAAGCCCCTGCCAGCATAGCAGCAGGGGGCATTGAGATACTTCATTATCTAACTTCTGTAACATTCAGGCATTTGCTATTTGCAATCTATCCCGCACTGCTTCCAGCCTTATGCAAAGGGGTTTAATCGATTCGCGAGATCCCGTTCATAATCACTCACGCTGATATAGGGTTGTAATGTCAGCACTGTCGCATAGGTGTTGTATTTTGCCAACAGGGAATGACAGTTGCTCAATGTTTGGTTATCGATACCAACAAGTAGTATCAAACTCGGTAGCATGGAAGTATAGGCCGCGACATTCCAGGTGATTGCTTCGTTTAGCGAGTCATTCCATTTTTCAAAGTCGTTTTGAGTACCAGCATGCCCGCCGATTTGCAGGATCGTGACATCTTCACTACTGTGGCTACTTCCACTGGACGATTTGTGTCCGCTGGCATTGTTATAGGCAGCTCCTCCGCCGATACCATCGAAAGCCATTTTGAAGCTTGCCCCAAACTCTGAACTATCACTATCCGCTTCGCTACGTTTACTCACCGCTGTCGTTTTGGTGGCATAGAGCACTCCGCCCAGCGTGTATTTAATCGGTATGTACCAACCAAATTCATTCAGGACGTTGACCAGATTTGCATAGCCATCAATAGAACGCTCATGGCCTTTCACTGCTTGCTGAACTGCCAGTACAAAGTTTTTGTCAGCAATTAATTTCTTGTCATCGATTGATAAATCAATTTTTCGGGACAGGAAACGTTGGGTCATAAAGGTATTTGTCTGGCTGCTTGATTCGGAATGCTCTTGCGCATATTTATAGTTTGTTTCGCCACCGCCCCAAGGCGTGGTTAGCGATATCGAACCAGATTGTACTCCACTACGCTCCATCGTATGTGTTACTTCAGTAAAAGTGTATGATTGCTGGAGTTCAGTCAGCACATAGGGATCATTTGCCTCTGGCATATAGGTGTCTGCCAGTTGGTAAAGATTCTTGAACGTCTTTGAAAAACCTTTCTGATCAACCGTTAAGCCGCGATAAATTTGAATATTTTTGAAGAGAGCAAGTTTATCGGCCTTACTCATTCGATTGTAACGCTGTACGCCATCATCACCGCCAATATCTCCGGCTGTGCCAATATTCAAGATATCACTATCACCCAGTAAGCTTTCAAGCTTAATTAATATTTCAGCACTTCTATCTATTTCACTGTTTTTAAATATAAATGCGTCTTGATCGTCCATAAATGAATGGGGAGGGTTCGTCAGAGACGCTCGTGTTTCTTTTAGCATGTCTTCAGTATCAAGGCTAAATGAGCGGCTATCACCGTCTGAACGTTGTACTTTGATCAATTTATTGGTCATTTTAAGCTCCAGGTATTAATTCCAGACCTTTGGATTAGGGGCGTTGATTTGATCGATGACTTTTACCGCGTCGTCATGGCTTTTGAATACGAAGAAGTAAATTACGACCTCGCCAATTGCCCCCCCAGGGTTGTCGCTTATATTGGAGATCGTGCCAAATTGTTGACTTGATGGGTCTCCTTGACGCGCGGTTCCTGGCTCTAACGAGTCACCAGGAAGAATTTCTGCTGACGCAAGCTGGCGGTCTGAGACATTGCTGAATTGAACATTAGCCTTAGCCATAAAATTAACCAAACTGCTGCTTTCCTCTAGCATTGTTACGCTGGGCGGTTGTGAATGGCTTGAATAGGTCTTTCCATTCTTTTTGTATGAAGTGACGGGCCATGTTTTTATACTGATACGTTGATAATCAACAGATTGTCCGCTGGGTATATTCATAGAACTCGTTGAGTCAATAACGATCTGATTGGCTTTTGATTGATATCGGCGCATGGAAACCTGGGCCGTTGAATCTGGGGAATCACCGAGTACAAGATAGAGCGTATCGACAATGTTATCGCCTTTATCTGGTTTGATACTGTAGGCAAACCCAGCGGCACCCCATGAGCTGATATTGATCTTAATGACGCTTCCTTTTTCACATACGACAACGTTGTCGTAAATGCCAACCACATTCTGACTGGTGGGATGAACATGCTTCATCATCATTGGTTGAAATTTGTCAGCATTTTTCTGTTTTGCTGATTCGTCTTCATTATTTAGAGAAATTTTGCAGCCCATATTTCGATCAAAGAACCAATTTACCCCAATGCCCATCAGGTCGGGATGGTGCCCTTTGTTGATATTGGTGAGGTACAACTGTTGTCCTGGACCGAGCAACATTTTGATCGGAACGAGTGATTCGGTATTTTTTGCGAGTATAGAATCGCTATAATTATCAGTATCAGTCGTGCTATAGATGAAGAAACGCCAGGCCTCTTTATCGGTATCGCTTCCACCAATATAGTTTTTTTCGACTAATAGTTTTCTTACTTCGGTAGCCATGGAATTTTCATCTATCTGAAAATTTTCACTTACCAGTTCTTTGTACACCATTGTTCTTTGTAATGCCATGAGTCTATCTCCAATAAAAATAACTCACTGATAGATAATAAGTGATGATTAAATGCTTTTTTTAGATGTAGCGGACTCTTGGTACTCTTTTTTGTTTACTCCTCCTTTATTATGTTATTTTGCTTATTGTTATTTTATTGAATTATTAGTTTGTTTTTTATTTTGCAATTAAAGAGTGGTTGATTAAAATATGTTAGTCTCTTTTTTGTTATTATTCATGGGAAAATATGTTTTTAAAATTGATTGTCGTGAAAATAATTTCTCATTAATTATATTCTTTGTTATACGCATAAAGCGTCAACGGAGGGAAAAGAGCCACGTTGCACCGTATATACATCTTGAAGTAGGATGAGGTAAATTTATTAGGTATCTTTGTGTTGATTGCTATCAGCGTATGTAGGTAAATGCATGGCAAAGATTGTTTATCTGGCGGATCATCCTCAGCATCAAGAGCAGGTGATTGACTGGATATGGCAGGCGTTCGGCAGCCAGAACAGCCGTGAATTCTTTGCCAGCGTGGTGCGTAATAGCCTGAACCCGGCGGCGTTACCGCTGACGTTTATCGCGCTGGAGGGCGAGCGTCTAGTCGGGACGGTAGGGCTTTGGCGCTGCGATTTAATCAGCCGGCAGGATTTGACGCCCTGGCTGGCATCGCTGTACGTGGAAGAAAGCCAGCGTGACAAAGGGCTGGGCATCGCACTGCAACAGCACGTACTGGATTTCTGCCGCCGTCAGGGTTTTGACAATCTCTATTTGTTCGCCACGTTTAGCGGCTATTACGAAAAACACGGCTGGCGTTATATCGGCGATGGGCTGGACTACCCAGACAAAGCTGTGCGGCTGTATCACCAGTCGCTGTCGGCTGCCTCTTAGTTTGCATAGAAACATGACTAAGAGACAGCAGACGGGGAGAAGTATCGCGGGTATCAGAACGATGTCCAATCCCCGTCACCCGTTGAGGCACCACGCTTACTCGGTGCTGCCAGAGCAGGTTTAAGGGGGAACGATGGGGTCACCGTTGGCGTACGAGCAATCTGATGGTTGTTACTTAAGCGAAACTGGCTGACCGTTTCAGCCAACTGTGCGGCCTGCTGCTGTAGAGACTGCGTCGCGGCCGAGGCCTCGTTCACCAGCGATGCATTCTGCTGGGTCGTCACTTCCATCTGGTTCACCGCAACGTTCACCTGCTCAATGCCCATCGTCTGTTCATTGCTGGCAGAGCTGATTTCCCCGACTAAATCGCTGACCTGACGCACGCCGTTGACGATCTCCTGTATCGACGCGCCGGCTTGTACCACCAATCGGTTGCCCGCTTCCACGGTTTGGACAGAGCGATCGATCAACTCCTTGATCTCTCTTGCAGCGGAGGCACTGCGCTGTGCCAGACTGCGTACTTCACCGGCGACTACGGCGAAACCGCGACCTTGCTCGCCCGCTCGCGCGGCTTCTACTGCAGCATTCAGTGCCAGAATGTTGGTCTGGAACGCAATGCTGTCGATGACGCCGATGATATCGACAATCTTTTTCGATGACGCGTCGATCGCCCCCATCGTTTCCACCACTTCAGTCACTAACTGCCCGCCCGACTGTGCTTGCTGTGTAGTCGATTGTGCTAACTGGTTGGCCTGACGCGCGTTATCGGCATTCTGCCTGACCGTCGAGCTTAACTGTTCAATCGATGCTGCGGTTTCCTGTAGCGCACTGGCCTGCTCTTCCGTGCGGCTGGAAAGGTCGATATTGCCTGCGGCGAGCTGTGAGGAAGCACCTGCGATAGATTCAGACCCTTGGCGAACTTCACCAACGATAGAACGCAGACGCACGGTCATATCTTGCAGAGCGTGCAACAGCTGGGCTGCTTCATCACGTCCTTCAGGCTGCACGTTATGCGTTAGATCGCCCGCTGCGACGGCCTGCGTTGCTCGGACGGCACGCGCCAGAGGCTGCACAATACTGCGGGTGAGTACCCAGGCGATCAAGACGCCGATGATGGCGCTCAGCACGCCCGTGATAGCAAGGATGAGATTGCCACGGCTTGCGCCAGCGTTAATGTCTTGTCCCATTTGGTCGATGCTGGCGCGCTGGTGAGCGCGCAGAGCTTCGACGCTTGCCAGATAGCCATTGGAAGCGGGCACGAACTCGTTGTCGAAGAGTGTTCTGGCGCGATCGAAATTACCCACACCTTTTTCCGCGATAATCTCATCGCGTTTTTTGATGTAGGCCTGACGGTATTCGCCGACTCTGTCGAATAGGGCTTTTTCTTCTGCAGTGGAAATCAGGCTGGAAAATTGCGCCTGCAGATTGCTATTTTCTTGAGTCGCACGGGTGTTTTCGGCAGCAAACAGCTCAACCAGCGAGTCGTCATTGCTGCGTGCAATCGCCACACCGCGTTGGATACCCGCGATGAGTGTGGCATGCCAGTCCGATACCAGTCGTTCTTTGCGGAGCGGCTCTTGCATCATCTGTTGTGTATTGCTAGCCAATTGATTAAGTTGATAAATGCCGCAGGTCAACATAACCAGAGCAAGAGCAACAAGTAGACCAAAGCCGCCAGATAACCGAGTCCCTATTTTGTAGTTCTTCATTGTGCGTTACACATCCGTTGTTGGGTTTTTATTAAATTTGCCATCTGTATCATGCAGATCTGATTATCTTACTCTATTTCCCGATGAATACGGCCTGTGATTGGTAAATGGCGTTGAAGGTGCCAAGGGGAAAATCGTGGCGTTGATGAGTGAGAGGGCGTTTGCCTTACATGATTCGCTAGAATTTTACAGTTGGTTGCACTTATAGAATAACTCTTTCGATTCACCGCTGGTGCAGGTGGGTCGCTATCCTTAGAGTAACAAGTCCCAGAGGTATTGATTGGTGATATATCGATGTGCTCTGTACATTGAAATCATTTGATTACACCAACCTACGCGGATGCGTAGGTTTTTTTTTGCCTGAATTTCCCGCTTTCGTTATCTCCAGCCATTTTAATGCGATGTGAATGCTGTGCCGTCGGCAATACTCGGCTCCTCTCTGAGCCTCACCCTGAGGGGCCGCCGCAAGCAGCGTTCAAATTGGTTAAATTAATTTGTCCTTACTCATCCCAGTCACTTGCCTGAGTAAGCTCCTGGGGATTAATGAGCCTCATAAATGAAGCTCACCCTTCGGGACAGCGCTAGCGCTGTTCAAATCGGTTAGAACCGATTTGTCGTGCGGTTGCCGCCTTCACGCAACTCGAATTATTTAGGGTATAGTATTTTTACGTATCGCTTGGTGGTTTTTGCGCTTCAGCAAGCTGCCCGTTTATCTGTCTATTGGGAGAAGGCATGATTCATACCCTGTTACGTTGGGTGTTCCAGCGTCTGTACCGCATCCGGATCGAGGGCGACAGCAGCCAGTTTCAGCAATCTAAATTGCTCATCACCCCCAATCACGTCTCGTTCCTTGATGGCGTTTTGCTGGCGTTATTTTTACCGATAAAACCCGTCTTTGCCGTGTATTCTTCCATTTCCGATCGCTGGTTTATGCGCTGGCTGAAGCCTTATATCGATTTCGTGCCGTTAGATCCCACCAAGCCGCTGGCGATCAAGGGGCTGATCAAGGTGATCGAACGCGGTCAGCCCGTCGTGGTTTTCCCAGAAGGGCGCATCAGCGTCACCGGATCGCTGATGAAGATTTACAGCGGCGCGGCGTTTGTCGCGGCGAAATCCGGTGCAACGATTATCCCTGTACGCATTGATGGCGCAGAGTTCACGCCGTTTGGTCGTCTGGCAGGCGTCTTTAAACGCCGCTGCCTCCCGCAGATTACGATCACCTATTTGCCTCCGACTACATTGCCGATGCCGGAAGCCAGCAGTGCCAGAGAACGCCGCGCACTGGCCGGTGAGCATTTGCACCAGATTATGATGAAGGCGCGGATGGATACGCGCCCGCAGCACACGCTGTATCAGGCCTTTCTGGCGGCGAGAACCCGTTATGGACGGCGCTCCCCCAGCATTGCGGATATCTCCTTCAACGAAGACAGCTATCAGGGATTACTGAAAAAATCGCTGGGCGTGTCGCGCATTTTGCAGCGCTTCACCCGCGCCGATGAACATGTCGGCATGCTGTTGCCCAATGCGACCATCACCGCCGCATCCATCCTGGGCGCATCGCTGCGTAACCGTATTCCTGCCATGCTGAACTACACCGCGGGTGCGAAAGGGCTACAAAGCGCGATGAAAGCGGCGGGGATCAAAACCATCGTCACGTCTCGCCAGTTTCTTGAAAAGGGCAAGCTGACGGATTTGCCGAAGCAGGTTAGCGAGGCCAACTGGGTCTATCTGGAAGATTTGAAAGACACCGTGACGCTTACCGATAAGCTGTGGATCCTGTTTCATTTGCTGTTTCCTGCCCGCGCGATGCTGCCGCAGAAACCTGACGATGCGGCTATCGTGCTGTTTACCTCCGGCTCCGAGGGGAATCCAAAAGGCGTAGTGCATTCCCATGACAGCCTGCTGGCGAACGTTGAGCAGATTCGTACGGTGGCGGATTTCACGCCGCGCGACCGCTTTATGTCCGCGCTGCCGCTGTTCCATGCGTTTGGCCTGACGGTGGGGCTGTTAACGCCGCTAATGACGGGCGCTCGCGTGTTTCTCTACCCCAGCCCGCTGCATTATCGCATTGTGCCGGAGTTGGTTTATGACCAGAACTGCACCGTGCTGTTTGGAACGTCAACGTTCTTAGGCAACTACGCGCGCTTTGCCCATCCGTATGATTTTGCTCGTCTGCGCTATGTGGTTGCGGGGGCAGAAAAGCTGTCTGAAACCACGTGTCAGGTTTGGCAGGACAAATTTGGTATCCGCATTTTGGAAGGATACGGCGTGACCGAATGCGCGCCGGTGGTGGCGATCAACGTGCCGATGGCAACGAAAATCCATTCCGTCGGCAAGCTGTTGCCGGAAATCGAATCGCGTTTGATTACGGTGCCGGGCATCACGCGCGGTGGCCGTCTGCAACTGCGCGGGCCGAATATCATGAAAGGCTATCTGCGGGTGGAAAACCCCGGCGTGCTTGAAGCGCCGGCGGCAGAAAACGCACAGGGCGAGTTGCAGCAGGGCTGGTATGACACGGGCGATATTGTCGAACTGGATGAAAGAGGCTTCTGCACCATCATCGGCCGCGTGAAGCGCTTTGCCAAACTGGCGGGGGAGATGGTGTCGCTGGAAAGCGTGGAACAGCTGGCGGTGAAGATATCGCCGGAAGCGCAGCATGCGGCTAGTGCGAAAAGCGACAGCAGCAAAGGCGAAGCGCTGGTGCTGTTTACGACGGACAACCAGATAACCCGTGACGCATTGCTTGCACAGGCACGCAGCAGCGGTGTACCGGAGCTGGCGGTGCCGCGCGATATTCGCTATGTGAAAGCCTTACCGCTACTCGGCAGCGGCAAGCCTGACTTTGTCACGCTGCGCCACATGGCCGAAGAGTCCGTAACTAACGCATCGGAGCCGAATGCATGAGTCAACAGACTGAACCCGCGACGCCTTTGCTGTCGCGCAGTATGAGCGCGGTGATTATCGCGCAATTCTTCTCCGCGTTTGGCGATAACGCGCTGCTGTTTGCCACGCTAGCGCTGATCAAACAGTTGGTGTATCCCGACTGGAGCCAGCCATTCTTGCAGATGGGGTTTGTTGCCGCGTACATCATTCTGGCACCGTTTGTCGGGCAAATTGCGGACAGCTTCTCCAAAGGGCAGGTGATGATGTTCGCCAATACCTTGAAGCTGGCGGGGGCGCTGCTGATTTGCGTGGGCGGGAATCCGTTTCTGGGATACACGTTGGTGGGGATTGGCGCTGCCGCTTATTCACCGGCGAAATACGGCATTCTGGGGGAGATCACGCGCGGCGACCAGTTGGTCAAAGCGAATGGTCTGATGGAAGCCTCGACGATTGCGGCGATCCTGACCGGTTCCGTCGCTGGCGGCGTGCTGGCGGACTGGAACATTTACGGGGCGCTGTCGGTTTGTGCGGTGGCTTACGGCATAGCGCTGGGGGCGAACATGCTGATTCCTCGTCTCAACGCGGCGCGACCAGGGCAGCCGTGGCATCCGGTGCAGATGGCGAGCAGCTTCTTTTCTGCCTGTCGGGTGCTGTGGCGCGATGGCGATGCCCGACTCTCTCTGATTGGCACCAGTATGTTCTGGGGCGCGGGCGTGACGCTGCGCTTTCTGCTGGTGCTGTGGGTGCCGCATGCGCTCGGCATCACCGACAATGCAACGCCAACGCTGCTTAACGCGATGGTCGCTGTAGGCATTGTGGTGGGGGCTGGGGCGGCCGCTAAGCTGGTAACACTCGATAGCGTACGGCGCTGCCTGCCTGCGGGGTTCCTCATCGGCGTGGTAGTGGTGATTTTCACGCTTCAGCATAATCTCATGAGCGCCTACTCGCTGCTGATTCTGCTGGGGGCGCTGGGTGGGTTCTTTATTGTCCCGCTGAATGCGCTGTTGCAGGAGCGTGGGAAAGCCAGCGTCGGGGCGGGGAATGCGATCGCCGTACAGAATTTGGGTGAGAACGGCGCTATGCTGTTAATGCTGGGGCTCTACTCTCTGGTGGTGAAACTGGGTGTGTCGGTCATCACCATCGGGATTGGCTTTGGTGCATTGTTTGCGCTGGCAATTGCGCTGCTGTGGACATGGCTGATTCTGGCTAAGCGCCGCGATCGTTCCGTCGGCGTAGGTAAAGAATAAACGTATCGTGTAATGAATACATTGTGTAATGGGGAAAGGTATGAGTTTGATATGGCATGACTGGGATGTGGCAGACCTTAACGTGTATTCACTGCATGACATATTGGCGCTGCGCAATCAGGTATTCGTGGTCGAGCAAACCTGTCCCTATTTGGATATTGATGGCCGCGATCTGGTGGACGGTAATCGCCATATTACGGCGTACCGTGACGGCAAGCTGGCCGCATGCGCTCGGTTGCTTGCTCCCCATCCGAACAACGATGTGGTGACGATTGGACGCGTGATTGTCGCGCCGCATGCCCGCGGGCAACATCTGGGGCACCAGTTGATGGAACACACGCTGATTGCCTGCGCACGCCACTGGCCGAAAAAGCATCTTTTCCTGTCCGCGCAGGCTCACCTGCAAGCGTTCTACGGCGTGTTTGGCTTTGTGACGACCGGCGAGGAATATGACGAAGACGGCATTCCGCATATTGATATGCTGTCGGCGTTTTGATGTACAGATTTTAAGCTAACCATAGGGCCAGTAAGCGTTAACCGATTGAGCAATATAAAAAATCCGTAATCCCTGACAGATTACGGATTTTTTAACTTTTCCAGCGTTAAGCCATGTCTTAAGTCAGAGGTATCACGGCCAATGTTGAAAGACTGACTATTTCACTTAATGCTGAATTTGATTTATTCCTCATCATGCTAAGTTATCGTCTTCCCAGCAGGGTGAAATAAAGGACACTGTCACATCTTTTCCCGCATCTTCTGCGTTTTTGCTCACTTTTGCTGTTACAGCCATAGCGCCATCTTCCTGGCTTGACAACTTTGATACTGCCTGCCCTTTGTTGTCAGTTTTGGCCTGTGTCAGAGTGAGTGTGCCACCGGAGGCTGTGAAGTTGACCTCTATATCTGATATAAGATGGCCATTGTCGTCTTTTACGGTAGCTACAAGGGTGCTGCTTCGGGTATCAAAGGATGAAATGACCTCTGTGGGAAGAGCATCGAGCGAGGTGACAATAGCGGTGATTTGACTGTCGGTAAAAGTCACCGCTTTACTTTTCCCTATATCATTGGTCCCCGCTTTTGCTGTCACGGTAATATCACCCATGTTTGCACTGGTTAGCCTGACGCTGGCCTGCCCACTAGCATTGGTCGTGACCGTTTTATGATTGAGACTGCCGCCAGTGGTGGTAAAGCTGACGCTGAGGCCTGATGCAAAATGTCCGTAACTATCCTTCACGATGGCGGTAAAGATGATGGGGGTGCGGTTGTCTGCTGGCGCAATCTCTGGATTGGCCGTCAGCGTGTTTACCTTGGCCGTGGCTGCATCGGCGATGAAGGCCACCGTTGCGCTTTTGCCAGCATCAGCCGTGCTGCCGTTCACTTTGGCAGTGACGGTGATATTGCCAACATTTAAGCTGGTCAGCGAAACCGTGGCCTCTCCGTTAGCGTTGGTGGTGGTCGTTTGCTGGCTGAGCGTGCCGCTGGTGTTGGTAAAGCTGACAGTGCTATTCGCGACCGGATGGTCGTTACTATTCTTCACGGTAGCAGTAAAGACGACAGGCGTGAAGTTATCTGCCAGTGCGGTTGTGGTATTCGCCGTCAGGCTGGTGACAGCGTCAGTGATAGCATCGATCATAATGTTCTCCATTCTTGTGGGAAGGGTGGTATCACCGCAGGGCGGCTAGCGAGATGGTAGCGGTCTGCTCGTGCTGGTGATATCTGATTTATGGCTGAGCGTGCTATAGATAGTGGCAACGTTGGCATTGATGCTGGATACAGGTAGCTATGACCGTCCTGTACGGTGGTGGTGAAAGTTGCGGGGATGAGGTTATCTGCCTCCGCCGTTTTAGGGACTACTCTGGAGCGGGGATGGGTCTGTCGATGTCTGGAATAAAGGTCACCATTGTATTTTTTCCGGTATCATTTGCGTTGTTGTTCACTTTAGCCGTAACGATGGCATTGCCAGCTGTGCCGCCGCTAAGATTGACGATGGCCTGTCCGTTAGCCTTAGTGGTGGCTATTTTCGGGCTGATGTTTCCGAGTGTTGTGGTAAAACGGACGTCTACATTCGGCACAAGATGGCCGAGATTGTCTTCCACTGTTGCGGTTATAGGGATGGGTCTGAAGTTGGCCGTTGTAGATCCGTCTGATGGCTTGATGTCGGTAACGGTGGCGGTGGTGACATCGGCAATAAAGGATACCGTTGCGCTTTTATCGGCGTTAGCTGGGCTGTTTTGCGCTTTTGCTGTCACGGTAATATCACCCATTTTTTCACTGGTTAGCCTGACGCTGGCCTGCCCACTAGCATTGGTCGTGACCGTTTTATGATTGAGACTGCCGCCAGTGGTGGTAAAGCTGACGCTGAGGCCTGATGCAAAATGTCCGTAACTATCCTTCACGATGGCGGTAAAGATGATGGGGGTGCGGTTGTCTGCTGGCGCAATCTCTGGATTGGCCGTCAGCGTGTTTACCTTGGCCGTGGCTGCATCGGCGATGAAGGCCACCGTTGCGCTTTTGCCAGCATCAGCCGTGCTGCCGTTCACTTTGGCAGTGACGGTGATATTGCCAACATTTAAGCTGGTCAGCGAAACCGTGGCCTCTCCGTTAGCGTTGGTGGTGGTCGTTTGCTGGCTGAGCGTGCCGCTGGTGTTGGTAAAGCTGACAGTGCTATTCGCGACCGGATGGTCGTTACTATTCTTCACGGTAGCAGTAAAGACGACAGGCGTGAAGTTATCTGCCAGTGCGGTTGTGGTATTCGCCGTCAGGCTGGTGACAGCGTCAGTGATAGCATCGATCATAATGTTCTCCATTCTTGTGGGAAGGGTGGTATCACCGCAGGGCGGCTAGCGAGATGGTAGCGGTCTGCTCATGCTGGTGATATCTGATTTCTGGCTGAGCGTGCTATAGATAGTGGCAACGTTGGCATTGATGCTGGATACAGGTAGCTATGACCGTCCTGTACGGCGGTGGTGAAAGTGCCACCGCCGTTTTAGGGACTACTCTGGATTGGTGATGATCCTGACGATTTCTGGAATAAAGGTCACCGTTGTACCTCTTCCGGTATCATTTGCGTTGTTGTCCACTTTAGCCGTAACGGTGACACTGCCAGCTGTGCCGCTGCTAAGATTGACGGTGGCCTGGCCGTTAGCATTAGTGGTGGCTATTTGCGGGCTGATGTTTCCGAGTGTTGTGGTAAAACGGACGTCTACATTCGGCACAAGATGGCCGAGATTGTCTTTCACTGTTGCGGTTATAGGGACGAGGTCGAAGTCTACCGCTGCAGTAGAGGTTCCTGACTCGATGGTGTTAACTTTGGCGCTGGCGACATTGGCGGTAAAGGATACCGTTGCGTTTTGGCCAGTGTCAGCCGGGTTGTTGTCCACTTTGGCGGTGACGGTAACATTCCCCGGGGCTGCACTGGTTAGCGTGACGCTGGCCTGTCCGTTAGCATTGGTGGCGATGGTTTGACTATCGAGAGTACCGCTGCTGTTGGTAAAACTGACGTTGATATTCGACACGAGATTACCGAGATTGTCTCTCACTGTAGCGGTAAATGTGATAGAGGCAAAATTATCCGCTATTGCGGTGGTGGCATCGGGCGTCAGGCTGACGACGTTGGAGATGATAAAGGCCACGGTTGCGGTTTTACCGGTGTCAGCTGTGTTGTTGTTTACTCTGGCGGTGACGATGATATCACCAGTCGTTGCACTGGTTAGCTTGACGATGGCTTCTCCATTGGCATTGGTGGCGACCATTGGACTATTGAGCACACCGCCAGTGGTGGTAAAGCTAACGTCCGCATTTGGTACAACGTTACCGCTGCTGTCTTTCACCACGGCGGTGAAGTCGACTGGTGTTGTGCCATCAGCCTGTGCGGTGGAGGAGTTTGACGCCAGGCTGAAGACGACGCTATTGGCGGTAAAGGCCACGGTTGCGGTTTTACCGGTGTCAGCAGCGTTGTTGTTTACTCTGGCGGTGACGGTAATATCGCCAGTCGTTGCACTGGTTAGCGTGACGGTGGCTTCTCCATTAGCATTGGTGGCGACCATTGGACTATTGAGCACACCGCCAGTGGTGGTAAAGCTGACGTCTGCATTCGGTACAGGATGGCCGAGACCGTCTCTCACTGTAGCGGTTACAGGGACTGTGGAACCCATTACTGCAGTAGAGACTGACTTGATGCTGTTAACTTTGGCGGTGGCGATATCGGCGGTAAAGGATACCGTTGCGTTTTGGCCGGTGTCAGCCGGGTTGTTGTCCACTTTGGCGGTGACGGTAATATCGCCAGTCGTTGCACTGGTTAGCGTGACGCTGGCCTGTCCGTTAGCATTGGTGGCGATGGTTTGACTATCGAGAGTACCGCTGCTGTTGGTAAAACCGACGTTGATATTCGACACGAGATTACCGAGATTGTCTCTCACTGTAGCGGTAAATGTGATAGAGGCAAAATTATCCGCTATTGCGGTGGTGGCATCGGGCGTCAGGCTGACGACGTTGGAGATGATAAAGGCCACGGTTGCGGTTTTACCGGTGTCAGCTGTGTTGTTGTTTACTCTGGCGGTGACGATGATATCACCAGTCGTTGCACTGGTTAGCTTGACGATGGCTTCTCCATTGGCATTGGTGGCGACCATTGGACTATTGAGCACACCGCCAGTGGTGGTAAAGCTAACGTCCGCATTTGGTACAACGTTACCGCTGCTGTCTTTCACCACGGCGGTGAAGTCGACTGGTGTTGTGCCATCAGCCTGCGCGGTGGAGGAGTTTGACGTCAGGCTGAAGACGGTGACATTGGCGGTAAAGGCCACGGTTGCGGTTTTACCGGTGTCAGCAGCGTTGTTGTTTACTCTGGCGGTGACGGTAATATCGCCAGTCGTTGCACTGGTTAGCGTGACGCTGGCCTGTCCGTTAGCATTGGTGGCGACCATTGGACTATTGAGCACACCGCCAGTGGTGGTAAAGCTAACGTCCGCATTTGGTACAACGTTACCGCTGCTGTCTTTTACCACGGCGGTGAAGTCGACTGGTGTTGTGCCATCAGCCTGCGCGGTGGAGGAGTTTGACGTCAGGCTGAAGACGGTGACATTGGCGGTAAAGGCCACGGTTGCGGTTTTACCGGTGTCAGCAGCGTTGTTGTTTACTCTGGCGGTGACGGTAATATTGCCAGTCGTTGCACTGGTTAGCGTGACGGTGGCTTCTCCATTAGCATTGGTGGCGACCATTGGACTATTGAGCACACCGCCAGTGGTGGTAAAGCTAACGTCCGCATTTGGTACAACGTTACCGCTGCTGTCTTTTACCACGGCGGTGAAGTCGACTGGTGTTGTGCCATCAGCCTGTGCGGTGGTGACATCGGGCGTCAGGCTGGTTACTGCTGCTGAGTTTGGATTAGCAATTAAGCTAACATTTGCGGTCTGTAGTTTCTGTTCATTGATGGATGGTTGAATAGTCACTATTCCTGTCTGAGTGCCGGCGGTGAGTGTCGAGTGGTATACTCCGGCAGAGGACTCAGTAATCGCGCCTAGGTGGATATCTTTATTGGCCGTGATTTGGCGCTGTTGTATTGTATTGCCAGTAAAATTGGTGGAGAGCACGAGTTGGCTGGCAACACCGCTAACTGGGTTGTTGTTGTTATCTCGTAACGTTACCGCTATCAAACTCGTTGCTTGTCCGTCTGCGGGCAGGATATTTGGTGTGGCTGTTGTGGTTGAGCGTGCTGCACTAATCTCTTGTTCATCCACTTTTATTTCGGTTACTGCCTGATTTGATTGATTACCTTCAACATCATAGGCGAAAGCCGTTAATTGATAATGGTTTGTATTACTCCCTCCTGAGTGTTGGTAGGGCGGCAATGTGATAGCAACGGTATTGATTGATGTGGACGTGAGTTTTCCTCCTGCTGCTACTAGAGGGGCGGCGCTCCACTCAATACGCTCAAGAGCATGTTTTCCGGTGACCCTAGCCGTAACCGTAGCTGTGTCTCCTGTATTACCTTGAATACTTTCTGGTAAAGTGAGTTGAATTTCATCTTTTTTCTGGTAATCCAGAACAATGTGATTATTACGCTCTACCAAATTGTATCGATTACCAGATACCGCACGATGACTGGCCAGCGCTGATGGGCTGATGTGATATTGCCAAGAATTGCCAAAACTATAGTTTAGTTGGAGGCTAATGTTATTATCTTCTTGTCCCCCTTTGCCTGCTCGGTGCTCCGTTCCCACTGTTAATAAAGGGAATGGCGTATAATTGACGCCAATAGTTGCGGCATAAGGATTCTTCTGTTGGTTTTCTTTGCCAAATAAAGCAACATTTTCGCCGCGATATTTTTCAAACATAAGTTTTCCTCCTATCTGTGGATAAGAGGGCAGATAAGCTTCAGCTCGAATATCATAACCGTCAGCTGGGCGTTCATTGTAACCGTTAAAATCTCTCGACTGATGCCAATCGGTAATACCGAAATAGCTATTAGCCGATAGCTTCAGATAGTCTGTCCAGGCTTCAGCTCCCAGGCTAATTCGCCGGTTTTTTCCAGTGATGTCGTTATCAAGGAAGGAGTTAACACCATACATCCAATTGTTATTGAAGGTACGAAAACCCATGCCAACATTGACGGTGTTGCGACTATCTTTGTTTCTGGCGCCAAGTTGAGTAAATAACATGGCATTTTTCTGATCATAAAGTGGGATTAAAATATCGGCAGCACTACCGTCTAGTTTGTTATTGCTGTTAATTTTTACCCGTGCCGTGCCAAATTGGCTCAGCCATTGTTCTACAGAATGGTTGATTTGGTTCGTGGCAGTAGAACGCAGCATCCGTTCTCCAGATTTGGCTGCATTTTCATTAGATAATACAGTGGCGCCAGCATACACTTGGCTTGCCAGCTTTTTGTCTGTGCTAGCATCTGTATTTTTATTGTTTGTATTATCTACTGAAAATGGAGACTTCCTCTGTGGGACATCAATTTCATCCCCGGTCTGAAGATGGGCAAAGGTATGAGGAAAAAAACGCTGTTGGTTTAGCTGACGTAATTCATCCAATGTCAGGTTGTATTTTTTTGCGACAGATGATGCCGTTTCTCCTTTTTTTAGGATGTATGCTTCCGTGAATATTGTTTTTTTTTCTGTTTTATTAATGTCTGTTTGGCTGATGTTTACACTAGCTGTAGCTGGCGTGAAAGCACTTAGTAATGGGAACATAAGTTGAACAATGATGTTCAACCACGCTATTCGACGTAGGAATGCTGCTCCAGAATGAAATGGATTTCTCTTCATAATAATTGTCACCAATTTGTTGTTAATGTGTTGATGTATTTAGGTTGATTTTTGCATAAGGATTGTTTTTTTTATATTATTTTCTTAGATGGCCAATCTGATTTTCTTTACAGAAAAATCTATAAAGAAAGGAGCCATTATTTTTAAAATGTTCTCTCAAGTATTACATAGGGTTTTTAGTGAGTTTTTCCTTATGAATCCGATGTTTTCATAATTAACGTTGTCTGGTGAATATAAATTATTATCATGCAGTATGTTATGTTGAGCAGTGATCTAATTTCATGGCTCTGCCGTCTTGAATTCAAGGTGCAATATGCCGAAAAAATAAAATGCAATACATCCCCTTGCTTTTCGTTCAACCGAAGTAAGTGGGTGGTTTTAAGCGCTATGCCATTTATGATGTTATCTGTAACTTTTGTTGCTGGTGGGAATTGATTACATCTAATGTATAAGTTTCCGTAATTGATGTTTTTTTTGCATGTAAGCAAACGGCCTGTGTACTGTTTTATTAAAAAAAATTTTCCCATTACTGATGACGTAGATGTTAGCGACACAATGCTAAACAAAACTGAAACGGGATGACGATCGTTACATGACACAATCCCTTCTCTGACATGAGTGTTTATTGGTAGCAGATCGTCATTGCAGGACTTCTGTGAATAAAAGGTAAGTAAAACATTTATATAATGAATGACAATGGCGAAAATTTCTTTTTCCTCAATTTTTTTATTTTCTTTCCTTCTCGTTACTGTATCAAATGAGTTATTTTTCTTTTCCATGATTTTTTCTCCTGAAAGCGAAAAGCATATTTTCTTTATTAATCAAAGGTGATAATGTGATTGTTATACCATCTTAAATACCCAACTAGTTGAAATGTTTGTCTTTTTTTTAATTAATTGCTTCTGTTATTTGAGTTTTTATCCATGTTTTACTTTGTTATTAAAAGGTAGGTGAAGACCTTAACTTTATGTTTTTCATTGTTATTTTTCTCATTGTGCTTGCCGCATAAATGCATGAGGGTAATTATTTATTCTCGTTTATGAAATTACCTTTTAGTGTAGTCGTGGTGTTTTAAAAAATGAATGTTTTTTTGTTAATTATTTTTTGTTGTTATGTTTTTCACGTTAGTAGTTCGCTAACTTTTAATTATTTAATTAACTTCTTATTTTAATAAAAATTATTATCAAGTTAATTATTTTTTATATCGTCATTGTCATTTCATCGTGTGGCTCATGGATGGGATTTAATCATAGAGCGTTTTTTAGGTATCGAGGGGGAATTGGGAGGGATATCTGTTTTTGCGTCGACTTATGGCTAAATATTTTGCGCAATTTGAATGTAACCTCATGATAAATCGATTTTAGGCGGTCGATAGCACTGGTTGAAAGGAACGCTTTATTAATGATGCTTATTAGTTATCAAGAGGTTACATCTGTTGGTAAAGCCAATATATTCGGTTTGAAATATAGCAGATTATCACTCACAGATAGGGCTGATAGAGGCGACAAAAAATATGCCACCTCTATCATGCCATGTGAAGGTATTTTTCTTGAATGAACGCGTTATGTTCTTGTTTTCAGGTAAAGATATGAATAAAAATAGAGCTATTATTCATTCAGAAACAGTTCCAGCAGGGAATTCAAAAACAGTTTTCCGTGTTCGGTGATTTGCCAGTGTGTGGCAGTTTCCGTCAGATAGCCTTGTGCCAGCGCCTGTTCCAACATCGGGCGAATGCTGTGTTCTTCCAGACCGGTATACGCGGTGAAATCCTCACGTGGAGCGGCTTCCAGCAGGCGAAAGCGGTTCATGAAAAACTCAAATGGCCGATCGTCATTGGCGACGTCGTGTTGCTTATCCAGATAGGCGCCTTGCATATAGCCGCGAGGATGGCGGATTTTTACCGTACGAAGAATGCGCCCGTCGTTGAAGGTCAGCTTGCCGTGCGCGCCACAGCCAATTCCCAAATAGTCACCGAAGCGCCAGTAGTTCAGGTTGTGCTGGCACTGGTAGCCTAGTTTGGCATAGGCAGAGGTTTCATACTGTTGGTAACCCGCAGCGCTCAGTAACGTGTGACCCTGCTCGTAGATGTCCCACAGCGCGTCATCATCCGGTAGTGTAGGTGGGCGCGAGCTAAACAGCGTATTGGGTTCGATGGTCAGCTGATACCACGATAAATGCGGTGGATTGAGCGCAATGGCCTGACGCAGGTCGTCCAGTGCTTCGTCCAACGATTGATCCGGCAAGCCGTGCATCAGATCCAGATTAAAGCTGCGTAATCCCAGCCCGGTCGCCAACTGTGCTGCGCATCTGGCCTCGGCCGGACCGTGAATACGCCCGAGGCGTGTCAGTTTCTGCGGATCAAAACTCTGAACGCCGATGGAGATACGATTAATTCCCGCGTGCTGATAACCGCTGAAACGCTCGGCTTCAACCGTACCGGGATTGGCTTCCATCGTAATTTCGGCATCCGGCGTTAACGGAATTCTCGCCCGAACGCCATCGAGCAGTGCCTGCATCGCTTCCGCGCTCAGCAGGCTGGGCGTGCCGCCGCCGATAAAGATCGAGTGCAGTTCACGACCGCTTGCTAGCGGCAAATCAGCATCCAGATCTGCCAGTAGATGATCGACATATTCCTGATGCGGCACGTCGCCTTTCAGCGCATGCGAGTTGAAGTCGCAATATGGACACTTCTGTACGCACCACGGAATATGAATGTACAGGCTGAGCGGGGGAAGCTTAAGCATTGCGTAGCGCATCCAGCAACAGGCGCAGCGCCTGGCCACGGTGAGACTGTGCGTTCTTCTCTTCACGCGTCAGTTCCGCTGCCGTTTTACCCAGCTCTGGCACGAAGAAGATCGGGTCATAGCCGAAGCCACCGCTGCCCGCGGCTTCATGCGTCAGCACTCCTTGCCAGCTACCGTGGCAGACAATCGGCGTCGGGTCTTCCGCGTGGCGCAGATACACCAGCACGCAGTGGAAGCTGGCGTGGCGCTGTTCGTCTGGTACGTCTTTTAGCGTCAGCAGCAGCTTATCCAGATTTTGCTGGTCGCTGGCATCCACACCCGCGTAGCGTGCCGAGTAAATGCCCGGTGCACCGCCCAGCGCATCGACAGCCAGACCGGAATCATCGGCAATCGCCGGCAATCCTGTGATTTGTGCCGCATGACGTGCTTTCAGGATGGCGTTTTCGATAAAGGTCAGGCCGGTTTCTTCGGCGGAATCCACACCTAGCTCAGTCTGAGCCACAATATCCAGACCGAAATCGGCCAGCAAGCTGGCGAGCTCGCGCACTTTACCGGGGTTTCCGGTAGCCAAAACCACTTTTTGCATCGTCTTGTCCTGCGTATTTATTCAATCGTGTTTATTCAATGAAGCCCGCGACGTCAGCCGGGATGTGTTGCGGATGGGTAATTCTAATCTGTTTATGCCGTCCGAGTTCGCCTTTTTCAATCACGACCAGACTCTTGGCGACTCGAAACTGTTTGGCGAGAAATTTGGTCAAATGGGCATTGGCCTGCCCATCAACTGGTGGTGCGGTGATGGCGACTTTTAGTTCGTCGCCATGCAAACCCACGATCTGATCCCGGCTGGCTTTCGGCTGAATATACAGCCGAATCACCAGCGCATCGCCGTGGCGGGTAATGGCACTCACAGCAGGAACCACAGCCCCGGGAATAGGTCCATGCCCAGATAGTTGAGCATATACAGAATCAGAATCACCGCCATCGCGGAGAAATCGATGCCGCCCATAACCGGAATAATGCGGCGGAGCGGCGCCATCAGCGGTTCGGTCAACTGATGCAGCAGATACTCGATTGGGCTACGGCCCTGGCTGACCCAGCTCATAATCGAACGGATGATGATGACCCAGAAAACCAGATAGCCCGCGGATTTAATTAGCGAAATGAGCCCGACCAGCAGGTTCATTGGGCTAAGGGAGATCGCGCCAACCTGAATCAACAGCAGTAACGGGTATTTGATCGTCGTGAGAATAAAGGCCAGCAGCAGCGAGGCGCTGTCAATCGGCCCTAACGACGGCAGAATGCGGCGCAGTGGCCCGACAATCGGCTGGGTGATTTTGACGACAAATTGCGATAGCGGGTTATAGAAATCGCTGCGTGACCACTGCATCCAGATGCGTAGCAGCAGGACCATTACATAGAGGTCGACCAGCGTTTTGACCAGAAAAGTCAGGGTGAGCATAAGTACGTCTTTTCCTTAATGAGATAAAGAATCGGGGAACCCGCTTTGGTTAAAAAAGCGTTTCCATTTCCTGTGCGCGAGCAATTGCCGCCTGCATGGCTTCAGCCACGGTTTGCGTCAACTGCTGTTCGTTAAATACCCGTAAGGCTTCTGCTGTGGTACCGCCCTTGGACGTCACATTTTCCCGCAGTGTCGATAGCGGCGTATCGGGATTGGCTTCAACCAGTGCGGCAGCGCCGGACGCGGCCTGTTGCACCAGTAGGCGAGCCGTTGCCTGGCTGAACCCCTGACGGATGGATTCCTGCTGCATCGCTTCCATAAACAGGAAGAAATAGGCCGGTGCGCTGCCCGCTGCGGCGATCACACCGTTAATACCTTGTTCGCTATCCACCCAGCAAATTTTACCGACGCTCTGCATCAGCTGTGCGGTGAAGTCTTTATCTGCCTGACTGACGGAGGCGGGGGCATACATCCCGCTCATGCCTTTGCCGACCAGAGACGGCGTGTTTGGCATAATCCGCACGATATTCAATGGTTCTCCCAACATTGCCTGAAAACGGGCAATGCTGATACCTGCCGCAATTGAGAGCACCAGCTTACCGGAGAAGTTGACTTGCTCATGCAGTGGTTCGCACACTGTTGCCATCATTTGCGGTTTGACAGCCAAAACAATGACGTCCGCTTCCTGAGCGCAGCGGACATTATCCGCGCTGCTGATGACGCCATATTGTGCAGCCAGCGCATCGCGGTTTTTACCCGAAGGTGCGCAGACACTGATGTGTTGGGCGGGATAACCGCCGTTGACCAACCCGGTAATAATGGCTTGCGCCATGTTTCCGGCACCAATAAACGCTATTTTACGTTGCTGCATCTGCATCCTCGTTGCTCACCTGTTTGTTAAAGATGACGTGCCTCTGCGGTTTATGCGCTTTTTGTTGAATAGTCCCGTGTGCCAAAGATTGCCGTACCGATGCGTACCAGCGTGCTGCCAGCGGTAATTGCTGCACGCATGTCGTTCGTCATCCCCATAGAGAGTGTATCAATATGCGGATAAGTGATGGACAACGTTTGGAACAGCGCGGCCATTTGTTTGAAAACGGCTAACTGCTGTTCATCATCGGTTTCCGGTGCCGGAATCGCCATCAGGCCACGTAGGCGCAGGTTAGGCAGCGCGGCGACGCTGGCGGCGAGCCCTGCTAATTCATCCACCATAATGCCGGATTTGCTCGCTTCATTGCTGATATTAATCTGCAATAACACATTTAACGGTGGCGACGTTGCCGGGCGCTGTTCGCTCAGACGCTGTGCGATGCGCAGCTTATCCACAGTGTGAAACCAATCAAAATGCTCTGCTACCAGCCGACTTTTATTTGACTGTAACGGGCCGATAAAGTGCCATTCCAGCTGTGTATCCGGGTGGTTTTCCTGGAAATAGTGAATCTTCTCTACGCCTTCCTGAACATAGTTCTCGCCAAACGCACGTTGCCCTGCCGCAATGGCTTCTTCGATCGCGCTCACAGGTTTGGTTTTACTGACTGCAAGTAGTGTAATTTCTTCTGGTGCCCGTGCGCAATGCACAGCGGCGGTGGCGATTTGCTGCCGGATGACCTGTAGATTCTGCTGGATTGTCGTCATGGTTATTCAGGAGGTTAATCTATGGAATTGGATGAGTGGATAGCGCGTAGTGTAAAACATAATGCCTCGGATCTGCACCTTTGTAGCGGGCATCCGCCAGTACTGCGTGTGGATGGGCGGATACAACCTGAAAATACCTTACCACGTTTAACGCCGGAGCAGGTGGCGCAATGGTGCGACGCCTGGCTTGAACCGGTTCAGAGCGAGCAACTACGGCTGATGGGGCAGGTGGATGGCGCGTTAATGCTACCCGATGGACGACGCCTGCGAGTGAACGTGTTTCGCCAGCGGGAAGGGCTGTCTGCGGCGCTGCGCATTATTCCGTCTGTTCAGCCTTCACTGGACGAGCTGCATGCGCCACCTGTTCTATCGACGCTGCTGGAAAAACCAAACGGACTACTCCTGATTACCGGCGCGACGGGCAGCGGTAAATCCACAACGCTGGCGGCAATGATCGGGGTATTAAACGACAGTAGCGATCGTCATGTGATCACGCTGGAGGATCCGATCGAGTTTATTCATTACAGTCGACGCTGCCTGATTCAGCAGCGGGAGATTGGTACGCACAGCGCGTCTTTTTCGCAGGCGCTACGCGCGGCATTGAGGGAAGATCCTGATGTCATTCTGCTGGGTGAACTGCGTGATACAGAGACGATTCGGCTGGCGCTGACGGCAGCGGAAACGGGCCATTTGGTGCTATCAACGCTGCATACACGCAGTGCATCCCAGGCGGTTGACCGTCTGATTGACGTCTTTCCCGGCGAAGAGAAAGCCTATGTTCGCAGCCAGTTAGCTACCTGTTTACAGGCGATAGTGACGCAAACGTTACTGCCTGCGGCACACGGTGGCCGTATTGCGCTCTATGAAGTGCTGACGGCGACAGCGGCAGTCAGCAACCTGATTCGGGAAGGGAAAACGCACCAGCTTCCCGGACTGATTCAAACGGGGGGGGCCGCGGGAATGCAAACGTTCGAACAAAGCTACCAGCAGCGCTGTCGGGATGGGCTTATTTCACACAGTTGCGCCCTTGCCGTTTAGCTGCATAGAGGTTTGCATCGGCTAACTGAATCCAGTCTTCAACGGAAGCAAGATCGGAACAGTAGGCGGCAATCCCTGCGCTGATTGTGAAATGCAGATTCTGGCGATCGTATTCCAGCGTGTGTTGCTCAATCGCTTTACGAATACGTTCGATGGTCATCACCGCCGTTTCATAAGAGACATCTTTTAACAGTATGATGAACTCCTCGCCCCCAAGCCGGGCGACCAGATCTTCCAGACGCAGTGACATGCGCATGAGTATTGCCAGCTCTTTGAGGACAGCATCGCCAGCCAGATGGCCGTATTGATCGTTAATGTTTTTGAATAAATCGATGTCAATAATGGCCAAACAGCTTTTATCTGTCTGCTGGTTTTGCTGTTTGTATAGAAAAAAGGCGTTGGCTTGTTCGAAGAAGCTGCTGCGATTTGGCAGGCCGGTAAGAAAATCATGCCCCGCGTTAAAGCGTAAGGAGGCCTCTATCTGTGTACGCTCATCTTCCAGCGAACGGGCGTGAATGATGATACCGAGTGTTTTCACCAGTGGGGTCAGTAGTTCGACCATCGTTTGATCGTAACCTTCCCGACGGTTAGCCAGTGCGATCATTCCGATCGCTTTGCCGTTGTGGGTGATAGGAATCCCCAGCAGGGAATACAGCGCGGGATGGATGGGCGGGAGGTCCCGACCAGCCTTTTGCCTCAACAGGTTATTGGTGCACACCACGGTATTGTGGGTAACAACGTGACCAAACAGATTATCCAGTTTACGGAGCCTCAGGCCGCCGTGGGTTTTGCGCTGGTTTCTGTACCAGGTCAGGGTTTCTTCATCCCAGGCAAGACTGGATATCGCGGGAAGATAGAGCGACTGGCCGTTTTCATCTTCCTGCAATGTGGCAATGAAGCCGAAGGTGCTGTTGGTGACGCTCAGCAGCCGCTCAAAGACTTTATCGCAGGCGGAAGGCAGATTGTGGTCGAGCAGAAAGCTGTCGTGGACTGACAGCAGGATATCGAGAATGATGCCTTGCTGATGGGCTCTCTTTTCGGTTTCGACGTTTTGCGTGATGTTGTGAGCATATTTAATGATTTTTCTCACATTACCGTCGCTATCCATAACCGGACTGTAGGTCGCCTGTATCCAGAATGAATGGCTGTCTTTGCCCAACTGGTGGAATCGTCCGCTGATAGGGTGACCGCGATGCAAGGTTTCCCAGAATGTTTGATAGTCGGCTTGTTCGGTATAAAGAGGATCGCAGAGTGACTTGTGGTGCAGGCCGAGAATTTCCTTCCCTTCGTAGCCCGTCAGCATCAGATAGTGTTTATTGACGTGAGTAATATAGCCGTCTTTATCAAACTCGATCACGCCTTGCGAATTTTCAATCGCGTCTAGCTGTGCCCGATGCTCCGACATCAGACGCTTTTCCTGAGTAATATCAAGCGCCAGTTTTATGACGCCAACGCGGCGACCTGAATGATCAATAATGGGCGTATAGGCGGCGTGGAGCCAAATGATGTCTCCTTTTTGGGTTTTCCGTTGGAATTCCCCTGCGTTAATATTCCCTTTAATTACATCGTGCCAGAAATGCTCATGTTTTTGACGCTGTGCTTCTGGCAGAAAAAGCGTGTGGTTTTTCTGAATAATGTCTTCTTTTTTGTAGCCCAGCATTTTGCAAAAAAGAGGATTGGCTTCAATCAATTTCCCTGCCAGGTCGAATTCGGCGATGGCATAAACGGAATTGAGCGCGTGCAGTTTGGCTTCATTGTCAAACCTGGTAATCAAATCAACATCAACTGACTGATTATTCATGTTTATATTTGCCTATATTCTTTCTGTCTTTACCCTTGATTCGCTGTTGTCAGAGGCATTCGTTTTATCATGAAGCCATCTGTGATGTTATCGGGCGATCGACCGTCTCCCTTTTTTACGCGAAAATCAATGGAGCGAATTAATAAAATAGCCTGCTATTAATTAATTTAATAAATATTATATTAATAGGTAATTAATAACCTAGAACGCATGATGAATATTACCAATAAGAGATGTCTCTCATTGTCTTTTTATTCAATGTATTGCCGTAATTGATTTTGCCGCTTTTACGCGGAAACTCTATTTATACGCTTATGTGTAAAAACAGAGAATAGCGGTAAAAAAATAATACTCAAATTATCTGAAAGTATACCTATGAAATAGGTGTGTGAAGAGGGAAGAGGGTTCCTGCCTTCTGTCATTATTTATTCGATTTTTGAGAGGATATGCGGCGTAAATAGGGCGTGGGCGATTCAGCGGAAGGCCTGTGATCGGCGTTGGGCTGACCACAGGCGGTGTAATACATCTGTAAATTAGGAAAGGCGAGGGTCTACCTGAAATAGCGCCATAGACCGCATCAACTGCTGGGACTGCTGCTCCAGCGACTGCGTCGTCGCGGATGAGGCTTTGACGAGCTGTGCGTTGTGCTGAGCGACCTTATCGATCTGTGTGAAGGCGACGTTAACCTGCTCAATACCGCGATGCTGTTCTTGCGTGGCGGTGGAAATGTCTCGCATCAGCTGTGTAATACGGATGATTTCGTCGGTCACTTCGTCCATGGTTTCACCCGCTTTAGAGGCTAATTGAAGCCCTTCGGACACGCGCGTTTGGGAATCTAGAATCAATGCACGGATCTCTTTCGCCGCTTGTGCGCTATGCTGCGCCAGATTACGCACTTCTCCGGCGACGACAGCAAAGCCTCTACCTTGTTCGCCTGCGCGCGCTGACTCGACGGAAGCGTTCAGCGCCAGAATGTTGGTCTGGAACGCGATGCCGTCAATAACGCTGAGAATGTCATTAATGCGTTTGGCGCTGGTGGCGATCTCCTGCATTTTTTCAATGACGTAACAGACGGACTCGTTGCTGCGGCTGCTGGTGTTCGAGACGTTATTGGCGAGCTGATGTGCGAGTTCTGCGTGATCGGCATTAAGTTTCACCGTCGCGCTCAGTTGCTCCATGCTCGCTGCGGTCTGTTCCAGTGCAGCAACGGATTCCTCGGTGCGTTGGGAAAGCTGAGCGTTTTCTTCAAACAGTTCGCGGCTACCTAGATCGATTTGCGTGCTGGCATCGCGCACCTGGCTAACCGATTCCAGCAGCGCCCCTTGCATACGGCCGATGGCATCATTGAGCCGCCCCAGTTCGTTGTTTCCGCCTTGAATCAGGCGGCGTGTCAGATTACCGCTAGCAACCTGCTCCAACTGCTCAATGGCATAGTCCAGCGGTTTGAGCAGCATGTGACGCAGTGCGACCCAGGCTAATACCACCAGCGTGATAGATAACAGGCTGGCAATGGCAATGAGCAGCAGCATGATGCGCTCATTGCGCTCGGACTGTGCCAGACCCTGTTCGGAAAGCTGCTGAGCATACTGTCGGAAATTCTGGATCGACAAATCAAAGGCCTCACTCAGCGGGCCGAGCTGTTTTTCCAGAACTTCATAGTATTCGTCGGTATACTGTTTTTGCAGTGCGCTCAGCATCGGCGTCATGCCCTGCTGAAAATAGGCCTGATAGGTTTTCAATACGTCCTGCGCCAGCGCCTGCTGTTTGGGATCGGCATTGGCTGATTTGATCACGCGTTCGATGTCTTCCTGCGATTGGCGCAGATGTTTCTCTACGACCCCGGTTTCTCTGGCACCGTCGTCCAGCAGGCCAATTTCGATCTTCCTGACGGCGAGCGTTGCCGAGGCTCTTGCGCTGAGCGTCTGGTTATAGCCGCTCATCAGGTTGCCGAGCTCAATGCCCTGAATCTGGTTTTGCGCTGTCAGCGTTTCCCTGTCCTTCTCAATGGCAACCACGCCCATGCCGCTGACGATCAGTAGGAGCAGGGTGATTAACAGCAATAACGTTAATAAGCCAGTACGAATAGAAATATTTTTCAACCCCATGGTGTCCTTTTCCTTACGCCGCCTTCGTCGGTGATAACCCAGTCATCATTGGATGTGGTGTGTGAAACTAAAGAGAATACGTTATCTGTGTTGCGGTGAGATAAAATTAAAAAGATATGGCAGGAGCAAAAGGTGTTGGCAAACAGGGCGTATCCCGCTGGTCTCTCGCAGCGTAAAGGGTATAAATAATTAGCCGTAGTGTTTGTGCCTGGTTTATCATCTGTCAATAGCGTTGGTTTTTCAGGGGCGTACTCAATACGCCAGTCAATGATACCCAGAGGTATCCGAGGTTTATGTGCAGTTAACAAGTTTCACGGATTATGGTTTGCGGGCGCTCATCTACATGGCGTCACTGCCGGGTGGGAAAATGACCAGCATTTCGGAGGTAACGGAAGTGTATGGCGTGTCCCGTAATCATATGGTCAAAATTATCAATCAACTTAGTCGTGCTGGGTTGGTAATGGCCGTGCGTGGTAAGAATGGCGGTATCCGCCTGGGGAAACCGGCAGAAACCATCCGAATTGGTGATGTGGTACGAGAACTTGAACCGCTCACACTGGTTAACTGTAGCCATGATTTTTGCCACATAACATCAGCCTGTCGCTTGAAGCAGGTGCTTCAACAGGCGGTACAAAATTTTCTGCACGAGCTGGATCAATACACGCTGGCTGATATGGTCAAAGAAAACCCGCCGCTTTATAAATTATTGTTGGTTGAATGAATTTTGTTCAGCCTCCTGCTGATGACAACGGAGGAACCGCAATGTCACAAGATCCATTCCTGGAACGCGAAGCAGAAAAATACGAATCCCCCATCCCCAGTCGTGAATATATTTTGGCGCACATCGCCAAACGCGATACCCCGATTAGCCGGGAAGAATTAGCCGCCGACCTGCAATTAACCGGAGAAGAAGCTCTCGAAGCGCTGCGCCGTCGCCTGCGTGCGATGGAGCGTGATGGTCAGCTTATTTTTACCCGCCGTCAGTGCTATGCGTTGCCGGAAAAGCTCGATTTGCTGCGCGGTACGGTCATTGGTCACCGCGATGGTTTCGGCTTCCTGCGCGTGGAAGGCCGTAAAGACGATCTTTATCTGTCGGCTGAAGAGATGAAACGGACGATTCACGGCGATGTTGCACTGGCACAGCCGCTGGGTGCTGATCGTAAAGGACGCCGTGAAGGGCGCATTGTGCGCGTGCTGGAACCGCGTACCGGACAAATTGTCGGCCGCTATTTTGTCGATGCCGGTGTCGGGTTCGTGGTGCCGGATGACAGCCGCCTGAGCTTCGATATTCTGATCCCGAAAGAAGAAATTAACGGTGCTCGCATGGGCTTCGTGGTGGTGGTTGAGCTGACGCAACGCGCCACGCGCCGCACGAAAGCGGTGGGTAAGATCGTCGAGATCCTCGGTGACAACATGGGCACTGGGCTGGCGGTGGATATCGCCCTGCGTACTCATGATATTCCGCACACCTGGCCACCTAAAGTGGAAGAGCAGGTGAAAGATCTCTCCGAAGAAGTGCCTGAAGCCGCGAAAAAAGGCCGTGTGGATCTGCGTAAGCTGCCGCTGGTCACCATTGACGGCGAAGATGCTCGCGATTTCGATGACGCGGTGCATTGTGAACCGAAACGTGGCGGTGGCTGGCGTTTATGGGTTGCGATTGCGGACGTGAGCTATTACGTTCGGCCAAATACGGCGCTCGACCATGAAGCGCGTGCGCGTGGCACGTCGGTATACTTCCCGTCGCAGGTGGTGCCGATGTTGCCGGAAGTCCTGTCGAACGGACTCTGTTCGCTTAACCCGCAGGTCGATCGCCTGTGTATGGTCTGTGAAATGACCGTCTCGGCGCAGGGTAAGCTGTCGTCCTATAAGTTCTATGAAGCGGTGATGAGTTCGCATGCGCGCCTGACCTACACTAAAGTGTGGCATATTCTGCAAGGCGACGCCGAGCTGCGCGAGCACTACAAGCCGCTGGTAGGTGGGTTGGAAGAGCTGCACCGTATGTACAAGGCGCTTGAACACGCGCGTGAAGTGCGTGGCGGCATCGCGTTTGAAACGGAAGAAGCGAAGTTCATTTTCAACGCTGAACGCCGTATCGAGCGTGTGGAAGCGGTGGTGCGTAATGATGCGCACAAGCTGATCGAAGAGTGCATGATTCTGGCGAATATCTCTGCCGCGAAATTTGTGGAGAAAAACGAAGAACCTGCGCTGTTCCGCGTACACGATCAGCCGAGTGAAGACCATGTCTTAGCCCTGCGTAGCGTACTGGGTGAGCTGGGGCTGACGCTGAAAGGTGGAATGAAACCACAGCCGAAAGATTACGCAGAATTGATGAATGAGTTGGCTGACCGTCCCGATCGGGAAATGCTGCAAACTATGCTGCTGCGTTCAATGAAGCAGGCGATTTATGACCCAGAGAACCGAGGCCACTTCGGTCTGGCATTAACGTCTTACGGCCATTTCACATCGCCGATTCGTCGTTATCCAGACCTGTCACTGCACCGCGCCATTAAGTATCTGCTGAGCGATCGTCATGAGCGCTGGACGTCAACGGGCGGCTGGCATAGCGACATTAATGAGATGCTACAGCTGGGTATGCATTGCTCGATGACGGAGCGTCGTGCGGATGAAGCCACGCGTGACGTTGCAGACTGGCTGAAATGCGACTTTATGCAGGATCACGTGGGTGAGGTCTTTACGGGGATTATCGCCAGTGTGACCGGTTTTGGCTTCTTCGTGCGCCTGAAAGATCTGTTTATCGATGGGTTGGTGCACGTTTCCACGCTGGATAATGATTACTACCGCTACGATAATATCGGCCAGCGGCTGATCGGCGAATCGCGCGGGCAGGTTTATCGTCTGGGTGATGAAGTCGAAATTCGTGTTGAAGCCGTTCATATGGATGAGCGCAACATTGATTTTGCGCTGATTTCCAGCACGCGCAAGGTGCGCGGCGAAGGTAAAACGGCACGCGACCGTGTGAAGAAGCCGGATTCGCGTGAGGCCAAGCCAGCTCGACGTCGTCGCAGCGCGAGCAAAGCGCCGGCAAACTTTGAGCCGGATGCCGCATTCCGCAAAGAAGGCGATAGCAGCGCGAAGTCGGATAAGCCAAAAGCCAAGCCGAAAAAGAACCGCGATAAAGCGAAAAAGAACGCGGAAAAAACGCGTAAAATTGCCGCCGCGACGAAGGCTAAACGAGCAAAGAAGAAATCTGAGGAATAACGAACGGCTTGACGTTGTAGAGACTTCGGTCTCTACAACCCGCAAGACGAATGTTATCTCGCTTTACACAATTTGAAGAGTATCAATGAGCGAAATTATTTACGGTATCCACGCGGTTAAGGCACTGCTTGAGCGCGATCCACAGCGTTTTCTGGAAGTCTTTATTCTGAAAGGACGCGACGATCGTCGCCTTCAGTCCGTTATTACGGAGCTGGAAGCGCAGGGCATCGTCATTCAAGTGGCGAATCGCCAATGGCTGGATAAGCAGGCTGAAGACGCGGTGCATCAGGGGATCGTAGCGAAAGTCAAAGAAGGGCGGAAATATCAGGAAAACGATCTGCCTGCGATGTTAGATAATCTGGAAACGCCTTTCCTGCTGATATTGGACGGCGTGACCGATCCACACAACTTGGGTGCTTGCCTGCGTAATGCGGATGGGGCGGGTGTGCACGCGGTGATTGTGCCACGCGATCGTTCCGCGCAACTGAATGCGACGGTGAAGAAGGTGGCCTGTGGCGCGGCAGAAACTGTACCGGTTATCAGCGTGACCAATCTTGCCCGTACGATGCGCTTGTTGCAGGAACGTAACATCTGGATCGTCGGCACGGCGGGTGAAGCGGATCATACACTGTACCAAAGCAAACTGACCGGGCCGCTGGCGCTGGTGATGGGCGCGGAAGGGGAAGGTATGCGTCGTTTGACTCGTGAACACTGCGATGAGCTGATCAGTATTCCGATGGCGGGCAGCGTGTCTTCACTGAATGTCTCTGTTGCCACTGGCGTATGCCTGTTTGAAGCCGTTCGCCAGCGCGCATAATTGCCGTCGCTATCAATAATAACGAGGTGCCATCAGGCACCTCGTTGATTTTTTTGGCTGGTGTTCTAAATAGTGCTTATGCAGCAGATGTCAGTCTGCGAACCTCGTGTTGTGAAGGCTGTAAAAGCCGGAAAACGGAGACCGCATCCGACAGGATGAGCGCCTGCTGTTCCAGAGACTGAGCGGCAGATGAGGATTGCTCCACCAGCACGGTGTTTTGCTGTGTGTTCTGATCCATTTCTATAATAGCCTGACCAACCTGAGAAATGCCGCGATGCTGTTCGTCCGACGCGGTAGTAATGTCTTTCATGATGTCGTGGACCTGCGTCACTGACTGGACAATCCCTTCCATCGTTTTCCCCGCGCCGTTAACGAGTGCAGCACCGTTATTAATCTGCGAAACCGACTCAGCAATCAGTGTATCGATCTCTTTGGCCGCCTGTGCGCTGCGCTGTGCAAGACTACGCACTTCGCTGGCGACGACGGCGAAACCACGCCCTTGTTCACCGGCTCGCGCAGCCTCTACCGCGGCATTGAGCGCCAGGATATTGGTCTGAAACGCGATGCTGTTGATCATTGAGGTAATTTCAGCGATGCGGTGGGAGCTTTGCGCAATATCGTGCATGGTATTAACGGCTTTAGATACCTGCTCTCCTCCTTGATTCGCGGTATTGGAGGCATCCATGACCAGCCGGTTAGCCTGATGGGCGTTATCGGCATTCTGCTTCACCGTTGACGTCAGCTGTTCCATACTGGCGGCAGTTTCTTCAAGTGCGGCGGCTTGCTGCGTCGTGCGAGAAGAAAGATCGACGTTACCGGCGGTAATTTCTCCAGCGGCATAGGAAATCTGGTTCGCGCTGAGGCGAATTTTATCAATCATGCTGTGCAGATTATGGTTCATCTGCCCCATGGCTGAAATTAACTGACCCAATTCATCGCGGCGTTCATTATGAAGCTGTACGGTAAGATCGCCTTCCGCAATTGCGCGGGTAGCGTGTAACGCCTGGTGTAGCGGACGGACGATCTGTCGTGAGATAACAATGGCCGTGGTCAGACCGAGTATGATGGCAATCAGCGTAATCACGCCCAACTGTATATCGCTGCTAATGACGTTATGACCGGCGCGGGTCTCTTCCGTGAAGTAAAGCTTATTGATATTTTCCTGCAACACCGCCATCTGAGCGTTTAATTCACTGAGCCGCTGTTGGCTGACATCTGGGCTCATAACCTGCTGGCGCTGTGTAATATAGGCGTTGAGTGATGTGCTGATATCCTGAATGGTACTTTTATCTTCCGTTGGCCAATGGCCCGTGTCGATCGCTTTCAGCAAGGCTGACAGTTCTTCGCTAATGTTACTGATCGCACTGTCGTGCTGTTCCAGATACTGTGCTTTACGCTCCAGCGCATAGCCGAAATTGTTTTCTCTGGCGACAACGGTCTTGTCATACATGGCACCAAGGCGGCTGATGCGCTTCAGCGATTGGTCGCTATTGTGCAATCCGTAAAAGCCGACCATGGAGAGAATCACCCCCATGATGAGCAATAAACCAAATCCCACCAATAACTTTCGTGTTACAGACAGGTTTTGAAATGACATCCAGCGCAGCATAAACCTCTTCCTTTTGTTCATTAATTATTTTCCGTCTTTGCAGGCCAAGAACGGATTAGTTGTCGTTGTGTGTTTGCATAAAAAGCAGGTGATGAAGGTGAAGCAGGCACTATCTAACTAATAAAAAATACCTTATCTGTTATCGGCATTTCAGGCGCAATACTTATCCGTTTTCTTAAAAAATGTGAGGAGACTCGTGCGGATATGAAGACCAGGGATAAAGTGCTCCGCAGGGGATTCTTGCGTTGTTTATCACGTAAAGTCATGTATAAACGCTTTGCTATGCAATAATCATCTATACCCGCCATTTAAAAGGAATATCTCTATGCCTATTGTTACGTCGTTACTCGCTTTCGTTTCCTATTTCTTTATCGGATTTGCCATGGTGCTGGCTTTCCTGTTTATTTACACCCGCGTCACGCCGCATGATGAATGGGCGCTGATTAAAGAAAACAACGGTACGGCTGCTATTGGGTTTGGTGGGGCGTTGATTGGCTACGTGATCCCGCTTTCCAGTGCGGCGATTAATTCGGTGAATCTGGTGGATTACATTACCTGGGGCGTGGTCGCGCTGGTGGTGCAATTGCTGATTTATTTCGCGGTGCGCCTGTATATGCCGCGCCTCAGCCAGCATATCCAGAATAACGATATCGCTTCTGGTGCCTTTCTCTGTGCCGCTTCGCTCAGCGGCGGGATTCTGAATGCGGCGTGTATGTCGTATTAATTTGCCGTGGCATGACAATACCGGGGATCTGCCCGGTATTGTTTTACTGCGAGTCCCTTAGATTCAGCGATACAGGACGGCGCGAGCGAACCATATGCCCGGGAGTGTCGCGGCCTCGGATTTCAGCACAATCACATAATAATGTGCGCCGGAGGCATCGGCTTTCTGTTGAAGGGCGCGATCCACATCATCAGCGTTTCCGCGTACGTTAACCGAAATCGTCCCCATTTTTTCCAACTGGCTGGTTTGCGCGTAGCGAATTTCGAGTGCTTTCTCCGCAGGCGGCGGTGCCGCGACAGGCTTTCCTTGTATGATCTGGCAGCCGGACAGCATCAGTATTAAGGGTAAGAAAAGTATCCGCATGATGTTCATCGTTTCAGCCTGACAGGAGTAGATAGCGGGAGTGTAGCGCTATCATCGAACAGATGGCACTCTCTTTAACAGGGAAAATCACGGGCGGCAGTGGGTGCCGCCCGTGAGTTGAGGTTAGCGCGAGACGACCAGCGTAAAGTCTTCGCCTTTGAAGACTTTTACCGGATTGCCGCGTTCGATCTGATGGTGGAACAGACGCCGCTGTGCCCGTAGTTCAGCATGCTGCTGTTGCTGTAACGCTTCCAGACGATAGGCGATGAGATAACAGGCCAGACGCTTGTTGGCGTGCTGGCTACGTTCACTCTGTACCTTCACCGTGATGCCGCTGGCGACATGCGTGGCGCGGACGGCAGACTCGGTTTTATTCACATGCTGCCCGCCGGGACCGGAAGACTTGGTGGCTTCAAAGCGGATCTCGTTATCGGCAAACACCTGTTCCTGATGAAAGCGTGCGATGCCAATAAACCAGTTCTTGCGTCCGCCACCTTTGCGCCAGGGGCTATTGCACGTCCACTGAAGCGTACCGCACCAGTTGGCAGCCAGCGGTTCCGCCTGTTCACCGTTTAGCAGAACCAAGGCGGAACGCAGCGTACCGGAACGCTTCCCTGATTCGGTTTCGATGACTTCACATTCGATACCGTGCCGCGCAGCATCTCGCGTCAGAGCCTGCAACGCTTTTGCGGTTGCCAGCATGCATTCGTCCGGCCCCTGCGCAGCGGAAAGTTGAAGCAATATCATTTATCCCTCCTGCGCGTTTTGTAGGTGAGTACGGGTTTCAGACGGGCAATCAGTGTGATTAACCCCGCCTGCTGCATCGCGCCAATCACGCTGTCTATCGGTTTGTAAGCCTCTGGCGCTTCCTGAAAGATCAGTTCCCTGTCCTGACAAATAACACGGCTACCGAAACGAGTACGCGCCAGTTGCTGGACGCTGTAACGTGCAGATAGTCGATCCTTACACTCCGTTCGCATCCACTTTCTGCCCGCGCCATGTGCCAGAGAATACAGGCTGTCGGCGTGAGGAATGGGCTGCACGATGTAGCTGTAGTCACCGCGTGAACCGGGAATGATGACCGGGCCGCAATCGGCAGGTGTCGCACCTTTGCGGTGCAGCCAGCCGGAAATACCCTCAATCGTTGCTGGTGTCACCAGATTGTGGTTCACGTCCAGCGCGGCCTCTCCTTGCGTATGCCACTGCTCCAACATCCGCTGCGCGATCAGCCGCCGATTATTGGTAGCAAATGTCAGCGCGAACTGATGCTGTTCCAAATAGGCTTCAGCAGCAGGCGTGTTGGCTTCAAGACCATGATGGCCGAATTCCCGCACATGAGCTTCCAGTATGGATTGCCCTAATCCGCGCGAGCCGCTATGGACAAGCAACAATAACTGCTTCGGATCAATATGCAGAGCGTGCAGCGTATCTGGCTGATAAATTTCATCAAGCAGCTGCAATTCTGCAAAATGATTACCACCGCCGATGGTGCCCAACGAATAGCGGAAATCGGCCAGGGCCGGTGGAATATCGATATCGTTTTCCAGTGGCCCATCAATACTGCCAAGCCGTTTTTCCAGCTTATCCAGAGAAACCTTTTTAGCATTCAGGCCGGTGTGCCATAACGCCATGCCGCAGCCGATATCATTCCCGACCAGTGCTGGGTAGAAGCGCTGCTGTGAAAAAAAGGCGGCTCCGATGGGGTAACCACGGCCTGGATGCAAATCTGGCATTCCGGCCACGCGTACCATATTAGGGAGTTGTGATGTAGTTTGAAGTTGTTGGATTGCTTTACCTTCAATCCAAGTGTTTTCCGTCGCGATCACACTGACACGCGCCGAAATAGAGCGAATAGCATTGCCCATAGATCATCCTGCTGATCAATTTAAAAATAGGGTAAGGCAGGCTACAGCTGGGGGGGATAACGCAAAGTGGAAAAGAATGCGGAATTAGTCCCGAGATGTCCTGCAAAGAATCAGAGTAAGTGTTGTCATGATGTCGTCTCCTTTGTCAGTGTGAGGGATGGGTGAAAAAACGTCGGCATAATACTCAAGTGGCGGCCATCGCGCAATAGCCGCGACGCAATGTCCGTTATACCCGCATACTTCAAGCCTCAGGTGTGTTGGCTGCGCTTAGGCACCCGAATTACTTACTTGAGTAAGCTCATCGGGATGCCTTCTCTTGTCGCCTGCCTACAACTCGAATTATTTAGGGTACGTGTGAATGTTAAATACGGAAGACGCTGACCAGCTCGCTGAGGTGGTGGCCTTTCTGGCGCAGGCTCTGTGCGGTGTCTTCCGAATTGTTGACCAGAATGGCGTTTTCCTGTGTTGCCTGACCAATCTGTACAATCGCGATGTTCACCTGGCTGATACCCGCGGACTGCTCGCGTGAGGCGATATCGATATCGTTCACGATGGTACTGACCTGCAAGATACGGTTACGCAAGTCGTCCATGACCGCCTGCGTTTTTTCTGAGAAATGATAACCCGCTTCGATTTTCTCCAGTGATTCATCAATCAGGGCTTCAATCTCTTTCACGGCGGTAGAACTGCGCTGTGCCAGTGCCCGTACTTCGGCAGCAACTACGGCGAAGCCTCTGCCATGTTCGCCTGCTCGAGCGGCTTCTACCGCAGCATTCAATGCCAGAATATTGGTCTGGAAAGCGATAGATTCGATTACCGTCGTGATATCGGCAATCCGCTGGGATGAGTTTTTGATATCGCTCATCGTCGAAACGGAGTCGGTGACGGTCTGGCTGCCGTTTCGTGCTGCTACGGCGCTCTGCTCTGCAAGATCTTTGGCGGCGGAGACGTTATCGGCGTTCTGCTTCACGCTGGCGGAGAGTTGCTCCATGCTGGCAGACGTCTCTTCGACGCTACTGGCCTGACGGACAATCTGCTCGCTGATGTTTTCGCTATCGGCAGCCAGCGCATCGGTGCTGGCACTGATTTCTTCGGATGAATTTCTCACTTGCGATACGATGGTCGTTAGCCCTTGTCCAATGCCGTTAATGGCATCGATCAGGCGGCCAACTTCATCATAACGGTTGCTTGAGAGCGTTGCTGTCAGGTTACCGGCAGAAAACTGTTCCGCCACTTTAACGATTTCAACCAGCGGCTGGCTCAGCCATTTGCGCGTCAGTACGACAAAGAATCCTGCGAAGAGCAGAACCAGAATAATGCCACCGCCCAAAAACAAGTTACGGGTGTGGTTAACCTCTGCCATTAGGCTTTCTTTGCTCACTGCGCCTGCAACAATCCAGTTCCACTGCGGAATACTGCGGTACACCATGATTCGGGTTCTTTCTTCGCCCGTCATCGTATTGTTGTCGTATTCGAGCGTACCATTACCGGTTGCTAGCGCTTTCTCTAACGCACCTTCCGACCAGTCAGGGCGCTGGTTGGCATTGCTTTGGTGGTAAAGATAGTTACCCGCATCCTTTCCTTTTTTCGTGCTAAGGACAAAGAAATGGCCTGTTTCACCGATTTTCTTGTTCAGAATAGTTTGTTGCATCTCGGTAAATTGCTTCGTGATGTCGACACCGACGAACAGAATACCGATAACCTTGTTTTCACTATCGCGTATCGGTTGATACTGGGTGATGTACTGTTTGCCGAAAAGCGTGGCTAACCCACTGTAGGTGTCGCCTTTCATCACGGGCGCATAGGCCGGGCTTTCACGATCGAGTTTGGTGCCCATCGCACGCGATCCATCTTCTTTTTTCAGTGAAGTGGTGATGCGCGTAAAATCCTCTCCATCACGGACAAAAATCGTTGAGATCGCGTGGGTACGGCTCAGAAAGTCGTCCGGTACTTCGGTGTTGAGGTTCAGTACCGTATCACCAGCCTTAAGCGTTGGGTGAGAGGTGCTTCCGAAAGGCGTGCGATTAACGTTATCCAGTGAAAACTGCGTCGGCAGAAAGCTTGCCAGCAGCCGCGTATAGTTGCTGACCTCGGCTTGTAGGCTGGCATCGTACATGTTGATCATGTCGGTGACGCCATTCACCTGGCTCTGCATGTCGTTAAGGGTCAGAGCTTTGAGTTGATTGCCTGCTGATCGGGTGAGGGATAGGGTGAATGCGATAAAAAGTATCGCCACGCTCAGTGAAGCGATGGCTGATAGCTTGATACCCAGGCCCCAGTGTTTAAAAGAAAGTCCCAACATATGTGTGTCTCTTATAATAAAAAAGGTTACTTTTTAGTCTTGCTTCACATGCGTTAACGGCAGTAAATGAGAAAAAATTAATCACGGAGTGTAAACATTCATTTCAGTTATTGATCTAGATCAATGTGATTTTTTTATTTACATAAATGCGCCAATTAAACCCGAACGGAATCAAGGACGACACGGAGATAAGAAAGTGGCTGTGAGTGGGGTTATCGTAAAAGGTCGTCCCCTTTCTGCTAAAGACGATTTCGCTACATAAAAATAGGCTGACAGAACGGAAAACGAGGGAAATATGGTCGAAATGTCACTGGATAAACTCGGTAGCGGTATTGAAACGATTCACGCGGCACCTGCGGGAAAGAGAGAGCAGCCCCTCCCGACGATTTTCTTCTTTCATGGTTACACCTCATCAAAAGAGGTGTATTCGTATTTTGGCTATGCGTTGGCTCAGGCTGGATTTCGGGTGATTTTGGCCGATGCGGCCATGCACGGTGCGCGCTATAACGGCGATGAAGCGCATCGATTGCGCCATTTCTGGGATATTCTGCAATCGAATATTGAAGAACTTCCCGATTATGTCGCGGAATATCGGCAGCGTGGCCTGATCGACGGGGCACGGATTGGCGTTTGCGGCGCGTCGCTCGGCGGAATGAGTGCGCTTGGGTGTATGGCGCGTTATCCCTGGATTACTGCGGTAGCGGCATTTATGGGATCCGGCTATTTCTCTACGCTATCGTCCGCGCTGTTTCCTCCGGTTCCGGCCGATAGTGAGGAAAATCAAGCGGTGTTGCAGACGTTAGCGAGCAAACTGGCTGATTATGATGTCACGACGCGTCTGGACGCGCTGTCCGATCGGCCGCTGCTGGTGTGGCACGGTGAAGCGGATGATGTTGTGCCGGCGGCAGAAAGTGCACGCCTCTATCAGGCATTACAGGCGCGCGATAAGCTGGCTAATCTGACGTATTTGACCGAACCGGGCGTAGGGCATCGCATTACGCCAACGGCGCTGCAGGCAGGCGCTGATTTCTTCCAGCGGACGCTGTAATTCTTGCCCGACTGTTTAAATATCGCCGCGCAGAAAACTCCTGTGTTTCTTCCTTGTGTTCTTTAATGTCGGGCACTATACTTACGCGTCATTTTTTCAGCCGCACATACACACGTTCCTTGCCTCCACGGGCCGCGGTTGACCCAGACAGGAGGCTGAATAATCCGTAAGGAGCAATTCGATGCGTCATTACGAAATCGTATTTATGGTTCATCCTGACCAGAGCGAACAGGTTCCGGGCATGATCGAGCGCTACACTGCCACTATCACTGGTGCGCAGGGCACGATCCACCGTCTGGAAGACTGGGGCCGCCGTCAGCTGGCTTACCCGATCAACAAACTGCACAAGGCACATTACGTTCTGCTGAACGTTGAAGCGCCGCAGGAAGCGATCGATGAGCTGGAAACAAACTTCCGCTTTAACGATGCCGTTATCCGCAGCATGGTTATGCGCGTTAAGCACGCGGTAACTGAAGCATCTCCAATGGTGAAAGCGAAAGACGAACGCCGTGAGCGTCGTGAAGATTTCGCTGAAGCTGGCGATGATGTGGATGCAGGGGATTCTGAAGAGTAATTGTTGTGGTGACGGTGAATCGTCTGGTGTTGTCCGGCACAGTGTGCAAGACGCCCATTCGTAAAGTCAGCCCGTCAGGCATTCCTCACTGTCAGTTTGTGCTTGAGCACCGCTCGACACAGGAGGAAGCCGGATTGAGTCGGCAAGCATGGTGTCGTATGCCCGTGATTGTCAGCGGACTCTCGTCACAATCAGTTACCCACAGTATAACGGTCGGCACGCAACTTACCGTGCACGGGTTCATTAGCTGCCATCAAGGGCGCAATGGCTTGAGCAAGATAGTGTTACATGCCGAGCAGATTGAATTGATAGATTCTGGAGACTAGCCACATGGCACGTTATTTCCGTCGTCGCAAATTCTGCCGTTTCACCGCGGAAGGCGTTGTAGAGATTGATTATAAAGATATCGCTACGCTGAAAAACTATATCACTGAAAGCGGCAAGATTGTTCCGAGCCGTATCACCGGTACTCGTGCAAAATACCAGCGTCAGCTGGCCCGCGCTATCAAGCGTGCGCGTTACTTGTCTTTGTTGCCGTACACTGACCGTCATCAGTAATCGGCCACTGTCCATTAACGAGACTTTGAGAGGATAAAGTAATGCAAGTTATTCTGCTTGATAAAGTAGCAAACCTGGGCAGCCTGGGTGATCAGGTAAACGTTAAAGCGGGCTATGCTCGTAACTTCTTGGTTCCACAGGGCAAAGCTGTCCCGGCAACCAAGAAAAACGTTGAGTTCTTCGAAGCACGCCGTGCTGAACTGGAAGCCAAACTGGCTGACGTTCTGGCTGCTGCTGAAGCTCGCGCTGCTAAGATCAAAGAACTGGGTAGCGTTACCATCGCGTCTAAAGCAGGCGACGAAGGTAAACTGTTCGGTTCCATCGGTACTCGCGATATCGCTGATGCGGTAACGGCTGCCGGTGTTGACATTGCTAAGAGCGAAGTTCGCCTGCCGAACGGCGTTCTGCGTACTCTGGGTGAGCACGAAGTGAGCTTCCAGGTACACAGCGATGTCTTTGCTGAACTGAATGTCGTTGTTGTTGCTGAAGCATAATTCACGTTTATTGTTGAATTAATACTTTAGTTAACATGTGAAACGCTGGCCTTGTGCCAGCGTTTTGCATTTTAGGGATTGGGAAATGATCTATCATTGCCTATACCCTAAATAATTCGAGTTGCGTGAAGGCGGCAACTGAACGAATCCCCAGGAACTTACTCAGGTAAGTGACTGGGGTGAGTAAGGGCGGCCAACGCACAAGCAGCTTGAAGTATGACGGGTATATACCTAAAAATGAGGCCGGAGGCTGCATGTCTGACTTGATTCACCTCATCCGCGTCTATGACGCGCACGCGCCTTTTTCTTCTCCCACCTTTCTGATTGACCGCCTGTGGCCGCGCGGCATCAGCAAAGCGCGTCTGGAGGGCGTTGAGTGGTTTAAAGACATCGCGCCGAGTAGCGAGTTGCGGAAATGGTTTCACGCCGAGCCTGAACGCTGGGCGGAATTTGTGGATTACTATCGTAATGAGTTAGTGCAGGGTTCGGCGTGCGGCAGGCTGTTGACGTTACTTGAGCAGAAGCAGGCAATCACGCTGCTTTATGGCAGTAAAGACGCGCAGCACAACCATGCTATCGTCCTGCGCGATTTTCTTTTGGAACGGCTGGCTCGTTAGCGCGTACGAGTAAAGGCACCGTCCGCACCGCGGGTGAATCGAATCGTCTGGTTCGCCGTGGTTTCGATCTCCAGTTCTGCGACCATGCCTTGTGCATTCAACTGTAATTTGACTTCCTGACCTGCCCGTAAATTGCTGAGCGGTTTATCCCTGCCTTCCACCTGAGCCATCGCGAACACATCGCTGACTGGCAGATTGTTATCGCGAAAAAGCTGGGCCAGCGTTTGGCCCGAAGCGATCTCATACTGTCGCCACGGTGCTGATGACGACATTGGAGGCTCGGTAGTCGCAGGCTGATGCTGTGGTGTTAAAGGCTGGCTTTCAATAATCACGGCCTGCATCGCAGCCTGATTATCCGCTTGAGTAAGAGGTACGGACGTGGTGCGGGCAGGCTGCGAATGTTGAGCGCTGTAAGGCCAGAGCAACACGACGAGCAGCAGTGCGATAGCGATTAAAATCCAGCGGCGATGGAGGAACGGCAACGGTTCCATCCAGTGATAGCCGTCGGGCAGATGCCAGACTTTCTGTAGCATGGTACCAAGACGCTCGCGCAGGGAAGGAGAGGGCAGCTGTTCCTGCTCTTCGCGTTCCCCGTCGTTTTCTACGGCTACAGCATGTGAGGGCTGCCGCTGGATGATTCGCTGGCAGAAGCGTACTAGCGTTTGATAATCCCAGGTGGTTTTCCGCTTCCTGGGCGCAATTCTGCCCATGGTGACCTCTCTTACTACGGTTTAATATAAAAACAGTTCAGTATAAAAACAGCATCATATAAAAATGATGTCATTAACAACGCTATGCCCGTAACTAAAACGATGTCGGTAACTAAGCTATCTCACTAGCCAGACGGCGTCGGCATAAAAACAGTATCAGGATGCTAACGCAATCCAGTATACCGATAACCCGCATGGGCTGACCAGTTAACGCGTTGATGATTAAGGCAACCCGTGCGATAGAAACATCAGAACTACCAGTATAGGCCAGCTTCCCGGAATGGCTTGGCTGGCGTGCGGTTAACGTGATTACCTGCACGCAGGATTTTACCCCAATCCCCGTCGCTGTTATGCTGCGCTTTCAGTTTTTTACAGATTAAAAGGAACATCCATGACAACTCCTTCTTTTGATAGCGTCGAAGCGCAGGCAAGTTACGGCATCGGCTTACAGGTTGGTCAACAGTTACAGGAATCAGGTCTTGAAGGTCTGATCCCAGAAGCTCTGCTTGCTGGTTTACGTGACGCGCTGGAAGGTAATGCGCCTGCGGTGCCTGTGGATGTGGTTCATCGTGCGCTGCGTGAAATTCATGAGCGTGCTGATGCGGTACGTCGCGATCGCCAACAGGTGCTGGCGGTAGAAGGTCAGCAATTCCTGGCCGAAAACGCGCAGAAAGAAGGCGTGAACAGCACGGAATCTGGTCTGCAATTCCGTGTGTTGACTCAGGGTGAAGGTTCGATTCCTGCTCGTCAGGATCGCGTACGTGTGCATTACACCGGCCGTCTGATTGACGGCAGCGTGTTCGACAGCTCCGTCCAGCGTGGTCAACCTGCTGAATTCCCGGTAAGCGGCGTGATTCCAGGCTGGATTGAAGCGTTGACGCTGATGCCAGTCGGTTCCAAGTGGGAACTCTATATTCCGCACAATCTGGCGTATGGCGAACGTGGTGCAGGTGCGTCCATTCCACCATTCAGCGCGCTGATTTTTGAAGTGGAACTGCTGGAAATTCTGTAATCTCCAGACAAAAAGAAAGGCGCTCACTGAGCGCCTTTGTTATTTTTACGGAATGGTTTTTACTGACTTTCTTTTTTTATTGAAACGACATTACTCACCGCGCAGCGCGCGTGGGAACAGTAAATTGTTTTCCAGATGGATGTGTTCCATCAGATCGGTAATGAACTCGTTGATACCAGAGTACAGCGCACGCCAGGTGTTGCAGGCCCCTTCTGGAGGTACAACGCCATTGGTCAGCTCTTTGACCACTTCCACATCACGTCCAGCGTCATCGTGTTCATGCTCCATCACGGAAATCGGTGCGGCAGCATTCGCGCCCATTCCCTGACTGATCATCGGGAAGAGGATGCGTTCTTCTTTCATCATATGCTGAGACAGCTCGTTATAGATGGCGGTCAGCTGGTTTGCTAGGCCGTGTGGGCAATCGGCTTTATCGTGATGCACGCGCTCGACTTTTTCCGCCATCAGAATCAACTCTGGCAGCTGTTCGCGGTGGCGATCGTGAAAGCGAGGGATGATGTACGCGATAATGTCGGCCAGTGGCGCTTCACGCCAGTCCCGCGCGTCAGAAGGCTGCGCGGCCAGTTTTTCTAGCTGTGCTTCCAGCTCGTCGATATTGAGATCTTTTTTGCCAGCCGCGCGGCTGAGCGTTTGCTTTCCGCCGCAGCAGAAGTCCAGATTGAGTTCACGAAAGAGTTTGGTTGCGCGCGGAATAGCGATAGCCAACTCACCCAGGGATTGATCGCGGTATGCCATGATGATGCCTCTCAACGAATGCAGTTTATAAATTGCATTTTAAATGCATCTTTAATAGTTGAATATACCGCTTACGAGGTAGGCGGTAAAAAGAATACCGAGGTTGCTGACAAAGCCAGTATGGCGGTAGTAACGGATAGATCGTAAAGACGCTGTGAATACATCCCTGTACGCTCGGATTGCGCAGATATGAATCTCATCCATGAGATTCACCCTTTCAGGGCCGTCGCAAGCGACGTTCAAAAGCGTTCCTGACGCTTTTGTCCCTGGCGCAAACGCTTTACTCTTCTATTCCGTTACTCCCGTTCTCGTTCAATAAATAGGTTCGTCGACAGTCTGACCGTGCTACTGCACGGTATTGCGGGTCTCAAGCGACTGCGTGATGGTGTGTAAAAGCGCGGGAATATCCATTCTCGGCAATACCACCTCAATGAGTGAGAAGCGAGATGCGGCATTCACTTGCTCAAGCACCTGTGCGAGTGCGGCCGGTGAACATACCTGTTCGCAGAGTATCTCGTTTTCATTCGCCCCTAGCGCGGCAGGAAGCTGCGTCCAGTTCCAGGCAGCAATGTCGTTGTAGCGCTGTTCGGGGCCGTGAATCGCGCGTTCAACGGTGTAGCCTTCGTTATTCAGCACCACAATGACCATATTCAAGCGATCCCGAATGATCGAGCCCAGTTCCTGCACGGTGAGCTGAAGTGAGCCGTCTCCGATCAACAGCACCACGCGTCGTTCCGGTTCGGCAATCTGTGCGCCAAATGCGGCGGGCAGAGAATAGCCTATCGACCCCCACAGCGGTTGCACGATGAAATGGCAGTCCGCTGGTAACCGGAGCGTGGCGGCTCCAAAACAGGAAGTGCCTTGGTCGGTCACGAGAATATCGCCAGAGCGGAGGAAACGCTGCATCTGTTGCCAAAACTCTCGTTGATTGAGTGTGTCGGTGTGCTCTGACTGCGGTAAGGCCGGAGGCGTAATGGTGCAGTGATCCCAACGGGGCGCGAGCATCGCGGTGATGTTTTCCAGCGCGGTGATGGCGTCTGACATCGGAACAGCAGGGAAAACCTGACCTCCAACGCGCGCCAGCGTTGGCTGGATATCGATGTTTTTTTCGTTGGAAATCTGGTGGCTGAAGCCAGCGGTAATCGTATCGGTATAACGCACGCCAATGCTGATGATGACATCCGCGTCTTCGATGTGTGCTCGGATCGCTTCGTGACTGCCGCCACCCGCGTAGGTGCCGGTAAAACTGCGATGCTGTTCGTTTAGCGTGCCTTTCCCCATCAGCAAGGTGGCGTGGGGGAGCGGGGTTTTATCGAGCCAGTGTTGGATTTGCCCTGCAACACCAACGCGCTGAGCCAGAAAGTCAGCCAGCAAGGAGACTGATCTTGCCTCGCTGAGCATCGTGGTGGCGGCTGTGGTAAAAGCTTGTAGCGATTCATCAGAGCGTAATGGTTCAGGGATAACGAGCGAATACGGTCGTGTTCCAGCCGGTGCCGCCGCCACGTCTAAGGGCAGAAACAGGTATACCGGCTTGTGCTGCGCAAGCGCTTCTCCAATAACCCTGTCGATCTCCGTGGTAGCGTTCTCGACGGTGAGGCTGGCTTGCGCAACGGTAACTTCTGCTGCCATGCGGGAAAAGTGGCTAAAGTCGCCGTCGCCTAATGTGTGATGGAGTAATTCGCCGTTGTGTTGTGACGCGAGACTGGGCGCAGCGGCAATGTGAATGACGGGCAGGCATTCCGCGTAGCTGCCTGCAATACCGTTAATCGCACTGAGTTCGCCCACGCCGAAGGTGGTGAGCAAGGCCGCTGCTGGCCGGCATCGCGCATAGCCATCGGCGGCGTAAGCGGCGTTTAATTCGTTCGCACAGCCCACCCAGGCGATCTCCGGGTGCCTGATGACATGATCGAGAAAATGCAGGTTGTAATCGCCCGGCACCCCGAAGAGATGCTGAATACCAATCTGTGTCAGACGATCCAATAAGTAATCTCCTACCGTATAGTTTTCGCCCATTGCTTATTCCCTCTAGAAATGATGGATATTCTGAGAGTAAGTATTAACCTTTATATAAATATTTCTAATATTTATTCCCTATGGCTAAGCATTTTTCTGCATCTTTCATCGTTGAAGGTCTTTTTAATGTTTAATGAATTAATAGGGTGCTGATGAATAGCGTGCATCTGCGTTAGCGAAACGTTAAGAACGGTAAAATCAGGAAAAAGCGCAAAGACATCAGAGTTTAGCGCTTTTTATGCTAATAAACTTTTTTTAGCCGGATAGATAAATCAGTTGTTATTCGCTCTGGAATTTAGAACATTTAAAAACAAAGGGATTAAAAATATCAGCATCCATAAAGAAGAAGATATTAATGAATAAAAAGAGTTTTTAGTCGTATCAGCCAAATAGCCTGCAAGAGGAATACTGATAACCATTGATAACTTAAACATTGCGCTAGTTAGTCCGGTTATTTTACCCAGAATTTCCTTGGGTATTAATAGCTGTCGCATTGTCCATACGCATATAACTAAAATAGATGAGAAAAACCCTTCACCGAATGATGCGAAGTAAAATGAAAATTTGTTGTGGAAAAAAAATAAAGGCGTTGGTATGAAAATTAGTGCAACACCGCAAAAAAAGATAAGGTTACTAGTATTAAATTTATCAATTAACTTTGAAGATATAAACCCAGAGAGTATGGCGCCAATGCCTGACGCGACTAAAATATACGGACTTTCACTCGTGGTAAATACCCCCGACTCTTGAGAGTAAAACATAATGTAAAGAGAAAATACGCCCACAAATGCGTTATTACCCATCATGGCGAATATATAGCAAACGAAATTTTTATTGGATTTTAAAATCGATACCGCCTGTAAAAAATTTGTATTTTTTACCTCCCGATTTAGTGTGTCTGTTGAGTTAAGAGATAAAAGATACAAAAAAGATGAAATAAAGAAACAAAAACTTAACAAATATAACCCAAATGAAGGGTTGATTAATGAAAGCATTAATGATGCAATAATTGGGGAAATCAATAACGACAAGTTTTCAATTATCAATAAAAAAGAATTAGCATTTTTTAATTTTGATTTTTCTATCATTAATGGTAGGACTGTTACTCTTAAATTATTCAGGAGGTAGCCGGAAATTGATAAAAAAAATAAAAAACAAATGGTGGCTAACATATTGTAATATAATGATAAAGCTCCATAAATAAAAGTTACTATAGACGATGATATTGACACGAAGAACCCTAAGGCTTTTTTATTTGAACTGTCGATTATGCTTCCTATATAAAAACCGAGAATAACAGGTCCTATGTAAGCTAAGGCTCGAGTAATGGAAGCTATCAGATCTCCATTTCCTTTCATTAATAAAAGTAAAGGTATAAAAATAAATATTATTTGCGAGGAAAAAGTTTCTAACCCGAAAGAAGTTAAAAGTCCTGATATTTTTAATTTATTCATGTTAAAATCCGGTAGTGTTTAAAGAGATGCTTTTGTAGAAAGCATTTAACCAATTATTGAAGTTATCGTTCAAATCGGAAATTTCCTTTAAAGGGGAAAATACCTTATGCATACTTGAAAGGCAGAGGCACAAAGAACGTAGCTCAAATGTGAGTGAAGATTTTTTGATTAGGCTGTCTACATCCGTGATGCAAGATGTGATTTCAGACTGTTTGAATAAACAAGCAGTATCAAGAAGCAAACGCAATCTTTTTTCTCCAGATAAAACTCCTTGATATAATCTGACTAAATTGAAATAAATAAGGCTTGGTAAATTACTGCGGTTAAATCCAGTTTCAGGCCATCTCTCAGTATTATTGAAAATAGTTTCGTAATCAGATTTATCAATATAGTTATGATGAATTTCTAGAGAAACCATTAAAAACCATTTCTCACCGCGGTATAGCCATGGAAGGTAGCAATCCCCAAAATCGATTGGTAGATCTTTAGGTAGATCGGTTTGAAGAGGTAAGGTGAGCGTGAAATCTTTCTGGGCCCAACTTTGAACGGTGAATTTTTTTTTGATTTCATCATCAACTAAAAAAATTTCAGTATCTGAAAAACCAAATGCATCAAATCCTTTTTGTTTGATATCCCTTTTAAATCTAGCAATGTTTTCTGGAGGTATATGTATATCAATATCGGTTCTCATTCCAAATGGCACAATATTAGATAAGCCTAAGCATCTAGGGAACCCCTGAAGAAAGATTGCTTGACAGTCAATGAGTTCATTATTAATAAGTGTGGTTAAGCACTCTGTTTGCTTTTTTAAGGTGAGTTCATAAAAGTGTTCAAGCGATTTCGTTTCATTGATTGATAAAAAGGATAAATATTCTAATTTATGCTCAAGTAAATAAGGGACAAGCAACTTTATATCGTTCTGGCTAATATTATCTAATGTGATTTTTTGTGATTCGCTGATTGAATCGAGAAAATATGGTAGCTGCTTGATTAAAGTGTCGCTTCTAATCATAATTTTATCTGTTCCTTACTTTTTTTCTATATGTCCCAGGTTTGCCACTGTTTCGCCGTGATGCTGTATCCTGCATTCTCGAAATGTAATCTTCAGAGAGTAAATTGGTGAAACTATCCACTTCAACTTTTTTTATTGCATTCCTGTCATGGTAACTCCTCGGGATAGTGAAAACCTGCAAAAATGGAGTGTCAGTCCGAAAAGGAACAGGAACATCAGTTTTAGTGAATTCAATATTAGTGAAGAGTGGACCTGCCCACCAATCAGTTTCAACAATACCCTCAATAATTTTATAACTGTTAGATCGATCATTATTAATTGGGCTTCGGATCCATAAACTATCTTCTGGTGCTGTATCAGCAAATAACCCTGTCCATACCTGTAAAACTCCTCTTTCCGAGAAAGCTTCCAGGAACACGGGAAGAGTATCGTGCAGTGATTTTGGAACTAAAGAACGCCATATGTCGATTGAGTCAGGTAGGAAAATTTTGTCAATTAAAATCCAGTCATCTCTGTCAATAAACTGGACAAATGTCTGAGCTCCATCCCAAAGTAGATTGAAGTCTACTGGGGGATAAATCAAAAAACCCATACTGTTCGCTGCTAAAAAGGGTTCGCAAAACTGGTGAGCCCTCGAAGAAATATTTCCGTTGATTGATGGCCCAGCTTTCACAGGCAGTGGGGCATCCGGCCAAACCTTCATAAGACGTAGATTTTTCATTATCGTCATTCTCAAATGTAGCAATGGGGGCCTGAGCCCCCATTGCTGTTACTTCAAAGTAGCATTACTTAGCTGAAGAAGCGCCGCCGCCTGCACCACGTACAACAACACCTTTACTGGTTACAGAACGAACGTTACTTGACAGTGATACTTTCATAAATGCCTCCAGTTAAACATTGAGTTAAGAAGAAAAAACGACTAAAGCACAGCCATCATTTATGAGAAATAAAAAAAACACAACGGCTTAATGGTTAAATTTATTTTATGATTATTGTTTTGTGATATTGATCGCATTTCAAAAATCAAACAATTTCATTACAAATTAAAATGGGTTAATCAATAAAAAGAATGAATTAAATTATCTAGTTACGTAAATGCCTACAAGCCGTGGCGATTTGGAATCGTTAAAAAGAAACTTTTTTTTAACATTCCCATGAGGTTAATACATGAATAATTCTAAAGTATTCCGAAAGTTACTAAACAGCGAAAGCTTGGAGCTTATCCTTGAAGCTCACAGCGGACTCTCAGCAAAAGTTGCAGAGGATGCTGGTTTCAAGGCCATTTGGGCTTCGGGTTTATCCATTTCATCAATGCTTGGGTTGAGAGATTGTAATGAAGCCTCCTGGAGTCAAATCACCTCGGTGACGGAATCGATTCATGATGCGGTCAATATCCCAGTACTTTTCGACGGAGATTCAGGCTTTGGTAACTTTAACAACGTACGTCATGTTGTAGCGCGCTTATCTCATTACGGAATTGCAGGAATATCCTTAGAAGATAAATTATTTCCTAAAATGAATTCATTCATTAAAGGGGAACATACTCTTAGCCCAACTAAAGAGTTTGAAGGGAAAATCCGCGCGGCACAGGACGCTAAGCGTAATGAAGATTTTGTTGTAATCGCCAGAACAGAATCTCTTATTGCTGGATTAGGCGTTGATGTTGCTCTTGAGCGTGCCTCAAAATATTTTGAGGCAGGAGCTGATGCTATTTTCATCCATTCTAAAGGAACTGATGGTGAGGAAATATTCGATTTTGCACATAAGTGGGATAAACGTTGCCCGCTTATAGTTGCACCAACTACTTATACCGGAGTTGAATTAGGAAAACTACAGAACGTAGGTGTATCAATTTATATTTGCGCAAATCAGTTAATGAGAGCTTCTCTGCATAATATGAAATTGGTTGCAAAGGAAATAATTGATAATCGTAGCATACATAATATTGATTCTAAGTTATCAAGTCTGAATGAAGTGTTTGAAATACTAGATTACTCAGAGTTAAGTCAAGCTGAATTAAAATATACTGTTTAATTAACTATAGGATATAGTGATGAAAATTGATACGCATGTACATTTGTTGATTAGCAAAAAACAAATTGAGGTGGATTTTTCTTCTATCAATGCAATGCTGGATATTGCAAAAATTAGCGACATCACCGCGATATGTGTTACCGAACATATTGAGGCGATTGGATATGACAAGTTGATGAAGGATTTATTTGTTGACAACAAATTGCAAGGAACCATTTTTCAGGATCATGTCCTTACTAAACAGGGCATTAAACTGTACCCGGGTGCAGAAATTCAACTTGATAATGGTACAAATATAGGTGTTCACACTAAATTAGATACCTTGCTTAAGTTGAATCATAAAGAAGGTGCATATAATTTACCACAACTTGACCAGGCTTTACGTGAAAGCAAAAGTTGGTATAAATTGGTAGCTCACCATATTTTTTGGCCAAATAAAACTTACCCAAATCACGATGAACTTGCCAAATATGTCGATGCAATTGAAATTCCGGCAAAAGACTTAGAAAATGCTGAAAAATATATTTTCCTAGCTGAGGAATATAATTTACCTACAACTGGAGGTTCAGATGCACATACATTTATTCAGATCGGCGCATGTCACAGTGACTTAAGTGATTTCATTATTAGTGATACTCACCCATTAGATTTTGCCTTTAAAACAAACGCTAAAAATCATCATTTCTCCGATTTTAGTAAGCGTTTGGTAGCAATGTCTAAGGTTTACCGTTCTGTTGCTATGGCTTAGGATAAAAAATGAAAAATTTTGATATTTCGTTCAATAAAGAAAATATTCTGAAACTTCTTTCTGGTCGTAAAATGACCATTGAAAATATCGAAGGGTTCGCAACATCTTCTGAAGAAAAAGTTATTTTTGACAGCATGGATAGCTTACAAAAATTGTCGGATATGACAAGCATCCCATTGAGCTGTTTCTTCAACCAGGAAGCTAGTGATGACCTTGATGAAGGCGTAAAAATAGCGAGACGTAATGAGACATTCTCGCGTGAGGAAATTAGAGATGAAGTTCATTATTATACTTACCATCATCTGGTGACGACTAAAGCTGATCCGGGTCTGATGGCACTTAGACTAGACTTACATAGCAATGAGACACAGCCGTTAAGACTAAATGGCGGGCATGCGACGAAGGAAGTTGTCTACGTAAGTAAAGGTTCGGTGAGAGTACAATGGTTAGATGATATGAAAAATTTACATGAGGAAATTTTAAATGAAGGTGATTCGATATTTATCACCCCAGATGTTCCTCATAGTTTTACTAACAATGATGTGAATCATAAGTCCGAGATAATCGCAATTAATTATGAATAATATGAAACTTGAATGCATTCATAATGAACGCAGTCAATTTTTTATCGTCAAAATCGGTGGGAGCATTTCCACCAATAAAGATGGTGAATATGAATTGAACTACGAAAATATTGAAAAAATAGCTGAGGTTATTCACAAAGAAAAATCATGGGAACACTGTAATTTAATTCTTGTTTTTGGCGGAGGATCATTCGGAAATCTTGCTCCTAAGGAATACAATTTAGAATGTAGATCATTAAATTTCAATAATGAGAACCTTTCTAAAATGACCACAATCATGTTTTCTATGTTAAGTGAAATTACCGCTATTCTGATAAAAAATAAAGTTCCTGTCTATCCTTTTCAGTGTTCTGCTTTAGTTAATCAGTTAAGCAGTGGTGAATGGGATTTGCAGGTTGACTCTATGTTTTCAGCTCTTAACCAAGGTTTAATTCCTGTTATTTCAGGTGATTTAGTATTCAAAAATGATGGGGGTTTTAGAATTTTCTCAAGTGACAATGTTCCTGGGCTTATTGCAAAAAAATCCATGGTGGAGCATGTTCTCTATTACTCTGATGTAGACGGATTTTATGTTGATTCCTCAACTAATAATGTTGAGGAAAATATTAAGAGAAATGAAATTGACAGTTATATGCATTTAGCCGGCCCTTCATCTAGACAGGATGTAACTGGGGGGATGAGAAATAAATTATTGCAGATAAAAAAACTTCTTGATTTGAATGTGTCTGCAGAATTGCTCTCTTTTAATAAATTTTCAGATCTGTCTTCATCTCTTAATAAAAAGATAAGACACGGTACTTACTTTGAACCAGGGGAGTAAATTTTGATAATTACACTGGCTGGCACCGATGGTGCTGGAAAATCCACTCAGGCTAAGCTTATAAAAAATTGGCTAAAAGAACGAGGTTTTGACGTTCTGATATTAGATAAATGGAGTATCCTAGATTCAAATCAGCATCCCGAATGTCGTTTTATTCATTCAAGCTTAGATGAATTAAGGCATTGTATATCTGAAATGAAGAATCAAAGTAGGACGCTTTTTCTATTTTGGTCGATTTTCCAAAGCATGGAAAATTTGAGACTCAATGTCTCTGAAAAAACAATTTTCATTTTAGACGGATATTGGATTAAACATGCGGCTTCGGAAATAATTTACGGTAATTCGGAAGATTGGATTCTTTCTATTGCTTCTGAATTTCCTGATTCTGATGTCGTTTTTTATTTCGATATCCCGATTGCCGAAACAGCACACAGAAAGGATGATTTTACACCCTATGAATGCGGAAGGAACATTGATTTTACAAAACAGGATTTTGTTTTACATCAGAACTCGTTGAAAAAACTTATGGATGCATGGTGTGGGAAATTCAATTGGACAGCTATTGATGCTGGATTGGATAAAAACCAAGTGTTTAACTGCATAATTGAGCACATCAAAAGGGTACTTCCATGAGGAAAATTGGCTTTATTGGTTTAGGGCGTATGGGGCAAGCTATTTGTCATAAATTGTTGGAAGCAGGAAATACCGTTTATGTCAATAATCGCACGTACAGTAAATGTGTTGATTTGGTTTCAATTGGGGCTATTTGGTGTGAATCACCTGCAGAGATTTTTAGGCGAACGGATACTGTTATGTTATGCCTTTCTGATGAAAAAATAACTGAGTCACTATTAGCTGAAAATGAAAGTGGTGTTATAAAATACATCAAGCAAGGCAGCATGATCATTGATACTGGAACAATATCTCCTGCGAGTGCCGAACGGAATGTAAACGTATGTGAGGCAATCAATGTATCATATATATCATGTCCTGTATCGGGAGGGATTGAAGGTGCAAATTCTGGAACTCTGGCTTCGATCATATCGTCGCCTGAATTTCTTAAAGAAAAAATAGAGTCTGTTGTATGCAGCTTTACTGATAAAATAACTTGGGTAAATACTAGTTCCGAAGCGCAGAAACTTAAAATACTAAATAATCTTGCGGAAAGTGTAAATTTATTAGGTGCAATAGAAGTCCTGCATATAGGATTAAGACAGGGGCTTACACTTGAAAATTTAAATAGTGTATTGTCTACTTGTCGAGGTCGTTCAGCATACATGGAAGTTGCTTTAAATTTTTTGTTATCAAATCAGAAATCTTCAGATGTTTCTTTGGCCGTCAGATGTAAAGATCTATCTTTATCTAAGTCACTATTGGGTGAAGATGATGAGTATAAAATTTCTCAATTAGTTAGTGTGGTTTATGAGAGAGTAAAAAAAGATTTTGGTTCTGAGGAGGACCAATGTGAATATTTCAATTTCCTAAATAGAGAGGCAATGTAATGAATCTAAAAAATAATATCATTATTGAAGATACAACTTTACGTGATGGTGAACAAGCACCGGGGGTCGCTTTTAACTGTCAGGAGAAACTCTCTATTCTGGATTCTTTAATTGACTGTGGAGTTAAATGGATTGAAGCTGGCATTAATGAGATGGGGGGAAGCGAAAGCCGTACAATGCGAATGATGCTAGAGCGTGTAGAAGGTACAGACATCCACCTGATAGGGTGGAACAGGGGGATAAAAGCTGATATCACCCGCACATTAGATTTAGGTTTTAAACATATTCATATCGGGTTACCAACATCTTCTATCCATTTAAATGACACCTTATCAAAGAGCAGGACATGGTTAATTCAAACTGCCTGCGAATTAGTTGACTATGCGAAACAATGCGGGGCTTTTGTATCTATCAGTGCCGAAGATGTTGGCCGTTCAGAGCTGGACTTTGTTGTTGAGTATGCCGGTGCTATTCATGCTGCAGGTGCTGACAGGCTTAGGCTTTCAGATACTGTGGGTATTTTAAACCCTCAGCAATATTACCATATAGTTAAAACGTTAAATGAAAGTGTAGATATTGACACCCAATGCCATGCTCATAATGATTTTGGCTATGCCGTAGCTAATACTATCTCAGGTCTGGAAGCTGGCGCTCGTTACTTCCACACTACTGTCAATGGTATCGGTGAGCGAGCTGGTATGCCAGATATGGCTCAAACGGTAATGTCATTAAAATTCCATCATAATATTGATTTAGGTATTGATACTACTAAATTGAAATCTTTATCTGACAAGGTAGCTAAAGCCTCAAATTCATCAATTTACCCTTGGCAACCCATCGTTGGAGAAAATGTTTTTGCACATGAGTCAGGAATTCACACCAATGGAACCATAAAAAATGGTTCTTCGTTTGAACCGATCAGTCCTGAAATAGTGAATGGAACGCGTAAGATTATTATTGGTAAACATTCAGGTAAAGCATCTTTGAAGTATGCTCTAGCCGCAAGTGGTAAATATTTTGATGAAAATAAATTAGACGAGCTTCTGGGGCTTGTACGTGAAATTTCTATAATAAAGAAAGGTGAATTATCATACGAGCAAGTCTACCAAATATATGAAACTCTATCGTAGAGGTTACTTTGGATAAACTATTGATTAAATCCAGTTTGATGGAGAAAATACTTTCCACGAGAAAGATGATTGTTTCTGATATAAGCACGCATGTTCAATATGTTGGCGACTGTATTGAGATTAATAATTTAACTTCTTTTTTAGCTATCTGTAAATTAACCTGTATAAGCCCCAATGAATTTTTGTCTTCTTCAATTGACCAAAATTTTTCAAAAATAGCTCCTGTATTGATTTCACGCAGAGAACATTCTTATGAAAGAGTTAAAGGTGACGCTTCAAAAGGGGGATATCATTATCGCCACGTTTTGAAAACGAGCGTTGACCCTGACTTACTTGTTCTGAGGACAACACCTCTCAGTACCAGCGAAAATGTTACTGTTAACTCGGGTCATTTGGTCAGAGAGCTTGTTTATGTTCTAAATGGAAAAGTGGGGTTTATATGGAAGAATTTACAAGGTGATATCAGGAAGCAAGAAATGAATGAAGGGGATTCTGTTTATATTCAGTCTTTTGTTCCCCATGCATTCTACAGTATTATACTAAATTCTGAGATACTTGCAGTGGACTATCTTTAATCCTTTATAAGGCCGCATTGTGGCCTTGATTAAATCATTACTTCTAAAAAGAATTTTTATTTAAATTAAATGCTAATTAATAACATTTCTTTCGTTATTTATATTTGGACTGTGTCTCTCGGTAATTTTCTGAGAAAAAGCTGGATGTGGCCTAATTTCACTATCGAAAGATAATTTTTGGCTGTTTTTTCATACTACGTGGCAATCCGGCTGTACTCTTTTAAAAAACTAAAACATCTCCTAATTAATAGGGTACTGATGAATAGCGTACATCTGCGTTAGCGAAACGTTAAGAACGGTAAAATCAGGAAAATGCGCATTTATCTGATAGTGATGCAGAGGAATTCCCCGTATATCTCTGTCAGGCCGCAGTCGCGGTGAGCAAGGAGTTACCCTATGTTTAAGCCACTCGTCATCAGTGCCCTGTTTGTGGGAATGTTTGCGGTTATGCCAGCACCAGAGGCTAAGGGTGCCAGCATTGAGCTGATGCCCAGCGTCACGTTGAATATCGGAGAGCGTGATAGGCGTGGGAATTACTGGGATGGCTATGACTGGCGCAGCGAGCGCTGGTGGCAGGAGCACCGGGGCTACCATCGTGGTGAACGTAATCGGCACGGCTACTATTGGGATGGCTGGCGCTGGCGCGATGCCCGCTGGTGGCGTGAGAGTCAGCGCGACAGACGTGATTATGACAACCGTCGTTTTGATCCTCCACGCTATGTTGACGATCGCGGGCCGCGTCGCGGCGAGTGGGACAGGCGCGGGCACGAGCGGGGAAATGGTTACTATCGCAATGGGCGAGGATCGTTTCGCGACTAGCTAAGTAAAAAAGCGCCGCGAAAAGCGGCGCTTGTTCGTTGGGGGATAACGTTTAGTTAGCCAGTTTTGCAGCGATGTCAGCAATGCGCTGACCATACAGCTTACCCGTTGCCAGATCGCCCGCGACCACTTCATCTACGCTGGCGTCAGACGGCGTCTGTGCCAGCAGACCGACGGAACCGCCGAGGTTATTCAAATCATCGCGTTTTGCCGCTTTGGCATTGGAAGGCAGTTGGTTCAGACTGACCCAAATTCCGCCGTGCTGTGAAGCCAGCGTTTGTAGATAAATCAGGGTGACCTGCTTGTCGCCGTTGAGGCTGGCGCTGTTAGTAAAACCGCCAAATACTTTGTTGCTCCAACTGCGGGAGAACCAGGCTTTAGAGCTGGCATCTGCGAATTTCTTGAACTGCCAGGTTGGGCCGCCCATGTAGGTTGGTGTACCGAAAATAATGGCATCGGCGGCGGCGAGTTTCTCCCACTCGGCATCGCTGATATTCCCTTCCGCATCGATAGCAATCAGCTCGGCGTTAGCGCCTTCGGCTACGGCAGTAGCCAAACGCTGGGTGTGGCCGTAGCCTGAATGATAAATAACGACTGCTTTTGACATAAAAAATCCTCGTTTTTCTGTGTTTATCAATGGCTCGCAGGTGACCGATAATCGGGTGTTGCGAGTGATACGTGCTTTCTAATAGATACTAACTTTATAATGTGAGGACTATATCGGAGCCTCATGGTTCTGTTAAGAAAGCACTTTTAAGTGAGTTGGTATCTGCAAGGTAACCATACCCGTCATACTTCAAGCTGCTACATGGAAACTCGCCGATGAGCAAACGCTATGATGTTTATGCGCAAAATTGCCCGACCCGCATGATTTTGGATCGTGTCGCGGATAAATGGACGCTGCTGATTCTGAATATTCTGGTTGAACGACCGATGCGCTTTAATCAGTTAAAACGCGACGTGGAAGGGATCTCACAAAAGGTCCTGTCGCAAACGCTGAAGAATCTGGTGCGCGACGGTTTCGTCGAACGCACGGTCTTTCCAACCATTCCGGTGACGGTGGAATACGCCTCGACCGTAATGGGAAAAACGTTAGCTAAGCCGATTGCCGGGCTCACCTACTGGGCTGAACAGAATATGGATAATGTACTGCTTTCCCAGCAGAAGTTTGATGCCTCCGCAAATAACACGGTTGAACCGCTATAACCGCTGTGGTTCAGGCTCCAGCCGAAGCAGGAGCCTGTGGATCACAAGGCAGTCAGCCCTTATTTCGTGTGTTGCAGGTCAAGGCGATAAACCGCAAAGCCCGTTTCATCATTGCCGACGGACGTCATCGGGTACTGCGCTTTCTCTTTGATAAACGCCGTGGCTTTCTCTGATGGCGACGTTTCAAAGCGGATATCCAGCGGCGTATCGCTGGCGATAGGGGCCAGACGCCAGTTGTTATCCGCCTGCGGCTTCACTTCTCCCGACTTTTGCGTTTCCGCGCTGATGTAAGCCGCCAGAACGGAGCGGTTTTCATCCGGTGAGGCGAAGGCCACGTACTTCTCACCCGTACCGGCAAATTTCTCGCCGTAGGCGCGGTAGTTATTGGTGGCGATCAGGAAGGTCGCTTTGGGATCGATCGGTTTGCCGTTAAACGTCAGCCCTTTGATACGGTGTGATTTATCGTTGATTAACGCACATTCGCTGTCGTAGCGGGCAGGTTGCGTCACATCAATCTGATAATTGACGCCATCGATCACGTCGAAGTTATACGTGCGGAAGCCGTCCCAGTTGAGCAGGGATTGCGGCTCACGCTTGCTTGGATCGATTTGTTTGAACTGACCCGCAGAGCACTCCAGCCACTCCTGCACCTGCTGTCCGTTGACTTTCACTACCACCAGCGTATTCGGGTAGAGATACAGATCGGCAGCGTTACGGAAGGTGAGCTGGCCTTTTTCTACTTCGACATAGCTGGCCGGATCGTTTTTACGTCCACCGGCTTTAAACGGTGCGGCAGCGGACAGCACGGGAAGATCGGCCAGATCGGGATCGCCCTGAATAAAGTGTTCTACATAGGCGCGCTGGGCATTATTGACGATCTGCACGGTCGGATCGTCCTGAATCAGCGACAGGTAGCTATACATGTTGTCTGCGGATTTACCGATCGGCTTGCTGACAAACTCGCGCGTATTCTGGTGAGCATCGGACAGTACTTTCACCAGCTTGTCGTCTTCCGCCGCCAGTGATTTCTTCTGCGCTTTGTCATAGATCGGTCTGGCTTCCGCTTTCGCCTGTTCTACCTTCCATGTGCCGCTGTCGTTATTCAGCGTGAAATCGACGACGCCAAGGTGGTCACCCCATTGCCCCGGCATCACCGCAGGCACGCCGTTGAGTGTTCCCTGTTTGATGTCAGCGCCCTTGATGTTCGCAAAGTCATTGCTGGGGAAAACCGCATGAGCATGACCGAACATGATCGCGTCAACGCCAGGAATTTGGCTGAGGTAGTAAACGGAGTTTTCCGCCATCGCTTTATACGGCTCGGCAGAAAGACCGGAGTGAGGGATCACAATCACCAGATCGGCACCTTGCTTGCGCATTTCCGGTACCCACTTTTTGGCACTCTCCGTGATATCTTCTACGGTGACTTTTCCGGTCAGATTAGCTTTATCCCATACCATGACCTGCGGCGGGACGAAGCCAATATAGCCGATGCGCAGGGTATGCTGTTTGCCGTCGCGGTCGGTGACCGATTTGTTTTCAATGTGGTAAGGCGTAAACAGCGGTTTGCCCGTTTTCGCATCTAGCACGTTGGCGTTCACATAAGGGAATTTTGCGCCGGACAGCGCCTTGTGCAGGTAGTCCAGGCCATAGTTGAATTCGTGGTTACCGATATTGCCGACGGAATAATCCAGCGTGTTCATCGCTTGATAAACCGGATGTACATCGCCTGCTTTCAGCCCCTTCGCCGCCATGTAATCCCCTAACGGGCTGCCTTGGATCAAATCGCCGTTATCCACCAGCACGCTGTTGGTGGCTTGTTCGCGCGCGGCGTGAATCAGGCTGGCGGTACGCACCAGACCAAATTTATCGGTTGGCGTATCCTTGTAATAGTCGAAGTCCATCATATTGCTGTGCAGATCGGTGGTTTCCAATACCCGTAGATCAACAGTAGCGGCATGAACGGTCGTGGCGACCAGCGTAGCAAGCAGGCTGAGTGCCAGTGAATGCTTCATTGCGTAACTCCTTGTGAGGTAATTGTCGACGCGTGAGGCGATCGGGGGGTGTTTTTCATATCATGATGAAGTTAAAGTGATTATCGTCTCTAAATGCTGAGGATGACATCAATAATGGCAATAATCGTAGATTGCCTCACAGATGTATAATGAATGACAGAGATGAAGTCTGCGTTACGCTATCGTCGCGTAACCGATAACGACGAGGTAGATCATGCTAGAACCTATTTGCCAACTGGCCCGTGATGCTGGTGCTGCCATTATGCAGGTTTATGACGGGCAGCATCCCGTAGATGTCGCGCACAAGAAAGATGATTCGCCAGTAACCGCCGCCGATCTTGCGGCGCATCGGGTCATTAAGGATGGCTTGGCTGCGGCGTATCCTGATATCCCTTTGCTGTCAGAAGAAGATCCGCCTGAATGGGAAATCCGTCGGCACTGGCAGCGCTATTGGCTGGTCGATCCGTTGGATGGCACCAAAGAGTTCCTCAGCCGCAATGGCGAGTTTACGGTGAATATTGCGCTGATAGAGAACGGTCAGGCCGTACTCGGCGTGGTTTACGTACCGGTTACGGGGGTGATGTACTCCGCGGCGGAGGGTAAAGCCTGGAAAGAAGAGAACGGCCAGCGTCGGCAAATTACGGTGAAACAGGCTCGGCCTCCTTTGGTGGTGGTCAGCCGCTCTCATGCCGATCGCGAATTAAAGGACTATCTCAATCAACTGGGTGAGCACCAGACGGTGGCGGTTGGGTCATCGCTAAAATTTTGTCTGGTGGCGGAAGGTGAAGCGCAGCTTTACCCACGCTTCGGGCCGACGAACATTTGGGATACGGCGGCGGGCCATGCGGTGGCGGTAGCGGCCGGGGCGCAGATTCACGATTGGCAAGGACAGACTCTGTCTTACACGCCGCGTGAATCTTTCCTCAACCCCGGTTTTCGCGTCTCCCTGTTTTAACTGCTTTAGCGCTATTTCTCTTCCAGTAACTGGCGCAGCAGGGACATCACCTGCTGCACTTCCTGTCCGCTCAACGCGCCATCCTTCACGAAACGGACTTTCCCCTGTTTATCCAGCACCGCGATAGCCGAGCTATTTTGCTGGAGCTGCCAGGTTTTCCGCACATTGCCGTTACTGTCGACAATGAATTGCGACCACGGAAAGGCTTTCTTGTTGTCCTCAAGGCTACTGCGCACAAACATACTGGTGCCGATGATGGCATCGTCGGTATTCACGATTGTCGTCGTTTGGTAATAATCATGCGGTAGGTTAGCGGCCTTCAGTGCGGAGATGAGCGGATCGTTCATCTCTTTGGCTGAGGTGCGGCCAGCGATATGTTGTATTACCCGCACTTTTCCGGGCAGTTGCGCACTGTTCCAGTTTTTATAACTAAACTGATTATTAAGGTACTGAAGTTCTCCCTTGTCTGCGACACCGACGGGAGGAACCAATTGGTTGAGTACCAGCGTATGGGCTAAGGCTGGGAGCCCCAGCAGAGGCGTGATAGAGAGCGCGATGAGCAGGTGGCGTATTTTTATCATGGTATGTCCTTCAGTGTGGGGCCCGATGCGATGTCAATGATGGAAAATATCAGGCTATGGAATAAGCGTAGATTCAGGAAACTGGTCTGTCCTGCTCCGCGATAAAACGCTTTGTGCCCGAGTGCACAAAACCCTTATTTTTGAAGGTTTATACTGATGACTAGGGGTTTCCTTAAACACTACTCTGTAAAAATCTGTAAAAGCAGTTAAGAATACTGAATAGTGGGGAACTAAATGCCGTTTTACAGTACTAACTAGCAGTATCCGTTATCTCATTAGCGCTCCAGAACCTCAGCCATGTTGGCGAAAGGGAGAGCGTAAAAAATAAAACGGGAGAGTAAAACGATGAGGATCTTCGAACGTTACAATCCTTTGAAAGTCGCCAAGTATGTGAAAACCCTGTTTCGTGGGCGGCTGTACATAAAAGGGGTTGGTGCTTTTGAGTTCGACTACGGCAAAATTCTATTGCCAAAGAAACAGGATAAGCAGCATCTTCTGGTGATGTCCGAAGTGAATCGCCAGGTCATCCGGCTTCAGGCCGAGATGGGATGAGTGATAAAGAAACGGCCCGTAGCGGGCCGTTCTGGTTTCTGCTAAGCGGTAGTAACGTATAGATCGTAAAGACGCTGCAAGTACGTCCATATAAGCTCGGGTTGCGCCATCCCTGGCGCAAACGCTTTACTCTTCTATTCCGTTACTCCCGTCTTCGTTCAGCAAATAGGTTTGTTGGGCATGTCTTCTGGCGGTTAATCGTCGCTATCAATCTTCACGCTTGATGAGACAATCGGGCGGTCCTCCAGACGAGTCACCAGCAGCTGATCGATCTTGTAGCTATCGATATCCACCACTTCAAATTTATAGCCAGAGAAGCGCACCGCATCGGTACGTTTCGGGATTTTCCGCAGCGTATACATCATGAAGCCGCCGATGGTTTCGTAGTTGCCGGAATGCGGGAAATCATCAATATTCAGCGCGCGCATCACGTCTTCTATTGGCGTACCGCCTTCAACCAGCCAGGAATTCTCATCGCGCGCGACAATCTGCTCTTCCATTCCCTGACCGACGAGATCGCCCATCAGCGTGGTCATGACGTCGTTAAGGGTGATAATGCCGACGATCAGCGCGTATTCGTTCAGAATGACGGCGAAATCTTCGCCCGCGGTTTTAAAGCTTTCTAACGCTTCGGACAGCGTCAGTGTATCCGGCACGATCAGCGCAGGACGAATCTGCACGCCGCTACTGAGCGTCAGGCTTTGGTTTCCCAGCACCCGAATCAGCAGGTCTTTGGAATCCACGTAGCCGACGATCTGATCGATCGTGCCATCGCAAACCAGAAACTTGGAATGTGGCTGCTGAGCGATCTTTTCCTTAATGCTGTCTTCCTGTTCGCGCAGATCGAAATAGACCACGCTTTCGCGTGAGGTCATCGAAGACGGCACGGTACGGGACTCCAGCTCAAACACGTTCTCGATCAGTTCGTGTTCTTGTTTACGCAGCACGCCAGCCAGCGCACCGGCTTCCACCACAGCGTAAATATCATCGGATGTGATGTCATCTTTACGCACCATTGGCAGCTTGAGCAGGCGAAAAATGACGTTAGCCAGACCGTTAAAGATCCAAACCAGCGGACGGAAGAGGAGCAGGCAGAAGCGCATGGGGTTGATTATGCGGACCGCTACGGCTTCCGGCGCAATCATACCAATGCGTTTCGGGGTGAGATCGCCAAACAGGATGAACAGGCTGGTGACGAGTACGAATGAGCAGATGAAGCTGGCTTTATCTGCGGCTTCGGGTGACATGAAACGTTCAAACAGCATGGAAAACGTGGGGGAAAATGCTGCATCGCCGATGATACCAGCCAGAATCGCGACGGCGTTGACACCAATTTGAATCACGGTAAAAAAGATGCCCGGCGTTTCCTGAAACTTGAGCACCAGATCGGCGTTGAGGTTTCCTTCATCGGCCATCAGTTTGAGTTTAATTTTACGGGACGCCGCCAGCGAAATCTCGGACAGCGAGAAAAACGCACTGATGGCAATAAGAAAAAGAATCAGTAATAGACTGTTTAACATAGTTTTTACTTTAGGTAAGTTTTCGCATGAGCCGAGATTGACGCAGCGATCCTCAGAAAGGTGAGCACATAAAAGTGAACACATTATGATCATTATTGAAGGTCATAACCGGGCGAGGATTAGCCCGGTTCGGGGGCATTATAGCAGGAGCGGTGAAATTACCGCCAGCAGTCAACGCGGAGGCGGCAGACAGATGCTGATGCCACCTAACCCACAGTAGCCGTTCGGGTTCTTATGCAGGTATTGCTGGTGGTCGTCTTCCGCATAATAGAACGGGCCCGCAGGCTCGATTTCTGTGCTGATAGCACGGCCGTCGCCGCTCTCCCTCATCGCCTGCTGAAAGCGTTGAAGGCTTTCCTGTGCCGCCTGTTCCTGCTCGGGCGTGAGCGTATAGATAGCAGAGCGGTATTGGCTACCGATATCGCCACCCTGACGCATACCCTGCGCGGGGTCATGATTTTCCCAGAACAGCCGCAGCAACTGCTCATAGTTGATCACCGCAGGATCGAAAACGACGCGCACGGCTTCGGCGTGGTCAGTTTGCCCGCTGCATACTTCACGGTAGGTCGGGTTAGGCGTGTAGCCCCCGATATAACCTGCTGCGGTGCTGTAGACGCCCGGCTGTTGCCAGAACAAACGCTCCGCGCCCCAGAAACAGCCCATCGCGAAAATAGCGACAGACATCGGGTCCGGCACATGCGTCATGGAATGTTCATGAACGACATGCAGCCTGGCGACGGGCATGGGGGTGGAACGCCCCGGTAGAGCATCGGATTGCGTAATCCGCTGTGTTTTATCAATTGAACTCATCACGTTGTTAACTCCAGCTAGACTGGGTAAATAACCCGCTTTCATGGAAAGCATAACCAAGAAGCAGGGGGCTGTCTTTATATCTTCATGGTGTTTAATGTTAAGGTAATGTTTATCTGTAATGCCGCATATTGATGTTTGCAGGTGAAAATCTATTCTTAAGGTGGAAAATTAGTATTTATCACTAATATCATGCAAAGTTGGTAGGAGATTTCGGCGCTGCGTGGCGGATTGTCAGGTAAGCGTACAACGACGGCCGTCAATGCGGCGGGCGAAGTGATAAAAGCCATGCTATAGGTTTTAGGCGACAGACCGATTTTATCAGGGAGCTCAGTGACTATTTTCATCTCAACGAAAAGTTTCATTGGAAAAAAAAGCGTTACCGGGCAAAAAGGCATCGCAGGACAAAAAAATAGCTTTGCTGGCTGCGGTGCGCCACGATACCGGGTTCTTGGCCTGATGTGCGCGCTGCTTATGCTGGCCCCAGAGAGCCAGGCGGCGAATGTGCGTCTGCAAGTCATGGGGCTGGAAGGGCAGTTACAAAAGAATGTACGGGCGCGCTTATCTACCATTGCGGTCGATGAGGTTAATGCCGACGGGCGTTTCCGCTCACGCGTCGATGAAGCGATCCGTCAGGGATTGCGCGCGCTCGGCTACTACGATCCACAGATTGGTTTCGAATTCCGGCCTGCCGTTAATGGCGGACGACCCGTATTGATTGCCACCGTCACTCCCGGTGAACCGGTAAAAATTGCCGGGGTGAACATCACTTTGCGCGGCGGCGCACACAACGATAAAGACTACCAACAGCTGGTTAAAGACGATCGCCCGGAAATCGGTTCTGTGCTGAACCATGGCGATTTCGATCGCTTTAAAAGCGGGCTGAACGGTTTGTCATTACGCAAAGGCTATTTCGATGCGCGTTTCCTGCAAAGCCAGCTGGGCGTGATGCAGGAAAAGAGAGAAGCGTTTTGGGATATCGATTTTGATAGCGGTGAACGCTATCGCTTTGGTGCTGTACGTTTTCAGGGCGCGCAAATCCGCGAAGATTATCTGCAAAATCTGGTGCCGTTTCATGAAGGCGATGTGTATACCAGCGAAGACCTCGGTGAGTTAAACCGCCGTCTTTCTGCGACGGGGTGGTTTAATTCCGTCGTGGTATCACCCGATTTCGACCAGTCGAAAAGCACCAAGGTGCTGCCGTTAGAAGCCGTGGTGACGCCGCGAACCCGTAACCGGATTGAAACCGGGGTTGGCTATGCCACGGATGTTGGCCCCCGTTTTAAAACGACCTGGAATAAGCCTTGGGTGAATTCACGGGGCCACAGTCTGGAAAGCAGCCTGAGCGTGTCTGCGCCGGAGCAATCGCTCGATTTTAGCTACAAAATTCCCTTGTTGAAGAACCCACTTGAGCAGTATTACCTGCTGCAAGGTGGTTTCAAGCGCGAAGATCTCAACGATACTAAATCCGATGGCACCACGCTGAACGTGGCGCGCTACTGGGATCTCTCCAGCGGTTGGCAACGCGCGATTAACTTGCGCTGGAGCCTCGACCACTTTACGCAGGCAAGCGTGACGGATACCACGATGCTGATCTATCCGGGCGTGAGCATTAACCGAACCCGCCAACGCGGCGGTCTGATGCCGGTGTGGGGCGATACGCAGCGCTATTCTATCGATATTTCTGACACCACTTGGGGATCGGATATCGACTTTGCCGTGGTTCAGGCACAAAACGTCTGGATTCGTACGCTGGCGGATAAACACCGTTTTGTGGCGCGTGGCAATCTGGGCTGGATTGAGACCAATAATTTCTCCCGCGTTCCGCCTTCACTGCGTTTCTTTGCCGGTGGCGATCGCAGCATTCGCGGGTATAAGTACAAATCTATTTCGCCGCGCGACAGCGACGGCAAACTGACCGGTGCGTCCAAGCTGGCGACTGGCTCGCTCGAATACCAATACAACGTGACGGGAAAATGGTGGGGCGCGGTTTTTGTTGATTCAGGTGAAGCAGTGAATGACATCAAACGGAGTAACTTCAAGACCGGTACGGGCGTCGGTGTACGCTGGGCCTCGCCGATTGGCCCGGTGAAACTCGATGTTGCTATGCCGATCGGCGATGCAGAGAAGAAGAACGATGTTCAGTTCTATATCGCACTGGGGCCTGAATTATGATGGATGAGAAAAACGAAAAAAAAACCCAGGATTCGGTAGCGGAAGAAAACGCTGCGCAGGATAACGCGCCGACGACGCCAGCGCGCAAAGGGCGCTGGTGGAAAAAAGTGGGTATTGGCATCGTCGCCTTCTTACTGCTGCTAATCGTTGGGTTGGGACTGCTGGTGGGCACCACGCCAGGCCTGCACCTGTTGCTGAACACCGTTGCACGGGGGGTGCCGGGGCTGGATATTGCCAGCGTGAGCGGCGGCTGGCGTGATTTAACACTGAAGAATGTCAGCTACGAGATGCCGGGCGTGACGATAAAGAGCGATGAATTTCACTTGTCGCTTGCGCTGGGTTGTCTGCGTAAAAGCCAGTTGTGCATCAATGACCTGTCGGCAAACCGTGTCGATGTGGTTGTGGATACCAAAGCCTTGCCTGTGGCGGCAGAGCCACCGCCGCCTTCAGAGCCAGTAACGGAAATTTCAACACCCTTCCCGATTTCACTGAGCCAGCTCACGCTCAGCAATGTTCAGGTTACCGTGGATGACACGGCGATTTCTCTGGGTGAATTCCGCACCGGAATGCAGTGGGAAGGCCGCTCCTTAACGCTGCTGCCGACCAAAATCAGCGCGCTGCTGGTGGCCTTGCCGAAAACCCCTGTCGATGTGTTTGAAGATGGCAAAGTGACCGCGGCGGAAATGACGTCCGTTATTAAAGAAACGGCGCAGAGCGTGCGTGAAGCGGCCGAACAAGGCTCATCGCAAACGCTTAAGATCGATAAAGTACTCGAGGCAAATAATACGGTCGCGGCTGCGACAACGACGACGCCGATACTGACGTCAAAAACGGAAAGCGCCTCTGATAAGCCGACAGTCCCAGAACAGCCGCTGGGTGAACGCCTGAGTGAGCTATTCTCCAAACCGCTGTTACCGGATTTACCGCAGTTCACGCTGCCGTTGGATCTGAACATTGTCGAGATTCACGGTGAACAGCTGCGGTTGACGGGCGATCAGGACATTTTGATTAATAACCTTTTCGTACAGGCATCGACCCTGCAACAGCATTTGCGTCTGGACAAGTTGATCGTGCAATCGCCACAGGGTGGATTGAATGTGCGCGGTGAAGCGACACTGAGCGATAACTGGCCTGTCTCGCTGACAGCAAACGGCGTGCTAAACATTGATCCGCTCAAAGGCGAGAAGCTGAAACTGACGGTTGATGGCGGCCTGCGCGAACAGCTGAATGTGGCGCTGAACCTGTCGGGGCCGCAGCGTGCGCAGTTGGAGCTGCAAACTCAGCTGGCGGAAGCCGGGCTGCCGCTGGCGTTGACGCTGCAAACCGAACGCGTTCGTTGGCCGTTGACGGGCGCAACACAGTATCAGGCTGATAACGTCAGGCTGCGTTTTAATGGCAAGGCGACGGACTACGCGCTGTCGCTGCGCGGCGATCTGACTGGGGCGGATATGCCTCCCGCAACGCTGTTGCTGGATGGCAAAGGTAACGAACAGCAGTTTACGCTGAGTCGTCTGCGGCTGGCGGCGTTGCAGGGAAATGCTGACCTGAGTGCGCTTATCGACTGGAGCAAAGCCATAAGCTGGCGTAGTGAGCTGCTGCTGAACGGGATTAATACCGCGCAGCAGTGGCCTGAATGGCCTGCGAAAATAGACGGCAAGATAACGACGCGAGGCAGTGTCTATGGCGGAAGCTGGCAATTACAGGTGTCAGAACTGCGGCTAGATGGCAACGTGAAAGCGAATAAGCTCACGGCCAGAGGCGAACTGCGCGGCAATGCGGCGGGGCAGTGGACAATACCCGCGCTGAATCTGGCATTAGGCCGCAACCAGTTGAACGTCAAAGGTGACCTGAGCGACAAGTGGCAGTTGGATGCAGATATCAATGCACCATCGCTGGACGGCATGTTGCCCGGTTTGGCAGGACGCGCCATCGGTACACTCAAACTGCGCGGTAATCTGCGTGAACCGCAGATACTGGCGGATATCACCGCTTCCGGTCTGCGTTGGCAGGCGATGACGATTAGCCGGGTGAGAGTGGAAGGCGATGTACGTTCTGAGCAGCAGATTCAGGGCAAACTGGCCGTACGTCTAGAATCTCTGAAGCAGGATGACCTGAGTATTACGCTGCTAACGCTGGATGCCAGTGGGAATGAGAAACAGCATCAGCTTCGGCTGAATATGCAAGGTGAGCCGGTCGCGGGGCAACTGGCGCTTTCAGGCAGCTTCGATCGTCAGGAGCAGCGCTGGCGCGGCACGTTAAACAATACCCGTTTTGATACCCCCGTGGGGGAATGGCGTCTGACGCAGGATATGGCGCTGGATTACCTGAATACACAGCAGAAAATCACTATCGGCACGCACTGCTGGCGTAATCCGAATGCTGAGCTTTGCGTACCGAAGGCGATTGAAGCCGGGCCGAGTGGGCAGGCGAGTATTCGACTGAACCGCTTCGATCTCGCGATGTTAAAGCCATTTCTGACGGCGGATACGGTACTGGCCGGAACGTTTACCGGTGGTGCTGATGTTAGCTGGCAGGCGGGACAAGGTTTACCGCAGGCGAAAGTATCGCTGGTAGGTAACGGCGTGAGCGTTCGCCAGCAGATGCAGGGCAACACGCTACCGATTGATTTTGATACCTTTACACTGAATGCCGGGCTCGACCGCGGGCGGGCGCAGCTTGGTTGGCTGATGGCGATTCGCGAAAACGGGCGTTTCAGCGGTGATATTCAGGTAACCGATCCGCAGGGACGGCGCAATCTCGGCGGCAATGTCACGATCAATACTATTTCGCTGGCGTTGCTCAACCCTGCGTTGAGTAAAGGAGAAAAAGCGGCGGGGATACTGAATGCGAACCTGCGTCTGGCGGGGGATGCGGCGCGCCCTCAACTCTTCGGTCAAATGGTGCTGGAGCGGTTAGATATTGATGGCAACTGGATGCCGATCGATCTGACCAACGGGCGGCTGGCGGTGAATTTCAGTGGGATGTCGTCAACGCTGCAAGGCTTCCTGAAAACGAATAACGGGCAGTTGAACCTCGGCGGGAACGCAGACTGGTCGCGGCCAGATGCCTGGCGTGCGCGAATTGCCGCGAAAGGCCAGAAACTGCGGGTGACGATTCCGCCGATGGCGCGGCTGGATGTCTCGCCGGATATTGTCTTCGAGGCCACGCCGCAGCTGTTTGCGCTAAACGGATCGGTCAGTATTCCGTGGGCGCGCATTGTCGTTAAAGACATGCCGGAAAGTGCGGTGGCGGTATCATCGGATGAAGTGATGCTGGATGCCCAACGTCAGCCGCTGAAGAAAGCTAGCGCCGCGATTCCGATTAACAGCAACCTGACGATCCGCGTTGGTAATGATGTGCAACTGGATGCGTTCGGGCTGTCGGCTCGCCTACAGGGCGACCTGAAAATGGTTCAGGACGAGCGTGGATTAGGGCTGAACGGCCAGATCGACATTCCGTCTGGCCGCTTTAAAGCCTACGGGCAGGATCTGATCGTCCGCAAAGGATTGATTCTGTTCTCTGGACCACCGGATCAGCCGATCCTGAATATCGAAGCCATTCGTAACCCAGACAACACGGCGAATGACGTCATTGCCGGCGTGCGCGTCACTGGCATGGCCGCGATACCGAAGCTGGAAGTCTTCTCCGATCCGGCCATGTCACAGCAGGAAGCGCTCTCTTATCTGCTGCGTGGGCAGGGTTTGGACAGCGGCGGAGCAGATAGCTCGGCAATGACCTCAATGTTAGTCGGTTTAGGGGTTGCACAAAGTGGTCAAGTTGTGGGTAAAATCGGCGAGGCCTTTGGCGTAAGTAATTTAGCTCTGGATACACAGGGTGTTGGCGATAATTCTCAAGTTGTCGTCAGCGGCTACGTCCTTCCGGGTCTGCAAGTAAAATATGGTGTTGGCATATTCGATTCTTTGGCAACGTTAACGCTACGTTATCGCCTGATGCCAAAACTATACTTGGAAGCGGTGTCTGGAATTAGCCAGGCATTAGATGTGCTCTATCAGTTTGAGTTCTAGCGATGCGAATTATTGTTTACGGCAGTTTACGACGCAAACAGGGAAACAGTCATTGGATGACAAATGCGCAATGGTTAGGGGACTGTCAGCTTGCGGGTTTCGAGCTGTACGATCTCGGCCATTATCCGGCAGTCGTGCCCGGTGATGGAGAAATCCATTGTGAGGTCTATCGCATTAGTTCGTCGATTTTGACAGAGCTGGATGCCTTAAAGCGAGACGGCCACGAATACCAACGTGAGCTGATTCGTACTCCTCTGGGCAGTGCCTGGATCTATCTGTACAAACACCCTGTTGTAGGGCTGACGCGTATTGCCAGCGGTGACTGGCTAAAGCGCAGCGAAGAAGATGAAGAAGAGGCTTGAGGCCGAGTAGCCAATCAAGTCATGGTCGCCATAAATAAAAACACCGCGTAAGGCGGTGTTTTTGATCGTGCTATATCTTGAGTGAGTAATGCGTGGCGCTTATTTGTTTTTCGCGCGCTCGAAGGAAGCAACGATCTCGGCTTTTGCCGCAGCAGCGTTATCCCAACCTTCAACTTTCACCCACTTGCCTTTTTCCAGATCTTTGTAGTGTTCAAAGAAGTGGCCGATCTGCGCACGCAGCAGTTCAGGCAGGTCGTTAACGTCTTTAATGTGATCGTATTCTTTAGTCAGCTTGCTGTGCGGAACGGCAACCAGCTTGGCATCTTCGCCCGCTTCGTCAGTCATTTTCAGCACGCCAACAGGACGGCAACGGATCACTGAGCCTGGTTGCAACGGATATGGGGTCGGAACCAGAACGTCAACCGGGTCGCCATCCAGAGACAGCGTGTGGTTGATGTAGCCGTAGTTGCATGGGTAGAACATGGCTGTAGACATAAAACGGTCTACAAACAGTGCACCGGTATCTTTATCAATTTCATATTTGATCGGATCGGCGTTCGCGGGAATTTCAATCACTACATAGATATCTTCCGGCAGATCTTTACCCGCCGGGACATTGTTCAGACTCATGTCGGTTTCCTTCTCTTAAACCTGAAATAGCGTGGTCGTCATTATAGCCAAAAAGTGTTTGATGTCGCCGATTTTTAGCGTACCGAGGTGCTATGCGCCTGTGTGAGTCGTTTAACTAAAAATACTTTCGTTACTAAAGTTTCTTTAAAGAAAGCAGGTTTGTTACCGATAGGGAACATGATCAAGATCACGTTATGCAGAGCTTTTCTCCGCATTTATTTATCATTTGTAATTCCAGGGAAACGAAAATGTTAAGAAATATCACAATCAAGACGAGCTTGATTGCTTTGTTGGGAACGATGGTGCTGCTTTTATTGCTGGTGTGCGGAATCGGTATCACCTCAATCAATCAGGGAATCATTTCGCTGACGACAATCGACAAGATTCAGGGTAAAGAAGTTACAGCGCTGGCGGGGAGCTATACCGCTTCGCTGCGTGCAAGAACGGTATCGGCATTGGCTGCCCGTCAGATGGAAAACGGACTGATCGATCTCGCGAATGCGTCGGTAGTACGAGCAGAGGCTTATACGGCGCTCTCCCACAAAGAAATGGCGCGTTTTCTTTCCTATGGCACCGTAACGGAACGTGGCGCCAAAATGGCGGAAGAGGTTGAAACCAATTACGAACAGTATATGAATCTTGGCGTTCAGCCGATGGTGGATGCGCTGAAACGTGGTGATATTGCAGCCTATTACGTGCTGTTACAGGATGTGCTACCGCCGCTCAGCGTTAAGATGGATAAGGTGGCGAACGAATTCCGCGACTTTGGCCTTGAAGTGGGTGAAAGCATGCTCGCAGAAGCTGAAAGCTTTGCGTTCGAGCGTTTGACGATTATCGGTATTGCCTGTGTATTCGTTCTGCTGCTGGTGTTAGCTGCTTGGATCGCACTGAAGCGTTCCATTTTATCTCCGCTTGAAGAGACGGTCGGCCAACTGGAGTTTATTGCCCGCGGCGACCTGACTCAGCGCATCGCCGATGGCGGCAATAATGAAATTGGCCGCCTGATTCAGGCGATGAAGGCCATGCAGCATTCGCTGGCAACCGCCGTGGGCCGCGTCCGTGATGCCGGTATGCAGATTGACGTCGGTGCGCGCGAACTGTCTTCCGGCAATACCCATTTAGCCGCGCGTACGGAAGAGTCAGCCTCCTCGCTGGAAGAAACCGCAGCCAGCATGGAGCAGTTGACCGCTACGGTGACGCTGAACGCGGAGAGTGCAGAGCAAGCGCATTCGCTGGCGCAAAATGTGTCCGACATTGCCAATAAAGGCAGTGAAACCGTGGGGAGCATGATTGAGAAAATGCAGATGATCTCCAGCAGTTCAGCACGCATTGGCGATATTCTGGCGGTGATCGACGGCATCGCGTTCCAGACCAATATTCTGGCGCTGAATGCGGCAGTTGAAGCGGCACGTGCGGGTGAGCAGGGGCGTGGATTTGCCGTGGTGGCGGGGGAAGTCCGCAGTCTGGCACAGCGCAGCGCGCAATCGGCCAAAGAGATCAAAATGCTGATGGAAGAATCTCAAAGTCGCGTCAGTGAAGGCACCGTTATGGCGAAAATGGCGGGCGAAACGATGAATGACGTTTCTGACGCTGTGGCCCGCGTGACGTCCCTGATGCGTGAGATCTCAACGGCAACGCGTGAGCAGAGTAATGGCATTGGGCAGGTAAATCTGGCGGTATCGCAGATGGATGAAGTCGCACAGCAAAATGCGTCTCTGGTAGAAGAGTCCGCCGCGGCCACGCGCTCACTGGAAGATCAGGCGCGCCTGCTGGCAGAAAGTATGTCACAGTTTAAAGTGCAGTCGCAGGAGTTTGCCGCCATCGGCCGATTCTAATATCGCCGTCATACTTCAAGCTGCATGTGCATTGGCAATACTCGGCTCCTCTCTGAGCCTCGCCCTGAAGGGCCACCGCAAGCGGCGTTCAAATCGACTAAGCCGATTTGTCCTCGCTCACCCCAGTCACTTACTTGAGTAAGCTCCTAGGGATTCACTGCGTTGCCGCCTGCCTGCAACTCGAATTATTTAGGGATATACTTCATAAAAAAATTCCCGTGAAAACGGGAATTTTTTTGCCTTACTCTTCGGGGGAGGTTTGTTCGTCTTCCGGTTGTTTCTTCTTACGCAGCTTATTCCAGATTTTACTTTCCTGTCCGCGCCAGAGGCGTTGGATATTGTCATGATGACGCATCAGTATCAGGCAAGAGAGCATCGCGACGGGGAAGGTAAACTGTGGCTTGAACCACCAGACATAAAACGGCGCGATGAGCGCACTGACAATCGCGCCAAGCGAGGAATAGCCGCTCAGCAGCACGGTCAGTAGCCAGGTGCCGGTCATCAGGCCTGTCAGATCCCAGCCGATTGGGGCGATAGCGCCAAAAGCGGTTGCTACACCTTTGCCACCGCGAAAGTGGAAAAAGACCGGATAGATATGGCCGAGACAGGCGGCGATAGCGGTTAACCCGAGATACAGCGGGGGAACGCCCAGCTCGTAAGCGGCCCAGACTGGCAGCATGCCTTTCAGGACATCAAACACCAATACGGTTGCAGCGGCCGCTTTGCCGCCAATACGCAATACGTTAGTGGCTCCGGGGTTCCCAGAACCATGCTGACGCGGGTCGGGTAGCCCAGCAATTCTGCAAAACAAAATCGCACTGGAAATAGAGCCACACAGATACGCGATTAACATCATACCAAGCGCGGTAACACTCATAACGCTATTCCGTTTAGTTTGTATAGAGAGACGTTTAATAAGGGTCGTTTTACTCTTCTCATCTGTGGATAATACGCATATTCCGTCGGAAGTGGTATCCGACAGCGACAAAAACAGAGAATGGCGTGATGGATATCGTATTTATTGAAGAACTTACTGTAATCACTACTATTGGTGTTTACGATTGGGAACAGGCCATCCAGCAGAAACTGGTGTTCGATATCGAAATGGGCTGGGACAACCGTCAGGCAGCCGCTAGTGACGATGTTAATGACTGCCTGAGCTATGCCGATGTCAGCGAGGCGGTGATTGCCCACGTGGCAAACCAGCGTTTTGCGCTGGTGGAACGCGTTGCTGAAGAAGTTGCGCGCATGCTGATGCAGCGCTTCTCGATTCCCTGGCTGCGGATCAAGCTCAGCAAGCCGGGCGCCGTCGCGCAGGCGCGTCAGGTTGGCGTCATTATTGAGCGCGGCACGCGATAAATCTGATTTAACAGAATAAATACGGCTTTACGTGCAACTAAACCGTAACCCAAATAGTCTATAAGCCAGTTATACCCGTCATACTTCAAGCTGCATGTGCGTTGGCTGCGCTACTCGGCCCACTTACGTGGACCTCGCCCCGTTGGGGCCGCTGCAAGCAGCGTTCAAATCTGCCTATGGCAGATTTGTCGCTCACCCGAATCACTTACTTGAGTAAGCTCATCGGGACTTGTTCGCTTGCCGCCTGCCTGCAACTCGAATTATTTAGGGTGTGTAGCGGCTCGCGGAAGTACGCAGCCGCTTTTTTGTGCGCTGCATTTTCGTTTTTATTAGAGGCAAGGATTTTTAGATGACTGACCTGCATTCATTGCTAATCGCATTTATTCTTGGCGTGGTCGAAGGACTGACCGAGTTTTTGCCCGTATCGTCTACGGGGCATATGATTATCGTTGGTCATTGGTTAGGGTTTGCTGATGAGAAAGCCAAGACATTTGAAGTGATCATTCAGCTTGGCTCGATTCTGGCTGTTGTCGTGATGTTCTGGCGTCGCCTCTTTGGTCTGATAGGGATTCACTTCGGCGAAGTTCCGCACGAGGGGAAAACCTCCGGGCGTCTGAAACTGACGCACATCTTACTGGCAATGATTCCCGCAGTGGTGCTTGGGCTGATTTTTCATGACTTCATCAAGTCGCTGTTTTATCCACAGAACGTGATGTATGCGCTGGTGATCGGCGGCTTCCTGCTGTTAGCGGCGGAATGGTTCAAGCCAAAACAGCCGCGTGCTGTCGGGCTGGATGACATCACGCATCGTCAGGCATTTATGATTGGCTGTTTTCAATGTCTGGCGCTGTGGCCCGGCTTTTCACGCTCGGGGGCAACCATTTCCGGCGGGATGCTGATGGGCGTCAGCCGCTATGCGGCTTCTGAGTTCTCTTTTATTCTGGCGGTTCCCATGATGATGGGCGCGACTGTTCTGGATCTGTATAAAAGCTGGCATTTCCTGTCGCTGGCCGATGTGCCGATGTTTGCCGTGGGCTTCGTGACGGCGTTTGTTGTGGCGCTGATTGCGATTAAAACCTTCCTGAAAATCATCAAACGCATCTCGTTTGTCCCGTTCGCGATTTATCGTTTTATCGTCGCGGGCGTGGTTTACATGGTGTTTATGTAAGACTGAGAACGTTGATTTTAGGTCGACCGTTATAGAGAGAAGAGGCCACGCATTAGCGTGGCCTCTTTGTTTCAGGACGTGCCCGAGCTATCCGGCTGCTGTGCTTTCCAGTCTGCCAGTGCATGAATGCGACGACGTGCCAGTTCGTTACGCACGTCAATCCCTTTAAAACCATCGGCGACGACGGCCGCACTGCTGACCTGACTGGCGACGCGGAAGGCTTCACGCAGGTAATCACCTTGTGGATAAGGGTTTTCTTCAAAACCGGCACGGCCTCTGGCATCGGCCTCGCTCGTGAGCGCTAACTGCTCCAGACGCTGTGGTTTACGCCAGACGTCAATCGCATCAAATAACTTCAGCAGGGTTTTGGGTTGCAGCACCTGCACGGTATGAACCAGGTCATGATATTCCGCAACCAGCTTTGCCAGATCGCGAATCGGGTTAGGCACACGCAGGCGCTGGCACAGTGCTTCAACCAGTTTGACACCCGCGGGGCCATGACCGTGATGACGCGGCCAGAGTTCAGGGGGCGTCAGCCCTTTCCCTAAATCGTGGCACAGCGTGGCAAAACGTACATCAATCTCAGGGCTGAGGCGAGCGGCCATCGCCACTGTCATCATCGTATGAATGCCGGTATCGATTTCCGGGTGCCATTTGGCGGGAGCTGGCACGCCGTACAGGTTATCGATTTCAGGGAACAGCACGGCCAGCGCGCCGCAGTCTCGCAGCACCTGAAAATAGACATCTGGCGATGACGTGCCGAGCGCTTTTTCCGTCTCTTTCCAGACGCGCTCTGGTGTCAGGTAGGCCAGCTCGCCCTCATGCGCCATTTTTTGCATCAGCGCCATGGTTTCTTCGGCAATCTGGAAGCCGAGATGAGCAAAACGCGCGGCAAAACGGGCGACGCGCAGCACCCGTAACGGATCTTCGCTGAATGCGTCGGAAACGTGACGCAGCAGGCGATTCTCAAGATCGCGACGGCCGTGATAGGGATCGATAAGGTCGCCCCGCTCGGTGCGGGCAATGGCATTGATGGTCAAATCGCGGCGCAGCAAATCCTGCTCTAACGTGACATCGGGTGCAGCATGGCAGACAAACCCGGTATAGCCTTTGCCAGATTTGCGTTCGGTACGTGCGAGAGCGTATTCATCGCGGCTAACGGGGTGTAAGAAGACGGGAAAATCCTTTCCAACCTGCTGGTAACCCTGCGTAAGCAGATTCTCCGGCGTTGCGCCGACCACCACCCAATCTTTCTCGGTGACGGGTAAACCCAGCAGGCTGTCCCGAACAGCGCCGCCGACAAGGTAGATCTTCAATGTCGGGCTCCTGAATCAATAACCAATACTTCACCACATACTATCATCTTTGCGCCGCTGCGTTGGCCGCAAAGAAAAATGCCTGCAAGAAGCAGGCGCCGGACCGTTAACAAACCTAATTTGTCGAGCGAAAACGGGAGTAACGGAATAGAAGAGTAAAGCGTTTGCGCCAGGGACAAAAGCGTCAGGAACGCTTTTGAACGTCGCTTGCGACGGCCCTGAAAGGGTGAATCTCATGGATGAGATTCATATCTGCGCAAGCCGAGCGCACAGGGATGTGTTTACAGCGTCTTTACGGTCTATCCGTTGCTCCCGCTCTACGGACTTTGTCAGCAACCTCATGCCTGCGTCTCGCAGGCACGTATTCCGATTAGCTCATCCAGCGGTCATTTTTCTTTTTACGCGGGATGATATGCGGCAACAGCAGACCCAGCAGCAAGCCTATGCCAGCAACGCCGCCACCGTACATAAACCACTGTAGAATGATGGTGCGCTGCTTATCATCAAGCTGGACATTCGCCGCGCTGACTTTCTTCTGTGCGACGATAAGCTGAGTTTTCAGATCCTGATTTTCCTGGCGTAATCCATTGATAACACTATCGCTAGCAGCGACTTTCTGCTGCATATCAGCGGTGCGTTGGTTCCAGGTCTGATCGATATTATTCAGTTTGTCAGTCAGGTCTTTAACCTGATTTTCCAGCTCCGGCACCCGCGTGCGCAGGCTCGGCGTATTGCTAAGCTGGTCGAGAGGAATCCAGGTTGTACGGTTTTTATCGTCACGGATCTGTGCATAGCCAGCGCTTTCATTAACGCTGAGTAGCGTAACCTCAGTGCCAGCATTCACTGTCCCGACGATACGATATTGATTGCCCGGCCCACTGTGGACATATGTCAATAACTCATCGGAAATGTAGCGTTTTTCTTCCGCCTGTGCGGTCCAGCTCAGCGTGAGAGAAAATAAAGTAAAACAGAGTAAGCCTAATTTCTGCATAAGATCATCATGTTGCGTTAATGGTGGTCCGATAGTAGAGGCTTAAGTCTGACGAGGCAATGTATAAACCGAAATGAGAACAGTCTTAGAACCTGTCTCATTAGGGCTATTTTGCCCCAATAGCGCCTACTTGGATAGGTTCTTAGAAGGCGGCGTGCAGCGTGTTTAAGCGGGGTAAAACCGCGCAGCTGATGACAGATTTGCATAAGAAATGCGCGCTTGTTCGCAGGTGAAAAAGAGTGTGTGCGGTAAGAGTAGTAAGGTGAAGTAAAATGTTATTTACTGACATGATAATGAACGCGGTCTTGGTGTTATGAATGCTATGAGTGAAGAAATTGAACTGAAGTTTATTGTTCATCCCGACAGCGTTGAATCGCTGCTGACGCAACTGACTGACTGGGAGAGTGATTACAGCCAGTATGAGCACATGCGCGCTCAGCGCCTGAGCAATACCTATTATGAAACGGCGGATAACTATCTGCGCTGCAACGGCATCGGTCTGCGTATTCGCGGTGAAAATGAACGCTACGAAATGACGGCGAAGACGGCTGGTAAGGCGATTGGCGGGCTACATCAACACCCTGAATATAACGTTGAACTGGAGAAAGCCGAGCTGGATCTCAGCCTGTTTCCGACGGAAATCTGGCCGGAAGAGTGTGATGTTGCCTTGTTACAACCGTCACTCAAACCGCTGTTTAGTACGGATTTTACGCGAGAGAAGTGGGTGTTTACTTACTACCAAAGCGTGATTGAGGTTGCGTTAGATCGCGGCGAGATTCGCGCCGGGGATCTGAGCGAACCGCTGTGCGAGCTAGAGATGGAGCTTAAGCTGGGGCAGACTACCCATCTGTTGGAACTGGCAAAGGAAATTGCGGAGTTTGGCGGTATGCGGCAGGGTAGCCTCAGTAAGGCCGCGCGCGGATACCATCTGGCTAAAGGTAACCCGGTTCGCGAGTGCCTTCCTCTAAATAGATTAGTTGTCAATCCAAAAGCCACTATCGATCAGGCCATCCGTGCGGCGCTGGAACTGGCGTTGAACCACTGGCAATACCATGAAGAACTGTGGGTCAGAGGGGATCCTTCTGCTCGTGAAGCGTTGCCACAGGCCAGCGCGTTGATGCGGGAAATGCTGGTGCTGGTGAGTGGAGTCGTATTACGCAAAGTCACCACGCTTTTTCGTTCGGCTCTCGCTACTTTGGAGTCTCGGTTACAAAGCTCCAGCGGTGCAGACGTCTGTTACAGCACCGACTACCTGCAAAGTAAGTTAGTACTGACTTCCTGGTTGGTCGAGTCTGGCTGGCGGGATTATATGGATAATAAAGATCGCATTAAGCTACAGGGATCGTTCAAACGCTTTGCCGACATTATGCTAAGCCGCAGCACTGCGGAGCTGAAAAGTGCCTTTTCTTCTAAATTGACGGAAGCGCAGTACGAACAGCAGATTCCTCGCCTGCAACGTAATATCTACGCTTTTCTTCTCTTATCCGGTGCCTATCCGGCGGAGCAAGTGGAAGCCTACGTTAAACACTGGCAGGCACTACTGCACGAAATTGAGCAGCTTGCTGCCGGGAAGGCGCCTTCTGTGTATCTGGAAGCCTACCGTAAAGAGGTACTAACCCTGTCTCCGTTCTGGCTACATAGCGGCGGACCATCACAGTAACCGTTAACTGCCGCTTGTCAGTGAAGATAGGCGGCGCATCAAGGGAACCCCCATGTCGATACTTCCTTTGCCCGCTTTACCTGTGCTTCTGACGGAACACTCTCAGCGTGCTCTGTCGCGTTTGCGGGAAGCCGCACCTGATGAACCGATAACGGACAGCGATGCCGCTGTTCTGGCATTGAGCGATTTTGTCAGCGATGCGCTTGCGCTGCATCCTGACTGGTGGCAAGGGATTCATCAGCAACCGCCGCAGCCCGAAGAGTGGCAGCACTACGCCGACTGGTTGAGCAATGCATTGGCCGATGTTAACGATGAAAATGCGTTGATGGCCGCATTGCGACGGTTTCGCCGACATATGTTGACACGAATTGCGTGGTCACAGGCGCTGCAAACCAGTACGACAGAACACACGCTGCGTCAGCTTAGTGAACTGGCTGAGGTGATGATTGTAGCGGCTAGAAGCTGGCTATATCAGGCCTGTTGTCGCGAGTGGGGTACACCTTGCAATGCACAGAGTGTGGCTCAGCCTCTGCTGATTCTTGGCATGGGAAAATTGGGTGGGGGAGAGCTTAACTTCTCTTCGGATATCGACCTGATCTTCGTCTATCCCGAAAATGGTCATACGCAAGGCGGGCGGCGCGAGCTGGATAACGCGCAGTTCTTCACGCGTCTGGGGCAGCGGCTCATTAAGGTGCTGGATCAGCCGACTGTCGATGGTTTTGTGTACCGTGTGGATATGCGGCTACGTCCCTTTGGTGACAGTGGCCCCTTGGTGCTCAGCTTTGCGGCGATGGAAGATTATTATCAGGAACAAGGCCGCGACTGGGAACGCTATGCAATGGTCAAAGCGCGCCTGATGGGGGGAATGGACGATGCTTACAGTCAGGAACTGCGCCGTACGCTGAAGCCCTTTGTCTTCCGTCGCTATATCGATTTCAGTGTGATCCAGTCGCTGCGGAATATGAAAGGCATGATTGCCCGCGAAGTGCGTCGCCGAGATCTGCACAATAACATCAAGCTGGGTGCGGGCGGTATTCGTGAAATCGAATTTATCACGCAGGTTTTCCAACTGATTCGTGGTGGACGTGAACCGGGATTACAAGGGCGTTCGCTGCTGCCTACGCTCCAGCATGTCGGAACTTTGGGGTTACTGACCCCGCAGCAGGTGCTCGATCTCAGTAACTCTTATCTGTTTCTGCGCCGTCTGGAGAACCTGTTGCAGGCCATTGCCGATGAGCAGACGCAAACCTTGCCGGGTGATGAGCTGAATCAGCAGCGGCTGGCATGGGGAATGGGTTTCGACAACTGGGACGCGCTGCAATCCATGCTGGAACAGCATATGCAGGCGGTGCGACACGTCTTTGATGACCTGATTGGCGATGATGTGCCGGACAATAATGATATCCCCGAACATGGCAGCTATAGCAGTCTATGGCAGGACACGCTGGATGACGGCGAACTGGCTCCGCTGACGCCGCATCTCTCGGAAAGCGTGCGTGAAAAGCTGATGCGGACGATTGTGGAATTCCGTCACGATGTAGCGAAACGCACGATAGGGCCGCGCGGGCGAGACGTGCTGGATCAGCTCATGCCGTGTTTGCTGGCGGAAGTCTGCGCTCGTCAGGAAGCGGATACGGTGCTGTCTCGTCTGACACCTCTGCTGCTGGGGATAGTCACACGCACCACCTATCTCGAACTGCTGCTGGAGTCTCGCGCTGCGCTCGGCCAACTGATTCGCCTGTGTGCGGCGTCGCCAATGGTTGCCAGCCAACTGGCACGCTATCCCTTGCTGCTGGATGAATTGCTCGATGCGTCAACGCTGTATCAGCCGACGGCACCGGGCGCGTATGCCGATGAGCTACGTCAGTATTTGATGCGCGTCCCTGAGGATGACGAAGAACAGCAGTTGGAAGCGGTTCGCCAGTTCAAGCAGTCGCAGCAACTGCGTATCGCCGCTGGAGATATCGGCGGCGTACTGCCCGTGATGAAAGTGAGCGATCACTTAACGTATTTGGCGGAAGCGATTATCGCGGCTGTGGTTCAACAGGCGTGGGGGCAGATGGTGGCACGCTATGGTCAGCCGTCGCATTTGCAGCATCGTGAAGGCCGTGGGTTTGCCGTGATTGCCTATGGCAAACTCGGCGGCTGGGAGCTGGGATACAGCTCCGATCTGGATTTGGTGTTCTTGTTGGACTGTCCATCGGACGTGATGACGGATGGTGAACGCAGTATTGATGGTCGCCAGTTTTATCTGCGCCTCGCACAGCGGGTGATGCATCTGTTTAGCACCCGGACGTCATCAGGCATTTTGTATGAAGTGGATGCCCGTCTGCGGCCATCGGGCGCTGCGGGTATGTTGGTGAGTACAGTAGAAGCGTTTGATGACTATCAGCGCAATGAGGCATGGACGTGGGAGCATCAGGCGCTGGTACGCGCGCGTATGGTGTACGGCGAAAGCGGCGTGCAGCAGACCTTTGAGTCTATCCGCCGCAATATTCTATGTGCTGAGCGTGACGCGGAGACTTTGCGAACCGAAGTGCGAGAAATGCGGGAAAAAATGCGTCAGCATCTGGCGAACAAAGATAAAGCACTCTTTGATATCAAAACGGATGCGGGCGGCATTACGGACATTGAATTCATTGCCCAGTATCTGATGCTACGTTACGCCGCTCAGGAACCGCGTTTGACCCGTTGGTCAGACAATGTGCGTATTCTGGAGCTGATGGCGCAATATGGCGTGATGGAAGAGAGTGAAGCCAACGCGCTCAAGCTGGCCTACGTCACCATGCGCAATGAATTGCACCATCTGGCCTTGCAGGAACTGTCCGGTCGGGTCAGCAAAGATCGGTTTGTTGCTGAGCGGGAGCAGGTACTGGTGAGTTGGAATAAGTGGTTAGTGGGGGCGTAAGTTCCTATACCCGTCATACTTCAAGCTGCATGCGCGTTGGCGATACTCGGCTCATTTCTAAGCCTCGCCCCTGCGGGCCAACGCTTTGCGTTGTTCAAAACGTTAACGTTTTGTCATGCAACTCGAATTATTTAGGGTATATCTCAAAATGTGTTGTGCGGTGAAGAGCCGTGCGGCAGTGACGTGTAATGATACGTGCCTATGATATTATTACGCGCATTATGCGAAATAAGCCTGGAGTAGAGGATGAAAGTGACGCTGCCTGATTTCCGTCAAGCGGGTGTGTTAGTGGTGGGTGATGTCATGCTGGATCGTTACTGGTATGGGCCGACCAGCCGAATTTCACCAGAGGCACCGGTGCCTGTGGTCAAGGTTGATACGATCGAAGAGCGCCCTGGCGGCGCGGCGAACGTCGCCATGAACATTGCTGCATTGGGCGCAGGCTCGCGTCTGGTGGGGTTAACGGGCATTGACGATGCTGCTCGCGCACTGAATGCCAAACTTGGTGAAGTGAATGTGAAGTGTGACTTTGTCGCTGTTCCTACGCACCCGACGATCACCAAGCTGCGCGTGCTGTCGCGCAATCAGCAGTTGATCCGACTGGATTTCGAAGAGGGCTTTGAGGGGATTGATCCTCAGCCGATTATCGAGCGTATTCAACTAGCGCTGCCAAAAATTGGCGCGCTGGTGCTGTCTGACTATGCAAAAGGCGCGTTAGCGCATGTGCAAACCATGATTCAGACGGCAAAAGCGGCTGGTGTTCCGGTGTTGATCGACCCGAAAGGCACGGATTTTTCCCGCTACCGTGGCGCGACATTGCTGACGCCGAACCTGTCTGAGTTTGAAGCAGTAGCAGGACGTTGCAAAACGGAAGAAGAGCTGGTTGAGCGCGGTATGCAACTGGTGGCTGATTACGATCTGTCCGCGTTACTGGTCACCCGTTCCGAGCAAGGGATGACATTGCTACAGCCGGGCAAAGCGCCATTGCATTTGCCGACGCAGGCGCAGGAAGTGTATGACGTGACCGGTGCGGGCGATACTGTTATTGGTGTGTTGGCCGCTGCGCTGGCGGCGGGTAATCCGCTGGAAGAGGCCTGCTTTCTGGCGAATGCCGCCGCAGGCGTCGTCGTTGGCAAGCTGGGTACGTCAACGGTCACGCCGATTGAATTGGAAAATGCTATCCGCGGTCGTGCCGAAACCGGATTTGGTGTGATGACCGAAGAGCAGCTGAAACATGCTGTTGAACTGGCGCGTCAGCGTGGCGAAAAGATTGTGATGACTAACGGCTGCTTCGATATTCTGCACGCCGGACATGTGTCTTACTTGGCAAACGCTCGCAAACTTGGCGACCGGTTAATCGTTGCGGTAAACAGCGATGCCTCAACCAAGCGTCTGAAGGGGCCGACCCGTCCCGTCAACCCGCTGCCTCAGCGGATGATCGTGCTGGGTGCGTTGGAAGCTGTCGATTGGGTTGTGCCGTTTGAAGAAGATACGCCGCAGCGTCTGATTGCCAGCATTCTGCCGGACATTCTGGTTAAAGGTGGCGACTACCAGCCACATGAAATCGCTGGTAGTGAAGAAGTCTGGGCCAACGGCGGTGAAGTGAAAGTCCTGAACTTTGAGGATGGCTGCTCCACGACGAACATCATCAACACAATTAAAGCCAACACGTCTAAATCTTAAATGAAATAAAACTGACGGTGCTCGAATCATCATGAGGCCGTTAGTCCGCAAGCTAATGATTCTCGCTCTGGCACATCACGGGCGAGAATCATAACAATCACGATGCCGACAGGGCGACACGTCAGATAAAACAGGTATGAAACCAGTGAAGAAAGAACCAGCCGAAGTGAATGTGGCCGCACTGCGGGTAGCGGAGTTGCGCCGGGTCTTACGCCATCACGAGTACAAATATCACGTTGAAGATGCGCCCGAAATTCCTGATGTCGAATATGACAAACTCATGCAGGAACTGAAATCGTTAGAGGCGGCTCACCCCGAGCTGGTGACCAGCGACTCTCCGACGCAGCGCGTAGGCGCGGCACCGCTGGCGGCATTTGAACAGGTTCGTCATGAAGTGCCGATGTTATCGCTGGATAACGTATTTGATGAAGAGAGTTATCTGGCCTTCAGCAAGCGAATTGGCGACAGGCTGAAAAACGGTGACGATCTGACATTCTGCTGCGAGCTGAAACTGGATGGGTTAGCCGTCAGCCTGTTGTATGAAGAGGGCGTTTTGGTACAGGCGGCCACGCGCGGGGACGGCACAACTGGGGAAAATATCACCAGTAACATTCGTACCGTTGCGGCGATTCCACTGCGCCTTGAGGGTGACAATATTCCGCGTCGTGTTGAAGTGCGCGGCGAAGTGTTTATGAAGCACAGCGGCTTTGAAAAACTGAACGAAGAAGCTCGCCGTACGGGGAGTAAAGTCTTTGCCAACCCGCGTAACGCCGCTGCCGGATCGCTGCGCCAGCTTGACCCGCGAATTACGGCTACGCGTCCGCTGACCTTCTTCTGCTATGGCGTTGGTCTCCTGGAAGGCGGCGTGCTGCCCGCCAGCCACTGGGAGCGCCTGATGCAGTTCAAGGCGTGGGGGCTGCCGGTTAGCGACAGAATTAAGCTATGCACTGGTCCGGCCGAGGTGCTTGATTTTTATCGTCAGGTTGAGCAGACCCGCAGTTCGTTAGGTTTTGATATCGACGGTGTCGTTGTCAAAGTTGACTCGTTGGAGCTGCAGGAGCGGTTAGGGTTCGTTGCTCGTGCGCCTCGCTGGGCGGTGGCCTTTAAATTCCCGGCACAGGAACAGCTGACCTGGGTGCGCGATGTCGAGTTTCAGGTTGGGCGGACTGGCGCGATTACGCCCGTCGCGCGTCTTGAACCCGTCGCCGTAGCTGGCGTGATCGTCAGCAACGCCACGCTGCATAATGCCGATGAAATTGAACGGCTAGGTTTGCAGATTGGCGATCGCGTGATTGTGCGTCGAGCGGGGGACGTGATCCCGCAGATCGTCGGTATCGTGGAATCTGAACGGCCAGAAACGGTGCGGCCGATCGTTTTCCCTACTGCTTGTCCCGTGTGTGGATCTGACGTTGAACGCGTAGAAGGCGAGGCCGTCACGCGCTGTACCGCTGGCTTGATCTGTGGTGCCCAGCGCAAAGAGGCACTGAAGCATTTTGTTTCTCGTCGCGCGTTGGATGTGGAAGGCATGGGCGATAAGATCATCGATCAACTGGTGGAAAAAGAGTACGTCAAGACGCCAGCCGATCTGTTTCGTCTGAGCGCTGGGATCATGATGGGGCTGGATCGTATGGGGCCGAAATCCGCGACGAATCTGGTCAATGCGCTGGAAAAGGCGAAAAGCACCACGCTGGCGCGTTTCCTCTATGCGTTGGGGATCCGCGACGTTGGCGAATCGACGGCGGCTAATCTGGCTGCCCATTTTGGTTCGCTGGAAACGCTTTTTGCTGCTGATGAAGAAGCGCTGCTGGAAGTGCCGGATGTCGGTAAAGTCGTTGCCGCGCATGTGCGTCATTTCCTTGAGGAAGAGCACAACCAAACCGTGATCCGCGAGCTGACCGATCCCGCAGGCATCAACATTCACTGGCCTGAGGTTCAGGTGGTCAATGCTGAAGAGATCGACAGCCCATTTGCGGGGAAAACCGTAGTATTGACCGGATCGCTGAGTATTCTGTCCCGCGATGAAGCCAAAGATCGGCTAACGGCGTTAGGGGCAAAAGTGAGCGGCAGCGTCTCGAAGAAAACCGATATGGTGATTGCTGGTGAAGCCGCAGGTTCTAAACTGGCGAAGGCGCAAGAATTGGGGATCCCAGTGATCGATGAGGCGGAAATGATCCGACTATTGGGGGCGTAAACGGATGGAAAAAGAAGACCTGATAGACATTGCTAGGATGCAGATGCCGTTTGGTAAATACAAAGGGCGAGTGCTGATTGATTTACCGGAAGAGTACCTGCTGTGGTTCTCCCGCAAGGATGAATTTCCTAAAGGTCGCTTAGGGGAATTGATGCAAATTACGTTGGCAATCAAGATAGAAGGTCTGCAAGGGTTGGTCACGCCGCTGAAACGGCCCCGTCCCTGATTATCCATTTCCTGTCGTAACCCTCGATGAAAAAAGGTCGCTTCAATGAAGCGACCTTTCACGTTTACTGGCTACCCCATCCCTGACGCAGACTACACGTAGATATTAATCTGGTTGTCTTCTGTCGGGCGGTTAACGCCTTCTTGTTTAGCACTTTGAGTCGGAGCAGAGGAATCAGACTGCTGTTCTGGTTTTTCACTCTGCAAGCGGGCAATTTGTGCTTGTAACGCCTGAATCTGTGCCTGAATTGCCTGTTGTTGTTGTTCGATCAGCTTACGTTCTTCGTCGCTTTCTGCGCTGGAAGCGGATTCGGTCAGTTTAGTGACCTGTTTGGTAAGCGCCTGAACCTGCTTGGTGAGCTGCGCAATCTGCTGCTCTGAGGTGTTGCTGCTTTTACTGCTGCTTGCTGTTGTTGTCGATACGCTGATACTGCTGATGGTGTTTGACATTTTCCCTCCTGAAAAGATGCCGATATACCCGAATTATTCGGGGTACAAGCCGTTATATCGGTAATTTAAGCACTTTCTCGAAGGGGATATTGTTGGCAATGAAACATGAAATACTCACTTTCCTGATAGCTCATGTAACAAAATGTATCAATCAGGAAAGAGAGAGAAAGAAAGAAGGGAATGCGTCAGATATTGCTGTTAGACGTAGATATCAACACCGCCTTTTTTGTCTTTATTTTCAGTTTGTTGTGATGTTGTTTTTGATGCTTCTTCCATCGCTTTCTTTTCCGCTTCTTCTTTTTGGATGCGGGCAATTTCGGCATAGAGCGCTTGGATCTGCGCCTGAATCATCTGCTGCTGTTGTTTGATGAGTTTACGCTCGGCTTCGCTTTCCGCTTTTTGGGCGGATGTACCCAGCTCTTTTAGCTTGTTAGTCAGTTGCTTGATTTGATTTTGTATTGCAGCGATTTTTTGTTGAGCACCACTACCCGTATTGGCGGTAGAGGCAGCTTTACTCTCTGTATCAGATGAAGCCTTATTCGCTGCAGGCTTATTGGCTGCAGCGGCCGTCGCTGTTACGTTTGACACCGTATTCATTGTAATGGACATCACTTCCTCCTGAAATAAGTCAATTCTCCGACTATTATCGGCTGTGTCGTGTTTTTCTTTACGAAAAATTTACAAAACTACGAGGACGATATGCGTTTGCTGGAAGGAAAAAAAGCTGCTGGCAAGGGCGCTGTCCTACTCCCTTGCCACAGTTGAAGAGATGATGCTCGTTAACTGCCGTACACGTTAATTGCGCTATTCAGTCGTCTGGCCTGAAGGTTGAGCCCTTCAGCGGCTTCTGTAGAGTGCGTAACCATATCGGTGTTGCGCTGTGTCATTTGTTCTATCTGTGCAATAGAGGTATTGATCAGGCCCAATGCCGAGGTTTGCTCATGCGTTGCGTTGCTGATCTCTTTGATCATGGTGGAGACCTGCAAGACTTCATCAACGATATCGCTGATATGTTTGCCCGCGTTTTCGACCATTGTGCTGCCCTGTTTTACACTTTCGACGTTGGCGTCGATCAACGTTTTAATCTCTTTGGCCGCAGAGGCCGAATGCTGTGCCAGATTGCGAACCTCGGCGGCTACCACCGCAAATCCGCGCCCTTGTACGCCCGCACGAGCGGCTTCAACGGCCGCATTCAGCGCAAGGATGTTGGTCTGGAAGGCAATACTGTCTATCACGCCAATGATATCAACGATTTTATCGCTGGCGCTGGAGATGGAATCCATCATACCGATGGTTTCCTTCATGATATTGCCACCTTTAAACGCGGTGTTGCTGGCGGCTTCTGCCATGGTGGTGGCCTGTGCCGCCGTTTCTGCACTCTGCTGTACGGCAACGGTAATTTCTTCAATGGCGGCGGCAGTTTGTTGCAGATTGGCCGATGTCTCTTCCGTGCGGGTATTCAGGTCGACATTGTTTTCCGCCAGCTTATGGCTGACGTTGGTGATGCCGTTTACCTGTGTACTGACGTCGTCGACAAGCGAATGCAGGTTCAGGGCAAACTGGTTAACAGAGCGGAGAAGCAAGCCAATTTCGTCGACCCGGTTCAGGTGGACATGCTTGACTTTACGGCCTGATACCACATGCTGAGCCTGTTTGAGTATCATCCTGATTGGCTGTGCAATTTGCTTTTGCAGAAACTGATCCATGATGACGATGAGTAACAGCGTCAGTGCCAGCAGCCACAGCGGATTCATGCCGCTGAAAGCAAGCAGTGCGGGAATGAGGCCCACCGCCAGTACTGCCAGGCGCAAGCGCCAGCGGACTGACAATTTCTGCAAGAGCGACAGTGGCGAAAAGAGTCCGGTGCGAACGACTAATCCTTTGTAGAACTTACGGCTGCCCGCCTGTTTTTTCTGCACGGCGCTATACAGCGTTTCGGCATACTTGATTTCTTCGGCACTGGGCGTGTTGCGTACCGAAATATAGCCTGCGAGCTGCTCCTGCTGGTAGACCGGTGTAACGTTGGCGCGAACCCAGTAGTGGTCACCGTTGTTGCGACGGTTTTTCACTAATCCGGTCCAGCTATCGCCTTGTTTCAGCGTAAACCACATGTCGGCATAGGCTTCCACGGGCATGTCGGGATGGCGCACAATATTGTGAGGCTGGTTGATGAGCTGCTCTTCGGAAAAACCGCTAACCGTAATGAAGGCAGAATTGGCATAGGTAATGTGGCTGTGAATATTTGTCGTGGACATCAATATGGTGTCCATGTCTAACAGATACTCCTGCTGTGTGACAGGTGTATTCAATCTCATTAGAAACCCCGGCGTACGTATCCCGCTCAGTTTCCAGGTTCAGACACGCTGGCCGCTTTTCTCGCCTCAGACGCTCTGGTTATTACAGAGGCTGAAACGCAGTGTCGCTGCCGAATGGTTCGTCCCGTGAAATCTGTCAGGCATATTGCTGTGTAAATATTCAAGTTATTCAAATGGGTATACTGAAATTTTTTGGGTGACTTGCTCGCTTATATAAAGTAGTGCCTGACACTATTTGTAATGGGCGGGCTATTAACCCTATATTGTGCGTGATGGAGATTTTGTAACTGTATTTTTGTAACAAATATGTCATCAGTGTTAGCACGCTTTTTCAGCACGCGTAAATTTATGATGAGGACGATTATCTGTCAATTGATTCATTTTATTAGCAATAAATAATCGGTAAAAAAATGATTAAAAATAGATGGGAACATATAGGGTTTTTTCTTAAAAGATTTATTTGGTGTGGATGAAATTGACAATAAGAAAAATTATTTGTTAATTTTTTTATGTCTTTTCTTTGCGTGAATGAAATTAAATGTTGCTGCCCTGCTGTTTATTCTTTTAATTACGGCCTTTCTTCCATTTTTATTGACGCTGAATTTATTGCAGATCAAATAACGCTATCCGCAGACCAGATAATGATTCTGGCCTGCGGAGAAAGATAATCAGGTTACTGGCGCCGGATTGAAAACGGCCAGTGCGTTATGCAGGCCCCACTGATCGGACCAGGTTTTTTTCCTGCCGCTGGCGATATCCAAAATGAAGTGGAAAAGCTGCCAGCCTACGTCTTCGATCGTGGCCTCTCCGGTAGCAATGGTTCCGGCATCAATATCCATCAGATCGTGCCAGCGGTTTGCCAATGCGGTTCGGGTCGCCATTTTGATCACAGGGACAGCCAGCAGGCCATAGGGTGTGCCACGACCGGTGGTGAAGACTTGCACGGTGATACCGGAAGCAAGCTGCTGGGTGCCGCACACGAAGTCGCTGGCCGGTGTTGCGGCGTAAATCAAGCCGCGTTTGGTTGGACGCTGACCGGGGGACAGGACTTCGACAATCGCGCTGGTGCCGGATTTGGCGATGGAGCCGAGCGCTTTTTCCACCACGTTCGCGAGGCCACCTTTTTTGTTGCCCGGCGATGGGTTGGCGCTACGATCGGTCTGGCCGCTGTCGAGGTAGTTATCGTACCAGGCCATTTCTTCCAGCAGGCGTTTACCGACTTCTTCATTGATGACGCGCGGCGTCAACAGATGAATGGCGTCGCGCACTTCGGTCACTTCGGAGAACATGACGGTCGCACCGCAGCGTACCAACAGGTCGGAGGCAAAACCAACGGCAGGATTCGCGGTGACGCCAGAGAACGCATCGCTGCCGCCACACTGCATGCCGACAACCAGCTCAGAGGCCGGACAGGTTTCACGCTGACGTTTGTTCAACCGTTGCAGGTGTTTGTCTGCCATCGTCAGAATGTCATCCACCATCGATCTGAAACCAACATGGTGTTCATCCTGCAAGCGGACAATGCTGGTGTCGTCGAGGGAGATGGCTTGTACATCAGGCGTCCCTTCCAGCAGACGCTCCGGCTGCAATTTTTCACAGCCCAGGCCGACCACCAGTATTTCGCCGCCAAAATTCGGGTTCAGCGCCAGATTGTGAATGGTACGGATGGGAACCACCGCAGCAGGGGCATTGATTGCCACGCCACAGCCATAAAGATGGTTGAGTGCGACCACGCCATCCACATTGGGATATCTCGGCAATAAGTCTCGCTCGATAATCTTGACGACATAGTCCACCACGCCCGCGACGCAGTGCACGCTGGTGGTAATGCCCAACAGGTTTTTCGTACCTACGCTGCCATCGGCGTTGCGGTAACCTTCAAAGGTGTAGCCTTCCAACGCAGGCAACGTGGGGGGGATTTTGGTCGCCAGCGGCAGGGTTTCCAGCGCGGGAGCCTGAGGCAACTCGACCAGAGATTCATCGATCCAGCTTCCTTTGGCAATATCACGCAGCGCATACCCGATAATTTCACCATAGCGGATGATGGCGCCTGATTTGGCGATATCCACAAGGGCCACTTTGTGACCTTGCGGAACATGCTCAATTAATTCCAGATCATCATTAAAACGGATTCCGGCACGTAAGCCATTATTATTAACAACAATGGCAACATTATCAGAATCGTGGACCTTAATATAAAGTGGCTGCTCTTGTGCAGCATTACTTTCTGATTTATCTGACATGATGCAAGCCTTTATTATTGGTTTATCAGAAACACGGTGGTAACGATTACCACGCTATTACTTCACTGCTCGCTAATGAGTATACGTGAGGTTCCCTTCTCGTACATTATGCAATTGACCTAAGCCAGCGCTTTTTGTTTCTGATTTATCAGGCGAAGATCCAATTTTTGGTGAGTTTGATCACATTCTTCCGGCGCACGGTTTTTAAGTCAGAAATGAAAATAATGTGTATGAATGTAAAAAGAGAATAGCGGCATTTTTCGTGAAACACCTCGCACTATATAGGGCAAGTGCCCCAACATATTCAAAAGGACATTTTTAATGTTGTGCTTTTAGCTAGTGAGCAGCCAGTGGGTAAAAATTATAATGTTCCTGCGAGTTGAAGATGTCAGCTAATTACTCTGATGCTATATAGCCTGGCTATTCGCAAAAAAAATAAAAATGGGAATGTTAACTATCCACTGATCTTCATTCTGATAACCCTACACCGTTATCTGTTATTCGGAATGAATGAGCGAACCGCGATTGAAGCAGGAGTTCATCATGAATACAGTAAGCTCAGCAGCTGGCGCGATACAAAAGAGAACAAACGCCCGCTACTGGATTGTCGTGATGTTGTTTATTGTCACGTCATTTAACTATGGGGACCGCGCAACCTTGTCCATTGCTGGTTCAGCAATGTCTAAGGAAATTGGGCTGGATGCGGTGGGGATGGGCTATATCTTCTCAGCGTTCTCCTGGGCATATGTTATTGGGCAAATACCCGGAGGCTGGCTGCTCGATCGCTTTGGTTCAAAGAAAGTCTACTTCTATAGTATTTTTACCTGGTCGATTTTTACCTTATTACAAGGTTTTGTCGATATCTTCAGCGGCGCTGGCATTGTCATTTCCCTGTTCTTGCTGCGCTTTATGGTTGGTTTGTGTGAATCACCCTCCTTCCCGGGGAATAGCCGAATTGTAGCGGCCTGGTTCCCTGCACAAGAACGTGGTACTGCCGTCGCGATATTCAACTCGGCGCAATACTTCGCTACTGTGATTTTTGCTCCTATCATGGGCTGGCTGGTGCACGCCGTGGGTTGGGCACATGTGTTCTGGTTCATGGGCGGGTTGGGGATCATTCTGAGCTTTGTCTGGCTGAAAGTGATCCACGATCCAAAAGATCACCCGAGTGTGAATCAGGCCGAGCTGGATTACATTGAGGCCGGTGGTGCACTGATTAATATGGATGCCAAAGGGACGAAGAAAGAGGTCGTTAAAGGGGAGAAATGGCACCAAATCAAGCAATTAATGCAGTCCCGTATGATGCTGGGTGTGTATATCGGCCAATACTGTATTAACGCACTGACCTACTTCTTCATTACCTGGTTCCCGCTTTATCTGGTTCAAGCTCGCGGTATGTCGATCCTCAAAGCGGGATTTGTCGCCTCGGTTCCTGCTATCTGTGGTTTTGTCGGAGGCGTTCTGGGTGGCATCATTTCCGATTATCTGATGCGTCGGACTAACTCCCTGACCTTTGCCCGTAAAACGCCTATCGTTCTCGGTATGTTGCTCTCCATGTCGATGGTGATTTGTAACTACGTTGAAACCGAATGGGTGGTTATTGCGGTGATGTCTGCAGCCTTCTTCGGCAAAGGCATTGGTGCGCTGGGCTGGGCGGTTATGGCGGATACTGCACCGAAAGAAATCAGCGGGTTAAGCGGCGGGCTGTTCAATATGTTCGGTAACGCGTCTGGTATCGTGACGCCGATTGCGATTGGCTACATTATCGGCATGACCGGTTCGTTCAATGGCGGTCTGGTGTATGTCGGGATTCATGCGTTGGTTGCCATCGTCAGCTACCTGTTCATCGTACAAGATATTAAACGTATCGAATTGAAGCCGTTCGTTAAGAATTAAGGCCAGTCGTTACCGTATTAGTCTAGATATAGGCAATAACACAAAACGCTGTTCCATCAGTATGATGGCGCAGCGTTTCGCTATATACCCGTCATACTTCAAGTTGCATGTGCGTTGGCTGCGCTCACGCACCCGAATCACTTACCTGAGTAAGCTCATCGGGATGCCTTCTCTTGCCGCCTGCCTGAAACTCGAATTATTTAGGGTATAAATTTGTCATTTATTCATGCCCTTTAACGTCGGGTTTTACCTCTTCGAAATTGGGTGCCAAAGGGGCGTATTTCGGTGTTTATAAGACGGAAATTCGCTTTTCACGGTTTTCGTGAAACACCTCCCATTGGCCTGTGATAATGACATATTTAATCTGCATTTCGACAGGGAATGCTGTGCTATTGCCCAATGAGTTGTGAAATAAGAAAACTTATACTTTTTACTGAGGTTGGTAAGGCGGTACGGATTACAACATCGTTTTCCTGACTGGTTTATTTCGGTATCGGGACAGTTATACCTCAAATAATTCGAGTTGCGGGAAGGCGGCAACCGCGGGAATCCCAGGAGCTTACATCAGTAAGTGACTGGGGTGAGTAAGGGAAGCCAACGCACATGCAACTTGAAGTATTACGGGTATATAACCTGTTTTTATTCTGATAACCCTACAAGCAGTGTTCAGTTCAAATCAGAGTAAAAACAAGGTCGCGCTAATAAAGTAGGAAAACAACATGAAATTATCTACTGGTGCACCATCTGTTTTTTATTTCTGTATGACTGAATTATTTTCATCCGCCTCTGCGCGCCCCTGCGTTGTGGCAACTATCGGAAACCTAAGCGTCAATCCTGTGCGCTCCATTCATGACGGGAGCCTGTCATGACAAACTTTTCAGCGACGCCTGTGATTACCGACATGAAAGTCATTCCCGTTGCGGGTTATGACAGCATGCTGCTGAACATCGGTGGTGCACACGGTGCTTACTTCACGCGTAATCTCGTCATTCTAACCGACAGCGCCGGGCATACCGGTGTCGGCGAAGCGCCCGGTGGTGAAGTCATTTACAACACGCTGGTTGAAGCCATTCCTCGTGTGAAAGGCGAACAAATCGCCCGCATGAACCGTCTGGTTCATGACATTCATGTCGGCAACCAATCTTCTGATTTTGATTCCTTCGGCAAAGGCGCCTGGACGTTTGAGCTGCGCGTGAATGCGGTGGCAGCACTCGAAGCGGCGCTGCTCGATCTGCTGGGGCAATTCATGGGTGTCCCCGTTGCCGAACTGCTGGGGCCGGGTAAACAGCGTGATGAAGTCACCGTGCTCGGTTATCTGTTCTATATCGGCGATCGCACTAAGACGGATCTACCTTATTTAACTGGCGAAAAAGGCAAGCACGAGTGGTATCACCTGCGTCACCAGCAGGCGATGGACAGCGACGCGATTGTGCGTTTGGCCGAAGCCACAACTGACCGCTACGGATTTAAAGATTTCAAACTCAAAGGTGGTGTACTGCCCGGCGAGCAGGAAATTGATGCCGTGAAAGCGCTGAAAAAGCGTTTCCCGGATGCGCGTATTACCGTCGATCCAAACGGTGCCTGGCTGCTGGATGAAGCGATTGAGTTGTGCAAAGACATGAAGGGCATTCTGACCTACGCAGAAGACCCGTGCGGTGCTGAACAAGGTTTCTCCGGTCGTGAAGTAATGGCGGAATTCCGTCGTGCCACCGGGCTACCGGTCGCGACCAACATGATTGCGACCAACTGGCGCGAAATGAACCATGCTGTGATGCTACAAGCGGTCGATATTCCGCTGGCCGATCCCCATTTCTGGACGATGCACGGTGCGGTGCGCGTCGCCCAACTGTGTGATGAATGGGGCCTGACGTGGGGCTGCCATTCCAATAACCACTTCGATATTTCTCTAGCGATGTTCACGCACGTAGGGGCGGCGGCACCGGGTAACCCGACGGCGATTGATACGCACTGGATTTGGCAAGAAGGGCAGCATCTGACCAAAGAGCCACTGCAAATCGTCAACGGCAAGATTAAGGTGCCGGATCGTCCCGGTCTGGGAATTGAGCTGGATATGGAACAGGTCATGAAAGCCCACGATCTGTACAAAAAATTACCGAGCGGGGCACGTAATGATGCCGTCGCCATGCAGTACCTGATTCCTGGTTGGAAATTTGATCGTAAACGCCCGGTTTTTGGCCGCTAACCCTACATAGAAAAATTAGAGAGAAAGGATAAGAAAATGACATTGCAAAGTTCAACTCCGGTGATTACCCACATGCAGGTTATTCCGGTTGCAGGTCACGACAGTATGCTGCTCAACCTGAGTGGTGCACATGCACCTTATTTCACTCGCAACATTGTGATTCTGAAAGATAACGCCGGGAATACCGGCGTCGGAGAAATTCCCGGCGGTGAGAAAATCCGTCAGACGCTGGAAGATGCTGCCGCGCTGGTGGTAGGCAAAACGCTGGGCGAATACAAAAACGTTATGACGGCGGTGCGTGTGCAGTTCGCCGACCGCGATTCTTCCGGGCGCGGTTTGCAGACATTCGATCTACGTACCACTATCCATGTCGTCACGGGGATCGAAGCCGCCATGCTCGATCTGCTGGGGCAATTCCTCAACGTCAGCGTGGCCTCGCTGCTAGGCGATGGTCAACAGCGTGATGCCGTCGAGATGCTGGGTTATCTGTTCTACATCGGCGATCGTAATAAAACCGATCTGCCTTACCAGAGTCAGGCTAACGAGAAATGCGACTGGTATCGCCTGCGTCACGAAGAAGCGCTGACGCCAGAAACCATCGTGCGTCTGGCTGAAGCCGCGTATGAAAAATACGGTTTCAACGATTTCAAACTGAAAGGCGGCGTACTGGCCGGTAGCGAAGAGGCCGAAGCGGTGACCGCGCTGGCGAAACGTTTCCCACAGGCTCGCATCACGCTGGATCCGAACGGTGCCTGGTCGCTGGATGAAGCTATCGGCCTGGGTAAACAGCTACGCGGCGTGCTGGCGTATGCAGAAGATCCGTGCGGCGCGGAACAAGGCTTCTCCGGTCGTGAAGTGATGGCGGAATTCCGCCGTGCGACGGGGCTGCCTACCGCGACCAACATGATCGCCACCGACTGGCGGCAGATGGGTCACACTATTTCGCTGCAATCGGTCGATATCCCGTTGGCCGATCCGCACTTCTGGACGATGCAAGGTTCCGTACGTGTGGCGCAGATGTGCCACGAATGGGGCTTAACCTGGGGTTCTCACTCCAATAACCACTTTGATATTTCACTGGCCATGTTTACTCAGGTCGCTGCGGCGGCTCCGGGCAAGATTACGGCGATTGATACGCATTGGATCTGGCAGGAAGGTAACCAACGCCTGACGAAAGAACCGTTGCAGATTGTTGGCGGCATGGTGGAAGTGCCGAAGAAACCGGGTCTGGGCGTTGAGCTGGATATGGATCAGGTGATGAAAGCACACGAACTGTATAAAAACATGGGATTAGGCGCACGTAACGACGCCATGGGAATGCAGTACCTTATTCCTGAGTGGACGTTTGATAATAAACGTCCGTGTCTGGTTCGCTAACGTTCTGATTTTCCGTTTTTTGAGCGCGCCGCTTCAGGCAAGCGGCGCTGGAATGACCGAGGATAAAAAATGAAGACTCCGCTGTTACCTAACCGTTTTCGCCAAGATTTGCTGCAGGGGAAAACGTTGATTGGCTGCTGGTGTGCGCTGGGCAACCCGATTTCAACTGAAGTGCTGGGGCTGGCGGGATTCGACTGGCTGGTGCTGGATGGAGAGCATGCGCCTAACGATATCGTGACGTTTATTCCTCAGCTCATGGCGCTGAAAGGCAGCCACAGCGCGCCTGTCGTCCGTCCGCCGTGCAATGAGCCAATCATCATCAAGCGACTGCTGGATATCGGGTTCAATAACTTCCTGATTCCTTTCGTGGAAACGGCGGAAGAAGCTGCACGTGCGGTCGCGTCAACCCGTTATCCGCCAGCGGGTATCCGCGGCGTTTCCGTGGCGCACCGTAGCAACTGTTATGGCACCGAACCGAACTATTTTGCCAACATTAACGACAACATTACCGTCGTAGTGCAAATCGAAAGTCAGGACGGCCTCGACAATCTGGATGAAATTATTGCCGTAGACGGCGTAGACGGCGTGTTTGTTGGTCCGAGCGACCTGTCTGCGGCGCTGGGCTACCTCGGTCAGCCTAATCATCCTGACGTGCAGAAAGCGATCCGCCACATCTTCGATCGTACTGCTGCGCATAACAAGCCGTGCGGCATTTTGGCTCCGGTTGAAGCCGATGCGCGTCGCTATCTGGAATGGGGCGCAAGCTTCGTTGCGGTCGGTAGCGATCTGGGCGTGTTCCGCAGCGCAACACAGGCGCTGAGCGACAAGTACAAGAAGTAATTCAGTCATTCCGTGCGAATCGGATCCGCCATGAGGCGGGTTCATCGTGAATTGAAGTGATATCTACATCAGACAATGAGGTTAGGGCGATGAAAATTGGTTTTATTGGATTGGGCATCATGGGAAAACCGATGAGTAAAAATCTGCTGAAAGCAGGTTACTCATTAGTCGTGATGGATCGAAATCTGGACGCGGTCGCGGAAGTGGTTGCGGCGGGCGCTACGGCGGCTGAAACGCCGAAACAGGTTGCGGAGCAGTGCGATGTCATCATCACTATGCTGCCTAACTCTCCACACGTTAAAGAAGTGGTGCTGGGTGAAAACGGCGTCATCGGCGGTGCGCGTGCCGGAAGCATTGTGGTGGATATGAGTTCAATCGCCCCGCTTGCCAGCCGTGAAATTGCTACCGCACTGGCGGCGAAAGAGATCGCTATGCTGGACGCGCCAGTCAGCGGCGGTGAGCCGAAAGCGATCGACGGCACGCTGTCCGTGATGGTCGGTGGTGACAAAGCCCAGTTTGACCGCTGCTTTGAGATTCTGAAATCCATGGCGGGTTCTGTTGTACATACCGGTGATATCGGCGCGGGCAACGTGACCAAACTGGCGAACCAGGTGATTGTGGCGCTGAACATTGCCGCCATGTCTGAAGCGCTGGTGCTGGCGACGAAAGCTGGGGTTAACCCGGATCTGGTTTATCAGGCGATCCGCGGTGGATTGGCAGGCAGCACCGTGCTGGATGCGAAAGCGCCGATGGTGATGGATCGTAACTTTAAGCCGGGTTTCCGCATCGATCTGCATATCAAAGATTTGGCGAACGCGCTGGATACCTCACACGGCGTCGGCGCACAGCTGCCATTAACGGCGGCGGTGATGGAAATGATGCAGGCGCTGAAAGCGGACGATCTGGGATCGGCCGACCACAGTGCGCTGGCGTGTTACTACGAGAAGCTGGCCAAAGTTGAAGTTACGCGATAAGCCGTGAAGCGATAGTCACGAGGCTGGCACAGGATGCCAGCCGACTGGCAGATAATCACTCTGATCTACCTACTGGATTTCAGGATCTGCTGCCCTGAACGTTGGCAGGTATAAGCGCCGTTTCATGAGCGCGCGGATTATTGATGCAATCGGAACGTTGATGAAATCGGATCGTTTATGAAAATAGTGATCGCACCGGATTCTTATAAAGAAAGCCTGTCTGCACAAGAGGTTGCTACGCAGATTGAAAAGGGATTTCGTGAAATATTTCCCGATGCCTGCTATGTCAAATTGCCCGTTGCAGATGGTGGGGAAGGCACCGTAGAAGCCATGGTCGCTGCGACCGATGGCAAGATTGTGAATGTTAAGGTGACAGGACCGTTAGGCGATAGCATCGACGCGTTCTTTGGCCTGTCTGGCGATGAAAAAACGGCTTTTATTGAGATGGCGGCGGCGAGCGGCCTGGAACGAGTGCCTTCGCAACTGCGTAATCCGTTAAAAACGACCAGCTATGGCACGGGCGAGTTGATTCGCTGCGCGTTAGATCATGGTGTTCGACACTGCATCATCGGCATTGGCGGGAGCGCAACCAATGACGGCGGATCGGGCATGGTGCAGGCGCTGGGCGCGAAGTTGCTGGATAAGCAGGGCGAGCAGATCGGTTTTGGCGGGGGGGAACTCGACAAACTCGCTCGCATTGATATCAGTGAGCTGGATGAGCGTATTAAAAATTGTCGCTTTGAAGTGGCCTGTGATGTGACCAACCCGTTGACGGGGAAACAGGGTGCGTCGGCGATTTTTGGCCCCCAGAAAGGGGCAACGCCGGAGATGATTGAACAGCTGGATAATGGGCTGAAGCATTATGCGGCGGTGATTCGCCACGATCTGGATATGGACGTGGAACACGTTCCCGGTGCGGGGGCGGCGGGCGGTATGGGGGCGGCGCTACAGGCTTTTTGCGGCGCTGAGCTGCGTCAGGGCATTGAGATTGTTACAGAAGCGTTGGGGTTGGATGCGCTGGTACGAGATGCCACGCTGGTGATTACCGGGGAAGGGCGCATCGACAGTCAGACAATCCACGGTAAAGTGCCGATTGGCGTGGCGCGGATCGCCAAACAGTATAACAAACCGGTGATTGGCATTGCTGGCAGCCTGACGGCAGATGTCGGGGTGGTGCATGAACATGGCCTGGATGCAGTATTTAGCGTGCTTTACAACATCTGCTCACTAGAAGAAGCGCTGGATAATGCGGCAGAGAATGTGCGGATGACGGCACGTAATATCGCCGCCACGATCCGACTGGCGCAGTCTGTGTCGCGCTGAGCGCTATCGTGATGCGGTTAATCAGCGCCTTTTATCTACACGTTTTTATGCAGATGCGGAGGCGGTTTCGTGCGCTCGTCCCTTAAACGTTCAGCGTTAGGTTCTCCCTCTGTCAGTCTGCTGTTTCTTATACGAATGCAGCGACATTGTGGGTTTTGCCGTTATCCGGCGTAAAAAATTATGCTGAGGAGATAGCTGGCTTCGGATGAGCCGCAGGACGCGGCGAAAGCTTGCGCCACGCCGGACAAAAACGTCAGAGACGTTTTTGAACAGCACGTGTGCTGGCCCGGAGGGCGAGCCCCATTTATGGGGTGAGTAATCGTGTCGCAAGCGGTCCGTAAAGCCAGATACCGACGAAGGCCCCGCGTTAGCGGCATAATTTCCGCCAAAAAGCCTGGGGTCACGGGGCGAGCGGCGTTTGAGCCGTCCCGTGTCGGGCGCGTGCTGCGGAGGAGCATGGAATAGCCATATTGTAAGCGCACGAAACTGTCTCCACAGCCACATAAAATATGACGAAGAGACAGGGCTATGCTGGGGATATTGATTACGAATGCATAGGTTTGATATGCGGCTGGGCGGCTTTGCGGACGTTGTCGATTTCGTCCAGCAACTCTAGCCATTCGGGTTCCAGATCGCTGGCGTGAATGCCTTTACGCAGCTGTTGTTCCAGATAGCGGCAGAGGCGTTGCAGACGCGGAACGCCGCTGTAGCTGCAACTGCCGTGCAGTTTATGAACCAGCTCGATGATGTCATCATCCGTCTGCCCCTTCAGCACGTTTTCTATCTTCCGCTGAACCTCTGGCAAGAAATCCAACAGCATTTGCAGCAGGTCGCGCGCCAGTTCCGGCTTGTTGGCCGCCTGTTGCTGCGCCAGCGCCCAGTCGAGTGATAGCTGGCTATCGTCGTGCTCGTTCAGTAATCCCGTCATCTCGCCCCGATTGCGCTTCAACGGATCTCGCCGTGCATGACGCGTCAACACGCTTTTCAGCATCTGTTCGTCTATCGGTTTCGCCAGATAGTCATCCATACCCGAACGCAGCAGATGCTCACGTTCACCCGTCATAGTCTGCGCCGTCACCGCGATGATAGGCGTGGTGGCATGGTGAGGGATCTGACGGATCAATTCGCTGGCGCAAATGCCGTCCATACCCGGCATCTGAATATCCATGAGAATAATATCGCACTGATTCAGTTCTGCCTGTGCAATCGCATCTTGTCCGCTTTCGCACAGGATAATCGTCTCGACCTGCTCTTCCAGCAGCGTGCCGATCAGTTTCAGATTAGCTGGATTGTCATCCACCGCCATCACGCTCAGCGGCAGACGAGCTGGGCGGCGTGCGGTACTTGATTGCGATACCGTGTCATCTGGCAGAAAAGAGAGTTGGAACAGCGTGCTGTCCTGTAACAGTGGCAGCAGGCGTGACGCCGCGAGCGGTTTGCTCAGGCAGGCATGTACGCCGAAAGTTTTCAACTGTTCGGCATCCATTTGCGCCAGGCTAGGTAGCGCCAGAATGACGCGGGGAGCACGGCGGCAGATATCGCGCAGTCTGGGCGTGTAATCGAGCAGTGTATTGCGATATTGCACGGGAATACCAAGTAGCAGGATATCAAACTCTCCCTCTGGCAGTTGCTCAAACGTCGGGCTGTAACTCACGATTAGCGGCGTTTGGCTCAGGATATCCAGCGTGGCTTGCGCGGCGGTGGGATGGTACTCGACGTAGGCCAGATGTTTACCTTGTAGCATCGTGTTGGCGGGTCCCGTCGGCATGGCGTGGGGATTGAGCGGTAACGTGATATGGAACCAGAAAGTCGAACCCTTGTTAAGCTGGCTCTGGAAGCTGATGTTGCCACCCATTTCTTTGACCAGACGCTGGGTGATGACCAGCCCAAGCCCCGTGCCGCCATGACGGCGTGAAATACTGGTGTCAGCCTGACGGAAGGCCTGGAATAGCTGCGATTGTTGCAACTCGGCAATACCGATGCCAGTGTCGCGTATTTGCACTTCAAGCTGGACCTGATGATGTTCCTGCCGACGCTTTTCAACCCGGATATCAATATTGCCCTGTTCAGTAAATTTAATCGCGTTACCCAGCAGGTTGGTGATGATTTGTTGTATCCGCAGCGGATCGCCGACAAACTGTTCGGGAACGTCATTCTGAATACTGAGCGTCAGCTCCAGCCCTTTTTCATGTGCCGTGTGCGCCAGCAGCATCACAACGTCGTCCAGCGTGTTGTGCAGGGAGAACGGAATATCCTCCAGCACCAGCTTTCCGGCTTCTAGCTTCGAGAAATCCAGCACATCGTTAATAATATTCAGCAAGTTATTGGCGGACCGCTCGATGGTGAGCAGATAGTCTGTCTGTGTCGCGTTCAGCGGTGTTTTCAACGTCTGGCGGGTGAAACCGATCACGCCATTCAGCGGCGTTCTCAGTTCGTGCGACATATTTGCCAGAAACTCAGACTTGATGCGGGCGGCTTCCTGCGCGCGCTTTTTAGCCAGATCCAGCTCGACGTTTTGGATCTCCATCTGCTCCAGCGTTTCCCGCAGATCGTAGGTCGCCTGATCGATATTTTGCTGCATTTCTTCGTGGTAGGCGGTCAGCGACATCGCCATGGAGTTGATGCCGTTTTTCAGCATATCCAGTTCGCCGAGCATGTAACCTTCGACCCGGCTATCCAACTGCCCACGACGAATACGATCGACGGTATCAACCATATTACGAATCGGGGTGGTGACATCCCGCATCAGACGATAAGCAAAAAGGACGGCGGCACCCAAAGATAACAGCAGTAGGAGCGCGGCAATGAAAATTTCCTGATACTGCTGAAGCTGAATGGTGCTGGTATCCAGCTCGATCACCAGATAGCCGAGAGGTGTCGCGGTGCCGGGCAGCACGGGCGTTGTTCCGCCCTGCATGAATTCGCTGTCAGTGACGATCGGCATGTGCAGAATCAGCGCGTCATTCGTGTGGTGCAGGTGCAGCTTATTGTGTGCAAGCGCATCGCTGCTGAGCGACTGTAATGTCACGTTGTTGCGGACGTTGGTGGTGGCGAGGAGCTGATTACGCGCATCGAACACGCTAATGGTACGAATAATCGCGGAGTGACGGCGATGAAGCGTATTGATTAACGCGGGAATTGTGTCCATCTGGCGATGAGTAATGGCATAAGCGCTGATGGTCGCCAGCGGCTCAATGATGCTGGTGCCCGAATCGGCCAATTGCGACTGCAACTGATTGTAACGATGGATGACGAAGAACGAACTAAGCAGCAGCCCGATCATCAACGTCGGTGCCAAAATCAGTATCAACATCCGTGCACGAAGACTGTATTTGGTCATGGGGTTCCAATGTGGGAGAATTAGAGGATGCTGAGCACCCAATGATGTAATTAGTTATCGGGTACTGCATGTACCGGTTACAGCCGTTCAACCCAAGAGATCAATCGATAGTACATTATGGCGCAATTCTACTCTCCAAACCGGCGTGTGACGACCCGGAAAGCAATTCCTGCTAAGAACCTCACTGTTACGGTCACGTCGCTTGATCCGTTTGGGCAGGGGGTGGCGCGTCACGAAGGCAAGACGGTGTTTGTCACGGGTGTACTGCCGGGAGAGCAGGCCGAGGTCCAACTGACAGAAGAGAAACGTCAGTTTTCGCATGCAAAACTTAAACGCCTGCTGACGCCTAGCCCGCAGCGCGTTTCGCCGCCGTGCCCGCATTTTACCGGCTGTGGCGGTTGTCAACAGCAGCACGCGGATATCGCGCTGCAACAGAGCAGTAAATCGGCTGCATTGATGCATCTGATGACGCGGGAAACGGGCGCTGAGCTGCCTGAAGCCTCGCTGATTGCTGGCACACCTTATGCCTATCGGAGGCGCGCGCGGCTTGCGTTATACTTTCAGGCAAAAGAGCAGCGTCTGTTGATGGGCTATCGGCAGTCAAATTCTCACGATCTGGTGGATATCAAAGTCTGTCCGGTGTTGCGCCCCGAGCTTGAAGCGCTGCTGCAACCGCTACGCGATTGCCTGAGTCGATTAAAGGCGGTGAAGCGCCTTGGGCATGTGGAGTTGGTGCAGGCGGAGAACGGTCCGCTACTGGTGCTGAGGCACCTTGATCCACTCCATTCATCGGATCAGCAGGCGCTGTGTGATTTTGCGCAGCAGCAGGGCGTTTCGGTTTATCTGGCTCCGGATGCCGATTCGCTGACGTGTCTACAGGGTGAAGAGCCGGTTTATCACGTTGCTGGGCTGACGCTGGCCTTTAGCCCGCGCGATTTTATTCAGGTTAATGATGCGGTGAATCAGCAGATGGTCGCGCAGGCGCTGGCATGGCTGGATGTGCAACCGCAGGATAGAATATTAGATCTGTTTTGTGGCATGGGTAACTTCACGCTACCGCTGGCACAGCGTGCCGCCAGCGTCGTTGGTGTAGAAGGGGTGGCCGCGTTAGTTGAGAAAGGACGCGAGAATGCCCGACGCAATGGGCTGCCCAATGTCACATTTTTTCACCAAAATCTTGAAGATGACGTCACGCAGCAGCCGTGGGCGGCTCAAGGTTTTGATAAGATATTACTTGATCCGGCACGTGCGGGCGCGGCAGGCGTGATGGAGCAGATAACCAGACTGGCACCTGAACGGGTGGTGTATGTCTCCTGTAATGCCACGACGTTAGCGCGCGATAGCAAAGTATTACTGGCAGCGGGTTTCAGGCTGGCGAATGTTGCGATGCTGGATATGTTTCCACATACCGGTCACCTTGAATCGATGGCACTGTTTTTGCACGATACCGGCACGCGAAAGGCGTAATAGGCAGCAAAGCGGCGTCGTTTGCAGGGTGAAGGGTAACGTAGGGAGAAATTATGGTTGCGGTAAGAAGTGCGCATTTGAATACGGCAGGTGAGTTTGTCCCTGATGCGTGGATTGCTTCACTGGGTATTTCCAGCCAGCAATCGTGTGAACGTTTAGCCGAAACCTGGCGTTACTGTGAGCAGCAAACGCAAGATCACGCCGATGCGTCGTTATTGCTGTGGCGCGGCATTGAAATGGTGGAAATCCTGTCCACGCTGAGCATGGACAATGATAGCATGTGCGCAGCGCTGCTCTTTCCGCTGGCAGACGCGAACGTGGTTGATGAGGCGACGCTGGAAGCCGCGTTTGGTAAAAACATCGTTGATTTGGTGCATGGCGTGCGCGATATGGATGCAATCCGCCAGCTCAAAGCCACGCAGAATGATTCCGGCGCGTCTGAGCAGGTCGATAACATCCGCCGCATGCTGCTGGCGATGGTGGAAGATTTCCGCTGCGTGGTCATCAAACTCGCTGAGCGGATTGCGCACCTGCGTGAAGTGAAGGATGCCCCGGAAGAAGAACGGGTATTGGCGGCCAAAGAATGTACCAATATCTATGCGCCACTGGCTAACCGCTTAGGTATCGGCCAGTTAAAGTGGGAGCTGGAAGATTTCTGCTTTCGCTATCTGCACCCTGATGAATATAAAAAAATCGCTAAGCTGCTGCATGAGCGCCGTATCGATCGTGCGCAGTACATTGACGATTTTGTCAAAACGCTGCGCAACGCGATGAAAGAAGAGGGCGTGCAGGCGGAGATCTACGGTCGTCCTAAGCATATCTACAGCATCTGGCGCAAGATGCAGAAGAAAGCATTGTCGTTCGATGAGCTGTTCGATGTCCGTGCGGTACGCATTGTCGTTGAGCGTTTGCAGGACTGCTACGGGGCGCTCGGTATCGTGCATACCCACTATCGCCATCTGCCGGACGAGTTTGACGACTACGTCGCTAACCCCAAACCAAACGGTTATCAGTCCATTCACACGGTGGTGTTAGGGCCGGGTGGAAAGACGCTCGAAATCCAGATTCGTACGCGACAGATGCATGAAGATGCCGAACTGGGCGTTGCAGCACACTGGAAATACAAAGAAGGCTCCTCCGTGGGCGGGCGTTCCGGCTACGAAGGCCGCATTGCCTGGCTGCGGAAACTGCTTGCCTGGCAGGAAGAAGTGGCGGATTCGAATGATGTACTGGACGAAGTCCGCAGTCAGGTGTTTGACGACCGCGTCTATGTCTTTACGCCGAAAGGTGACGTGGTGGATCTCCCCACGGGCTCCACGCCGTTGGATTTTGCTTATCACATCCACAGCGATATTGGGCACCGCTGCATCGGGGCGAAAATCGGCGGACGTATTGTGCCGTTTACCTACCAACTGCAAATGGGCGATCAGATTGAAATCATCACCCAGAAGCAACCGAACCCGAGCCGTGACTGGCTGAACCCGAATCTGGGATATATCACCACCAGCCGTGGGCGTTCTAAGATTCAGAACTGGTTCCGTAAGCAGGATCGTGACAAAAATATTCTGGCAGGTCGGCAGATTCTGGATGATGAACTGGCACACCTAGGCGTCAGCCTGAAAGCGGCGGAAAAATTGCTGTTGCCGCGTTATAACGTGAATTCACTGGATGAATTACTGGCCGCTATCGGCGGCGGTGATGTCCGTCTGAATCAGATGGTGAATTTCCTGCAATCGCAGTTAAAACAGCCTACTGCGGAAGAGCTGGATCGTGAAGCGTTGCGCCAGTTGACGCAGAAGTCACATCAGCCGCCGGTACGCAGTAATAATAAGGATAACGGCCGCGTGGTGGTGGAAGGTGTAGGCAATCTGATGCACCACATTGCCCGCTGCTGCCAGCCGATTCCGGGTGATGAGATCACCGGGTTTATCACGCGCGGACGGGGCATTTCAATTCACCGCGCCGACTGTGAACAGTTGGACGAACTGCGCGCCAGTTCGCCGGAGCGCATTGTTGATGCAGTATGGGGCGAAAGCTATTCCAGCGGCTATTCGCTGGTGGTGAGGGTGATTGCCAACGATCGTAGCGGCCTGCTGCGGGATATCACCACGATTCTGGCGAACGAGAAGGTTAATGTACTGGGCGTCGCCAGCCGCAGCGATACCAAGCAGCAACTGGCCACGATTGATATGGATATCGAGATCTACAATCTGCAAGTGTTGAGCCGCATTCTGGCGAAGCTCAACCAACTTCCAGATGTGATCGACGCGCGGCGCCAACAGGGGGCGTAAATGGTGGTTTCACCATCTGCCAGTTGAAAACCTTGGCGGGTGTGGTGAACAGTTTCGTGCGTGATTAGCCATATTGTTCTTTGTGGCACCATTGCCACGCCCGACTGAGGGATGCTCAGACGCCGCATCCCTCAGAACCCAGGCTTTTGGCGAGAATTGTGCCGCGATGCGGTTCCTTCGATGAACATGCCCGCTGTCGAGCCGCCTGTGACGCGTTCCATACGCGGCACAGGCTTTCGCCGCGTCCATGCGGCTCACTCGGCGGTCATGTGCATCTCAGCACAATTTTTTACGCCGTTGAAATGAAAATAGTGATGTCTTTGCGCTTTTTAGCCGAAGTTGGCTGCCGTGTTTTGCTATTTTTATACACATTTTTTCAGGAATATTATGACCGTATCTTTGACGAATTTATCCTCCGTCGAGCGCCTGCTCGCCATCATGAAAACCCTGCGCGATCCTGAAAATGGTTGTCCGTGGGATAAGAAACAGACGTTTGACACCATCGCGCCTTATACGCTGGAAGAAACGTATGAAGTGCTGGATGCCATCAGCCGTCAGGATTTTGATGATCTGCGCGGTGAGTTAGGGGATTTGCTGTTTCAGGTGGTGTTTTACGCGCAAATGGCGCAGGAAAAGGGCTTGTTCGATTTCTCCGATGTCTGTAACGCCATCAGCGACAAGCTGGAACGTCGGCACCCGCATATTTTCGGCGATTTGACGCTGACGGACAGCGATGCCGTGCTGGCAAACTGGGAGCAGACCAAAGCGCAGGAGCGGGCGGAGAAAGATCGTCATTCGCCGTTGGACGACATTCCTGATGCGCTGCCTGCCTTAATGAAAGCGCAAAAAATTCAGCAGCGTTGTGCCTCTGTTGGCTTCGATTGGGACAGCCTGGGGCCGGTGCTCGATAAAGTTTACGAAGAGATCGACGAGGTGATGTTTGAGGCGCGGCAAGCCGTTGTCGATGAAGAAAAATTAGGTGAAGAGATAGGTGATTTATTGTTCTCCACAGTCAATCTCTCTCGTCATCTGGGGCACAAGGCTGAGAATGCATTACAGGCGGCAAATCGCAAGTTCACTCGTCGTTTTCGCGAGGTAGAACAAATCGTTACGGCATCGGGAAAAACGCTGGAACAGGCGACGCTGGATGAAATGGAAGCCGCATGGCAGCAGGTGAAAAAACAGGAAATAGGCCATTAATCCGTTTTTAATCACAAACCCTGTTTTTATCGATTTTAATTAATTTATTCTATTGTTATTAAAGGTAATTATTGGTTGTGGTGAGAGCGGTTTTACTTCACCTTCGAGGGTGTTGGAATCGCCACATTGTGTAAAACGAACATTTGTGGCGTTCATCAGGTTCAGGTATACTACTTTCCCGTCTTGGTACCTCCATCGTCTTTAAACCTAAACTCTCAGGTTCAGCATGACAACTAATTATATTTTTGTGACCGGCGGGGTCGTTTCCTCTCTGGGTAAAGGCATTGCCGCAGCCTCTCTGGCGGCTATTCTTGAAGCCCGTGGCCTCAACGTTACCATCATGAAACTGGACCCGTACATCAACGTGGATCCGGGCACGATGAGCCCGACGCAGCACGGTGAAGTGTTTGTCACCGAAGACGGCGCCGAAACCGATCTGGACTTGGGTCACTACGAGCGGTTCATCCGCACCAAAATGTCGCGCCGCAACAACTTCACCACTGGCCGTGTCTACTCTGATGTCCTGCGCAAAGAGCGCCGTGGCGACTATCTGGGCGCGACCATTCAGGTGATCCCGCATATCACCAACGCGATTAAAGAGCGCATCATTGAAGGTGGCGAAGGCCACGATGTCGTTCTGGTCGAAATCGGCGGTACCGTCGGCGATATCGAGTCTTTACCGTTCCTTGAAGCGATTCGGCAGATGGCGGTGCAAGTGGGCCGCGAACACACGCTGTTTATGCACCTGACGCTGGTGCCGTATCTGGCGGCAGCGGGCGAAGTGAAAACCAAGCCGACGCAGCACTCCGTTAAAGAACTGCTTTCCATCGGTATTCAGCCTGATGTGCTGATTTGCCGTTCCGACCGCACCGTGCCTGCCAACGAGCGTGCAAAAATTGCTTTATTCTGTAATGTGCCAGAAAAAGCAGTAATATCCCTTAAAGACATTGATTCGATTTATAAAATCCCGTCGCTATTGAAATCACAGGGGCTGGACGATTATATTTGTAAACGATTCAGCTTGAACTGTCCCGAAGCCAACCTGTCAGAATGGGAACAGGTTGTGTATGAAGAAGCGAATCCGGGCGGTGAAGTCACTATCGGTATGGTCGGCAAATATGTTGCTCTGCCGGATGCCTACAAATCCGTTATTGAAGCCCTGAAACACGGCGGGTTGAAGAACCGTCTGACGGTGAATATCAAACTGATCGACTCACAGGATGTTGAAACCCGTGGTGTCGAAGTATTGAAAGATTTAGACGCTATTCTGATTCCTGGCGGTTTTGGCTATCGTGGCGTCGAAGGGAAAATCATGTCGGCGCGTTACGCCCGTGAGAACAATATCCCTTATCTGGGCATTTGCCTGGGGATGCAGGTCGCATTAATGGAATTTGCCCGTAACGTTGCCGGAATGGAAGGCGCAAACTCAACGGAGTTTATGCCAGACTGTAAGTATCCGGTGGTTGCGTTGATCACAGAATGGCGTGATGAGAACGGCAATGTTGAAGTCCGTGATGAAGCAAGCGATCTGGGCGGCACCATGCGCGTTGGTGGGCAGCAATGCCATCTGACCGAAGGCAGTCTAGTGCGTCAGATGTACGGTGAGCAGACGATTATCGAACGTCATCGTCATCGTTATGAAGTTAACAACATGCTGTTGAAACAGATTGAAGCGGCGGGATTACGGGTTGCTGGTCTTTCCGCCGACCGCAAACTGGTGGAGATTGTTGAATTACCCGATCATCCCTGGTTCGTTGCCTGCCAATTCCACCCGGAATTCACGTCAACGCCGCGAGATGGACATCCCCTGTTTGCCGGCTTTGTGAAAGCCGCTGGCGCGTACCAGAAGCGTCAGGTGAAGTAAGAGTTATATCAGCAACGCGCGATCTATCGCGCGTTGCTCGTCTAGGGTTTTAGTTCTATCTAAAGTTTTAGTTTAACTTGTACTGAGGAAAATCTAATGTCCAAAATTGTTAAAGTCATCGGCCGTGAAATCATCGACTCACGCGGAAACCCAACTGTTGAAGCGGAAGTTCATCTGGAAGGTGGTTTTGTAGGTCTGGCTGCTGCGCCATCAGGAGCTTCTACTGGCTCTCGCGAAGCACTGGAACTGCGTGACGGTGACAAATCCCGTTTTCTGGGCAAAGGCGTAACGAAAGCTGTTGCTGCTGTTAATGGCCCGATTGCTCAGGCTGTACTGGGTAAAGACGCGAAAGATCAGGCGAACATCGACAAGATCATGATCGACCTGGATGGTACTGAGAATAAATCCAAGTTCGGTGCTAACGCCATTCTGGCTGTTTCTCTGGCAGCCGCTAAAGCAGCTGCTGCGTCAAAAGGCCTGCCACTGTACGCGCACATCGCTGAACTGAACGGCACCCCAGGCAAATACTCTATGCCACTGCCAATGATGAATATCATCAACGGCGGCGAGCACGCGGATAACAACGTTGATATTCAAGAGTTCATGATTCAGCCTGTTGGCGCAAAAACGCTGAAAGAAGCCATCCGTATGGGTTCTGAAGTGTTCCACACTCTGGCTAAAGTTCTGAAATCCAAAGGTATGGGTACGGCTGTTGGTGACGAAGGTGGCTATGCGCCAAATCTGGGTTCCAACGCCGAAGCGCTGGCTGTTATCGCTGAAGCGGTAAAAGCAGCAGGCTACGAGCTGGGCAAAGACATCACGTTGGCGATGGACTGTGCAGCGTCTGAATTCTACAAAGACGGTAAATACGTTCTGGCTGGCGAAGGCAACAAAGCGTTCACCTCTGAAGAATTCACCCACTTCCTGGAAGATCTGACCAAACAGTACCCAATCGTTTCTATCGAAGACGGTCTGGACGAATCTGATTGGGCTGGCTTCGCTTACCAGACTAAAGTTCTGGGCGACAAAATCCAGCTGGTTGGTGACGATCTGTTCGTAACCAACACCAAGATCCTGAAAGAAGGTATCGAGAAAGGCATCGCTAACTCTATCCTGATCAAATTCAACCAGATCGGTTCTCTGACCGAAACGCTGGCTGCGATTAAAATGGCGAAAGATGCAGGCTACACGGCTGTTATCTCTCACCGTTCAGGCGAAACTGAAGATGCCACCATCGCTGACCTGGCAGTAGGTACAGCGGCTGGCCAGATCAAAACCGGTTCTATGAGCCGTTCTGACCGCGTTGCTAAATACAACCAGCTGATTCGTATCGAAGAAGCGCTGGGTGATGCTGCACCGTTCAATGGCCTGAAAGAAGTTAAAGGCCAGTAATTACGCCTCTGGCGTTATCAGGTCGCTGAGAAAGCGGCCTGATACGCGCCCAGCGTGATTAACTATAAAAATCCAGAAGCGTGAAAACGTTTCTGGATTTTTTTCGACTGCGTATCACTACAAGGTTCGAAGAACAACCATTCCCGGTTTTGAGCGCATATATTCAAGAAATGGCGAGTCGACAACTTTTCTGTTTGTTTCGAGCGAAGAAGCGTTTCTGAACCATAGGGTGTTATCCTGATGGATGGCGATCCCTACGTGTGAAACATCCAGTCCTTCAAGCGGTGAATAAACACCTACGTAATCGCCTGTTTTCAGATGGCTGATTACCTGCGCATCAATTAAATTGCCTGGGATGAAATTTATTGCCCGCGGGATAATTCCTAATCCTTTAACATATTCCCCGCCCTGCGGGTTATAATTAAGTCGTTTATTGACAGTGTCATAATTTGGACTGATATCTGCGGTTATATCCAGAGCGTTATGTGGATTCTTGGTACTCCAGTCAGTAAAAAAGTGGCGGCGGGTAAGGTAGGTGACACGACAGTCGATATAGCGTGTCTTGACGAGATTTTTCAGAAATGATGTTTGATCTTGGCTCTGACTGAGTGCTTCAACGTAATCTGCGAGCGTGAAACAGTCTACGCCGTTGAAATCAGCAACCAATGCCTCAGCTTCTTCAGGAGAACCAATTAGTGTGCCTGCTTTGTAGGGCGTATTGAGGAAGGCTGATGATACCTGACCGATAATTTCTCCTCTGCTTTTACCTGGTGATGTGGTGACTTCTGAATTAATAATGAAGCTGATTTTCTCGATGGTCGTTTCATCTATAACAGTACGATATTCTTGATTATTAGGTGAAGTGCCGGAGGCTAAAGGGGCTGGAAGATTTTGACGTGAGGACATTGATGCTTTCACCATATATACCTAATTACGTTAATGTGTGTAATTAGTATTATTGACCGGTTTATTTATTTGTGGCTGTAAAAAAATGCTTTATTTTCTTAAATTCATATTTGTATCATATGCATATGTAAATATTTATATTCGTAATATTTTAGTTACATGTATATTGGCAGTGTTACTCAGTGCGCCTCACCCTGTGGATACACTGCAAATCTCGTTCAAATCTGTCCCAGAAAAATTTGCCAGTCGCCCAAATCACTGACTCGAGTAAGTGATTTGGGCTTCAGTGAAAAACATCCGGTCTCCCACTGAAGCCCAACTGTTGGCTGGTCAAATTCATTCACGACGAATTTTTTCTTCTCTTGCCACCTGATTGATGTAGGGTATAGCGCGGGTTAAGCTAACTGTTTGAGAATCGCTTTAGCGACCACTTCCGAGCTGGCTGGGTTCTGACCGGTGATCAGCTTGCCGTCTTCAACGAGGTACGGTGCCCAATCTGGGCCTTTTTCGTAGAGCCCGCCGAGTTTCTTGAATTCATCTTCAATCAGGAAAGGCACCACGTCCGTCAACTGAACCGCCGCTTCTTCACCGTTGGTGAAGCCTGTCACTTTGCGGCCTTTAATCAGTGCATCGCCATTTTCTGCTTTTACATGAATCAGTACGCCCGGAGCGTGGCAGACAAAACCGGTCGGCTTGTTGGCGCGCACAAAAGCTTCGATGAGCGCGATAGAGACTGGCGATTCTGCCAGATCCCACAACGGGCCGTGACCACCGGGATAGAAGACCGCATCGAAATCCTGTTCGCTGACGGTATCCAGTTTTACCGTATTCGCCAGTTCCTGTTGCGCAGCCGGGTCGGCTTTAAAACGGTGCGTCAGTTCGGTTTGAAAATCGGCCAAATCGCTTTTCGGGTCAAGAGGCGGCTGGCCGCCAGCAGGGGAGGCGAGCACCAGCTCGGCACCTGCGTCTTTAAAGGTGTAATAAGGGGCGGCAAACTCTTCCAGCCAGAAGCCGGTTTTATTACCCGTGTTGCCCAGTTTGTCGTGAGAAGTCAGTACCATTAAAATTTTCATCATTTTTCTCTCTAGGGTTGCAGGATGATCGGGTGAATAGACGCTGGTTACCCTTTCAGGGCGGCGACAATCGCGTCTTGTTTCTCATGGTAAGGCGCACGCAGTGTCAGGTTAGACGCGCCATCTTCACTTTGTATGACAATCGGTTTGGCGTGGCTGAAACGGCGGAATCCGTGAACGCCGTGATACGCGCCGATGCCGGATGCGCCAACGCCGCCGAACGGAAGTGTGTCGATCGATACGTGCGTCATCACATCGTTGATGACCAGCGCGCCTGATGTCGTTCTGCTGGCGAAGCGTTGCTGCATGGCTTCATCGTTGCTGAACAGATAGGCCGCCAGCGGACGTGGATGCGCATTGATGTAGTGAATCGGTTCCTCTGCGGCCTGATAGGTTTTGATGGGCAGCAGCGGGCCGAAAATTTCTTCCTGCATGATCGTCATCTCATCGCTTACGCCGAACACCAGATGCGGGGCAATCTTACGGCTTTTGGCGTCGTAGGGCGCTTCGCCTTCCGGTGCCAGACTGACGACCGTCGCGCCTTGCTGCTCAGCCTCTTTCAGGATGCGGATCAAACGATCGTAATGTCTGTCAGCAATGATAGACGTGTAATCTGGATTCGCCTGTAACGTCGGGAAGCTTTTCTGCATAAAGGCTTTTGCGGCATCGCGGAAAGCCTGCTCTTGACCTTCGGGCAGCAGAACATAGTCCGGCGACAGGCAGATTTGTCCGGCGTTGAAGGTTTTCACCGTCAGCGTGCGTTCAACGGCTTCAGTGATATCCGCGCTGCTATCAATTACGACCGGTGATTTGCCACCCAGCTCCAGCGTGACCGGCACCAGATTCTCTGCCGCCGCGCGCATCACCAGTTTCCCAACGGCGGTGCTGCCGGTGAAGACCAGATGATCGAACGGCAGCTCGCTGAATGCTTGACCGATTTCTGCATCACCCAGCACCACGGCCAATTCCAGCGGATCAAAATAGTGGGCAATCAACTCCGCCAGCAGCTCAGACGTACGCGGCGTGAGCTCTGACGGTTTCAGAATTGCGGTATTACCGGCAGCAAAAATGTCAGCCAGCGGGCCGAACGACAGATTCACCGGGAAGTTCCACGGGCTGATCACGCCAATCACGCCCAAAGGCTGATGTTGAATCCATGCCTGCATGCTGGGAGCGGGCTCATCCACGGGTTCTGGCTGCATCCAGCGTTCAACGTTGTCGATGGCGTTCTGGAGTATTTTCAGCGTGATGCCGATGTCGGCGGCGAAAGAGTGATACAGGCTGCGATGGCCGAAATCGTCACTCATAGCCTGCGCGAGCGCCGCATGGTTTTCACGGAGCAGGTTGATGCTGCGCTGTAAGCGATCTTGACGCAGTGAGGCATCGGCGGGGCCAGAGGCAATGTGAGCGCGCTTCATCGTATTCAGGATAGCGTGTAAATCCTTTTTGGATTGTTGTGTCGACATGTTTTGTCTCCTTTTCGTCGTCGAGTACCAGAGAAAACAGAAAGTTAGCCGGGTTTTCCGGGTCACTCAAGATGGGGTAAAGGATACGGCAGGGGTTGATCCGCCCGCCAACAAGATTATTATTCGGGGGGTATAAATAATTTTATGGCCCATACCCGTCATACTTCAAGTTGCATGTGCGTTGGCTGCGTTCACTCACCTGAATCACTTACTTGAGTAAGCTCATCGGGATTCGCTCTCTTGCCGCCTTCCTGAAACTCGAATTATTTAGGGTATAAATATCTATAGGTATCGTATGTCACTTATCCGTCTACGCACGTTTGTGGAAGTCTATCGGCAGCGCTCAATTAGCGGTGCGTCACGCGCGCTCAATCTGACTCAGCCTGCGGTATCGCAGCATATTGCCGGGCTGGAGGTGGCGGTGGGGCGGCGGCTTTTTGAACGTCAGGCAAATGGCGTAACGCCAACGTCGGCGGCAGACGACTTAGCGGCGGATCTGGGGGACAAGCTCGATGAGGCCGAGGCGGCGCTGGCTTCCGCCCGCGCAAGATCGATGGACGTCGCGGGGACGCTGCATATCATTGGCCATGCGGATTTCATGGCCGAAGTGGTGTCGGAACAGCTGTTACCGCTGCTTGAAGCGGGTGTGCGGGTGCACATGCATACTGGCGACGGCGATTTGATTAAACAAATGCTGCTTGAAGGGCACTGTGATTTGGGCATAACGGCGCACCCGGTGACGGATAAGCGGTTGAAAAGCGATCTGTTGAAGAGTGCGACATTACAGGCGGTGGCGGCGCCTGCGATTGTCGAACGACTATTGCAGACGGGCGATCTGCCGCAGGCGATGGCGCAGGAACCGATGCTGGCGTATGACCTTGAGTTTCCTCTAATCGATCACTGGTTGAAGAAGAACCGCATGGAGGAGAAGGGACTGGTGCCTGCCGTGGTGAGTCAGGATCTGCGTGCGCTGCGTCGCGTGCTAACCAGTGGATTTGGCTGGACGGTGATGCCGGTGTATTTATGTCAGGACCTGCTGGATGCGGGGGAGCTTGCCATTATTCCGCCTCCCGTTGGCACAACGCAGCTGGATTACTATCTGGCCTGGGTGCCAGGTGCTCTGCGCCAGCCGCGTTTAGCCCACGCGCGGCAAACCTTCCTGTGGCGACTGCAGCACGCTGAATAGCGCTAGTCTCTGCTAAAAAAAACGCCATTTTTCAAGACATCACAAGGCAACGTCCGTTGGCGACGTTGCCCTTCTTCCCGCTGACTTCCTATCTTCTATCCTGTGATCGCCATAAACGAACTGCTAGTTTCGTTCAGTTAAAATCGCTTTTTATAAAATCTTTGAAGCGGATCGCACCAATCTTCCCTGTGCTGCCAGCGTGGGGCGCGTGGTGGCAAAAGCGCAAAGGTTTTCACGATCGCCGGGCGCTACCGTATCAGCGTGACACCTTCATAATTAAAAATGTTCGGGGAAGGATGGCGATGAAAACGCGTAAGATCGGTTTGGCTAACTATTTAGCCTACGGTTCAGGGGACTTTCTTGGTGCGGGTACCACCGCGCTGACGGCTGCCTGGTTACTCTATTTTTACACCACGTTCTGTGGCTTAACGCCGATTGAGGCAACGTTTATTTTTGCGATGGCGCGCGTGCTCGATGCCGTCGTCAGCCCGCTGATGGGCTTCCTGACCGATAACTTTGGTTCAACCTGGCTGGGCAAACGCTTTGGCCGCCGTAAGTTCTTTATTCTGCTCGGTATTCCCTTCGTGTTCAGCTACAGCTTCATGTGGGTCGGGGATATGGGCTATTGGTACTATCTGCTGACGTACCTGCTGTTCGATGTCGTTTATACGATGGTGCTGGTGCCGTATGAAACGCTGGTGCCGGAAATGACTGATGACTTCAAACAGAAGACCAAGTTCTCCGGCGCACGTATCGCGCTGGCGCAGCTGTCTGCGATTTTGGCCGCGTTTCTGCCGGGCATCCTGCTGGGCTACTTTGGCAAAGACAATGCGGTGTCCTTCTTCTATTCGAGTCTGGTGTTCTCCGTTATCTGTGCGCTGGTGCTGACGCTGGTCTATTTCTTTACCTGGGAACGGCCGCGCGATCAGATGTCGGAAGCGTCGCTGCGGGCGGAGAAAGAGCGTCAGTCTCTGACGTTAGGCCAAAGCCTGAAACGGCTGAACGTTGAGCTGGTTTCCACTCTGCGTATTCGTATTTTCCGTCAGCATCTCGGAATGTATCTGGGCGGGTATATCGCGCAGGACGTGTTTAACGCCGTGTTCACTTACTACGTGGTCTTTGTGCTGATGCAAAGCCCGACGATGGCGTCGAACCTGATGGGAACGATGGCGATTCTGCAATTTATCGCGGTTATCGGCATGATTCCGCTGTGTATTCGCTTTGGGCCGGCCCCGTCTTACCGATTGGTCGTGTGCCTTTTTGGCGTGAGTGCGCTTTCCTATGCGGTCCTGTGGTACAGCGGTCTGCATGACACCTTCTCTCTGCTGCTGTTGATTTCTGCGCTGGCGGGCATCGGGCGCGGCGGGATCAACTACGTACCGTGGAACACCTACACTTACATCGCGGATGTGGATGAAGTGATCACCGCACAGCGTCGCGAAGGGATCTTCGCCGGGATTATGACGCTGACTCGCAAAGCCTCTCAGGCTGGTGCGGTGATGCTGGTGGGCGTGGTGTTACAGCTCTCCGGCTTCGTATCCGGGCAAAGCGTACAGGCACCGGGCGTCAGCCACACGATTCTGATGATTTTGAGCTTCGGCACCGTGGGCGTGCTGGCGCTGGGCTTCCTGGTTTCTCTGCGCTTTAAACTCAACCTGCAAACGCACAGCGTGTTGCGTGAAGAGACGCTGAAAATGCGTGAAGCCGGGCGTCCTGTGCCGGAGAAGATTACGCCGCAGGCGCGCGCAACGGTCGAAATGCTGGCTGGTATGCCGTATGAATCGCTGTGGGGCAACAACAATATCGGCTATCTGAACCGCCACAAAGGCGACAAGCCGGTCACGCACGCCACACAGCCGTAACTGTATTGAACTGTTAACTGATAACTCAATTGGATGAATGACTATGACCGTATTCAGTGTAAAACATAGCCCGCTTTTACGTCAGCCAGAACGCTTCATCTCCCGCGAGGATCTGAAAGCGCTGATTTGCCGTATCACCGACAATCTGGTGAATATTGAGGACAAAACCGGTGAGTTCTTGTTACGGCTGGACGATGGTCGTGTGATTGATACCAAAGGCTGGGCGGGATGGGAATGGACGCACGGCATCGGGCTGTACGGGATTTATCAGTATTACCAGCAAACGGGTGATGAGCAGATGCGCGCCATCATCGACGACTGGTTTACCGAGCGTCTGGCGGAAGGTACGCCGACGAAGAACGTGAACACCGTATGCCCGTTCCTGACGCTGGCTTATCGTTATGAAGAAACGGGCGATGCCCGCTGGCTGCCGTATCTGGAGCGCTGGGCGGAGTGGGTGATGTATGAAATGCCGCGCACGGACAAGCAAGGCTTGCAGCACATTGTTTATAACAATGAAAACCACCAGCAGCTGTGGGACGACACGCTGATGATGAGCGTGCTGCCGCTGGCGAAAATCGGCAAGCTGCTAAATCGACCGGAATTTGTAGAAGAAGCCACGTATCAGTTCCTGCTGCACGTGCAATACCTGATGGATCGCGAAAGCGGCCTGTGGTTCCACGGCTGGACGTTCGAAGGGCAGCACAACTACGCTAAGGCTCGCTGGGCGCGTGGCAACAGCTGGTTGACGATCGTTATTCCTGAATTTATCGAACTGCTGGATCTGCCAGAACACAACGCGACGCGTCGCTTCCTGTTGCAGGTGCTGGAAAGCCAGATTGAAGCATTGGCAAAATATCAGGATGACAGCGGCCTGTGGCATACGCTAATCGACGATCCGAATTCATACCTTGAAAGCTCGGCAACCGCTGGTTTTGCCTACGGTATCCTGAAAGCGGTACGCAAACGCTACGTCGACCCGAGCTACGCTGAGGTGGCGGAGAAAGCGATTCGTGGCGTGATTAATCACGTCAATAAGGACGGTGAGCTGACGCAGGTGTCATTCGGCACCGCGATGGGCAACGATCTGGATTTCTACCGCAACATCGCCCTGACCTCCATGCCTTACGGTCAGGCGATGGCGATCCTCTGTCTGGCGGAATACCTGCGGGTGTATCTGTAACTGGATTAACGCGAGCGTTGCCTCTTAGTCATATCGGTTATGCTGGCTAAGGGGCAGTTTCGTGCGCCACACCGTCGCTATTCATATGCGATACCGTATACGCGCCCGACGCAGGGCGCTCAGTCGCCGCCGCCCTGCGAACCCAGGCTTCCGGCTAAATTATGCCGCTGCGCGGTGCCATCGGTGTTCATGACCGCGATTCGAGCCGTCAGTGACGCGTTTACTCGCCCCATAAATGTGGCTCGCCCTTCGGGCCAGCACAAGTGCTGTTCAAAAACGTCCCTGACGTTTTTGTCCGACGCGGCACTGACTTTCGCGGCATCCATGCCGCTCACTCGGCGGTCACGCCCACCGCTGCATAATTTTTACGCTGGATAACGGCAAAAGCCGTAATAATTGGCAGCATTTGTGTATAAGAAATTAGCGAAGATAAGAGGGATGTTTTATTTCCCGCCCGCTAGATCGATAAAATTCCCTGTGACGTAAAGCGCCGTTCGTCATGTAACCGTCAGTAGCCAAAATAAAAAGATTTTGTACAAAACTGTTCACCCTCTTCACCAAAGTTTTTTATTTTTAATAATCAACAGATTAATGGGTGGTGAGTTGGTGAACAGGTGATGAGTCGCTCATCACTCTATAGTGAGATTTAAGAAGTGTATAGCTATTTACTACACAATTGATTATGATTTTTGTATAACGATTAGCTATACAGGAGGCGGTTGTGAGAACAGAAGCGAAAGAAGCGCCGATCAACATTCGGGCTAAATCATCACAACGGGAACTGATAGACGTTGCCGCGAAGCTGCTTTCAAAGTCACGTACTGATTTTATCCTTGAGGCTGCATGTCGTGAGGCAGAAGAGGTGCTATTGGATCAACGCCTGTTTCTGGTTGATGACTCACAATTTAATGCTTTTATTACCGCGCTGGAAAAACCTGTCGCAACCAATGAACGGTTACAGGCGTTATTAGACAGGAAATCACCGTGGGAATAATGGCACCTGAATTATTATTACCTCAGCATGCCGTTGTTGATTTCCGAAGTTCAGAACCGTCACTGGACGACTGGCTGAAGCGTAAGGCGCTCAAGAATCAAACCATTGGTGCATCACGCACTTTTGTCGTGTGTGAATCGGGTGGGAATCAGGTTATTGGCTTTTACGCGTTGGCAACTGGTAGCGTGCAGCGCCAATCCGTATCGGGTGCGTTACGGCGCAATATGCCTGATCTGCTGCCCGTATTAGTCTTGGGTCGTCTGGCGGTAGATGAACGTTACCAGCGCCGTGGAATTGGCGCGGGACTATTAAAAGATGCGACCTTGCGTTCCCGGCAGGTTGCTGAACAGGTAGGGACGAAAGCGTTATTAGTTCATGCGCTGTCTGAGGAAGCAAAAGATTTCTATCTGCATTGGGGCTTTACGCCCTCGGAAATCCAGCCTAGCGCATTGCTTCTACCACTCTGGTAAGTCTATGTTTGCATAGTGAAAAACTTGATGAAGCCTGTTCTGCTGTTGGGGGGAGCGCGCTATCTCTATCCATGCTACTTATTGATGAATATAGGGAATATCACTTTTTCCTGTGGATCGATACCTTTGGCTAACAGAGATAGTTTTTCGTCCCTTATTGCGCGGGCGTCGGCTAGCGATAATGCTGGGTAAGCCCCAAATCCGATCATGGTGCGTTGGCCGGTCACTGGTTTCTGGTAACGGAATCGCCACAGCTTTTTTCGCAAGAAGCAGGTTTCTTACTCGTAGCAGCTGCAACGTCGTGAATCGTCCATCATCACCCGCCAAAGGAAAGAATGCCTGGCGGCTGCGTTCCCCATGTTTCACTGCATTGGTGTTACCAACGGGAGCACCTGCACCGATACGTTTTCCTCCCCAACCGGACGATCTTGATTGTTGGTTGTGTTTTTTGTTGTCTTTCATGGTTGTGTGAGGGCTTTACTAGCGTAATCTTTTTATTGCATCGTCATATGCTTCGGAGCGCTCACGTTTGCCAACTGACACAACAAAAACCACCACTTTTTCATCTTGAACCTGATAAACCAACCGATAACCGGCAGAGCGCAGCTTTATTTTGTAGCAGTCCGGCATACTCCGTAATTTGTTGGCTTCGATACGTGGGGCATCCAGAATGTCGGCCAGTTTCTTTTTGAATTGATTACGAATAGTCTCGCCCAGCTTGCGCCATTCCTTTAGTGCGCGTTCGTCAAAATCCAGAAAGTACGACATTAAAGATCATCCAGCGTCACGCGTACTGGTTTGGGATTGCGGAGACGTTCACGAACAATTTCAATCAATTCAGCATCTTCATCACTAAGTAATGCCTGTTTAAAGGGAAGTCGTTCATTTTCAGCAATGTATTCCAGTGTAAGGCGCAATGCTTCAGAAGGTGTAACCCCCAGTTTTTCGAGTGCGGCGTAGGAGCGTGTTTTAAGATCATCATCGATACGGAGATTAATGCTGCCCATTATACTCACCTTTGCAGTTACATTTGTCTTTACGTAGTTTCGCTCTTTTTTTATTCAGTTGCAAGGTGTGAGTAGGTTCCTGTCAAATGGACTCTAAATAGCTTTGCATAATATCGCTACACTTGTTGAAGGAGGCACACCCCCAGCTCTGGCCTCGTCAGATGAGAAGTGAAGCATCAATGCGCGAAGTTATTTAGATGCTATTCAGGCCAGTTCAAATGAAGCTAATTCTTTTAACAGGGTATTCGTGATAGGAAGATAGAGCGAATTAGGCTTACGTTGAAAGGCAACAAATCCATACTTCAGATAAAAATCCTTCGCAGCCTGATCTTTGGCATCGACATGCAAAGCCCATATTCCTGTCGTCGAGCGTGATACATTGAGGATCGTATCAACGAGTAATGAACCGCCTATGTCTTTTCCTGCAAATTGAGAATCAACGGCAAGGCGGCCAAGTAACGCTGCAGGTACAGAAGGATAACGCGGGAGTTTCTTGATAATCGTATCGGGAAGGCCGCTGATGTCGATCGCACTGGAAGATAACGTATAAAAGCCTGCTACGTTATTGTTTTCATCAACGGCAGCATAACATTTAGTAAAGCGTTCCAGGCTGTCCTGCCCAGCATACTTTTGCAGGTAGGTATTTAATTCAGGAACGCCGCAATTAAAGTCTTTCTTGTTATGGTTTTTGGCAAGTAGCGTGTAGGTCAATAAGCTCATTTTATCTTCCCAGCGCTTTACGCCTTTTCATTGCGCCTAGTAATGCAGGGGAAACCGGTGATTCAGACAGTAGCGAGTCAGCAAATTGCTTTTGGTCTTCCATTGCCAGTCTCAGGATTGCGGTTTCCTCTACGGCTCTTTTAGCGGCTTCCTGCGTTGCTGTGATAATAAAATCCGTCATTGTACGACCCTGTAACTCGGCGGCATGTTTGATCAAGGCGTGGAGTTCCGAAGGGATGCGCGCTTCCAGTCTTGCGGTGGTAGGCATAGCCACCTCATATGCATTGTTCCGGCAAATTGCCGTACAGGTAGTATATAAAAGATACATATCAAAAGATAGTCTGAGTATTTGCATTGAGGATGAGCGTGCTTATCTCAAAATAAAATGATTTTGCGAAAAACTGTTCATCCTCTTCATCTTGTGTTTTTTATCTTTATTTTTAGTGAGTTAATTGATGAACAGTGAATGAACAGGTGATGAGTAACTCACCACCCTTGCAGGTAAGGTATGCCTAGGCCGTAATTGTGGTACTCTTTATCGCATATATATGCGGATTAAAGGTGAAAGCACATGCGCTATGAAATGGCAGTACTCGCGGCTCTAGTACAAGAGGATTCCCCGAATACGCAATCTATCGTCACCGCTACGGGTATCTCTGAAAGAAAAGTACAGGACGTGTTAAACACGCTCCAGTCAACGATGGATATCAGCATATCACGCGTAAAAAGTGGCAAACGGCAAGCCTTGTCTATCTCGTCATGGGGCGTGTTTGGTGACGGGGAACGGCTGATCGAAAAACTGAAAAACACCGACCTGTCGATATTTAGACAGCATCGGAAAATCACCACAAAAGTGTTGCCAAACAAAACGCGATCCTCGCGTATGGTGACGCTGGATGAAAAGCGCGATTATTACAATCAGGTGAAACTCAAAAACTATCGGGACAGTATGCGTCTTGAAGGATTCAGCGTTGAGGATACGCCGCTTCCCGCTGACAAGCAGGAAAGGGATGCGCTGAGAAAAAATCTGATTGCCATGTATAAAGCCGGTGGCTATGTCTGATAAATACGGCTCAGGGCAAGATCCTTATACCTACCCCGATAGCGATGTTCTGATAAACAAACTCGGCATCAACGATGACAGTCAATTCGACGATGCAGAGCGTCGGTTATCCGAACTGGCTGTTCTCGATATTGAATTTGAAGAACCACCTTACGACCTGCATTACTGGTGTGGGCTGCACGGGAAAATATTCGGGGATTTATTCGCATGGGCAGGAGAAATACGGCGTATCGATATTTCTAAAGGTCAAACACGTTTTTGCGCCGTATCCCGTATTGCAATTGAAGCCAATAAAATTTTTACCCAACTATCCAATGATGATTTTTTACAAGGCCTTGAACGTCCAGCGCTAATCACTCAGTTAGCAGAATACTATTCAGATTTGAATGTGATTCATCCGTTTCGGGAAGGAAATGGACGTTCTCAGCGTTTATTGTTCGAGCATATGATTATCAATTGTGGCTATGGTGTCTCTTTCGAAAATATCGGTGTTCAGAAATGGTTAGCGGCTAACGTGGCCGGATACCACGGCAATACTCAACCATTAGCCGATATTTTTGAGAAAAGTATTCTCTGACCTCTCCAATAAAAAATTTTTCACGAAACTGTTCGCCCTCTTCATCACAGAGTTTTATTTCTACTAATCAATAGATTGCTGGGTGATGAGTCGGTGAACAGATGATGAGCCACTCATCACCTTGATAGATAGGTTGCACAACAAAATAGCCGCGAGTTGAAAACTGTCCGCGCTTATAGTCGGTCTTTGGCTGCTTTATAAACTTCTTGTAGCAGTCAGCCATTCCGTGAAGATGATTGGCGGGAACGTGGGGATTTTGTAAAAACTCTTTCAGTTTTTTGGTGAACTGCTCCCGCACGGGCGCGCCCAGCTTCTTAAATTCTTTCAGTGCGTGCTCTTCAAACTCCAGCTTATAACTCATCCAGATCGACCTTCACATGTTTCCCCTTCATCCGGGAACGGGCAATTTTGGCGAGTTCGATATCTTCCTGATAGTCGGCCAGCGCTTCCCATGTTTCAGGAGAAACATAGTAGCCAGAGATACGGCCATTGGTTAGCACGGCTACAGGTTCGCCGTTAGCTTCTTTAAGCGCGGCATTAGGGGACTTTTTAAAGTCGCTGATACTCACGGCTGCATTTGCAAGGATAGGTTGTACGGACATAATCAGCCCCTTTTAAGTATGATATTTGATACTGAATTTAGCGCTTAACCAAAAAGGCAGTAACATCACGGTATAAATGTGACACCAAATAAAATAATATTGAAAATACATTAAAAACAGGGAGGTTTAATGGATACTACCGAGGAACTTAATAGCACGTATTACTATCACGGGCATGGGAATTTAACTGCCGGAGAGTTATTTAACCTGATCTTTCTTGAAAATTTTTCTTCTCGTACCGATTTGGAAATTACAGCGGCGGCGCTGATCCTCTCAGGGCAACCTTATCTAAAGGTGTCAGGAAAACTATCTGCCGCCACAGCAACACCCGGAACGAGTGTTGCTTCCAAAGTATCACGAGCATTGCTCAGAGATTTACGTTTCCCTTATGGGCTAAGGCCACTTACGCCTATGGGAAAAAATCTTGCGACATTGAAGATGGTTCCAACGAATAAAATTGCCTCTTTTGCTGGTCGTTATATTCCATGGATAGGCTACGTCCAATTGATTGCTATAATGCAATCGGTAGCAAGGGACACCCGTCGACAGTATAACCTGATCGCTAGGCCAGAAGACCGCATTGAATGGACGTATTTCTGATGAACAAAAGAGATATCGAAAATGAGATTATTCAATATCTCATGGAACGTTACCCGATTAGGAAAAATTGGTTTAAATCCGGAATTAGACAAGTCACTAAAGACTGGACGTTACAGGATGATTATCAGTTTCTACCAGAGGATGCTCACGATTTCCTTCTTGATGTATTCGGACATTTTAATATTGAGCATTCAAACTTTGATGGAAGAAATTATTTTGAATATGAGTATCCAATCTGGCAAAAGAAACCACTATCGAAAGCGTTAAAACCGCTCACTGTCGGGATGATTATTGAGTCAGCTAAAGCAGGGAAATGGTTATACCCTGGGGGAAATTGAATTTTAGCCATAAGTGTATGTTTTAATTTATTTTAAAGTTTTGTTATTTTTGTTCATATAACTAAACGTATAACTAAAACAAAAAGTCACTCTAAAAAATAGTCTTCGTATGGTGATAGAGTCTCGTTTGATGTGCTGGTTTTTAGTGCTGGGTGCGATGTAAATTTAATTTTGCTTTACGACGCTCCAACACCATCATTTTTCGGGTGTGTTGCCATAGAATCCCATCTAGCAACATAAACTCGCGCCACTCGGTTGTACCCAAAGAAAGAGATCTGTGCATCAACTCGCCTACACGTTCAGCAAGTAGTAGGTTTCTTACTCGTAGCAATTGCAACTGCGTGAATCGCCCATTATCACCAGCCAAAGGAAAGAATGCCTGGCGGCTGTGTTCCCCATGTTTCACCGCATTGGTGTTACCAACGGGAGCGCCCGCACCAGTACGTTTCCCGCCCCAGCCGGACGATCTTGATTGTTGGCTATGTTTTTTGTCGTCTTTCATCGTTGTGTAGCTGTCAGCCGGTGGATGTGCGTTCGTTAAAATTCATGAAAGTGGTTATTCACCATTTTGATGGTAAACGTCTGTGCGTATGAAAGACGCGCAGAATCTGGAACATATTATCTTTCACACGGTAGGGGATGATGTAGGGATAATGCGTTAACACCAGCTCACGCGTTCCTGGCACACGGCCTGGCCTTCCTATTGCTGGCTGTTGCGGTAGTAATTCCGTTAATCTTTGGACTTCATCTACGAACTGGCTGGCAGCCTGTGGATCGTCTTGCGCGATATAGAGGTATTCGGCTTCTAAATTGGCCGCAGCTTTACGCAGCCATTTAATTTCCATGTCTTGCCGTTCCTAGCTTTTTAAATAGATTGTTTATCTCATCTGATGAGACAAAATCGCCCGCATCGGCTTCTTTAATGGCCTGCTCAATCTCTGCTATCTGCCAGGCTTCCCGCGCAAGATAATCTTCAATGGCTTGTCCAGCCAGAAAAGAGCGGGTACGCCCTGTAGCTTTAGCCAGCGCATCAAGTTGCGCGGTTGTTTCATCATTTAAGCGAACGGACATGACGCCCATATTCTCACCTCACTACGTTGTATGTTTTGTATACATTGTAGTGGGGTGGGAAGAGAGAGGCAAGTGGCTACTCAGTGGTAGCTGGAATGTCGTTCTCTGTGCTGGTGTGAGTTAATCGCTGATCGTCTGTTAAGAGTGAGTAGCAGACATTGTGCATTTAGAGACTAGTGTAACACCAGGACTCTCTGTGGCTGTTTAATGTAGCCTTAGGTTGCTAAGGATGTATTGCTCAAATTCTGCTGTATGTAATCAATGAGTGCTCGCGTTTTAGCTGGCAAATAACGCCTGTCAGAATAAAGTGCGAACAATTGAAGTGGGGCTGGCGGTTGTTCAAACTTAATCTCGATCAGCCGTCCATCGTCGATGTAGGGTTGGCAGGCCTGTTTCGAAAGAATGGCGAAACCAACACCCGCTACCGCCGCGCGTCCTGCCATCTCTCCGCTGTTTACCCTGTAATGGCCTTTAACCTTAATCGTCTCGAATCCCCCCTTTTTATTCATAAACTGCCAGGGAGCACCTTTAAGTGCATTTACCGTGGTAATACAGGGTAATTCTTCAAATTGCTGTATATGAGAAGGGATGCCATAACGCTGAATGATGGAGGGGGCTGCAACGATAGTGCAAGGGATTGTCACCAGATGACGGGCTATGTAATCACTGTCATCCAGTTGGCCACGGCTCACAATGATAGCTAAATCCAGATCGTCTCGCAGGGATTCAAAACCAGACAAATTTGTGACACAGCTAATTTCCAGATCCGGGTGCTGGCAGGCAAAATCGGCAACCACAGAACCCAGCAGTGCAGGACCTATTTCATTGGGAATACAGATACGTAGTGGCCCCTTGAGCTGCATTTGCCGCAACGTTAATTCTGTTTCAGTCTGCTCAAGCGCTTCCAGTAATGGCTTCGCCCGGGTATAGAGCAGGTGTCCCGCCTGGGTGAGTTTCATATGTCGGGTGTTGCGCTCAATAAGCTGAAGATTCAGTCTGTCTTCTAACTGAGAAATACAACGACTCACGTTTGATGTCGGCATTTCAAGGATTTTCGATGCCCCAACAAAACTGTCTCTTTCAACCACCGCAATGAAAACTTTCAGGGTATTAAAATCAAGAGCTGGCCGCATAAACTATCCCATAAATGATAACAATAAGTGTCAGTTTTACCATCTAATGAACCGAATTGATAGCAGTTAAACTCAGATATCTTTCATCCACAGGTCGCTTGCTATGTCACTGGTCACAACAACGTTTAATCATAAAGCCCTCATCCGGATAGCGGTTGTCATGGCTTTTATCCAGTTCACGAATGCACTGGAATATATGATGTTCAACCCTGTTTTTGCTTTTATGGCAGCAGACTTCGTCGTTCCCGTATCATTCTCAGGCTACGTATCCGGCATGTACACCTCCGGGGCAGTCCTCTCGGGAATTATCGCCTTTTACTGGATTGGTCGTTTCAATAAGAAACGTTTTCTCTTCGTCAATATGGCACTCCTGGGGATACTGACATTTTTGACGACATTCACCTCCAGTTTTAGTCTTCTGCTTGCATTACGATTCTGCGCAGGACTGGTAGGAGGCACAACAATGGGGGTGGGTATCAGTATATTGATAAATCTCGCACCGGCTAACTTGCGCGGAAAAATGTTGGCGACGGTCATTGCATCATTTTCGATGGTAAGCATTGTCGGAATGCCCGCGATACTATTTTTGTGTGCTCATTACGGCTGGCATGTCGCTTTGTGGTTTATCAGTACGCTGTGTTTGTTGGCATTGCCACTGATTGTTTCCATCATCCCTCCGGATCCACTCTCTTTCGACACACCCCACGCACTGCCACTCGACGTTAATACTTTGCTGTTCGCTTCCAGTAATGCGCTGGTACAATTTAGCCCGATGCTGATCATTCCTGTTCTGGTACCATTAATGACCCAACTGCTGGGCGCCTCTCAAGACCTGCTGCCATGGCTGTTTTTCGCCGGGGGCATTGCAGGATACCTGTCAACAAAAATGACAGGCGCGTTAACTTCCCGTTTCTCTGCTTTGGTTCTGGCTACAGGGTCAACCATCGTCTTTATAGTGAGTTTGCTAATACCCATTCTGGGCTATCCGCATGCGGGGTTATTTATTACTGTATTTCTCGGTGCATCATACAGTCGTCTGGTTTCCTCCTCGGCGCTGACCATTCAGTTTCCTGATGACAGGCAACGAGCGGGATTCTCTTCATTGCAGTCATCAATAATGTACATGATCACAACGGTCGCATTTTTTCTGTCAGCTTTTCTATTACCTGGGCACGCCATAGCACCACAAAATATGAACACGTTGCTGGGGGTATGTGCAATTTCCGCATCAGGGTTCCCAATCATGGTTATCATTCTGAAAAAGAAACTGGCTAAGCGTACGCTCCAACCGAATCATCTCATCAATGATTAGCATAACGTCCGCTGTTGGCACATAGCAGACCGTCGAGTTTAGCCGATCTCCAGCAGTGTTTTACTCGGCTATAGATCGAAACCGTCCCTAATCTACCATTTCAAGCACGCTCCCCATACCATTCCCCGCCGTGCCGACATCGCCAAAAACCATAGCATTTCGATACATGTGTACCGACCAAAAAATTGATTTCAAATTGAATAAAATGAGGCGTGGCGCGGGTTTCAGCGAGGTACGCAGTTCGCACAGCAATGTGCACAACTGCGTACCAAATTGCGAACTAAACTGCGAATTTTTCCGTACCCGCTCAGTGTCGTTTTGCGTGCTTTCTTGCTGGCAATGGTTTAACCCATCATGATTTTTGTGTGCGCAAATTCTTATAGATAAGCAAAAGTGGGTCGGTTCGGTAGGTTCAGTCGGTTCACGCAGTCAACTGATTGATAGGTAAAATAATTATTTTCAGAATTGAACCGACCTAGGGGTAGGTTCACGCGGTGTGAAAGTCGGTTCATCAAGCCAGCCAGAATAGTTAAATCGCCAGATTTTAGATCCGCTCGATTTCACCAGCAGATACAACCCATCCCCATCCCCATCCTGTAGCGTGTATTCCTTCTCGGCAGGTTTGGCGGCTTTGATCTCGGTATTGCTCAGTGGTGTAGTTATACGAGCCATCGTAGTTATACGCTTTTGTAGTTATATGGGACGGTATAACTAAGCGTATAACTAAAATTTCAGGCTGTAAACGGGGTATACCGATAGATAACAGGCAATAAAAAACCCGCAAACTCAGTGAGAATGCGGGTTTTCATGGTGTTTCCGGTAGTAAACGATACTTGCCGGATACGAATGGCTGGGGGGAGTTGAATTTATTATTTATCTTAATGATTTAAATGAACTAATAGTCAGATAAATTTTCCATATGGTCCTAATGGTGGGCCTAAACGAAATTATTAAACCCTTTATTAGAGTGTGTTAGACATGGTCATAAATCCTCATGAGCAGGAACAGTAGTACAAAAGATAATACAATTTTACAGGCGTGGCCTGAGCGTTAGTGTTTCAGTGAAATACCAGATATTGAATTTTATTTAAGTTATTGATAATATTTTTTTTGATTTTCGCCGATTGGTTAAGATAATTTAAATGCTTGTGCCACTTTGGAGTTTGTCCATAGATAGCTAGCAGGTGATATTCTATGATTCAGTCTAGCTACTGCCTTCTTGATGGTAATTTCTAAGCAGAGGCGGCAATTTATTTGATATAATTTAAATGTTTTCTTAGTGAAGTTATATTGATTTTAGAATTTATATGATTGAATTTTTCTAATTATTTTTGCACTATATTTTTCACAAAGTGAGTTTATGAATAAAGGCTCAACGCTTGCGCAGTATGATAAATATCCTTGAAGATATTTTCTTTTATCGGTTGGCAACGTCTCCCATTTATGTATTAAACTACGAATCTCTCTCTTTTTATCTCTGCCGATTGATATGTTTCCTTGATTAGTTATAGTTAGACCCGTTACCAACATTCTTCTCTTTTGAGATGAATGTAAGGTTTTAGATGTGTTTATGATTAAGTTTTTTGGGTATTCTAAGTTTCTTAAGACAGCTATAACTTTTTTGGGCACTTGGTTTAATATGTTTGGGGTATTCGTTGAAAGGTAAATGTCATCTGCATACCTGCTATACGTTAAAGCATCATGATTACATATTCCTTCTATTGCTCTATCGAGTTTTTCACATACTAAATTAGAAAGCATAGGAGATGTTACAGCTCCCATAGTCAATCGTCCTTTATAACAAACTAGCTTCAAAAAAAGTTCCGTGTCGTCATCTATCCAAGTAGAAGATAATTTATTTTCTTGTAAATAAAGGAATATGTCATTGTGTGTAATAGATTTGAAAAAATTAACAAAATCCAATCTAAGTAAATATTTATTATCTTTATGCAATTCTGCATTTAATTTTACTGTTGACCCATTTCGATAAGCAGTACAGGCATTGTGAACAGGCATTTTTGTTAGAAAATCGTCATGCAATACTCTTTGAAGTAACTTTAACTCTTTATTTGGTTGATAGATTACCCTTGTACCGCCGTTTTTTTTAGGAACACTGAATTTGTTATAGCAATCGCTAGAACTATCTGCAAGATTAAGTATGAACTGCTTTGTTAATATCAAGTTTTCCGAAAGATGTTCAATCAGCATTTTTCATAACCTTACTTAGTTCTTTTTTAAATGAAGGAATCATGATTAAATCAGAAAGAGCTCTGGCTCTCCCTCGAAGGATTTTAACTAACATTTTTTTCGTGGACTCATGATTAAAGAACTTATCGAAATCAACACAAGAGTAATAATTTTTTTCATCGATTTGTGTTTTCTTAAATAATCCTAGAGCAATCCCAAGCGATAACATAAAACTGATATTTTTTTTATTTCCATCGCGTAACTTTATTATCTCTAATGAAATGTTAGATATTTCTTTTTCCCCTATAGGGCCAAGCGATGCAATGACGAACAAAAGGAAAAATAGTAAAACTTTAGGTGAGTAATTATATATACCATGAAGGTTGTTTCTTGATACAGAGGATTTAATTTGTCTGTTCAATCTATCATTAATTTGTGGTATACACGTTAGTATAGTTTTGAAATCAGTATATATTGTGGGGCTAAATTTTGAGTCATTGTTGATCCACATTACTGGACCAGTGTTTATAAATGATGCATGCCTTTCAAATTGTCGATCCAAAATAGGAAGTAATTTTTTTCTTAGGCTAGGGCTTAAAGAAAAAGCACCTAATTCCGCTACTGTGCCAAAGCTTTCTACTAATATAATAACGATATCTGAAATATCAGCTAACCACTCTTCTAATGCTAATGCATTAACATTTTTACCTTTATCATTGGAGCTAATCACTTCCCATGCAAGTTCCGCTCGGAAAGTTAAATACTCTTTATGATGTCTTTTTATATAATGCTCAAGAAATCCTCTATTCTTACAGGTTTTATCTTCCCCGCCACATATGAAAAGAATTTTAGGTAACGAATAATTTAATTGATTCAGCTCGCTAGGTGAGAAGTTTTTAATGAAATCTTTTCTTGCGTTAAGGTATTTTGGATGCCTAAACCACATAAATAATTGCCCTTACATAGGTTACGAGGCGTGAGCTCGAGACGTGGCTCGAGGATGAGATCCTCGTGACGCGGCTCGATCTTGCGACGAGAAACCAAACAATATAATCGGGTCGGCTAAGCACCAACCGCAAGAAATGCAATAAGCACTTCCAGACTAAGGGTGTTTTAAAAGTAACACTAAAAATTAGTTATTGGAAGAGAAATTAGAATCCAGTTAATCAACGTATCCAATGATGCGTTGCACCAGAAGCTAGACTTACACTGCGCCAAAATTTCTTTATGAAGCTACTAACGCGCTACGCTTGTTGGCTCCAGAATGAATTTCTATACCATAGAAATTCATTCTGGAGCATAGAAATTTATATATGGCAAACATATGTCTCAAAACACTCTTTACTGTAGCAATAGCAATTATCTAGGTAGGAATGTAGACCATTAATTACCGAAGACAGTGAAGTGAATCTCTTTTCAATTTTACCACTTCATTATGGCTACCTCTCGCCTCATCATGTCGTCCCATGTTCTCGCCCCATAGTATAGGGCGAACGGATGAGGCGAGAACATGGGGCGAAAGAACGTAGTCGCTTTACGACCATGTGCCGGAAGGTATGCTTTCCGGCACGAACGGCGTGCGCCAGTTCATGCGGGCTGGACGCCCTTATTGCCTGGCTCATGGGGGTAATGTCGCGGCTGGACGCCACGCCAAAACCCCCAAGGTCAACGGCGGCACACCGTCACGCGCTACGCGCGACCAACCCCTTTAAGACGCGCGTTTAGCCTGTTATTTCTCTTCCTCGCAGGCTCGGTGCGAAATAACGGGAAACTCAGCTTTAAATGGGTTGGTCGCGCCACGCTACCGGCTTATGGCCGGAGACTTACCCTCAGTGTCAGCATAGTTGTCACCCCCTCTGAAAATAAACGCGAGGGTGATGGAGTGACAAATGAAACGTATTTCCCCTGAACGAAAATCCGGAATACTGGCAAAACTGCTGCCGCCCTACAATATGACCGTGGCTGCTGTTGCACAGATGGAAGGAATATCCGAAGCTACCCTCTATAACTGGCGAAATCAGGCTAGATCAGAGGGAAAACCCGTGCCCAGAGCAGAGAAAACAACAGACCAGTGGTCAGCAGATGCGCGCTTTGCCGTGATAGTCGAAACCGCCACACTCAGTGAGGCAGAAATCGCGGAATACTGCCGTAAGAAAGGACTCTACCCGGAGCAACTTGTTCATTGGAAACAAGGTTTTATGCAGACTGAAAATCCCGATGATAAAGCAGCCCTCAAGCAGAGTCAGAAAGAAAACAAACAGCTAAAGAGAGAACTTCTCCGTAAAGAAAAAGCCCTTGCGGAGGCGGCAGCCATACTGGTATTGCGAAAAAAGCTCACAGACTACTACGGGGAAACCGACGGGGACGACTGACACCTGAAGGTGAGCGACAGCAGTTTATTCTCTGGATAAATGAAGCGGTAACCTCGGGAGCGCGACTGGCCATTGCCTGCCGTGAAGTCAACATCAGCCTGCGTACCTGGCGACGCTGGCAGTACTTTCCCCGTGACCGGCGAGCTGAGGCGGTAAGACCCGTGCCGTTTAATCGGCTGAGTCCGGAGGAAGAAAACCGGATACGGGGTGTCTGTCATGAACCGGAATATGCCAGCCTTCCCCCCTCACAAATCGTGCCGCGTCTGGCCGACAGGGGTATTTACCTGGCCAGTGAGTCAACATTCTATCGGGTGTTGCGTCGCTCAGGTGAAGTCCATCGCAGAGGACGTCAGGCACGGCAGCAGAAGGTATCAGCACCGACAACCTTTATAGCGTCTGGGCCTTGTCAGGTGTGGTCGTGGGACATCACCTGGCTACCCTCTGTAGTGCGTGGTCGCTGGTTTTATCTGTATATGATACTCGACCTGTACAGCCGAAAAATCACCGGTTATGAGGTGTATGAGACGGAAAGTGGTGAACAGGCAGCGGCACTGATGCAACGTAGCGTGATACGGGAAGGCTGCTGGCGTCAGCCCCTGGTGTTACATGCTGATAATGGTGCGGCGATGAAATCGCAGACGCTGCGGATGAAACTACATGAACTGAATATCACAGCGTCTCACAGCAGACCGCGAGTCAGTAATGATAATGCGTATGCAGAGTCGCTGTTCCGGACGCTGAAATATGTCCCACAGTGGCCGTCATCAGGGTTCCGAAGGCTGGAGGATGCCCGTCACTGGGTGAATCAATTTATCCGCTGGTATAACGAAGAGCATCGTCACAGTGGAATACGCTATGTGACGCCGGCAGAACGACATCGTGGTGAAGACAGAGCTCTGCTGACCCAGCGGGATGAACTGTATAGTCAGGCACAGAAAGCGCATCCTGAGCGCTGGTCAGGGAAGACAAGAAACTGGCAGCCGGAAGGCCCGGTAACGTTGAATCCGGAACGGGAAAAACAGGCGGCTTAAATTAACCAAGGGTGCCAACTACCTTGACACTTACCGCTTAGCGGCGACGGTGTGCGGGGCTAACGCCCCCCAAATAAACCGACGCGTGGGCGCGTCTTTTTGCTCGCTGGGGCGGCAAAATTTATTCGGCTCCCCCCGACCAGCTCGATTCACTTGGGGTGAACGCTCGCCAGTGGGTTCGGGCGACGCAAATTAGCCATTTCTGCGAAATTGAATTTACTCGCCTTACGCCACTTTTTAATCCATGCTGGGTGCATGAATTAAAAAGCCTAAAATCGTTACGTTCTGTGCCAGACCTACCCAGATACTGCCCAGCTTTTTCGTGTGGGATGATTGTATTTACTATGTGGTGAGTTCTTTTATTACATACAACAAAGAGCCTGCCGTTATATGCAGCAGAACGGCAGGGTAATCTTCGCGATTATTATCATCCTCTAATCTGAAATTCCATTTCTGTATTTCCTGTGCTGCCCATTGTTATACCGCGAAGGCCAGATCTCTTCAGGACGTCTATGCAAGGCTTCGGCAATTAAGCGTTCTCCTTTAGGCCAATGTCGTGTTAGTGCGTTTGCCAGTGTGGACGATGCGAGTCCCGCCTCTCTGGAAACCTCTGCCAGCGTTGTACCTCTTTTTCTTAAACCAGCGATGATATCTGCCGGATGCCAGTCTTGTTCAATCATCGGAAGTTACCCATGGTTATGGCTTATAGATAGAGCCAGAGAAGAATTCTCTTCTGGTTCTGCCCGTGCTTGCTTCATCTTTAGTAACTCTAAAGATAATGAATCTTAAGGAATGCTAAAGATGCTGTCAACTTAGTCACCAGTGGCAGATCCTTATGATCCCTGAACGTCTTAAAAATGCGAGGTTACGGGCTAATCTGACGCAAGAGCAGCTTGGCGTATTAGCTGGCATTGGAGAAGAGACGGCCTATTCCCGTCTCTCACAGTATGAGAGTGGAACGCATACGCCGTCGTTTAAAACGGCTTGTGCTTTTGCGCACGCATTGAACGTACCGGAGAGCTATTTCTACACGGTGGACGATGACTTTGCCGAGGCGCTTCTGAAGTTGTATGTCGGTGATACCGTTCAGTGGCAACGCACACCAAATGGCAGATAAATAGTAAACGGCACGAAGTTCGCAATCATCTTTATAAACTCTAAAGAAAATTCATATTGAGGAATGCTAAAGATTATCGCAATACATCAACTGCCGGTAATAACTGAATGATTCCTAAGCGTTTGAAGGCAGCCAGATTAAGAGCGAATCTCACGCAGGAGAAGCTTGGTGTACTGGCTGGTATCGAAGAGGCGACCGCCTATTCACGGCTGTCTCATTATGAAAATGGCACGCATAAACCCACGTTTGAACTCGTCTGCGAATTTGCCCGTGTGCTCAATGTACCGGAGTGCTACTTTTACATTGTTGACGATGAGTTTGCGGAAGATGTGCTGAATTTGTACCTTGATCGAGTTCGTCGCAAAGAAAAATAACACGTCTCCGATTTCACACCATCACTTGCTTATGGTGTGAAATCGGAGAAAAACACGGCTTCATATTATCACCCAATCGCCTTCAGTCCCCGGATTCCGCCTTCCAGCACGCTGCCATTATCCGCCGCTTTCACAAAGTCGGCCCACCATTGCATCATTGGGCGGCGTTGTTCAAGGTAGTCGCTGCGATTATAGGCTCGGCGTACTTCATTCTTATCCACATGGGCGAGAGCGGCTTCGATAACATCGGGCAGGAAGCCTTGCTCATTGAGTGCAGTGCTGGCAATTGAGCGCATTCCGTGTGATACCAGAATGCCGCCCAAGCCAGCACGTTTTAGTGCGGCATTGACTGTCTGACTATTCATTGGCTGTAACGGCTTAATACGGCTGGGAAACACATATTCCCGATGGCTGCTTAAAGGCCGCATAAGTTCCAGAATAGCTAATGCCTGTTCTGAAAGTGGAACGATATGTACCCGCTTCATTTTCATGCGTTCTGCTGGAATACGCCATTCCCTAGCGTCCAGATCGATCTCTTGCCAGCGTGTATCGGACGCTTCAGCAGGACGGGTAAGGGTGAGAAGTTGCCACATAAACAGACAGCGGGTTGGTAACTCGATATTTGCCAGCCGCATCGTTTGCATCAGTTGCGGTAGTTGATCCGGTCGGATGCTGGGCATGTGTTTTTTCTGCGGTTTCTCGAATGCTTTGCTGATGTTGACGCTGGGAGCGGCATCAATCAAACCAACGTTCATGGCATAGATCATCACCTCATTAATCCGCTGACATAAGCGCCTTACTGTTTCCAGTGCGCCTCTGGCTTGTACAGGTTGGATAGCCTGCACCAAGGTACGTGCTTTAATGTCTGTAATACTCATTTCACCGATGGCAGGAAAGATATCCTTTTCGAGTGAGCGCCAAATATCTGAGGCATAGTCAGCGGTGATGCTGCTCTTTTTTAACTGTAGCCATTGTTCAGCAACAATTTTAAAGGGGTTGGATTTGGCTTCCAGTGCTTGCTTGCGTAGGGAATGTTGGTGTTCGTAAGGATCGATATCTTTTGTCAGAAGGGTTCGAGCTTCGCGGCGACGTTGCCGAGCATCGGCTAGGGTAATTTCGGGATAAGGGCCAAACGTAAGTTTGGCTCGTTTTTGGGTGAAAGGGCGAAAATAGCGGTATTGCCAGACTTTCTTACCGTTGGTTTTGATCAGCACTTGCAGGCCTTCACCATCATGTAGCGTGTAATCTACTTCTTTAGGCTTGGCGGTTTTTATCTCTGTATCCGTGAGCGGTTTTGTCAGACGAGCCATAGGTACCTCTACGATTTAGGTACCCGATAGTTAGGTACCTAGCTGCTGGGTACCTAACAAGGTACCTAAAGGCACCGGAAGTCACAAGACATTCGAAGATGTCTAAGGACACAAAAAAGCCCGCGGGGCTTGCGCCATGCGGGCTTTTCGTACTTCATCGGACTTATCTGGTAATACCCGATGTCTAAATTGGTGGAGCTGGGGGGATTTGAACCCCCGTCCGGAACCACTCTACCGTCGGTACTACATGCTTAGTCTATCTTTACATTCGCTTGCCAGCTGCGAATAGACACGCCACTAACAAACTAGCCTGATTAGATTTAGTGCTTCAACCCCAGGCAAGGCATCCACACGATCTCTTTTGGGTTTGACCTCTCTTGATCCCCGTCCTAAGAGCGGAGGCTAGGGAGAGAGGGCTCAAAGCAGGTTATTAAGCTGCTAAAGCGTAGTTTTCGTCGTTTGCGACTATTTTTTTGCGGCTTTTTACGAGGCAAACCGCCCCTCGGCATGCACCTTGGGCTTTGCAAATCCCGTCGAATCCAGAATCAGCCCCCAAGAAACTGTCGCCAGTATACCAGAACTTACCGCCGTTAAGCCAGTGGCTTAGCGATTGGCGTTCTTCATGATACGGGCTTTGTCTAACTTCCATTCACGTTCTTTGATGTCATCACGCTTGTCGTGATCTTTTTTACCTTTCGCCACGCCAATTTTGACTTTGCTCCAGGCGTTTTTCCAATACATGGACAGCGCAACGACCGTATAGCCATCGCGACTGACGCGGCCAAACAGCGAATCCAGCTCGCGTTTGTTGAGCAGGAGTTTTCGCGTGCGTATGGGATCGCACACAACGTGTGATGAAGCCACATTCAGCGGCGTGATCGTTGCGCCAAACAGGTAAGCTTCACCGTTCATGAAGGTGACATAGCTGTCGCTGAGGTTTGCTTTGCCTGCGCGCAGTGATTTGACTTCCCATCCTTGCAGCGCAAGGCCGGCCTCAAATTCTTCCTCAATGAAGTATTCGTGACGGGCGCGCTTGTTCTGCGCAATGGTGGCGGAACCGGGTTTGTATGCTTTTTTCTTTGTCATAGTGCCGTCATTATACTGGATGTCATTGGGAATGAAATCCCCGCCGTGCGTCCGTGTCGTGGTTAATGATATCGTGCGATAAGCTTCGCAGAATTTTTGTCTGTCGGGCTATCAATGCTATTATTTTGCGCGTTTTATGAATCACGGAAAATAGTATGCCAAAGATAAGTCGTTCCGCACTGGTGCCGTTCAGCGCTGAACAGATGTACAAGCTGGTGAATGATGTCGCTTCCTACTCCGCGTTTTTACCGGGCTGTACGGGGAGCCGCGTGCTCTCCTCCTCAGAAGGGGAAATGACCGCCGCAGTGGACGTTTCCAAAGCCGGTATTAGCAAGACTTTTACCACCCGTAACTCGCTGACGCATAACCAGAATATCAATATGCAGTTGGTTGATGGCCCGTTCCGTCAGTTGGGTGGCGACTGGCATTTTACGCCGCTGAGCGCTGATGCTTGTAAAGTCGAACTGCATCTGGAATTTGAATTCACCAATGCCTTGATTGAACTCGCTTTTGGCAAAGTATTCAAGGAGCTGGCGGGAAATATGGTGCAGGCTTTCACGCAGCGAGCAAAAGAGGTCTACAGTGTCCGCAATGCAGGTTGATGTGGTCTACGCGTTGCCGGAACGTCAGTATCTACGCACGGTGAAGCTGGAAGAGGGTAGTACGGTTGAGCAGGCGATTGTGGCATCGGGTCTGCTGGAGCTGCGCCATGATATCGATTTGCAGGTGAATAAAGTCGGTATTTACAGCCGTGCTGCGAAGCTGGCCGACGTTGTTCAGGATGGTGACCGCGTGGAAATTTATCGCCCGCTGATTGCCGATCCGAAAGAACTACGCCGTCAGCGGGCGGAGCGTGCTAAGAGCAAATCCTGAACGATGTCGTTGAACGGCACATGACGTTTTACTGAGCGTCCTTATCGAAATGCCCTTACAAAAAAACACAGGCAAACCTGAAGTGTTCAGATTTGCCTGCTGTTATACCCGCTAGACATCAAGCCGCGTGTGCGTTGGCTTCCTTCAAGTACTCCGCCCATTGTGGGCTTCGTCTTAATGTACCGTTTCGGGCAGCCAGGAGCGTTCATCCTGATTCAGCAGAACGACATTGAAAGCATTAATCCAGCGCGGGCTTGTTGTTGATGTTGGTTAACACGCCACTGCCGCTGAAGGTGAGCGTCAGCGTCTGCTGTTTTACCGACTCATGACCAGGCTGCTGGCGGAAGACGTAAAACCAAGTATCGCTGCCAAACGGATCCTGCATCATAGGAGTACCCAGCGTATAAGCGACCTGTTGTTTGGTCATGCCGGTGTGAATTTTTGCAACGTCAGCCGGTGCCAGATAGTTTCCCTGATTGATGTCCGGCCGATAGACCACCTTTTCTAGTGTGGAACAACCGGCAGTCAGCATAACAACCACCGCGGCGACGACAGTCAGCGTTTTACAGCGCATAGTGATTACATTCCTTAAGGGCATAGGTTGCCGATGATAATAGACCTTGCAGGACTTGGAAACCTGCAAGGCGATTGTATGACCTCAGGAAGGTAAAAAAGTTGAGCTTTTTTACCTGTGATGCACCTTTCTTGCCCTGTCGGCGGTGAATTTTAGGCTGCCAGCAATTCTTTGGCATTCGCCAGCGTGTTTTTGGTTACGGCGCTGCCGCCAAGGAGGCGTGCCAGTTCTTGTAGCCGAGCACGCTTATCCAACGGCTGCATCAGGGTTTCTGTTTCTGCACCGTCTGTTTGTTTGCTCACGAAGAAGTGCTGATGACCGCAGCCCGCGACCTGCGGCAGGTGCGTCACGCACATAACTTGCGTAGATTCGCCGAGTTGGCGCAGCATTCTGCCGACGATGGCGGCGGTTGGTCCGCTAATGCCCACGTCAACTTCATCGAAGATCATCGCCGGTGTGTCCATTTTCTGCGCGGTGATCACCTGAATAATCAGTGCGATACGCGATAGTTCACCGCCCGAAGCCACTTTCGCCAGCGTCTGATGCGGCTGACCGGGGTTGGTGGTCACGCGGAACTCGATACTGTCGGCACCGGTGGCCGTCAGGTTGTCCGGTGTAAACTTCACATCAATGGTGAAGTGGCCGTGTGGCATTGCTAGCTCACGCATATTGGTGGTGATGAGTTGTGCCAGTTCGCTGGCATGGTGCTGGCGGCGCACGTGCAGCTGTTCTGCAAGGTGTAGCGCCTGCTGATGATATTCGCCAACGGAAGCGCTAAGCGCATCATGATCGCTTTCCTGCTGCTCCAACTGCTGCTGTTCTTCCAATAGCTGCTGATGGAACGCTGGGAGCGCCTCTGGAGCAACATGGTGTTTGCGTGCCAGCGCGAGTTGACGCGACAGGCGCAGTTCCAGCTCATACAGCCGAATCGGGTCGAGATCCATTTGTTCACTGTAGTGGCGCAGTTCATCGCTGGCTTCGCTAAGTTGAATGCCTGCTTCTTCGAGCATGGACAGCACGCCAGACAGTTTGTCATCCATGCTGATGAGTTCGCCAAGCTGATGTTTTACGCTGTGCATCATACTGATGATGTTCTGCTCTTCGTCTTCGCTCAGCAGTTGCATAGCCTGTTGGCTCATTGTCAGTAGCTGGCCGCTATTCGCCAAACGTTTATATTCAACGTCAATCTGTTCGTATTCGCCGGGCTGTGGGGAGAATTCATTCAGCTCTTTTAATTGGTATTGCAGCAGTTCCCGGCGAGCTTCGCGCTCAATAGCCGCCTGTTGTAACTGCGCCAGCGCGCGGCAACTTTGGTGCCACTGATGCCAAACCTGCTGCATAGCAACCAGCAGTTTCGGTTCATCTGCATAGGCATCCAGCAGGTGTTTTTGATGATCGGGGCGCAACAGCAGCTGATGAGCATGCTGGCCATGTACCTGAATCAGGTGCTGGCCGAGTTCGCGCAGTTGAGACAGCGGCACGGCGGTGCCGTTAATAAAGCCGCGTGAACGACCATCGGCGCTAATCACGCGGCGTAGCAGGCACTCGTTGCTGTCATCCAACTGGTTTTCTTCCAGCCACTGATGTGCCGTCGGCGTATCCGCCAGCGCAAAGCGGGCGCAAATGTCGGCGCGGGCAGCGCCCGGCCTGACCATGCTGGCGTCAGAACGATTTCCCAGACATAAACCGAGGGCATCAATCGCAATCGATTTCCCCGCACCGGTTTCCCCGGTGATCACGCTCATCCCTGACTGAAAATCGATTTCTAATTCGCGCACGATAGCGAAGTTACTGATAGTGAGTTGCGCCAGCATGATAAACCCCTGTATGTAATCACATGTGATTACATACAGTATAAACTGGTTTTATATACAGTAAAGTAGCTGGATAGAATTTTAGAATAATTTTTTTGACCAGCCGAGTTTTGAACTTAGTGTGTTGAAATAGCTATAATTTTTCGGATGGATAAGATTCAGGTAATGTTCGCTGCGGCGAATCAGTACTTCTTCACCCTCTTGCACTGGCAGCGCAATCTGGCTGTCACAACTGATCTCCAGATCGTTGGTAATGCAGGAAAATTTCAGCCGAATCGTGCTGCTGCTGTTGATGACCAGCGGACGGGCGGACAGCGTATGCGGGAACATGGGCACCAGCGCAATCGCATCCAGAGACGGCGTCAGGATTGGGCCGCCAGCGGAAAGGGAATAGGCGGTGGAGCCTGTGGGGGTGGAGATAATCAGGCCGTCTGAACGCTGAGAAAAGGCGAATTTGTCGTCAATATAGACTTCAAATTCAATCATATGTGCGACTTTTCCGGGGTGAAGCACCACTTCGTTAATGGCGGTACTGATGCTGTCGGGCTGGTTTACGCGGCAAACGTGCGCTTCCAGCATGAAGCGCCGTTCGCTTAGGTAATGGCCGTCGAGCACGTCAGAAAGTTGTTGCTGTGCATGGTCAGGATCGAGATCGGTCAGAAAACCGAGGTTGCCACGGTTTACACCGATCACCTTGATGTCATAGCGCGACAGCACACGTGCCGCGCCGAGCATGTTGCCATCACCGCCAACGACAACCGCCAAATCCGCCTGCTGGCCGATGTCAGCAAGGCTACCAGTCGGCGCATCTTTCAGATTCAGTTCACGGGCGATCTGTTGCTCGATCAGAACCGAGTAACCCTTGTCGGTGAGCCAGTGGTAAAGCATCTCATGCGTTGCCAGCGCCGTTGGGTGGCGCGGATGACCGACAATGCCAATACAATTAAACGGCCTGTTCATTGTAAGCGGTGTGTTCATTGCTGTTTTTGTCCTCAGCGTGGTGTATCGGCAGCGGCTGGAACCAATATGTGACTGGTTCCCTTGAATCCCCGATTTTGATCCCCATAATAAGCAACTAGCGAGATTAATGCTAAACCGCGGAGAATTTCATGAGTAGTAAAGAACAGAAAACGCCTGACGAGCAAGTCCTGGATCAAAAGGAAGCAGCAAAAGGGCAGCAAGCGGATGCCACGCCAGAGACGGCAGACGTAGCTGACCCGCGTGATGCGCGCATCGCCGAGCTGGAAACCCAGTTGAGCGAACTGCAACAGCGCGAACGTGACAATATGCTTCGCGTCCGTGCTGAAGCCGATAACATTCGCCGCCGTGCGGAAATGGATGTTGAGAAAGCGCATAAATTTGCGGTAGAAAAATTTGCCAGCGAAATGCTGCCAGTTATCGACAATCTGGAACGTGCGCTGGATACGGCGGACAAGGCCAATGAATCACTGGCTGCAATGGTTGAAGGTGTTGAACTGACGCTGAAATCGTTGCTGGATGCCGTGCGTAAATTTGGCATCGAGGTTGTGGGTGATGTGGGTGTGCCGTTTAACCCAGAAGTGCATCAGGCTATGACGATGTTACCTTCGGCCGATCACCAGCCGAACCACGTCATGATGGTCATGCAAAAAGGCTATACGCTGAACGGCCGTTTGCTGCGTCCAGCGATGGTTGCGGTATCAAAAGCGCAAGACTAATACACGCACCCTGTTTACAACGTAGCTTTATTCCGAACCCCGTGCCTACCGCATGGGGTTTTTTGTTTATATGCCCCGTCATACTGAATTATTTAGTGTACATTTTGTTAAGATTTGTTTGATAAAAAAGATGTTTTTTAGGTTTTGAATGACTCATCATCATTAGCTATCAAAAGAATTGGTATTACCACTCTAAATGCACTTGATAATCATTATCATTTTTGTGAGAGTAATAAGACACCAGTGTTAGAAGGGTCATACGATGCCGGGTAGCCGTGTTATTGAGTCAACAAGCCGTACATCAAGGAAGGTTAAACTTTCTTTGATGGGCCCGGCGTTTATCGCGGCGATTGGTTATATCGATCCGGGTAACTTTGCCACTAACATCCAGTCTGGAGCGGCCTATGGCTATACGCTGCTGTGGGTGGTGGTGTGGGCGAACCTGATGGCGATGCTGATCCAGCTGCTGTCCGCCAAATTGGGGATCGCAACAGGTAAGAACCTGGCGGAACATATCCGCGATCGCTTTCCGCGTCCGGCCGTTTGGGCGTATTGGGTGCAGGCCGAAATTATTGCGATGGCGACCGATCTGGCCGAGTTTATCGGTGCGGCGATTGGTTTCAAGCTGCTATTGGGCGTGTCGCTGCTGGAAGGTGCGATCCTCACTGCCATTGCCACCTTCCTGATTCTCATGCTGCAACAGCGCGGGCAAAAGCCGCTGGAGATGGTCATTGGCGGCCTGCTGCTGTTTGTGGCGGCGGCGTATATTGTCGAATTGGTCTTCTCTCAGCCGGAGTTGTCCGCATTAGCCAAAGGCATGGCAATCCCAAGTCTGCCTACCTCCGATGCCGTGTTGCTGGCCGCGGGTGTGTTGGGGGCGACCATTATGCCGCATGTGATTTACCTGCACTCTTCCCTGACGCAGCATGAGGGCAACCATACTCGTGCCGAACGTTATTCGGCAACGAAAGTCGATGTCGCGATTGCGATGACCATCGCCGGATTCGTCAATTTGGCGATGATGGCAACGGCCGCGGCGGCGTTCCATTTCAGCGGCAATCAGGATATTGCCGATCTGGATAAAGCCTACCTCACGCTGGAGCCGCTGCTGGGTAAAGCCGCCGCGGTCATTTTCGGTCTGAGTCTGGTGGCGGCGGGTCTGTCTTCTACCGTTGTCGGTACGCTGGCGGGGCAGGTGGTGATGCAAGGATTCGTGCGTTTCCATATTCCACTCTGGGTACGTCGCACGGTGACAATGTTGCCATCGTTTATCGTGATTCTGTCCGGTATGGATCCGACGCGCGTGCTGGTGTTGAGCCAGGTTGTGCTGAGCTTCGGGATTGCGCTGGCGCTGGTTCCCTTGCTGTCCTTCACCGGCAACCGTGAATTAATGGGAACGATGGTGAACGGCAAATGGGTACAGCGCATCGGCCAACTCATTGTGGTGCTGGTGGTTTCCCTGAATATGTATCTGCTGATTGATACGATGTTGGGGATATAATTCTGGGGGAGCGGCACATTTCTCTCTACCGAAATTGTGCCACGTTATTGATCCAGCGTGGCCTTACCAACATAGTGTGGCCCTTCCCATAGCGTCCATTCGCCGATGCAAGAAAGTGTTTCAAGTTGCTCTGCGGAAGCGATAACAGTGACGGTGGCTGAGGTTGTTTCTCCGGAGGTGATTTCACCGTCAAAATGAAATTGCCCCATAAAATATGCTCCGCTGATCGGGTCTTTATGGTTAGGTCGATAGCCAGAGCGGCAGGGTGAGCGTCTTATTGATTCAGCGGCTAAACATAGCCTTACTTTAAACTCAGCGGTTTTATGTTTTACCATCACGACACCAGTTCAGAAAAACGCTTAACAGTTCTGCCAGATTACTGACGCCGCAAAAGCCAATAAATTGCAGATTTTCCGTTTTGCAAAATATCCAGTCGCTGCCTTCTGAATGTGCACTACGACTTAGAGATGTAAAAGGCTTATCAGCAAGTGAGGTTTCAGCCAGATCTATTTTTACTCTCCAGCCTGGGTTGTCCAGTGTATCGATGCTAATGCCGAATGCGTGCTCCCACTTCCCGTTACACTGCGCCTGATACCACCGTTGAATCTCCTGTAACTCGTTCATTAATCATTGTCTCATGAGTATTCAATATGGGGTTTCTTCATGGTTTGCTGGTGTTTCAGCATCGGGAAAGATTTCCTGTAATTCCACTCGCTTGCAGATGACAAATCCAGAATCAAACAGTAATGCTTTAACGTCACTTTTCATTTCAACGGATGGAACGAAGCGGGTTGTAAGTACGCTGGATAACGCTTCTTGATAAGCATCCAGTAAGGGTTTAGGCCCTTGCGCGAGTAATCCATTGCCATTATTGCCGAATGTCGGCTCGTCCTGATGCCGATAAGCGTTGATATAGCGGTTCATCGGGCGCCAGTCGTTGAGAATACGTGTGTGAACACTCCAAACTCGCCCAAGTAGTTCGTAGCTTGATGCTGCTGCTGTGGTGGAATAGTACAACCCACCTCTCGGCGCGTTGTAGTCCCACAATAGTGGATGCTGATCGGTAAAGGTCAGCTCGCCTGAACTAGCAGGTTGAATGTCATGTTCGACAACGCCACAACAGCAAATAATAAAATGACGAAGATAAGATTCAGGTGGTTCACAGTACACTGAGCAATGGTTCTGCTCGTCATAACGCCAGTTATCACAGCAAAAATGGATCGTTAGTGTATTTGTGCTGGTGTACTGCACGCTGGAAATATAGCCATTTAAGTCGTCGTACAGCGCATCGGCTAACTGTTCAATATCCATATTTTTTATCCTTTAAGCTGCGGACTCCCAGAGGAAGTGCAGGTATTCCTGTTCATATTCGGCAAATACGGATATCAGCATAAACGCATTGCGGTTAAACATGGTTAATCCATATCAGATTTATCGGAAGGTTTCCCTACTGCCTTCCTCAACTCCGTCACTGGCACGCCGCCGATCCCCCAGTTGTCCGTTTCAACTTCATCAATCACGACCACGGTGGTTTTCGGGTTCTTATTTAGCACATCGACCAGCAACTGGGTGACGCCTTCAATCAACTGACGCTTTTGTTCAGCGGTGACGCCTTCATTGGTGATTTTGATGTTGACGTATGGCATAGGTTCTCCGGGGTTATGGCGATGGGCGGCGGCGCGGTAAGCAGAGTCCGTCAGAATATTCATAACGCTATGCTCATAGCAATAAATGATGATGCTATCTTGCCCGAGTTCACACTAAATAAAAGTGAACATTAATGAGTTGGTTAATGAGACTGAGAGAATGTTTATATGGCGTGGTGAGAATTTTTAGCTTATGCACAGTTTTGTTAGTACTGGTGTTAGATTTTTTTCATCAATGCACATTTATGAAATATTTTTAGGTGATTTTTTAGTTTCAAGACTAATTGTTTCTATTTTTATTATTATTTGTATTGATTTCTTAATGGAGAGGTTTTATGTCGATTTTTATAAAATAAAAAATGCGCATTTATCTGGTTTTTAATAATGAAAGTTTTTAGTTAATACTGAATTTTTTTTCATCTGTAATGAAATTGAAACATAAATGTACAATAGTTTATATGTTTAGGGAAACAAGACTCGTTTCCATCTATGTGGCTGAATGGGTCAGTATTAGAAGATAAAACACAGTTAGAATTTCAGTCGCCTACATCCTGCCTTACGTCTACCATTCAAGTTGACAGGCTTGTTTTTTCGATGAAATCTGTCAATAGTAGTTTGTATGGTAAGTTATTTTTATGTAGGCCGCGATAATCTCATTGCTGTCTGGACTACACATGAAATTAGAATTTAAAACTAAATCTGACACACTTGCTGCTCTGTATCGTAATCTTAAATTCGCCAATATTTTGCCGAGCTATTCTTTCACTGTTCATGAATGGATATCTAACCGGCACGAAGTGATAGAGCACGTACTTGAAAATGACAGCCTCACATCTGATATTATCGTTCGTTCAAGCTGTACTCTTGAAGATACTTATTCTGGGAGCCGTGCCGGTGCTTTTCACTCAGCAAGAAGTTCACGAAAAGAGCATTCAATAACTAAGACGGTTAATGCTGTAATTGATTCTTATGGTCGTATTAATGCATCTGATAAGGTTCTTGTTCAGCCCTTTCTGAAAGGGACTAAAATGAGTGGGGTTGCGTTTAACCGCGATCCTCGGACCGGCTCACATTATGATGTCATAAATTATACTTTTAATGATGATACGTCTTTAGTTACATCTGGGCGTGGTACCGATCTGCAGACATATATCTCATCGCATGATACTGAGGCTAGGCATAGTGAGTTAAAAGGCGTAATTCTTCTTCTACGAGAACTAGAATCTCTTTATGGCGAGCAACCTCTGGATATAGAATTTGCTGTCGATTCTTCTCATCAATTGGTTTTATTACAAGTCAGGCCATTTGTTGGTGTTCCTATCGCCAGAGTGGAAGTATGCAGGCATCGTCAGCTCTTACGTGAAATACAGGATGCGACCTTAGAGTTTCTGGCTCCAGATTCACGGCTCTCTGGGCAAAAAGGGTTATTGGGGATTATGCCTGATTGGAATCCCGCCGAAATTCTTGGCGCTCGGCCTCGTCGGTTGGCGCTATCTTTATATCGGTTTTTGATAACGGATACCGTGTGGGCAATTGAGAGAAGAAAATATGGCTACAGAGATACACGATATATTCCATTGATTGTGAGTTTGCATGGTATTCCATATGTAGATGTACGTGCGAGCTTCAATTCGCTCGTACCAGCGGAGCTTTCCCAATCTATTTGTGATCGGTTTGTCTCATCTTGTTTGCAAAGGTTAACTGATAATCCCCAATTACATGACAAGGTGGAGTTTGAGGTTATTCCTACTTGCTATACTTTTGATATTGATTCCAAACTCGATAAGCTCTTGGATATCACTTCAGAAGATAAATTATCTATCAAACGTGCTCTGTTGAATCTTACGCAAAGCTATCTTTCGGGTAATGGTCGAAAAAGGATTGCCTCCGATCAGGCTAAGCTCAACAAACTTATGCAATTACAAAGAGAAGGCGAACAATCCAGCATTTCTGATGTAGCGCGGATCTATCAAACTCTGGTTGAGTGCAGAAAGTATGGGACGGCCCCTTTTGCAGGATTGGCGCGTGCAGCGTTCATTGGCATGGATATTCTGAGATCGGCTGTGAATAAAGGCATTATTTCCGATCGGACATATTCTCATTTTTTGGCTTCACTCAGAACTCCCGCCTCTCGGCTTCTTGAGGACATGTCTCGTCTTGAACGGGATGATTTTTTGAGAGTTTACGGTCACCTGCGTCCTGGAACTTATGACATAAGAGTTCCTTCTTATTCTCAAGACCCTGAGCGGTACCTTTCATTTGATATGCCATTTAGTAAAAACCGCATCAGTTGGCAGCTTGATCCAAAAGAGGAACTCGCACTGGAATCAGCTCTGGCGAAAGAAGGGCTGATAATCAGTGCCTATTCTCTGATGGAGTTTATACAGCAGGCTATTGTCGCGAGAGAAGAAGCCAAATTTATCTTTAGCCGATCGGTATCACGTGTGTTGGATATCATTCGTCATCTCGGGCTGAAGCTTGGATTTAACGAGGAGGCTCTTTCACACGCTGATATTATGGATATCGTTGAGTCTAGAACAAACAGCCGTGGCCTGAAGAGGACATTGGAAGTGTCGATTTACCGAGGGAAGGAGCACGATACAGAGACACATTCACTTACGCTCCCACCACTTATCGCCGCTCAGGAAGATATTTCTACCTTTCACATTCCAACTGCTCGGCCAAATTTCATAACGAGAAAGATTGCCGAAGGTTACATAAGATCTTCCGATTGCGGGGATCTGAAAGATGCCATTGTAATGATCCCTAACGCCGATCCTGGTTTTGACTGGTTATTTGGGAGAGGTATATTGGCTCTTATTACCGCCTATGGTGGTTCTAATTCACATATGGCTATCAGAGCTGCTGAGCTTGAGGTTCCTGCTATTATCGGGGCGGGAGAAGCGCTTTTTAATGCATGGGTATCTGCTAAAAAGCTTCGTATTGACTGTTCCGTAGAGCGCGTGGAGGTCATCGAATGAAATTTGCTGCTATCACCATGCGTAGTGACATGATTATTAGTCGAGAGGAACAGCGAGATAGTTTGGATATACGCTGGTATCAGTTTCTGAATGCGTTAGACGCTCAACCTATTATCTTACCGAATAATTGCTTTGTTGCCGAGCAGATCCTAGCTTATAGAAAAATTGATTTTATCATTTTGAGCGGAGGGGGGGATATATTTTCTATATCAGGCAACATGACTGAAAGAGATCAGATCGAAAAAATCCTTCTGAACTACTCAAGAAAAAAAAGTATTCCGGTTATCGGAGTATGTCGTGGTATGCAGAAAATGATAGAAGATTGCGGCGGTGAATTATGCAAAATTGAACGGCATACCAATATAAGGCATCAGGTAACGGGGGCTAACTATTCACAAGTTAATTCATTTCATGATTATGGTGTTAAGGAAATACCTGAACAGTTCGTGCCTTTTGTATTGGCTGATGACGGTACTATTGAAGCTTTTTTTAGCAAAGAATTAAAATGGCTTGGATTAATGTGGCACCCTGAGCGGGAGGAACCTTTTTCAAAAATTGATTTGGTTACCATTATGAATTTTTTAAAAGGAGTTAATCCATGCATGGTTTAATACTTGCTGCTGGGCGTGGTTCTCGCTTAGGGGAATTAACTGAGTATGCTCCAAAGTGTATGGTAAAAATTCATGGAGTTAGTCTGCTGGATAGACAGATAAATGCAATGAAGCTTGCGGGAGTGAGCAATGTGGCCGGTGTGACAGGCTATTGCTCTGAGTTAATTAATAGGTATTTTTCACATAATTTTAAAAACAATTACTGGTCAGTAACAAATATTGCAGGTTCATTGTGTTGTGCAGAGGCTTGGCTGAGTGAATGCACAACTATCGTTAGTTATGGAGACATTTTCTATCCTTCTAGTGCAGTATCTTCTTTAATAGATACCCATGAAGATATCGTTTTAGCTTATGATCCTGATTGGTTTTCCTTATGGGAGGCGAGATTCACTGAGCCATTTTCTGATGCGGAAAATTTTCAATTCATCGATGTAGATACGTCTGAGGTATGTGAGGGACATATACCTTTTGATAACGGGAAGGGGATATTAAAGAGCAGAAAGAGAATAACAAAAATTGGTGGCCGTGCTATGCCGAAAGTCAGAGTAGATGGTCAATATATGGGGTTGTTTAAAATAACGCCTAGGGGTTGGAAAGAACTGAAAGCATGCACAAGCGGCCTTGAAGATGGCGTGGTATTTTCACAATTAGATATGACATCACTATTTTCTTTTGCTATCAATAAAGGTGTTAATATTTATGCTGTTCCTATAAGTGGTCCATGGGGAGAGGTTGATCATCCAAGTGATATATCACTTTATGAGAAAATATTCCCTTCTTTTTTAAATTTATAATTCGACAGTTTTAGTGTGATTTTATTTTTGGGGAATACGTCATCTCTTTTTGTGTTTTTATAAAAAATGATCCAATTCTATAATTGGATTTGTCGTGAAATGGATTTTTCCCATAAAAAATAGACGAAAATGGGAATGATATTAAAACGGAAATGATTTTATACGTGTATCAATCTAATTTGATGAATAATAGGAAGAAAATGAAAATACCTTCGCGCCAAGAATGTTACGAGATTTTTGATAAATATTCTGTTCCAAGCCCGATCCGTCGGCATTGTGAAAAAGTGACAGATGTTGGGGGGCTATTAGGGAAACGCCTGCAAGAAGCAGGTGTTGAAGTAGATATGAATTTACTGGAAGCGGGTTGTTTACTTCATGATGCTTTCAAAGCGGCATCTCTTAAATCACTGGAGCCGCGTCCAGAATGGGGCTATGCACCTTCTGAGCGTGAAATAGAAATTTGGTCGGAGCTGCGTGAACGTTATGAAGGTATGCATGAAACCTTGATCGTTGCCGAAATTTTTAAGGATGAATATCCCGAGTTCTCCAACTTCCTGAAGATGATTGGTTCTACCGGTAACCCTTCGTATCTCCTTGGTGGTGTGGAACTTAAAGTGCTGCATTACGCTGACTGGCGGGTTCAACTGGTTGATATCGTCTCTTTCGACGATCGCCTTGCTTATCTTCGCGAAACTTACCGGGAAAGTTGGGAAAAACACGGGGTCTCGTGGGATGAGCGATATGATCAGGAAAAGCGTCTGGAAAAAGAAATTTTTATTCATCTGGATTTTGGGCCTGATAATTTAAATACCGAGCTTGAGAATGCACCCCAAGTAGCCATCGAGGGGAAATATTAATGTTTGAAATTGAAAGAAAATTTCTTATCGCTTCGGATGGATGGCGTGAAAAAATTGTTGATCAGATTCGGATACGGCAGGGCTATCTTACGTCTGATAACACAGCGAACTCGATTCGAGTAAGGACAGTAGGAAAAGAAGCCTGGATTACCATTAAAAGTGTTGGTTACCTAAAACGTCAGGAGTTTGAATATAAAATCCCTTTCGAAGATGGTCAGCAGATGCTTGAAAGCTTGTGTCCTGGTCATATTACCGAAAAGATACGGTATCGTGTCCTTGAAAAAGAAATTATGTATGAGGTTAATATATTTGAAGGCATGAATGCTGGCTTGAATATGGTCGAGGTTGAGCTTTCAAAAGAAGATGAAGTTATTCAGATTCCGTCTTGGGTCGGTCAGGAAGTTACACACGATAACAGATATTATGGTGCCTTTATTGGTGATAATCCATATACCCTGTGGGCGGTTGAAAAATGCTGATGAATGGAATTATTAGTGATAATAATGCAATAAAAGGGATTATTATTGAAGGGGTAGAGTGTAGCGGAAAGACCACACTCATTCAGCGTGTTCGCTCTGATGTCATTTCTTATGACTGCATAATGCTTGGGCACCAAAATGGTCCACAATTTGATCGTTACATGCGAGATTACATGGTTAATGATCGGGTTATATTCAATAGATCGCATTACAGTGAGTTGATTTACAGTCGTTTATGGAAACGAGGGGTTCCTTTCTCTGCGTCAGAGTTAGATGTATTGAATGATTATATTGTTCGGAATTTTATTACTATTCTTTGTACCGCTGATGTCTGTTGTTTGGCCGAACGATACGAAAAAAGGCAATACAAGCAGAAGGTAAATCTGAATGAATTGTCTGAAATTAAATCTATATTTGATGATGTTCTTACTCCCACAGCAGACTATATTTACAGCAGTAATGATGAACTGGAATTAGATAAAGTATTGAATTATGTAAAGGCCAGGTTAGATATTCGTCCCCAGGGCCAAGTAGATCATCTGTCTGATATTGCTATTACGGCTTCTGCTGAGAAACGGTAAATGATAATTACATGGGGGTTGGGAGCATCGCTTGCGCTGCTGGCAGCCTGTACTTCGGCGATTGCTGCAACGACAGGTGTTGGCGGTGTGCTCTTGTTGAGTGCACTTTACATGCTTTTGCCTGACCCACGTCTGGTGATTCCAATGCATGCATGCGTCAGTCTTGTCAGCAATGCGACCAGATTAATTGCTTACTGGCGTTTTATCGATGTGGGAATTTGGGCACGGTACATGATTGGCGCAATTCCCGGAGTGGCTGTTTCGACATTCATCTTGTATCGCTTATTCAGTGATTACGATGCAATATCACCTTACTTCATGATTATAATAGGGATTGTCGTTTGGTGGAGTACGTTATCTGGTTCAAAAAGGAGCGCGATAGAGCGTAGCCCAGCGGTGAATTTTTATGTAGTTGGAGCCTTTTCTGCACCCGTGAGTATGCTTTTTGGCGCTAATGGTGCCGTTTTAGCTCCCTATTTCCTTAAAACAGATATAGGGCGACAAAGGATTGTTGCTACATCCACAGCATGCCAATTTAGTCTCCATCTAATTAAGATTCCAGCAATTTACACGATTATTTATGGGTTGTTTTCAGGTGAAAATAGCAGTGTAGAATATGAATCAGTAATATTGTCAGTATTTTCCATGGTTACTGCATCAATATTAGGCACGCTACTTGGTGGGAAACTGCTAGAAAATCTGAATGAGAGTAAATTCAATGTAATATATAAGACGGCTATGTATTTAATTTCATCAAAGATATTATTTTTCGATGGGGTGTTAAAAATACCGTTTTTTTACTAAAAACCAATAATTAAATATATCAGAAAGGATAAGTATTATGCTATTTGAGAAAAATATTAGCCGTTGGAAACCAATGAAAGAAGTTAATTCACGTGAATTTAAGGCATTGTTACGTCCAGATTTTTTTGAAGGTTCGAGGGAAGAAGGGTACCAAATAGTTTGGGACAGAATTAAACAGGCTAGTTTAGCTCATGGTTTTGGTGTAGAGGATGTATCGGATCCATTCAGTGAAACACACAAAATAAAAGAGTACTTTGATACTGAAGATCTTGCGTTGCGAAAAAGAGGCCTTCTTATCAGACAAAATTCAAAGGTGGTCGATGGTTCAGTAGTTTACCCTGCATCTTTAACGGCAAAAGAGCTGGGAAGAAATACATACCGTGTTCTTGGCACAAGACTGGATTTTGCTGAAGGGATCACAGGGAAAAGCGAGGTTGAGGAAAAAATTGCACTGAACGATGAAGGTGCGCTTGATGGATATGTTGAGATTAAAAGAAAAATCTATCTGAGCCAACCCCGTGAAGCAACGACTCTCAGATACTTTTCGGAGATATTTCCTGAGCTTAAGCATGTCAGAATGGATATTGATACTGAGCTGAAATCTTACCGGATGCACAGCCATCGTATTTATCCAGGGGCTATTATCCTTACGGATAAACGGCGTATAACATTTGATATTGAAGCATGTTTATACGAGGGAGAAACCTCGCCATTTGTTGTTGGTTGCTCATATACCCTCGATACTCCCAAATATCATGATATGAACAAGTCGCACAAGAAAGCAGAGGATTTTCTCTGCTCAGTCATTGAAGGTTCGTGTAAGGATTTAATTTACCCTCGCGCTGGTCGATGGTTGGGCTCGAAATTGTCAATGATGCTTGAGCAGAATACAAACCAAATTTTAGGGTTTGAGAATTTGTAAAATATATCTTTCCTCACGGGTTTATGGTTGAAAGTGCCAGGGGGAGCGTTGTTCTGGATATGGAATTCTGATTAGCTGCGGAAAATGGTGTATCATTATTGCTGCTTTAAAAGCCCTGATCTTGTATCAGGGTAAGAACCTCCCTCTTTCTGTCCTGTTACCTGGGTTAAGCAATAGAACTTCCCCCTGTCATCAATCGCCGAGGTGTTTGCATGTCGTCCCCCATTGATATCATCGAAAAGAAGTTGCTATCTGATAGCTGGTATATCCTGCATAAATATACTTTTGATTTGAAAAGAAATAATGGTGGGGTGGTGCGCCAGATTCGTGAGGTCTACGATCGGGGGGATGGCGCGACAATCCTGCTGTACAACCGGGCGAAAGGCACGGTAATTCTGACACGACAATTCCGAATTCCCACCTACGTCAACGGTAACGAAAGCGGCATGCTGCTGGAAACCTGCGCGGGTTTGCTGGACGACCATTCGCCCGAAGAATGTATCCGTAACGAGGCCATTGAAGAAACCGGTTATGCGATCGGTAACGTAGAAAAATTGTTCGATGCCTACATGTCTCCTGGCAGTGTGACGGAACGATTGCACTTTTTTGCCGCAGAATACGATGAGTCGCTACGAAAAAATGCGGGTGGTGGTGTGGAAGATGAAGATATCGAAGTGCTGGAACTGCCATTCAGCGAAGCTATCGCGATGATGAACGATGGTCGTATTAAAGACGGCAAGACCATCATGCTGTTACAGCACGCGATTATCCGCGGTTGGTTTGCAAACTGAGGCTATGATGCTGCAACCGCGATATTGTGCTCGCCTATTGGGAGCGCTTTATTTTTCCGGTGTGATGCGGACGATATGAATAATCAGGTACAGCATTTCATCGTTAGAAATGTCGATATTGAGTAGGTTATGAATATAGTCTTTGATCAATCGACTGCACTTATAGGCATCAGGATATTCTTTGGTGACTTGCTCAAAAATAAAGTCATCATTTGAATGGATCAGGCTATTTTCCAACAGACGCTGAATAAAGAATTGCATATGCGTCAGGAAGCGGGAGTAGTTAATCGACTCTTTATCAATCACGATATGGAAGTTGTACTGGATGATATTAAAGATATCTTTCAGCATCTTGACCGACTGGAGCGTGTTTTCCATATTCTGGACGTCGGTTTGGGCGTTGACCAAATGAAACGCGATATTGCCTGCTTCCTCTTCGGGCAATTCCAGCTTCATCCGTTGGTTAATGTCGTTGAGTGCCCGCGAGGCAATCGCAAATTCCTGCGGGTAGAACCGCTTTACCTCGTAAAGCAGACGATTTTGTATGCTGATGCCTTTGCGATAGCGCTCAATCGCAAAGCTGATATGGTCGATCAGCGTAAAAAAGACCTGCTCGCTCAAGCGACCATGAAGCTGCCGGTTCGCATCATCAATAATCTTATTCACGATGTGAACATATTCTTCCCCAACGTGCTCAATCAGACGAGCAAATTCGCGTGGCGATGTACCATCCTTGAGAATAAAGGTCTTCTCAATTTTGGCCGGATCGAGAATATCTCCGGTCTTGCTGTTAAAGCCGATTCCTTTCCCCATAACAATGATTTCGTTGTTATCTGCATCGGAAGATAACACCAGGCTATTGTTCAGTATTTTTATTGCTTTTATCGGTTCAGCCATCATGCGTTTCTTAAGTGACTCAGTGGGAAAGTCAGTGGGATAAGCCTGCTTCATGATGTGTCACGTTGCGGGAAATAGGCTTCCTGCAACGTGACATATCCGGCGTCGTGCTCATCCCCGTTTTAACAACGTGTACTGGATATCGGTATCACGGGACGCTGGGAAATAAGCGCGCTCCATTTGATTCTATGACACCTTGATACCAGTAAAAACTTTTCTTTTTGATGCGGCGCAGATCTTTCAGATCGAATTCGTCGCGGTTCACGTAAATAAACCCGTAGCGTTTACCGTAGCCCTGATGGGTGCTGACCACATCGATCGCCGACCACGGGCAATAGCCAATAAGATCAACGCCATCGCTGATGGCGAGCTGCATCTGTTCAATATGGCGAGCAATAAAATCAATGCGGTATTGATCGTCGATCGTACCGTCGGCCTCGAGCTTATCCGGCGCGCCCATGCCGTTTTCCGTAATCAGGATCGGCAGATGATAGCGCTCGTAAGTTTTCCGCAGCGTTAAGCGCAAGCCAATAGGATCGATCACCCAGCCATAAGGCGTTTTATCAACGTGCGGGTTTTCCGCTGCGCGGTAGACGCCGGGTTCGCCCAGCATGATTTGCTGATCGCCCGCGCGGGCGCTGACATCCGACGCATCGCCTTTGCTGGCGGCAATGGTGGCGGTGGAGTAGTAGTTGATCGCCACGTAGTCGGGCTTTCCTGACTGTAGGATATCGTCATCGCCGAGTAATGTTTCCGGTGCCAGACCACGATCTTCCAGATAGCGCCAGGCCAGCGCGTTGTAACGGCCGTGCACGGCAACATCCAGAAAACTCCAGCAGCGCAGCGTTTCCCAGTTGTGTGCGGCGATAGCATCTTCCGGTTTGCTGGTGGCCTGATACATAGACGTGGTGTTGATCGCCGGACCAATCAGGCCATTGGGCGCGAGTTCGTGACACAAGGCCATGACCTGAGCCTGCGCCAACATCATGTGGTGGTTTTGCTGATACAGCTCTTTTTTAGACGGTAAAACGCCACCTTCCGGTAGGCCAATCGCACCGGGATGCAGAATCATGGTGTTCTGCTCATTGATTGTCAGCCAATATTTTACCTTGTCGCCGAAATGCGTAAACAGCGTGCGGGCGTAGTGAACAAAGGCATCAATCGTGGCGCGATTTTGCCAGCCGCCTTGTGCCTCAAGGCAATGAGGTAAATCGAAATGGTAGAGCGTGACGACGGGTTCGATATTGTGCGCGTTCAACTCATCAATCAGATTGTTGTAAAACGCGATACCCAGCGGATTGATGGCACCGGTGCCATCGGGAAGAATACGTGTCCAGGCGATAGAGAAGCGATAGGCCTTTAAGCCCAGCTCCGCGAAAAGCTGCACATCTTCTTTAAACCGATGGTAGTGATCGCTGGCGACGGTGAAGTCGGCAGTGTTTTCCGGGTGCTGGCATTGATCAATGATTGACGGGCTTTTCCCATCGGCCTGCCAGCCACCTTCTACCTGATAAGCCGACGTCGATGCTCCCCACAGAAAACCTGCTGGGAAGTGTTTTTGCTGTTGATAGTGCATATTTTTCTCACATACAGGAAGACTGAAAAGCATTGGGCACCTTGCCCAATGCTTTTATGGATCGTCAGGCGTTCACTTTAATGATGGTATCCATCGGGGCGATCGGCTGCGGTGCGGTGCAGACGACGCTGGCGTACTCATCGCTATTGATAATCACGACTGGCGTAACCGGGTCATAACCCAGACGCGTGATTTCATGGAGATCGAAGCTAATTAGCCTGTCGCCAGCGGTGACACGGTCGCCCGGTTTGATATAGCCGGTAAAGTGCTTGCCGTTGAGGTTCACCGTGTCCAGACCGACGTGAATCAGCAATTCCAAACCGTTGTCAGCCCGGATACCGATGGCGTGTTTAGACTCAAGGAACGTGATGATTTCGCCACTGACGGGCGCGACCACTTCACCGTTGTCAGGAATAATCGCCACGCCTTGCCCCAGTAATCCCTGTGAGAATACGTCATCGTTGATGTCACTCAGCGCGACCAATTTGCCGGACAGCGGGCTGAGTATAGTTTGTGGTTCTGCGTGGCCTTCTGCGGCCTGCGTTTTTTGAGCAGTATTGGCTGCCGGTGCCGCTTGGCGTTGATCTGCCTGAGCTGAGTCGGTTTGGGCACTGTCAGTTTCATCAACCGGATCGTCGAATCCCATGATCCAGGTGAGAGCAAACGTGACGACAATCGCAATGGCGCAGGTGATCAGTGCATGGACGATGTTCATCGGGTTTTCACCAATGAAAGCAGGCAGCGCTGCCAGCCCCGGTGAGACGAAGGCGTAGCGAACCAGCCCAGCTAAACCGGCATAGATGCCCGCACAGCCCCCGCCAATCATGGCGGCAATCAGCGGTTTCTTCAGTTTCAGCGTCACCCCGTACAGAGAGGGTTCGGTGATACCCAGCAACGCGGTGAAGCCCGCCGAAGAAGCCAGCTGTTTCAGATTCTTGTTCTTGGTTTTAAACGCGACGCACAGTGTGGCGGCACCCTGAGCAATGTTGGAAGCCAGCATACCGGGCCCGTTGATCATTTCGAAGCCGTTACGGGTAAGCTGCGAGGTGGCAATCGGCGTCATCGCCCAGGCCGTACCGGTGATCACCAGGAACGGTTGCAGGCCACCCATCAGCATCGGGATTAACCAGCTTGCCTTGCCGTCAATGATGGCCGCGCCGCTGGCGACCAGATCGTTGAGGAAAATACCGAAAGGCCCGATCACCACTAACGCCAATGGCGCGGTAAACAGCAGCACGATCATCGGTTTGGTGAAGAAGGTGATCATCGACGGTGAGACTTTTTCAGCGAATCTCTCGATGTAGGACATGATCCATACGGTGAGGATGATCGGTAACACCGATCCGGCATAGTCCGCCAGCCGTACCGGAATACCGATAAAGCTGATTGGCCCGCCTGATGCTAACAGCTGAGCCAGATTCGGGTGCAGCAATGCGCCAGCAATTGTCATCGCCAGAATTGGGTTACAGGCGAACTTGATGGAGGCACCGTAAGCCAGCAGCACGGGCAGGAAGAAAAAGGCCGCATCGGAGATGGTATCCAGCAAGCGATAGGTCGTGCTGTCGGCAGAAATTAAGCCCGTCAGCTTGAGGATTGCCAGCAGTGCTTTGATCATCCCTGCGCCAGTAATTGCCGGAATGACGGGGGTGAAGGTGGTGGAGATTACGCTGATGATTTGCGTGAAAATTCCGCCTTTTTTCTGCTGTTTGTTGCCAGCATTGCGCTGGCTGTTCATTTCGCCAATCTCATTCAAAATCGCCCGGTAGGTGACTTGAACGTCGTTGCCGATCACCACCTGAAACTGGCCGCCGCGATCGACCACGCTGATAACGCCGGGAAGTTTAGCAATTGCTTCTGCCTGTACGGCATGGCTGTCGTTGAACTCGAAACGTAAGCGAGTGGCACAGTGGGTCAGTTTGCTGACGTTCTGCTTGCCGCCGCTCAACGCGAGGATGTCGACTCCAAGTTTTTGATAATTCATTTTTTGATGATCCATAGTTTTACCCTGTGTTGACGCCAATTAGGCCAAAAAAAAAGACCAAAATAAAAATGCACCTCTAAAAAAGAGGAAATGCATTTTTATTTTGGTCTTGCCTGCCGAAGCAGTAGCACGCCGCGATAAAAATAGGCTGGTGCAACTTGTGGTGTTGCGCCGCAATATCAGCATGCGGCGCTGGAGTCATGCAATGGACTCAGGTGAATTAATTGATCTGGATCACAAACAATAACGCGGTTTGCGATCCTTTTGCGCGCGATATCGCAGTCTGCTATCGGTGTTTTACTGCATCGTCAGTTTACCGAACCGCCGCTTTACTTCAGCAACGCCTGCGCTTTTTCGACCACGTTATCGACGGTGAAGCCGAATGCTTCGAACAACAGCTCAGCCGGAGCCGATTCGCCGAAGCTTGTCATGCCGACAATCGCGCCGTTCAGGCCGACGTATTTGAACCAGTAGTCCGCAATACCCGCTTCAATCGCTACGCGTGCCGCTACCGCTTTTGGCAGCACCGCTTCACGGTAGGCTGCATCCTGCTTGTCGAACGCATCTGTAGACGGCATGGACACCACGCGCACCTTACGGCCTGCTGCGGTCAGTTTGTCATACGCGCCGACAGCCAGTTCAACTTCAGAACCGGTGGCAATCAGGATCAGCTCAGGTTGGCCATCGCTGTCTTTCAGCACGTAACCGCCTTTCGCCACGTTCGCCAGCTGTTCAGCGGTACGGGGCTGCTGTGCCAGGTTCTGACGAGACAGGATCAGCGACGTCGGGCCGTCCTGACGCTCAATGGCATATTTCCACGCCACCGCCGTTTCCACCTGATCCGCCGGACGCCAGTTGCTCATATTCGGCGTCACACGCAGGCTTGCCAGTTGTTCAACCGGCTGGTGTGTCGGGCCGTCTTCGCCCAGACCGATGGAGTCGTGGGTGTAAACGTAGATGCTGCGGATTTTCATCAGCGCAGCCATACGCACGGCGTTACGCGCGTATTCCACAAACATCAGGAAGGTTGCGGTGTACGGTACAAAGCCCCCGTGCAGCGCAATCCCGTTGGCAATCGCCGTCATGCCGAATTCGCGCACGCCGTAGTGGATGTAGTTACCCGCGTGGTCTTTATCCAGTGAAACCGAGCCGGACCAGATGGTCAGGTTGCTCGGTGCCAGGTCAGCAGAGCCGCCCAGGAATTCCGGCAGCAGTTTGCCGTAGGCTTCCAGCGCGTTCTGTGAGGCTTTACGACTGGCGATTTTCGCCGGATTCGCCTGCAAATCGTCGATAAATTTCTGTGCGTCTGCCTGCCAGTTGGTCGGCAATTCACCGCCGGTGCGGCGTGTGAATTCGGCAGCCAGCTCAGGGTACGCGCTGGCGTAGGCGGCAAACGCCTCATCCCAGGCCGCTTCCTTACGCTGACCGGCCGGTTTCGCGTCCCAGGCCGCATAAATGTCAGCCGGGATATCAAATGGCACGTGCGTCCAGCCCAGCTGTTCGCGGGAAGCAGCCACTTCCGCCTCACCCAGCGGTGCACCGTGGGAATCGTGCGTACCGGCCTTGTTCGGAGAACCGAAACCAATCACGGTTTTGCACATCAGCAGCGATGGCTTGTCAGTGACAAGCTGGGCTTCGCCGATGGCGCGTTTGATGGCGTCCGCATCGTGACCGTCTACGCCACGCACCACGTGCCAGCCGTAGGCTTCAAAACGGGCAGCGGTATCGTCGGTAAACCAGCCTTCAACGTGACCGTCGATAGAGATGCCGTTGTCATCATAAAACGCAGTCAGTTTGCCGAGCTTCATGGTGCCTGCCAGCGAGCAGACTTCGTGAGAAATCCCTTCCATCATGCAGCCGTCACCGAGGAAGGTATAGGTGTGATGGTTAACAATCTCGTGGCCCGGACGGTTGAACTGCGCCGCCAGCGTGCGCTCGGCAATCGCCATACCCACGGCGTTGGCAACACCCTGACCCAGCGGGCCGGTGGTGGTTTCAACGCCGGCGGTGTAGCCGTATTCAGGGTGACCCGGAGTTTTGGAATGCAGCTGACGGAAGTTTTTCAGTTCTTCAATCGGCAGGTCGTAGCCGGAGAGATGCAGCAGGCTGTAAATCAGCATGGACGCGTGGCCGTTGGACAGCACGAAGCGGTCACGGTTGGCCCAGTTAGGGTTGGCCGGATTATGGTTAAGATAATCGCGCCACAGCACTTCGGCGATATCGGCCATGCCCATCGGTGCGCCCGGGTGACCGGATTTGGCTTTCTGCACCCCATCCATGCTCAGCGCACGGATAGCATTGGCAAGTTCTTTACGAGAGGACATGCTTGACTCCAGACGTTACAGCTTGGCTGCCAACAGCGCTTCCAGCTTTTGTTGATCGGCAGCGAACAGGCGAATGCCTTCCGCCAGTTTATCGACGGCCATCGCATCCTGATAGTGTTCCCAGCGGAACTCGGCTTCAGACAGCGGCGAAGGTGGATTGAACGCTTCGGTCGACGGCGTCAGCTGGCGTTCGACCGGGGCATTGCTGTTTTTCAGTTGCTCCAGCAGCGCGGGGGAAATCGTCAGGCGATCGCATCCCGCCAGCGCCAGAATCTGTTCCACTTTGCGGAAACTGGCCCCCATGATCACGGTTTGGTAGCGGTGGCGTTTGTAATAGTCATAAATATGACGCACGGAGATCACGCCAGGATCGCTTTCAGCCTGATAGTCGCGGGTGGGCTGCTTTTCCTGATACCAGTCATAAATCCGACCAACAAACGGCGAGATCAGAAAGACGCCCGCTTCGGCGCAGGCGCGCGCCTGAGCAAACGAGAACAGCAGCGTCAGGTTGCAGTTGATCCCTTCTTTTTCCAGCTCTTCAGCCGCGCGAATCCCTTCCCAGGTGGCGGCAAGCTTGATCAGAATGCGTGAACGCGGGATGTCTTTTTCCTGATACATCCCAATGAGCTTGCGCGCTTTCGCTACGCACATACCGCGATCGAACGAGAGGCGGGCATCCACTTCGGTGGAGATGCGCCCCGGAATGCTTTTCAGCACTTCTGCACCGATATTCACGGCCAGTCGGTCGCTGGCGTTGATGAGCCGCGTTTCCGGGCTACCGCCTTGCTGGTTTGCATAGGCGATCGCGTCATCAAACAGCGGTTGATACTGGGGCAGGGTGGCGGCTTTCAGAATCAGGGACGGATTTGTGGTGGCATCTTGTGGCGAAAATTGACGAATAGAGTCGATATCGCCGCTATCGGCGACCACCACGGTAAATTGCTTAAGGGCTTCTAATTGATTCATGATTGAGCTCCTTGATGTAAAAGAGAAATGGCCTGCGCAAAACAGAGCCAACACACTGCACCATGAGGACGTGGAATAACATGCGCTTTTTCCGATTGCTGCGGTTGGGCTCTCTCGACGGAACACTATTTTGCTGCACGGAAAGTCGGCTGAACGAACAGTAAGACTGACGGCCAGCCAGTCTGGGGATGACTGCGGGCCGTCAGACAGGGTTACCGATGATTTTCTTGATGTTCGTAGTAGCTGATTTTCTCGACTTTCGGTGCCGATCCGCCACCTTCAAACTCGGCATCCAGCCAGGCACCGACAATCTCTTTTGCCAGTTCAGGGCCGATAACCCGAGCGCCTAGTGCGATCACCTGCGCATCGTTACTTTTTCTGGCCCGCTGAGCGGAATAGGTGTCATGGCACTGAGCGGCACGAATGCCATTGACCTTGTTAGCCACGATACTCATGCCGATCCCGGTGCCGCACAGCAGGATCCCACGCTGGTGCTTACCGTCTTTAATTGCGTGCGCCAGCGTGTAGGCAACATCGGGGTAGATCGGATTTTCCCCGGTGGGATCGTAGCTGTAGTCGGTCACCGTCAGCCCCTTCTGCTGTAAATAATCAGTAATCGTGTTTTTCAGATCAATCGCGGCGCTGTCTGCACCAATTGCAATCGAGAGCATATCTATCTCCTGCCTGGCTGAGGGTCAAAGTGAGCCTGATATGTCGCTTTCGTTAGATTGTTTGTAAAAACATGAATAAACAGACACTAACGAGAATCTCTCTGCATGATTCCGTACATTTCCGGCCTTTTCATGGCTAAACATATACCGCTTTTTTCAAATGTTCAACGTGTGATTATTTGTTTTTTGTTTTATCAGAGAGGAAAAGGCGATTAAAAGAGTGATCTTGGTCACTTTTACGGCTTTTAAGGCGGTATTTTACCTTTTTGATACATATTTAGATCATGCTCACAATTTTTAAACAGAGAGATAGGCAAAAGATTGGGGCAAATATATCGTTCATATGTTCACAATGTGTGTTAATGATCTAAATCTTTAGAGGGCATAACAATGTGTCAGACCTGTATGCAAACGATAAAAAAGACAACAAACAACAAAGGTCACACCGGGTACCAAATGACGAAAGAGGATGAAATGCAGGAACAGCCTGGCGTAGAGGCGATGTCATGGAAGGGATTGACTATCGGTAGTAAGGGGGCTGTATGAGTAAAGTATCGGCTGCGGCAACGGCGGGGCAATCTGCCTCAAAACCGTCCACCACCACACCATCTGCTGTAGAACAATCGGCCATTCGCAAGATCTCCTGGCGTCTCGTGCCTTTCGTCGGCCTGATGTTCTTTATTAACTTCCTCGATCGTACGGCCATTTCGTTCGCGGGACCGAATGGCATGAATACCGATCTTGCGCTAACCGTCGCGCAGTTCGGGCTCGCCTCTGGGATTTTCTTTATTGGCTATATTCTGCTGGAAGTGCCGAGCAATCTGGCATTGCACCGCTTCGGCGCGCGCAAATGGCTGTCACGCATTATGGTGTCGTGGGGCATCGTGTCATTGCTGTTTACCTGGGTAAGCAGTATTGAAGGGTTGTATATCCTACGTTTCCTGTTGGGGATAGCAGAGGCGGGGTTCTTCCCCGGCGCGATCTTGTTCCTCAGCATGTGGGTGCCTGCCCGCTACCGTAGCAGAATCCTGTCACTGTTCTATCTGGCACAGCCGCTGACCGTGGTGTTAGGCGCGCCGCTGGCCGCCTGGCTGATTGAGCAGCATGGCCTGTTCGGATTGTCTGGTTGGCGGGTGATGTTCCTCGGCGTATCTGTTCCCGCCATCATCGTCGGTATCATTACCTGGTTCTATCTGGTGGATCGTCCGGCCGATGCCAAATGGCTGAATGCCGATGAAAAACGCTGGCTGGTCAGTGAACTGGAAAGCGAGCATGCCACCAAAAATCACAGCAAACACCCTAGCGTGATGACCGTGATGTTCAACAAACGCGTCTGGGTACTGTGCCTGATTTACTTCGGTTTTATTTACGGCCTCTATGCACTGGCGTTCTTCCTGCCCACGATTATCGCGGGTTTCCAACAGCAGTTCGGCACGACTTTCAATGTCATGGATAAAGGGCTGATTACCGCCATCCCTTACTTGCCTGCGGCCATCGTGATGTATTTCTGGTCACGTGATGCGACGCGTCGCGGCTGCCGTTCATGGCACATCGCCATCCCTGCGCTGACGGGGGCGATCAGCATTCCGCTGGCGCTGTTTATGGAATCTCCTACGGCGACCATTGCGGTGATCACCGTAACGGCCTGCTCCATCTTCGCCGCGCTGCCTAACTTCTGGACATTACCGACCCAGTTCCTGACGGGGGCGTCAGCGGCAGCGGCCATCGCGCTCATCAATACCATTGGCAACGTTGCCGGATTTTCAGCGGGATACATCACCGGTGCGGTGCGGGGGGTGACGGGAACCTACGTGCTGCCCATGATGATTGTCGGCGGGCTAATGCTGCTTTCCGCCGTGTTGATTGTCCTGCTCAGCCGTTCGGACCGGTTATCGAAATCCGCATCAGCAACACAGGAGCATTAATATGACGTATTTGTTCAACCAACCTTCTGCTTTCGCTCGGGAACTGACCGAAGGCTTTGTGGCGGCGCATGCTGACAAAGTACGTCAGGTGCCTGGCGGCGTGGTCAGAAGCACTCGCAGTCGTGAAGGTGGGGTCGCCATTGTGGTCGGGGGGGGCTCCGGCCACTACCCGGCGTTTGCTGGTCTGGTCGGGCAAGGGCTGGCGCACGGCGCGGCGATGGGCAACCTGTTTGCTTCGCCCTCTGCCCAGCAGATCTGCTCCGTCGCCCGAGCGGCGCACAATGGCGGTGGTGTGCTGCTGACGTTTGGTAACTATGCGGGCGATGTGCTTCATTTCGGACAAGCCAGGGCGCGTCTGAATGCGGAGGGCATTCCGTGTGAACTGCTGGCGGTTACCGATGACATTTCCAGTGCGCCACTGAACGAATCGCAAAAACGTCGTGGAGTGGCGGGCGATCTGATGGTCTTCAAAGCGGCCTCTGCGGCAGCGGAAGCGGGCTACGATTTGGCCGCTGTGCTTGAGGTTGCCGAGCGTGCCAACCAGCGCACCCGTTCACTCGGCGTAGCCTTCTCAGGCTGTACGTTGCCGGGCGCGGAACACCCGCTGTTCACCGTCCCCGAAGGAATGATGGCGGTGGGCATGGGGATCCACGGTGAACCGGGCATTCGCGATGTGCCTATTTCAACCGCCGATGAGCTGGCTGAGCTTTTGGTCAGTTCACTGCTGGAAGAGGTGCCGCAAGGTATTGCGACGCTCTCCGGGCAGCGGATCAGCGTGGTGCTCAACGGCCTCGGCGGCGTGAAATACGAAGAGCTGTTTGTGGTTTATCGCCGGGTTTCGCAACTGCTGGTCGAGCAGGGGCTGACGGTGGTCGAGCCGGAAGTGGGGGAACTTGTGACCAGCTTCGATATGGCTGGTCTGTCGCTCACGCTGTTCTGGCTGGATGAGGAACTAGAGCGTTTTTGGCGAGCGCCTGCGGATGCACCGGCATTTCGTAAAGGCAGCATGTCTCCCGCCGAACCGCTGGCTGAGCGGACATTCACCACCGAACTGGATGTGATCCCAACCGCGACGGCGGCATCGAAAGCGGCGGCACACTGTGTTGCGGCAGCGCTGAATGCCGTGCGTGACGTTGTGTTGGCGAACGTCACAGAGTTGGGCCGTATTGATGCGATTGCCGGAGATGGCGATCACGGCATTGGCATGGAGCGCGGGGTGATTGCCGCCGCGGAAAAAGCGGCTGAAATGCTGGAACAGCAGGCGGGTGCCGGTACGTTATTGCAACGTGCGGCAGATGCCTGGGCCGATCGGGCTGGGGGAACCTCTGGCGCAATCTGGGGCGTCGCGTTGAATGCGCTGGGAACTGTATTGGGTGATGAACAACGCCCTGACGGTCGCCGTGTGGCAGATGGCGTGCGTCAGGCTAAAGAAAGCGTGATGCATTTTGGCAAAGCGAAACTGGGGGATAAAACGCTGGTGGATGCTCTGATCCCCTTTAGTCTCGCGCTCACACAGCGGGTGGAAGCGGGAATGAGCTTGCCAGAAGCCTGGCAGCAGGCCGCGCAGTGCGCGCAGCAGGCGGCTGACGACACGGCACAACTGTTACCCAAAATTGGTCGCGCCCGTCCACTGGCAGAAAAAAGCCTGGGAACACCCGATGCGGGGGCGATATCGCTAGCCATGATTCTTGATGCTGTCTCGGCGGTATTGAACAGCGAGACGACGGCGCAAGCGGAGAGTGAGCGATGAGTTCTCGCAAATTAACGCTGGGCGTCAGCCTGAAAATGTATTTCGGCTACCAGCAGACGCTCGACTGGTGCCAGCACATTCAGGTGATGGTGGCACAGCATCCGTTGGCGTCACTGCCCTCAGTCAGGCTATTTGTTCTGCCCGCTTTTCCGACCTTAGCCCCCGTTATGCAACGGTTTGCCGAGTCACCCGTTCATGTCGGTGCACAAGATCTGCACTGGGCGGATAACGGTGCTTTCACCGGGGAAGTGAGCGGTACCATGCTGCATGAAATGGGGTGTCGCTATGTCGAAATCGGACACGCCGAGCGCCGCCGCTATTTTGGTGAAACGGATGAGCATTTCGCGCTGAAAACAGCGGCGGCCTGGCGTAATGGCTTGACTCCGGTGCTGTGCGTTGGCGAAGAGAAACGCGGTTCGACGCAACAGGCAATCGACACCTGTCAGGCTCAACTGGCGGCGGCGCTGGATCTGGCCCAGAAGCAACAGCTGACGGGCGAGCTGGTACTGGCCTACGAACCACAGTGGGCGATTGGCAGCACGGAACCTGCCCCGACGGCCTACATCCGCGAAGTTTGTCAGGCATTAAAACAGCACGTTCCAACACAGGCAGGCGTGCGTGAAGGGCGTGTCATTTATGGCGGTAGCGCGGGGCCGGGATTGCTTAGTCAGCTTGGCGATTCGGCTGATGGCCTGTTTCTGGGGCGTTTTGCCCACGATCCGGCGGCGTTTAACGCCATTATGGATGAAGCCTTCGCGCTCGGCTCGCAGGCGTAAGAGAGAGAGGAAATAAACATGGCAATCGGATTAAGTACTTATGCGTTCTTCTGGCGAGCTTCTTCTCGCGTGCCAAAGCCGCTGGGATTGCAAGCCATGCTGGAGCAAACGGCGGAGTCTGGTGCGGGCGTTTTCCAGATTTGTGATTACGCCGCGGTCGAAACACTCTCACCTGCCGAATTGGAAAAACTGCGGCAGCACGCCGCCGATTTAGGCATTCAGCTGGAGTTGGGGACGCGGGGATTAGACACGGTGCACCTGACGCGCTATCTCACCATGGCGCGTGCGCTGGATGTCCGTTTTATCCGCACGATGTTCAACACGGCAACACATAAGCCAACGCAAGACGAGGCGCTTACGTTACTGCGTCAGGTGCTGCCTGAGTTTGAGCGGCATGACATCCAACTGGGACTGGAAACCTACGAACAGGTAAAAACGCGCGACGTCCTGGCCGTGGTCGACGCCATCGACAGCCCGGCACTAGGGATTTGTCTCGATCCCGGCAACTGTGTTGCTGCGCTGGAGTATCCGCGCGAGGTGATTGAGCTGACGGCTCCACGTGTGGTTAACCTACATATCAAAGATTTTGCCTTTGCCCGTCAGGAAGGGTGGGTGGGCTTTACCTATTCCGGCTGTCTGCTGGGAACCGGCCTGCTGGATTACGACGTGCTTCACCAGAAAGTCCGTCCGAACGAACGAAACATTAACCAGATCGTCGAGCATTGGCTGCCGTGGCAGGCCAACGCGGAAGAAACCTGCCGTCTGGAAGACGCCTGGACGCGCCATAGCCTGAGCTACCTGTATACCCGAAACCCGTACGCAGGCCGTTCATCACCGACAACGCATTCTATTTAATCGCTTTTTACTATTGCAAACCCGAGGAGTAACAATCATGGCTGCTGAATTGAAAACCATTACCGTACTGGGCGCTGGCGGCAAAATGGGCATGCGCATCTCTGCCAATTTCCAGAAAAGTGACTATCAGGTGTTTTACTGCGAGAACTCGCCGCGCGCGCAGGAGCAAGTCGTGGCCGCAGGCAGGGAGCTCTCCGTTGCCGAGCAGGTTATTCCTGAAAGCGATGTCGTGATTTTGGCTGTGCCAGATATTGCGCTGAAGGTGGTCTCCGGGCTGGTTGTTCCGCAGATGAAAAGTAACGCCGTGCTGCTGACGCTGGACCCGGCTGCGGCCTATGCCAATCTTATCGCCAAACGTGATGATATCGATTACGCCGTCGCACACCCGTGTCATCCCTCCGTATTTCTGGATCGCTTCACGCCGGAAGAACATGCTGATGCATTTGGTGGCGTAGCTGCGCCACAGCACGTTGCGGCATCTTATGAAACGGGCAGCGACGAGCAGAAAGCGGAACTGGCTCGTGTAGTGAAAGTGATGTATGGCCCAGTACTTGATGTGCACTGGGTGACGGTAAAACAGCTGGCCTATCTGGAACCAACGCTGGTTGAAACCGTCGCCTGTATGGTTGGCACCTTGATGAAAGAAGCGTTGGATGAAACCATCAACACGATTGGCGTGCCGGAAGCCGCGGCGAAAGCCATGCTGTATGGACACATTCAGATCGCGCTGGCGGTGGCTTTCCGCAGCACCAATCCGTTCTCAGATGCGTGCATGATCGCGATTGAATACGGTAAAGAGAACATCATCAAACCGGATTGGAAGAAGATTTTCGACGAGAAAGAGCTCGATCTGGTGATTGCCAAAATGCTGAAGATTGATGCGATTCAACGGTAATGTCCTGCCGCTGTCGGAGCCAGCCTTTTGGGCTGGCTTATGGCACGGATGCTTTTGTTCGTTTGCGTCACCGTCAGGGATCATCGCGCCGGGCTTGAGCCGCTCTTCCCGGCATGCAACAATTATTCATCGCGACTGTTTTCATCTGTAGACACAGCGTCTGTATAAACCGATCCCCTTGCGTAAGGAAAATGTGACCAGATGGAAAAACAATCAGGATCTCAGGAAAGCGAACTTCTGACTGAAATCGCCGTCGCTTATTATCAGGACGAAATTACTCAGGAAGAGATCGCCAAGAAATTTGGTATTTCGCGCATCAAGGTCGGACGTTTACTGAAGCGGGCGAAGGAAGAGGGCATTGTTGAAATTACTGTGCGCTATCACCCGGTATTCAGCACGCGTCTCGAACAGCAGATGCTGGAGCGCTTTTCGATCAAGCGTGCCCTGATTGCGTTAGATCATCAAGATGAAGAGGAACAGCGGCGGCAGGTTGCGGCGCTGGTTTCTAACTATCTGGCACTGTCGTTGAAGGACGATACGGTGGTGGCGGTGGGGCAAGGGCGTAATGTGGCGGCGGTCGCAGATCATGTGAGCAATGTGACGGAACGCAATTGCCGCTTTATCTGCGGTATCGGCGGAACACACCGCCCCGGCGATGCGATTAACGCTGACCATATCAGCCGCCGTCTGGCAAAGAAATTCGGCGGCAGCAGTGAAACGCTGTACTCACCTGCTTATGTCGAAAACCGGGCGCTGAAAGAAGCATTCATGCAAAACGGTACCATTAAGGAAACGCTGGATCGGGCGCGCAAGGCCGATATCGCGCTGGTGGGCATCGGGGATATGAATGAGAACAGCTACATGGTTAAACTCGGCTGGTTCACCCCGCATGAAATTATTGATGCCAGCCTGAATCAGGGCGTGATTGGCGATATCGCCGGGTATGACTTCTTTAACGCTCAGGGCCAGCACGTCGATACGGTGATGAATGAACGGGTCATCGGCGTGAGTATTGAAGAGTTACATAAAATCCCCTGTGTGATTGCTATTGCTTCTGAAAACACCAAAGCGTTAGCCATTCTCGGTGCACTGCGCACGGGTGCCATCGATATTATCGCCACCAGTGCGGGCAATATTCGTACTATTCTGAATATGACGCAGTAAATCACTTTTCTCCGTTACGTGGTGTTTTTACATCACGTGACGCTTATTGCCTATTCGTCCCCCATTTCTCCTGAATCGCGTCTGAACGACCTGCTAGATGTCCCTGACGTTGGCGGTAAATTGAACAAAAAAACGTCAAATAAAATAACTATATTAACCAGCATTCCCCCGCAGTTTTTGCCATCCTCGGTAGTTTCGTCATTCGCAAACACTATACTGGGTACTCTTGACCCTACAGACACAACACAACAAAACCGAAAAGGTACATAAAATGGATGAACAGCTAAAGCAAAGCGCCCTTGATTTCCACCAGTATCCGATTCCCGGAAAAATTCAGGTTTCCCCGACGAAACCACTGGCGACACAGCGCGATCTGGCGCTGGCCTATTCCCCTGGTGTCGCGGCTCCCTGCCTGGAAATTGCGGCAGATCCGCTGGCCGCCTACAAATACACCGCGCGCGGCAATCTGGTTGCCGTTATCTCTAACGGGACGGCCGTTCTGGGCCTCGGTAATATCGGCGCACTGGCCGGTAAACCGGTGATGGAAGGTAAAGGCGTCCTGTTTAAAAAATTCTCCGGCATTGATGTTTTCGATATCGAAGTCGACGAGCTGGATCCAGACAAACTGATCGACGTGATCGCCGCGCTGGAGCCGACGTTCGGCGGTATCAATCTGGAAGACATCAAGGCGCCTGAGTGCTTCTACATCGAGAAGAAACTGCGTGAACGCATGAAGATTCCGGTCTTCCACGACGATCAGCACGGCACCGCGATCATCTGTACCGCCGCCGTTTTGAACGGCCTGCGTGTAGTAGAAAAAAATATCTCCGATGTGCGTCTGGTCGTGTCTGGTGCGGGCGCGGCGTCTATCGCCTGTCTTAACCTGCTGGTGGCGCTGGGTCTTCAGAAGCACAACATTGTGGTGTGTGATTCACGCGGCGTGATTTTCCACGGCCGTGACGAAAATATGGAAGAAACCAAGGCCGCTTACGCCATTGAGGATAACGGTGCTCGCAAGCTGGCTGACGTGATCCCTGATGCGGATATTTTCCTTGGTTGCTCTGGCCCCGGCGTACTGACGCCGGAGATGGTGAAAACCATGGCACCGCGTCCACTTATCATGGCGTTGGCTAACCCGGAACCAGAAATTCTGCCACCGCTGGCGAAAGAAGTGCGCCCGGATGCCATTATCTGTACCGGCCGTTCGGATTACCCGAATCAGGTGAACAACGTGCTGTGCTTCCCGTTCATCTTCCGTGGCGCGTTGGATGTCGGCGCGACTACGATTAACGAAGAGATGAAGCTGGCCTGCGTGCATGCGATTGCCGATCTGGCGCTGGCAGAGCAGAGTGAAGTGGTTGCCTCTGCCTACGGCGATCAGGAGTTGTCGTTTGGCCCGGATTATCTGATTCCAAAACCATTCGATCCGCGTCTGATTATCAAGATCGCACCGGCGGTGGCGAAGGCGGCAATGGATTCCGGCGTGGCGACGCGTCCGATCGAGGATTTCGATGCCTATATCGAAAAACTGACCCAGTTCGTCTACAAAACCAACCTGTTCATGAAGCCGATCTTCGCACAGGCGCGTCAGCAGCCTAAACGTGTCGTCTTCGCGGAAGGTGAAGATGCGCGCGTGCTGCACGCCACGCAAGAACTGGTGACGCTGGGTCTGGCGTTCCCGATTCTGATTGGTCGTCCGAGCGTCATCGAAATGCGTCTGCAAAAGCTGGGGCTGCAACTGACCATCGGTAAAGATTTCGAAGTGGTCAATAACGAATCCGATCCGCGCTTCAAAGAATACTGGAGTGAGTATTTCGAACTGATGAAGCGTCGCGGCGTGTCGCAGGAGAAAGCGCAGCGTGCGGTGATCGGCAACCCAACGCTGATTGGCTCGATCATGGTTCACCGTGGCGAAGCGGATGCGTTGATTTGCGGCACGATTGGCACCTATGAAGAGCATTTCGACGTGGTTGAGAAAGTGTTCGGCTACCGCGAAGGCGTGCAGGCTGCGGGGGCGATGAACGCGCTGATGCTGCCGAGCGGCAACACCTTTATCGCCGACACCTATGTCAACGCGGATCCAACGCCGGAACAGCTGGCGGAAATCACTCTGATGGCGGCAGAAAGCGTACGCCGTTTCGGTATCGAGCCGAAAGTCGCGCTACTGTCGCACTCCAGCTTCGGCACCTCGGATTCTCCGACGGCGCAGAAGATGCGTGCTACGCTGGCGCTGGTCAACAAGCTGGCACCGGAACTTGAGATCGACGGCGAGATGCACGGCGACGCCGCACTGGTGGAAGCCATCCGCCGCGAGCAAATGCCGGACAGCCCGCTGAAAGGCTCGGCTAACATTCTGATCATGCCGAACATGGAATCTGCGCGTATCAGCTATAACCTGCTACGCGTTTCCTCTTCAGAAGGCGTGACGGTAGGGCCGGTACTGATGGGTATTTCAAAACCGGTACACATCCTGACGCCGATTGCCTCCGTACGCCGGATCGTGAACATGGTCGCACTGGCGGTGGTAGAAGCACAAACTCAGCCGCTGTAAGTTATTTCCAGCAATACAGACAAACCCAGCCGATTGTTGGCTGGGTTTTTTATTTATCGCAATTTATTGACCAAATAGTTGCTTAGCCCATTGAATTAATAAATATGGAAGGCATGTTATTTATTAAATATACGATAGTCATAATGTAGAAATAAAGTTCTAATTCCTTGTGGTTCTTTAGTGTTGGTTTATAATCATAAATTATAAAATGATATCTATGTATTATTAATGTTAAGAGCGAGGGGGTAATGACTAATTTGATATGAGTGTTTTTTCTTTATCTTTCCATGAAAATAAATTTAATGGTAATCATTTTGTAATTAATAAAATCATGAGGTTTTTATGATGTCATTAATGTTTTTTTTTAATAAGTATAGGTTGTCATTAATTTCAATATTCTGCCTTTTTTTACTTTCTTGCTCTACCATATCACCGTTCAATCAGCGAGCCTATGAGCAGGCAGTGGCAATTAAAGTTGATGCATTGGCTTTAATGGATAAGGCTACGACAGAGTCATTTGAAGAAAATCGGCATGAGGTGGTTTTACTTAAAATCCAGGTAGAAAAAGCTTATGAATATGCAAGGGGATTGCCAAAAAATGAAATAGTCACTAAGCAATGGGAAATCATCAAAAGCCCGAATCGTAATTCGTTAGGTGGCTTTTTAGCATATTGGGAAAGGAATAACACGTTGTCAAAAACTTTTGTGACAGACATGAAGGATGTCATATCAAATGGATTTGATCAAGTGATTGAGTTGGAAAGCGGTAAAGTAAAACAATCTAATTGATTATAGAGGAGTCATTACTATGTCTAATTTCGAAGAAATCGTTGGAGCACTTGGTCAGGAAATAAGAAATTATGCACAGGATAGTTGGTTTTCATATAAAGAGGCTGCTATTAAAGACGGAATGGATTTTGTAGATAAATTAAAAAATGACTTAGAGCGATGGACAATACAGCTAGCAAATCAACAGATATCAAAAGATGAGTTCACTTTCCTTGTGAAAGCTAAAGCTGACCTTGTGACGTTGAACGCGCTAAAGCAGGAAGGTCTTGCCAAAACTCAATATGACAGGTTTATAAATGGACTGATTAGCGCGGTAATCTCTTCGGTATTTAAAATTATTTAGGGCACTTGATAGTGCACATGTTGAGTTTAAACTCTTGTTCTCTATACAACATGTTGTGTAATGGATTTTTTACTGCATATTATTCTCTTTGGTCTGACATGATGTTTTTCCCCTATCGGAAAGAGTTAAATCAATGGAATAATTTTGGTTTTATGCCATGATCCCGCCTCGTCTTTCGGGGGAGATTCCCCGGACTCGATAAAAAAACCAACGAGCGAATATTGGCTATGGCAACACGCGCAGTGAACGAAAATACAGTAGAAAAAAGCGGTACAGAAAAGCGTCTTCCTTCGCTGTTTGGCGGGTCGATGATTATTGCAGGAACGATTATTGGTGCCGGGATGTTTTCCCTGCCAGTGGTGATGTCGGGTGCCTGGTTTTTCTGGTCATTGGCCGTGTTGGTGTTTACCTGGTTTTGCATGTATCACTCGGGGTTAATGATACTGGAAGCTAACCTGAATTATCCGACGGGTGCCAGCTTCGATACGCTGACCAAAGATCTGTTAGGTAAGACCTGGAATGTGATTAACGGCATATCGATTGCCTTTGTCCTCTATATTCTGACCTACGCCTATATCTCGGCGAGTGGCTCAATTATCCATCACACGCTTGCTGAGATGTCGATCGATTTCTCCGCCCGCGTCGGCGGTTTCCTGTTTGCGCTGTTTGTCGCGTTGACCGTGTGGTGGAGCACCGCGGCGGTGAGTCGTATGACCGCCTTTTTTCTGGCGGCAAAAGTACTGACCTTTTTCATGACGTTCGGCAGTCTGCTGTGGAACGTTAAGCCGGTTGTTTTACTCAATGTTGCGGAAGAAGCGCCCAGCTATCTTCCGTATGTGCTGATGACGCTGCCATTTTGCCTGGCCTCTTTTGGCTTTCATGGCAACGTTCCCAGTCTGGTGAAGCATTACGGTCATAAGCCACAGGTCATCAAGCGTTGCCTGTTTATTGGCAGCGCTCTGGCGCTGGTGATGTACGCCATCTGGTTGATTGGTACGATGGGGAACATTGCCCGCCCTGATTTTATCGGGATTGCGGAGCGGGGCGGTAATATTGACGTGCTGGTGCAGACGCTGGGTAGCGTGTTGAACAGCCCCTATCTGGACGTGCTGCTCACCGTCTTTTCCAACTTCGCCGTCGCCTGTTCATTTCTTGGGGTAACGCTGGGGCTGTTTGATTATCTGGCGGATTTATTGAAGTTTGACGATAGCCGACTGGGAAGAGCCAAGACAGCGCTGGTGACCTTTCTGCCGCCAATCATCGGCGGTCTGCTCTATCCGAACGGCTTTATTTATGCGATTGGGTTTGCCGGATTGGCAGCCACCGTATGGGCGGTGATTACGCCTGCGTTGTTGGCCCTTGCGTCGCGTCGCCGCTTTGGTAGCCCGCTGTTCCGCGTACGGGGCGGCAATGCGATGGTTGCGCTGGTGCTGCTATTTGGCATTGGCACCGCGCTGATACATGTGCTCTCGAGTCTCGATCTGCTGCCAGTTTATCGCTAAGTCATATCGCCATCCTGCTTTGCTAAAACAGAAGGGATGAGATAGTTAATGTTGGTTGCTTGAGCCTGTTTTTAGGAAAAGCACGGGGATGAGGTTCCCGTAGGGATACCTCGCCCCACGATCGTTCCGTGTATCTCGATGTTTTGACGATCGGTGGTCTACGGAAGGGGAATCAGGCAGAGCGTTACGGCTTTTTCGACTGCTGCAACCACTTGTCCAGTTCATTAGCGAACTGCTGACGGTCCCGCTGGTTTAATGCGCTCGGGCCACCGGTTTGTATCCCGCTGGCGCGCATGGTATCCATAAAATCCCGCATGTTCAGCCGTTCCCGAATGGTATCCGGTGTATAGCGCTCTCCACGCGGATTCAACGCGATGCCGCCGTTTTCTATCACTTCCGATGCCAGCGGAATATCCGCAGTGATCACCAGATCGCCGACTTCAACGCGTTGCACAATCTCGTTGTCGGCGACGTCAAAACCCGCCGAGACGCGTAGCGTACGAATAAAGCGCGACGGCGGTACTTTTATGGTCTGGTTGGCAACCAGTGTGACCTGTGTTTGCGTGCGATCTGCCGCGCGAAATAGCACTTCTTTGATGACGTTAGGACAGGCGTCGGCATCGACCCAAATCTGCATGACTTATGCTTCCTTGTTGTGCGTGTGACTTTCTGCCAGCCAGTCTTTAGCTGGTAAAAAATCTTGATACAGCAGGGCTTCCGGGCTACCCGGTTCAGTCTGATGCTGGTATTCCCAGCGTGCTAGCGGTGGCATGGACATCAAAATTGACTCGGTGCGTCCACCGCTTTGCAGGCCAAACAGCGTCCCGCGATCCCAAATCAGGTTGAATTCTACATAGCGACCACGGCGATAGAGCTGGAATTCGCGCTCGCGTTCTCCCCACGGCAGATCTTTACGCCGTTCGACGATGGGCAGATAGCCATCGAGGAACCCGTTACCGACGGCACGGATGAAGGCGAAACTGGTAGCAAAATCTGGCTCATTGAGATCGTCGAAAAAGAGTCCGCCGATACCACGCGCTTCGTTACGGTGCTTGAGGAAGAAGTAATCGTCGCACCACTTTTTATAGCGCGGGTACACATCGTCACCGAACGGCTGGCACAGGTCGTGTGCGGTCTGATGCCAATGCACCGCGTCCTCTTTGAAACCGTAATAGGGAGTGAGATCGAATCCGCCACCAAACCACCACACCGGCTCTTCTCCCGGTTTCTCGGCGATGAACAAGCGCACATTGGCATGGCTGGTGGGAATGTAAGGGCTAAGCGGATGAATCACCAGCGACACGCCCATTGCCTGAAAACTGCGGCCCGCCAGATCGGGGCGATGCGTGCTGGCTGAAGGTGGCAATGATTTGCCGGTCACGTGGGAAAAGTTTACGCCCGCGCGTTCAAAGATGCGTCCGCCGGACAGCACGCGACTGCACCCGCCGCCGCCTTCGGCACGCAGCCATTCATCTTTGGCGAAATCGGCTCCGCCATCAAGCGCTGCAAGCTGCTGGCAGATATCTTCCTGTAAGCTAAGCAAAAAATGTTTTACCGCATTGACGTCAGACATAGTGGGCATCTCGTTTCTCTGGCGATGAGGGCACAATAATAAAGGCGGGCAGTATACCATCAATAAAATCGATCCCCGGTCACCTGTTGTGTGATTCCTGATGGCGGCGCGCAATTTGAGATTGCGTCTGATAAAAATCACGCGATAATCACGATTTACCTTATTGCAAAATGGCGACTGTGATGGAAATCCGCATATTCAGGCAGGATGACTTTGAAGCCGTGATCACCCTCTGGGAGCGCTGCGATTTGCTGCGCCCGTGGAACGATCCTGAGATGGACATCGAACGTAAGCTCAATCACGATCCCGATCTGTTTCTGGTCGCAGAGGTGAACGGCGAAATCGTGGGATCGGTGATGGGCGGTTACGACGGCCACCGCGGATCGGCATACTATCTGGGCGTGCACCCAGATTTTCGCGGGCGCGGCATTGCGAATGCGTTGATTAGCCGTCTGGAGAAAAAACTGATTGCCCGCGGCTGTCCGAAAATCCACCTGATGGTGCGCGAAGACAACGATGCCGTGATCGGCATGTATGAAAAACTCGACTATGAAATCGTTGACTGCATCACGCTAGGAAAACGCCTGATTGAAGATCGGGAGTATTGATTTATTCCGATCTTCAAGCGATACCCGTTAATATTTTATCTTCTCTAGAATCTTCCCGATGCTGAGAAAAGGTGCGCCGTTAATGGTGTATTGCTTAGCAATTGAGGATCAGTTGAACGATCCAATTGCAGTGTAAGAATCCGGAAATGTTTTTCATTTCCGGATTTTTTTGACCCCGAACTTATTGCACGCTGCCTTGCTGAGTCTGGCACGGTTACCCTGCGCAAACGCCGTCCTCCTCTGGAAATGATGGCCTAGTGCGTTGTCGGTATGCGCTTGAACGTAAAGAACCGTGTCACTAGGTTGTCAATCGACTGGATATCATGTTATCCAGTAATCGTCCCTTTGTTGCGCCTAACGCTGTTATTCTTGCCCCTATCCGCAGGTCAAAATGGTTTGCAGATGGCGCTGACAAGTCATCTGATAACCGCAGCAGCCTTCGGTACGATGAAAGGCTGCGAATATACTTTGGCTGAGCAACTGATAGACCAGACCGCAGATAACACGCTGACGCTGCTTGATAAAGGCTATTACTCATTAGGGCGATTGAAGGTTTTTTCAGCGCACTTGCCACTGTATCCTCCCATTAGCAGCAAGTTGCTATAATCACTTATCGATTAAACAGAGGCATCCGATGTAGATGAGGTTTCAGCCACTGCACAACATCATCCACATAGCTATACGCCACAGGGATGACTAGCAAGCTTAGAAAAGTGGATGTTATAAGTCCTCCGATCACGACAATCGCCATTGGTGCACGGAAGCTGGGATCTCCCCCCATACCAAGTGCTATTGGCACCATGCCAGCTCCCATGGCAATGGTTGTCATGACAATGGGCCTAACGCGTTTGCGACAGGCATCAATGACTGCATCCCAGCGGTTCTGGTGAAGATCACTGCGGGCGATAGTGATGTAGTCGACCAACAAAATCGAGTTTTTGGTCGCTATTCCCATTAACATAATCAAACCAATCATGGCTGGTAGCGACAGATCGGAACTCGTCAGATAAAGAGCCAAAAAAGCACCGGGCACAGACAAAACAAGAGCAGTAAGAATGGTAATCGGCTGGAAAAAATCTTTTAGCAACAACACAAGCACCATATAAATAAATATGACACCAGTTAACATTGCTACGGCAAATCCCGTGGCTAACTCATCCATCATTTCTGCGTCGCCGAGAGCCGTCTGCGAAATACCTGGTGGTAATGTTTGCAAGCTTGGCAGTTCAGTGACCGCTTGCTCAACAACTCCCAACGGCAGGTTATTCAGCTCAACCTCGAAGTTGATATTACGCATACGATCAAATCTGGCGATCTCCGCCGGACCGCTACCTATTTCCAATGTGGCAACGTTTTCTAACGCAACCGGGCCGCGAGCACCCGGCACAGGCAATCGTTTAAATGTTTCGAAATCCTCTCGGGCTATATCATTAAGGCGAACGACTATGGGAACCTGACGTTCGCTCAGATTCAGTTTTGGCAAATCTTGATCATAATCTCCAACTGTCGCAACGCGCAGGGTATCGGCAATCGCCGATGAGGTCACCCCAAGATCGGCAGCACGGGAAAAATCTGGTTTTATGATCAATTCAGGCCTGACAAGGCTTGCTGTTGAGGTTACTGCGCCAATACCCAGAATTGTACGTAGCTCACGCTCAACCTGAAGTGCGTGTTGCTCCAATATCCGACTGTCTTCACCAGCAAGCACGAGCACATAGTTTTCACTTGAACCACCCATACCAACTTTAATTCTTGCTCCGGGCAAACTGTGGAGTGCTTCACGGAGTTGCTGTTCAATTTGTTGTTTGTGCAAACCTGAACGTGCGTCCCGATGCGTGAGACTAAGCGTAAGTACCGCCGAGCGGACACTTGTGCCTACCCCTCCAGACTCTTCTGAATCCCCTGAACGACTGGCGCCAATAGCAGTATAGACTTTTTCAACATGCTGATTTTTTTGCACAATTTCACGAGCCTGCTCTGCGAGCAAGACTGTATCATGCAGCTTACTACCGGGCTGAAGCGTGAGGGTAACTTGTGTTTGCCGATCGTCGTTCGCTGGCATAAATGTGCCAGGCAGTCCCGCAGCCAGCAGAATACCGCCCCCAAAGAATAAGGCTGAGGTGGTGATTGTTTTGCCTTTATGCTTTAAACACCAACTGACCAGACGAAGATAATGGGTTATCCAGCGAGGTTCCGACTTAATTTGCTGCTTCGGTGCTCGCAGCAGGTAGGCAGCCATCATCGGGGTTAGCATACGAGCAACAAGCAATGAAAAAAGTACCGCTATTGCCGCTGTCCAGCCAAACTGAACGAAAAATTTACCTATGACTCCGCTCATAAATGCAGTGGGCAGGAATACCGCAACCAGAGTAAAAGTGGTTGCCACCACCGCCAGACCGATCTCATCTGCCGCCTCCATTGCAGCCTGATAGGGTGTTTTACCCATCAATAGATGTCGCTCTATGTTTTCTATTTCAACAATCGCGTCATCAACCAAAACACCAATCACCAGAGACAGGGATAACAGGGTGACCATGTTTAGGGAGAACCCCATCATATGGATTACGGCAAATGTGGGTATTATTGATAATGGCAATGCTACTGCGGCAATGAGTGTTGCTCGCCAGTTTCGCAGAAACAAAAACACAACCAATACTGCCAGCAACGCGCCTTCATAGAGTATCTGAATTGACCCCGCATAATTCTCAGCCACTGGGTCAACCAGATTGAATACTTCAGTGATGGTGATGTCTGGTCTCTGTTCTTGCAACTGTTGCAGAGCTGAACGAACACCTGCTGCAACATCTATTTCGCCATATCCTATTGCTCGTGTTATCTCAAACCCGACGACCGATTCTCCATTGAAGAATGCCGCAGAACGCTGTTCCGCGACAGTATCAGATACCGTCGCTATCTGATCGAGGCGGATACGCCGTCCATCACTCAGCGTAATTTCCATCGTGGCAAACTCTTCAGCCGATTGGACGGTTGCTATCGTCCGTACTGATTGTTCCATTCCGCCAAAGTGAGCACGTCCGCCAGCGGCTTCTTGCTGAACGAGCTGTAGCTGACGTGAAATATCAGCCGCTGTAGTATTAAAAGCCAGTAGCTTGGTAAAATCCAGATCGACCCGAATTTCACGGTTAACGCCTCCCACTCTGCTGACTGCACCGACACCTTTAACGGCCTGCAACGTTTTACTGACATCATTATCAACAAACCAGGACAAAGCTTCGTTATCCAAGCGTGATGACCCAAGGGCATAGGTCAGAATTGGGGTCTCGGATATCTCCCTTTTTTTAATCACAGGGTCGCGTAAATCTGATGGCAAGTCGGCACGAATACGCGATACCGCATCACGCACATCGTCGAGCGCCGCCTGTGTCGATCTTTCCAGTCGGAACTCTACCGAGATTAAAGCTTCACCGTCGGTCAGGCTGCTGTATATATGTTTAACCCCTTGTATTGTTGCCAGCGAACTTTCTATTTTGCGAACAACATCAGTTTCAAGTTGTGAAGGTGAAGCTCCGGGCAATGAAATGGCCACGGTAACGGTGGGTAATTCCAGGTCGGGTAAATCCTGAACTTTCATTGAGTGAAAACTCACCAGTCCAGAAAATGTTAGCAACATAAACAGTAAGATTGCCGGCGTGGGGTTGCGTATTGCCCAGGTAGATATATTGAAATTCATTTTATTCTCCGGCTTACATCACGACATATGGCTGTGTGCCAGAACCGGATACCGACGAGCTGTGTTTGGCGGGGATCTGGTTTTCAATAATCTGGACAAGATCTCCTTCACCAAGGAATCCTCCACCGGTTGCAACTACTGAGTCAGTGAGGCCAAGACCGCGTGTAATTTCTACGTGCGTCGCGGTTCGCTGACCGGTGCCGATCTTGGTTTGAATGATTCTGGAATCTGGACCAACACACATCACATAGCTATGGCCATCTCGTTGCAGCACAGCGCTATGCGGCAGGGTGATGACTTCGGTAGTGCCCAGTTCAAAACGGCCACGCGCAAATGTACCAGCACGTGCGGTGTCATCCACTGGCAGGTCGACATAGACCAGCCCGTTGCGGGTTTGTGTATCAACCATTGGTGCCACCATCCGTAGTGAACCTTGCAAGGTTTTGCCTCCGACAGGCGTTACGTATACCAATTGACCCGGCTTAAGTTTGGCCAGGCTCTCTGCGGATACCTCTGCTCGCCATTCAAGCCTGCCTCCCCTGATCAATCGAAACAACTCCTGCCCCACGGGCAGCACGGCACCAACAGTGGCGCTTCTCGCTGAAATAATGCCATTGTCTGGGGCGAGTACCTGGGTTTGTTTGAGGCGTAAATGTTGGATTTCCGCATTCGCTTGTGCCGACTTAAGCCGCGCCTTTGCTGTTTTTTCCGCAGTGATGTATTGCTGAATTTGCTGTGCAGGCAGAGCGCCAGTCGCTTGCAGTACAGTCGCGCGTTTTACGTTTAATAGGGCTTCTGCCAGTAGCGCATCTGCTTCAGCCACGGCAGCCTGACTTTGCAAAAGCTCAGCGTTAACGGTATGTGATGCAAAGCTGGCAAGCAGTTGACCACGTTGCACAGTATCGCCAACATTAACCAGCACCTCTGACAGCCTTAAGCCATCTGTTTCATTACCAATATTGGCTTCCTGCCAAGCGGTAATATTGCCATTTGCAGTGATGTTGATGGGCAATAGCGCGAGTTGCGGAGTGATTACCTTCACTGACAAGTTGGGCTTAGCCACAGTTATCTTCGTGTTATCAGCGGGTTGTTGAGCTGTATTCGCCGTGCTCATAAGAACGGTAACAATTACCACTACGATGAATGTAGAAATAGAGACAATCTGGTGTGATCTTTTCACGATCCGGTTCCTTGAATTTGGCGTGAACTTGTCAATGCTCCGGCGTTTACTCTGCCGGTTAGAAAGAGACTACTGAGGCATTTTTAACTGTGGCAAGGTGAAGGATGCCAAGCCAACCCCCCAGATAATTGTGCAATGAGTACGACCAGCCCCGTGTGTACTCGCGCGACGGAGCCTGAGTGATACCTTGTTGTATAGAGAAAATTAATTCTGAATAAGGGAAGCATTTGGATCTTCTCGTCAGTGCCTAAAACCAAACGCACTATATGGCAATGAGCCTTTCAGAAGACTTACCGACAGGGGGGGAACAAAAAATGGGGTAATTTTTCTCGCTTGTACTCAAAAAAATATAATCAAATGATTTTAAAAATAAAAAAATAATAGAATGCATTTATTTACGGGTTTGGGGCACTTCATCAACATCTCGGAAGTGCCTCCCCAAACCCATGATTATTCAATCAATATCGCAGTCATGAATCCTCTCGGATCCTGAACCAGGTAATAATAGAGGGCCGGTAAAAAGAGTAAGGTAAGTAAAGTCCCAACAATAATTCCCCCCATCATTGCATAGGACATCGGTCCCCAAAAAATTTCACGCGAAATTGGTATTAGCCCCAGTGTTGCTGCCGCCGCTGTTAACATTATTGGCCTCATTCGGTGTTCTGTTGCTTCCACAACGGCTTTCCAAGGGGACATGCCTGTTCTTCGAAGCTCCTCTATCTGAACGATAAGAATGACAGAATTACGAATAAGAATCCCCGTCAGCGCCAGTACCCCCAACAAGGCGACGAACCCTAGAGGGGTATTACTTAACAGCAAGGCGGAAACCACGCCGATAAGAGCCAGTGGAGCAATTGAAAACACCAGGAACAGCTTAGAAAAACTCTGAAGCTGAATCATTAATAGTGTTGCCATAACGAAAAGCATTACAGGAACGACCCTTGAAATAGGCTCCTGAGACTTAGCCGACTCCTCAACAGAACCTCCCACCTGGACGGAATATCCTGATGGTAATGTCTTCTGAAAAGCAGAGACCTTATCTGAGAGATCTTTGACAATGGTTGCAGCCTTTGAGGAATTTATTGAGAACGGTTACGTAGCAACCCGAGTTGAAGATATAGCCAAACGCCTTGGTATTACAAAAGGTACGATATACCTGTATTGTCCCAACAAGGATGTACTCTTCGAATCAATGATATGCCATATATCTTCACCGTTCTCAGAGCTTATAAATCAGGTAGATGCTCAGGAAGTATCATATGAAAAGAGGGTGAGTAAGATGCTGCTGGCCTATGAAAAAATAGCCAGAGACAGAAAAGTTCGCGAAATGATCCGGTTATGCCTTTCTGAGGGTAAGCGCTTCCCTCACATCGTTAACATACTGAGTACCGAGTTCATTACTCCTTTAATGCACGCCATCAAGGTGCTGGTGCTGGAAGGGGTTCGGTTGGGTGAGTTCCGGCAAGGGCCTGCCGCCGATTTACCCGATGTTCTGGTGAGTTCCGTGATTCATCTCATCGTGACAGATCTTTTGCTTCCAGGGAAAAGACCGTTCGATGAAAAAGCCTTTATTGACGCACATTTGGATCTTATCTCACATGGATTAAGTGCATCATGAATTAAGATTGAATGAAGGTCGTGCGCGAACCTGATATGCCAAAAACGTAACCATTCTTTCTGCACCAGATCGCCACGACAGCACATGCGACAATGATCTCGCCGAGTATTGTCAGACGGGTATATCATACTGAGGAAAGGAAACCAGTTAGGCATATCCTCAAAAATAGATGACAAACTCGGTAATGTGATAATTGCTATTTACGGAAATTCGCCATTTATGTGCTTGGACAATTTCTTTACAAATAGCAAGGCCTAATCCCGTTCCACCATGTTTGGCATTGGGAACACGCCAAAATCTGTCAAACAGAAAAGGGATATCCTCCGAAAGAATACCCGACCCGTTATCTTGAATATGCATAGACAATGCGTTTATTTTTATGGTAACAGTACTATGATCAGGTGAAGCGTTAATAGCATTCTCAATAATGTTTTTTAATAAAATAAACAATGCACTTTTATCGGCCTGAATAAAGGGTAACATGTGTGGTGCTTCAACGCACAGTTTAACCTGATGATGATCTGCTTTAAGCGCTAAATACTTAATGACATCATGAACTATTCCTATTCTGTCTACATTTTCATAAGTGTAATTTTGCGTCTCACTCACTTCTGCCAAATGAAGAAGTTGATGAACTTGCCTTGCCATTAGATCAATCTCTCGAAATAAAAAGTCTTTATTTTTAATGTCAGACTGCAATTCTATCTGACCTCTTAATAGCGTCAGAGGCGTTTTTAATTCATGAGCAGCACAACCGAGAAACTCCTGTTGAGCGATAAATCCTTTCTCCAGTCTTTCCAACGTGTCATTAAATGCTACAATAAGCGGTTTGATTTCACTTGGTATATCATTTTCATATAATCGCGTTATCAAATTCGTTGGCGTAATCAGCATGGCAGCATTTGATGCTGCGCTCAATGGGCGTAAAATTAAACGAATTGTAAAAGGAAACATCACACCAAAACCAATAATAGCAATTAATATTGTAATGCAAACAGCATTTGGAAGATTTTCTAATTTTATATCCACCGCCCGTTTACCGAAGGTATTGCTAGTAATTGTTTGAACATAAAAAACGTTATTGCCATGGTGTGCTTTTGTAGTAAATAAATCGAAATAACGGTTATCTAAAATTATTTGTTGATGAATGCCAACAGACTCATCTAATTTTTTGACTCCCCAAGAGTCATGAGTATCTTTTTCTGAAGAAAGTATTATCTGACCATTAGAATCAAGTACGCGATACATAATTTCAGTTGATGCGATCTCGAACAGCCACCCTGTCTGATCGTCAACAATTATAGAGACAGGCTGCCCCTCTTTGTCATACTGCAGACCAGAAGAAACACTAACAGCAGTTTGGAAGTTATCATCCATTTGCCACATTTCTAAAGGAAAGCGATTGAAGGCATAAAGAACCAAGCTTGTTATAATGCTCAGGCTGACCGTTAATACAGCAACACTTGTAAGCCATAACCTAAAAGATAAACTACGGGCAAGATAGTCAATAAAATTCCACCGGTTTTTATCATCAAGCATTTAGTTGCTCATTAAATTATTTAACATAGCTAAAGGGATTTTATTTTTCATATCATCAGATAATAAATGAATACTTTTTTTTATAAAAAGAGTAGGCTGAAATTTACTTTCTGAGATATTACCCAACCTTCGATAAACAGCGGGTGTAACATTAAAGTATCGTTTAAATACACGAGTGAATGTTGCCTGGCTACCAAATTGATACTTAATTGTAATATTAAGAATTGAATCCGTCGATTCACGGAGATCATTAGCCGCCATCGCCATACGTCTTTTTCTTATATAGGTTGCCAAAGCCTGTCCTGTGTGTTTCTTGAATAGGCGTTGTAAATACCATTTACTATAACCAGACTTTTCAGAGAGAAGCTGTAAGCTTAAAGAATCATCCAAATGCAGTTCAATCCATTCCAGTAACTCATTCACAATGTTTTCATGGTACATGATTATTTTCCCATTAACAGAATGATAAATAAAAGTACTGTTACGTATAATACCTATCTTTCATCTATGTATTTTGTTATTGCACTCTTCTTTTCAAAGCAAATCCAATGCCTCGAATATTAACGATTTGCGCATTCACCTCCACACAGGCCATCTTCTTGCGCAAACGATGGACCGTTACTTCAAGCGCATTCGAAGTAACGGCTCCTGATAATCCCCAGGCCGCATGTTCTAGCGTCGCATGGCGCACAGTCTGTTCCTTTGCTTTCAACAACGTCAGTATGATTTGCAATTCTGTCGGTGCCAAAGGCACCGACTTTGTACCGCAACGTAGTACTTGTTCTTGTGGGTCAAGCATCATGTCAGCAAAGGTTTGAATCAGGGGGGACGTTTCTACAGGACGTCTCATCAGAGTACGGACGCGTGCGACAAGTTCACTCATCGCAAAAGGTTTGGTGACATAATCATCTGCACCACTTTCGAGGCCATCAATACGGTCATGTAATGCATCACGAGCGGTCAGTATCAGACAAGGCGTCATTTGTCCTGTTGCCCGAAAATCTCTTAAAAAGCTCAGACCATCCCCATCAGGTAAGCCCCGATCAATAATAACGACCTCGTAGCTCGCCTGAGTGAGACCATACCGCGCGTGCGAAAGTTTATAGAAACAGTCTGTTTGTATTCCTGAGCCTGATAATGCTTGGCAAATCATTCCAGCCAGACGGGAGTTATCCTCAATCAGTGCAACTCGCGGCATAGTTTTTACCCAATTAAAAACGATAGAAGTAGCCCAATGTTACCTGTGGAATCGTCGTTTTATCGACTAATGGGCTGTCTGAAATTCCGCTGCCTAAACGCGATAGCGTGGCATCAAGACTTACACTTTGGCTTGGCGTAATTGAATAGTTAGTTCGTAATCCTGCAGATATTTTGTATGTTGATCTACCACTATAAATATCTCGTCCTGGCTGAACTTCCGAAGGTCTAACACCATAGTAATACCCCACATATTTATTATTAAACCATTCTATTTCAGTATGGGGAGTGAAGGTGAAACTACCGTATTCAAATTCTCTATCAAACCCCAGAGACGCTTTTTGACCTTTATTTCCGGCGAATAAATATTTAGCGGAAACGGTACCAAAATCAGTATTCCATTCGGCGGCTGGCCCAACCCAAAAACCACCGCCGCGCTTTTGCATACCGTAAAGAATGGGAGCATCAGACTCTTTATAGCCATCATCGAATGCGTATTGTCCGTGTAATGAGATTTTTATGTTTTCCCATTTCCCTATTTTTAGGTCGATACGATTGCCAAATAGCGCTATCCATTTATTATCAAAATAAACGAGAGGAAAAGGAGAGAGGTTTGAATCCGCTCCTGTGTAAGGTTTTTTTTCAAACCCTAGACCTACACCTAAACCCCAGTTATTTTCATTTGGCACACCACTTAATAAGGTAAATCCGTCTCCCTCCGTGGAGGTGGTGTTATTATTCTCAACAGAGTAAGCTAAACCAGAATATAAAAAAGTTGATGTCAGAAGTAGTCCCGCAGGAACTCTGTGCCAGAGATGTTTTTTCATGTTAATGCCTTAAAGTGTTCATAATGTAGCATGCACTTTAAAGCGTTCTGACTTACAACTTACTTACTGCCTATTCATTTTATTCTCGTTGTCTTTCCCTTTGCATTATCAATAGGTAGCCATATTATTCTGCTTCTATTTGGTACTGTTTTCAGGTGTCTCGGAATCTATTAACTAAATTTAATGTTCCACAACAATATCCGTCAGTGGTCTACGCCATTTTTCTTCAATCCTGGCATCGGTTGCACGGTATCCAAGCGCAATGACTACCGGAATAACGGTCCCACGCTTTAGCCCAAGAAGCTGGGAGAGTTTAGTTGCGGAAAATCCTTCCATCGGGCACGAGTCTAGGCCTTTTGCCGCGGCACCAAGCATCAGCGTTTGTGCAGCAAAGATTGAATTTCGCGCAGCCCAATGGCGGCTCCCCATATGTCCAACCGGAAGCAATGACAAAGCAGGCTGAAATATTGACGCTATATTGAGCAATGGCGTCCAACATGCATAAGCGCCTAACTTCAATATCCGCTCAAATTTACCAATTTGTTTTCGATAGTAATCTTTTGATTTGGGTTGTAGCGATGCTGAAGCTTCAACATAGGCAAGCTGTTTTTCTGCCGTGTGCCGGCCAATATCAGGACTCGCTACAACAATAATTAGCGCTGCGGCTGACCTTGCTGCTTTTTGTCCGTTACAGGCAAGAGCGACCTGAGATTTTAACTCCGCATTTTTCACCCAGTGAAATTGGTAGGGTTGAAGATTCCCGCTTGAGGGCGCGAAGGTAGCTTCAGTCAGTAGCGCCTTAATAAGGTCATCAGAAACCGAAGTACTATCGAATTCTCTGATAGCTCTGCGTTCACGGTTAGCAGTTTGGAAATCCGCCCACAATTGTGAGTTATCTTGTTCGTTCATTAGTGAATATCCTTGGTGAAGGTTTTAGTCGTTCAAAAAGCAATTCAGTGTTGCTTTGTTTATTGACACGGCAAATAGTAAGCTTTAACTTTAATTTAGAAAACTTATATTGCGGAATATAAAATGGCTCGTAGCTCAAGCATCACCAGACCAAGAAAACTGCCGGTTCAGGAACGCTCTCGATTAACTGTCGATGCGATAATTCAAGCCTCTGCTTACATTTTGAACGAATCTGGTTGGGAGGGACTGACTACTAATTCTATTGCTGAGCGTGCAGGGGTGAACATCAGCTCGCTCTATCAATTCTTCCCTAATAAGGAAGCCATTATTAATGAATTACAACGCCGACACGCACTAGAAATACATTCTGATCTGCATAACACATTGAAACTTTTTCGAGAAAAATCATCACTCAGGGAAGCCCTGACGCTCGTCATCGAGATGGTGGTCAACAAACACCGAGTTGCACCTGCTGTCCACAAGGCGGTAACTGAAGAAATCCCTCTCACGGTTCGTCGCGTGTTAGAGGATGACGAAGAAGAACTAAGTAAGATGTTTCTTGATGCGCTAAAACCTTTTATGAAAAACGTACCTGACCCAGAATTTGCAATTTATATTGTGGGTATCGTCACGCACGCCGTTATCCATCGCATCACGGTAGAGCGTCCGCAGCTATTAGAGGTTCCATTGCTTGTGACAGAGCTTGTCACGCTATTTGAATATTATTTATGTCGCACTAATCGTGTTGATTAGACTGTGTCCATGATTCTGTATGCATCTTCATATGTGTACAACAACCTGCATAGGTAGTGTGGTAATGAGGGGGGAATGCCTCCGCTGGTTAGTTTTTTAGTTTAATATCAAATGTTTAATGAGGTTTGTAATTATATTGCATGCAGTTTGTTAGACTTTGTGGGTAACAGTTTTCATTTGTAAAACGATTCTCATTTGTATTATTATTTATTAATGTAGTCCGTTTGGTCTTGACATGTTTTTTTGTGTTCTGATCTTGCTTACATTTTATCGCCTGGAAGATTGTGATTGCACGACTGACACCAGGAAGTTGAAGTTTAAGAGATGGAGTTGGATAGTGAGTCGTGAAAATCTTCAGGAGGCTTTGCTGGGTGCGAACCGCACTGGCCGCAGCGTATTGCTGGGCTCTCATCCTTTTGCTCATTCCTCTCCAACCGCAGCGCTGACCGCCGATGTGCCTAACTGGCGTTCGCTGGCATTCTTTGTTTTGTCCTGCGTAGCGCATGCGGCGCTGGCGCTTTTCTTTCTATTGCACTCTTCCCCGAAAGAGAGCATTGAAGACATGGCGGGAAATGCAGGCGGAAGCATTCAGGTCACGATGATGGCTGCGGCAATGACGCAGCAGGCTGACTCATCCCCTCCTACCGCAGAATCTTCCGATCCTCCCGTTGTGGCGACGCAAACCGTTTCTTTAGAACAACCTATCTCGCCTCCGTTACCAGAACACCCCAACCCGGTTATTAAACAACCCGTCATTGAGCGCAAGCCCGTCACGCCTGTCGCGGAAAAGAAGCCGCCTGTGCGTGAGAAGAAGCAGCCTGAAAAGAAGCCTGAGAGCAAACCAAAAGAACAACAGCAGCAGGCTACGCAGCAGCAGACAGAAAAAAAGAGCGAGTCTCCCGTAGCGACAAATCAGACCGGTGATGCACCTTCACCGATGCAAGCTTCTGCTGGCATGCCGGGCAGTGCGGCAACGGCCAAGGCAGGAGAAAGCGATAGCGGTCAGGCAACTCGCGGTGCAGGGAAAAGCAACAGTCAAAATTTCAGAGCACTGCATCGCCGCGTGAATTATCCCTCTCGGGCAAAAGCGCTGGGTGTGGAAGGAAAGGTGCGCGTCAAATTCGATATTACCGGTAGCGGTACGGTTACTAACGTACAGATTCTGTCTGAAACGCCAGACGGCGTATTTGGCGATGACGTGATGAAAGACATGGCGCGCTGGCGCTATCGGACGGAGGCGCCGGTTGATAATCAGGTCGTTTCCATCGTTTTCAAACTGAATGGTCATATTCAGGTTGATGATTAGCAATAAATGTTACATGCGGTAATTACAAAAATAATTTTATTTTTCAAATGATAAGGTTCACTGGGGATTTTGAATAAATGAATAAAAACGTCTATTTAATGATGATTTTGTCATTATTATCAGGGCCTGCGCTCGCACAGCAAAACGACACTTCTGCCGATGAAAATCAGCAGAAAAACAAGGCAGAAACCGAAGAAGAACAGCAGGGTGATTCCTCTTCGGAGAATAGAGAAGATACGATTTTAGTCCGCTCAACCCCGACCAGCCAATCGATGGGAACGCAGATTCTTAATGCTGAACAGATTAAAAAGATGCCGACCGGGAACGGGTCGGTAACCGAGTTATTAAAGAATAACCCGAATGTCCAGTTCGCAAATACAGCAAGTACCAGTACTGCGCCGGGGGAATTAGCTCCAGAAAACGTCTCGTTTCACGGCGAGAAATTTTACAACAATAATTTTATGATCGATGGGTTATCGAATAATAACAATATTAACCCCGGTGCTAATAAGGGCGTGTTAGATGGTGACCCAGATGGTTACAGCCCGATTGATTTACCTGCGGGTGGCACACAGTCATTCTGGATTAACTCTGAGCTGATTGAATCGCTAGAAGTGTTCGACAGCAACATCTCCGCTAAGTACGGTGATTTTACCGGCGGCGTGGTAGATGCCAGGCTGATGGACCCCAAGTTGGCTCAAGCCTCCGGCAAAGTTTCTTATCGTACCTCTCGTGATAGTTGGACCCGTTACCACGTTGATTCTAATATCAGTGATGAATTCTACTCTGGCACTAACCTCTACTACCAACCGAAATTTAAGAAGCAATTCTATTCGGCTACCTTTAACCAGCCATTAAGCGACAAGGCTGGCTTTATTTTTGCCTATAATCGCCAGCAGTCGGATATTCCCTATTATCATGACTATCTGGGTATATGGGACGATCAGGAGCGGATCAGTGAAACCTATCTGCTAAAAGGCACTTATCTGGCGGATAACGGCGATATTGTCCGCATGACGGGCATGTATTCCCCGCACGAATCTAAATATTATAAAAAGAATATCAAGAACGGCGCATTTACCAATACCGGTGGTGGCTATCGCTTCAATATGGAGTGGGAGCATAATGCTAACTGGGGGAAGATGACCAGTTTGGCGGGGTATCAGTTTGATCAAAACAAAATCGAACATGAATCTAATGAATATATTAGTTGGGTCTATGATACTCCATCATTAGGTTTTACTTCCCCATCACTTGATTGGCAAACGACAAGCAGAACATCACAGATTGGCGGTTATGGGTCATTTGCCACAGAAAAAAATACCACCACCTTCAAGCAAGACTATGAGTTAAATCCAGCCTTCTTGCTGGGGATGACTCATCAGCTTGATTTCGGCTGGCAAGCTGATTTTGCGAATGCACAGTATCGTCGTTTTCAGGATGCCTATTCAGCCAGCGTTGCATCGAATGCTACCTATGTTAATCCCAACGTTGTGTGCTTACCCGGAGATTCAATGTGTATTCCTGGTGAGCAATTTGCAGGCACCCGTACACTCTTTCCCGCTCGTTCTGTGCAAGTCAGCTATAGTCGTTATGCTGCCTATCTGCAAGACAGCATGAATTATGGGCGCTTGGAAGTAACCCCTGGGGTGCGCGTTACATACGATGATTTCCTGGAAAATCTGGATGTTGCACCTCGTTTCGCCGCTTCTTATGATGTCTTCGGCGATCGTTCGACTCGCTTGTTTGGCGGGGCCAACCGCTATTATGCAGCGAATATGCTGTCATATAAGCTACGCCAAGGGATCGGTACGAGTACTGTGCAAAGGCGAACCTCCTCTACTGCTCCGTGGACCTCTAACCCAGAAAGAACCGGCACTAATTACACTGTATCTGATTTAAAAACGCCTTACAGCGATGAAATGACGCTAGGGCTATCTCAACGCGTCATGAATACCGTATGGACTGCCAAATGGGTTAATCGTCAGGGGAAAGATCAGTTTGGTCGTGAAACGATTGCTAATAATGGTGCAAGCTACCGTGTGATGAATAATGCAGGTCGTACAGAAGGGAATTCATTGTCTCTAGAAGTAGAACCCATCAGTCCTCATCGTTTTAGCTTCGCTGAAGTAAATTGGAAATTTGGTGCTTTTATCTCTAAAAATAAAGCTAATTCAATTGCTTACTATGATGATAGTGATTCGGATGAAGTTCGAGTTATCGTTGACAATAAGCTGATGTATAAGGGCGACATGGATGCGATGGACTTCAATACGCCTTGGAATGCCTTCCTGAATGTGGATACCTACTTCCCAGCGATACGCCTCAACTGGGGGCAGCGCGTGGGCTATACCTCCGGCTATAAGGGGTATAGCACGGGGTCATTAATGACTGTTTGCCCTGGTGGGAGTCCTGCGTGCAACGCCGATCCTAGCTTCTCAGGGAGTGTGACTGAATACGTTTCAACTCAATACGACGACTTTATTTCCTACGACTGGCGTTTTTCTTACTCGCAGCCAGTCTACAAAACTCAGACGCTGGATATTACCCTGGATGTGCTGAACGTTTTGGATAATGTAGTGGAAACGAATAAAAAAGTTGGCGCGGGGACTTCCATTGTCACCTACAAACCCGGCCGCCAGTTCTGGCTTGGCGTCGCTTACACCTGGTAAATCCTATGCCCCGTCATTCGTCGCATGCTGACGAATGACGGGGCATTTTGCATCTATGCGCTAAGAAATTGCCTTGCAGGCAAAAATAAAAACGAAAAGGTTGTTATGAACTGGAAGAGATGTTGCTGGTTATCGCTAACGGCTGTCGGTCTGTTAGCGGGGAGTCTGGTGAGCCAGGCCGAAGAAGTTAAAAGCCCGTTGCCGGTTTTTAAAGAAGGGACGTTGGCAAATGGACTGCGTTACACCCTTGTGCCGCTGGAAGGGCAGAAGTCGCGGGTTGATATTCGTCTGATTGTGGATGTCGGTTCGATTGATGAGAAGGACAACGAATCTGGCGTGGCGCATATCGTGGAGCATATGGTGTTCCGCGCCAGCGAGGCGTTTCCTCAAGGTGTGAGTACGGAACTGCACAAGCAGGGATGGGTACGCGGGCAGAGCTATAACGCCGTGACCAACTACGAGCGCACCATGTACATGATGAGCCCGCCGAAAGGTAACCGCGATCTGGGGACGACCTTGCAGGCGCTGAGCCAGATGACGGGCCATGCCAAATTGCTGCAAAGCGATCTTGATGATGAGCGCAAAATTATCATGGAAGAATGGCGTGGCAAGCTGGGCGTAGCGGAACGTATGAACCAGCAGCGCGTACAGGCGATTCGCCATGACTCTCGTTATCCTTCCCGCCCAACGATTGGCACGGAAGCGTCGATTAACGACACGCCAGCCAGCGTACTACAGGATTTCTATCAACGCTGGTATCACCCGTCGAATATGCGTTTGATGATCATTGGTGATATCACGCCTGCGGATGCAGAACGCGAAATTCAACGCTATTTTGCACCGTTGCCGAATGTCGCTGTGCCAGCCCGTGATTACTATGAGCCGTTACTGAAACCGAGACTCAACGTTGCGCGTTTGCAGGATAGCCAGAGTGGCAGCAGCCAGGTGTCATTTGTCTACCGTTTCAATGACAAAGACACATTCGGCCAATCCGATTACCGTCATCGTTTGCTGACTCAAATCACACTGTCTGCGGTAACACGTCAGGTTCGTCGACAACAAGCGGAACTGCCGCAAGACGCCAGTAGTCTGGTGGTGCGTAAATCGGATATCGGTAAAACGACGGCTGCACTAGGCTTTTTCGCCAATGTGATGCCGGGTGGTCATGACGCAGCTATTTCCGCTGTACTGAAAGAAATTGAGCGTTTCAAACGTTATCCGTTAAACGAACAGGACATCACGGAGATCACATCCGACATTCGTGAAGTCGCGCAGCGTATGAGTGATACACCTGAAAAACGTGAGTTTTCAGACTGGGTTCAACAATTGACCATCGTCTGGCAGCAGGATCGCCCTTATGTCGGCAGCCAGCAGCGCGGTAAAGATGCACTGGAAGCGCTGGATACCATCACGGCGGAAGATGTGAACCGCCATTGGCAACGTTGGTTAGCGTCACCTGATACGTTGGTTCAGTTTAGCGTGCCGGGCGCGACGCCTTTCACCTTGCCTAAACCGGATGCGATTCGTAAGTTGCAGGCACAGTGGGCAGCCGCGACGCTGGCACCGCTGCAAGTAGAAAAAGAGAAAGTCATCCCTGAATTGCCTGCCGTAACGCAAAGTGGGAAACGTACGGCGGTGAAGACCTTTGCCGCGCAGAAGGTAGAGCAGTGGCAGTTGAGCAATGGTGACCGCGTGGTATGGCTGCGTGCGCCAGAAGCGGGTAAAAAAGTCTACCTGACGGCAGTGAGCGACGCAGGATATTTGTCCACGTCGACCAATCCGTGGCAGGTACAGCTGGCAAGCCAACTGGTAAACCAAAGCGGACCGGCAACATGGAACGGTGAAGCGCTTAATAACTGGAAAAAGGAAAAGACGCTGTCGCTGGGTATTGCTCAGGAAGCCGATCAACTCACCGTGAACGGAAGTGCGCCAACAGAGCAGTTGGCAAGCCTGCTGGGACTATATCGTGAGCTGAATGTGGCCCCGGGTATCGACCCTGACGTGATGAAAGAAAGCATGATGGGTCTGGCGCGTCAAAAAGCCAATGACGATCAATCTGTTTCAGGAGTACGGGCCGGTGACATTGCCAAACTGCGTTTCGGTGAGCCAGCCTGGCAGCAACCTGAAATTGCGGAACTGAAGCAAATTTCAGCGCCGGCGCTGCTTTCACAGTGGCATAAAGCGGTGTTTGCCCCGGTAACCTACTATCTGGTGGCAGATATGCCTGCTGCACAGATTTTGCCGCAGGTTGAACGCTATTTAGCGACGATCCCGCGTCAGCCTGCTGGCGAGGTGAAATCACATCTGGCTCTGCCGGGTAAACGTGAAGCGACATCGGCTATCAGTATTGAACCGCGTGCCGATATCCGCGCCTGGAGCTTCACACCGCATGCGTGGACACCACAGGCCGCTGTGCAGGTGAGCGTTGCCCGTAATCTGGCGAATAAATATCTCAAAACCAGCCTGCGTGATGATGCGTTAGGTATTTATCGCATGCGTGTCGATAGCGAACTGGAAGATAAAAGACAGCGTATTGAGACAGAAGTGAGCTTTACCAGCGCGCCTGAACGTGCGCAGGAGCTATGGACATTGGCCGAGAAAGCCTTTGCTGAACTGCCGAAAAATATCACCCAGCAGGATGTGGATGAGCAGAAAGCACAGTTCATTCGTGCGGAAAAAGGGCGTCAGAGCGATCTCATGACGATACAGCGCCGTCTGCTCCTGAGCTACCGCCATTATGACGATCCGCGTTATCTGACTAGCGTAGCCAAACTGGCGGATAGCATCACGCTGGAAGACGTACGGGCGATGTCGGCGAAGCTGTATAACCCGGATAACCGCGTGCTTTACATCACCTTGCCGCAAGAGGTGAAAGAGTGAAAAAGATAGCGGCACAGTTTGTCGATCTCTGCCGCCCTTTTTGGCGGGGAAAACAAGGCTTATTAGCCCTGTTACTTCTTGTTGCTGCCATCAGTATGGGATGGACCATCGTCTATCTCAACGTATTGCTCAATGACTGGAGTAAAACGTTTTACGATGCGCTAGGTACGTTTGATAGCAGCTTGCTGCTCTCTCTCATGAAAGAGTACGGCATCTATATCCTGATTTATATCGTGGTATTTGTGCATCAGGACTGGTTCACTCGCTGGCTGATCATTCGCTGGCGCAGTGCCATGACGGAAGAGTTAGTGAATAGCTGGTTGGCAAAGCGGGCGTTTTATCGGATGTCGATAGTGGGAAAAATCGATAACCCCGATCAACGTATCGCTGAGGATATCAGCTTATTTGTTGATAAAACGGTGAGTCTGGTGGCGTCATTTTTGGTTGTGACTGCCCAGTTGTCATCTTTCGTCATCATTCTCTGGGAACTGTCGGGAGTACAGCGTTTTACGCTATTTGGTGAGGAGTGGGTAATCAAAGGTTACCTGGTCTGGGCCGTCATTATTTATACCGTGTTCGGCACCTTGATTACGCATCTGATCGGTAAACGGCTGCACGGTATTAACTATGAGAAGCAACGTGCTGAAGCGAATTTTCGTGCGTCTTTGCTGCGTAAGCATGATAACGCGGAGCAAATTGCGCTATATGGTGGCGAACAGCAAGAAAAAAGCCATCTCAAGCGTCAATTTTCTGCGATTGTCTCTAACTGGTGGCGTTCAATGAATGCGGAACGTAATCTGGGTTTTTTCACTACGGGTTACATGCGTGTTAGCTTGATCGTCCCTATTTTTGCTGCATTACCGGCCTTTCTCAGCAAAACGGTGACGCTAGGTGGGTTGATGCAAATCCGCGGAGCGTTTGCTCAGGTGCATGGCGCGTTGAGCTGGTTTATTCGCATGTATCGGGAATTCATGGAGCTTTCCGCGAGCATGGAACGTTTGAGCCAGTTCAAACAGGAAATCAAACGCCATCAGTCTGAAGATGAAGTGGTTCCGGTCGGTGAGCGTCTGCAACTGGATCAGCTTTCTTTCACCACGCCGCAGGGCGCTCCACTGCTGCAAAAGGTGGATCTGAGCTGTGAAGCGGGTAGCTGGAGTAAGTTTTCTGGCCGTAGCGGGCTGGGGAAATCAACGCTACTGCGTACGTTAAGCGGCCTGTGGCCGTATTACGATGGCCGCTGGCAGTCGCTTGAAGGTCGCAGCTTGCTGTTACCGCAGCAAAGCTATTTGGGGCAGGGTACGTTGGCAGAGATCCTCTGCTATCCGCATCCGCCGCTGGCTGACAGTGAGATGCTGCGTCAGACGCTCGATAGCGTTGGGCTGGGCGCGTGGCGCGATCGTCTGGATGAGCAATTGAACTGGGATCGGGTGTTCTCCGGTGGCGAGCGGCAGCGTGTTGCTTTTGCCCGCGCGCTGATTGCTAAACCCGATACGCTTTATCTGGATGAAGCGACCAGCAATCTGGATCATGATGCCGCCAGACAGCTTTTGGCACTGGTCAAGCTGGCGTTGCCTGCGTGTACCGTGGTGGCGATTACGCACCAGACGGAGTTGGACGATCTGTTCACGCACCGTTATGACTTAACGGATTTTGCCTCACAGCGCAGTTGATGTTGTTCGCAGGCCTTCCGGCTCTCGGGAGGCCTGCGGTTCCGGTTTGCTTCTTTTCACATGCTTCCTATAATCCTCCGCAGGATTATCCCGTCTTTACGGCACTTTTCGTCGCTCGCAGACTCCAATCCCCATCTTACTAGGGTGGCTGATGACGAAAGCCGTTCAATCTTGAGGAGTACATGCCATGAATTTTCGCCCGCTGGGTTTATCGCTGGTGCTGGGTTTACCGCTGTTGCTGACCGGATGCAGCACGCTTTCTAATTTCTCCTGGTCCAGCCTGTCGCCGTTTAACTGGTTCGGCAGCTCGCTGGAGGTTACCGATGCAGGTGTCGGCGGCATCAATGCCGGTACGCCGCTGTCCGAAGGGGCGCTACAGAGCGCGCTGGATGGCAGTTATCAACTGCGTAGCGGAATGGGCACGTCCAACGGTCAACTGGTTGCGTTTTATCAGGCGCTGGATGGCAAAGACGTGAAGATGATCATCAGCGGGCAGCCGAAGGGCAGCGTGCGTAAAGTTGAGGTCATGGATCCGGCGGTTGGCAGCGCAGGTGGCGTAAAAATAGGGGATGTTTTTAGCAATACCTACAGTAAGGCGTTTGAATCCTGCCAGTTAGGGCAAGGTGATGATGCGCAGAGCGTGGAATGTGCCGCGCCGCAGAGTACGCATATCAGCTACGTCTATTCCGGCGAGTGGAGCGGCCCGGAAGGCTTGATGCCGCCCGATGATATCCTGAAAACCTGGAAAGTGAGCAAAATCGTGTGGCACGCGCAGGCGCGAAACTAACTTGCGTTTACGCAAGGTAAAAGTCAGGCGGCTTCCGGTATGATAGCGGCGCCGCCTGATATTTTTTCGGCGGTCGTATGCGCCATAACTATCGTAGTAAACCATAACAACAAAGAAAAAACTGACGCTTGAGGAAGCAGAAATGACACCAATTCAGAGCGGTATTTTATTGGAACACCGCCGTTTTGCCATTTTTATGGAAGCGATGATTCAGGGAGAGTTTGATGCTATCCGGCAGGGATGCAAAAAATTCTGTCAGATGTTACAAGAGTTACAGCAGCAGTATCCCGATGCGGGATTAGGCGCCGTGCTGGCGTTTGGCAGCGATGTCTGGCGGGATCTGGACTGCAACCACGGTGCAGCGGAGCTGAAGCCGTTCATGCCGCTGGGCAACGGGCTTGCTCCTGCCACGCAGCGCGACCTGTTGATCCATATCCAATCGCTGCGCCATGATGTTAATTTCACGCTGGCACAGGCGGCGCTGGCGACGTTTGGTAGCGCGATTCGTATCGAAGAAGAGACGCACGGTTTCCGTTGGGTGGAAGATCGCGATTTAAGCGGCTTTGTCGACGGCACGGAAAATCCGCAGGGCGATGCGCGTCACGCTGTGGCGATTATCCCAGAAGGTCAGCCGGATGCGGGCGGCAGCTACGTGTTTACTCAACGTTGGGAACATAATCTGAAGCAGTTGCAGCGTTTTAGCGTGGAGCAGCAAGAGCAAATGATTGGCCGCACCAAGCAGGACAATGAAGAACTGTCTTCCGATGAGCGCCCTGTGACGTCGCATCTTAGCCGCGTGGATTTAAAGGAAGACGGTAAAGGGCTGAAAATCCTGCGTCAGAGCCTGCCTTACGGCACCGCGAGCGGGAAGAACGGGCTTTACTTTGTTGCCTACTGCGCGCGTCTGCATAACATTGAGCAGCAGTTGCTGAGCATGTTCGGCGATCGTGACGGTAAACGCGATGAGATGCTGCGCTTTACACGTGCCGTCAGCGGCAGCTACTTCTTCGCGCCTTCTCTTGAGAAGCTTTTGTCGCTGTAAGATCTGACTCGTTTTCCTGATGCCTGCACTTGTGCAGGCATCAATTCTCTCAGCTTTCAATTTTCCTCTCCCTGCATTGGGCTATCTGGCCGCGCCTTTCCTTTTTCACCCTACTTTTTCTTCTCGTCTCGCTCGTTTCGGGGTTATGTCCTTTAGCGCTTAAAAATCCCGAAATGTTATATATAAAGGTTATATGTTAACCGCCACTTCCCCCTACACTGATTTGCGCTATGCAAAAAACGGCTATGTAAACGGCCCCTATAACAAGGCCTACCGAATAGGCTCTAACTCTGGCAGGATATAAGATGAATCAAGTACAGGTGAAAGGCTGGCTGGTGAAAGGTTCTCTGGCGCTGTCATTGCTGCTGGGCGGGCAGAGCATGGCCTCTGCTACCGAGCTGCTGAACAGCTCTTATGATGTATCGCGTGAGCTATTTGTTGCGCTCAATCCCGGCTTTGAAAAACAGTGGCTGTCGCAGCATCCTAACGATCCGCTGACGATCAAACAATCGCATGCCGGTTCGTCTAAACAGGCGTTGGCTATCCTACAAGGCCTTAAGGCCGATGTCGTGACCTATAATCAGGTGACGGACGTTCAGATCCTGCACGATCGCGGGCAACTGATTCCGGCTGATTGGCAGGCGCGTTTACCGAATAACAGCTCTCCGTTCTACTCCACCATGGCATTTCTGGTTCGCAAGGGCAATCCTAAAGGGATTCACGACTGGAACGATCTGGTGCGTGATGACGTTAAGCTGATTTTCCCGAATCCGAAAACCTCCGGCAATGCCCGCTATACCTACCTTGCCGCCTGGGGCGCGACCAGTAAAGCCAACGGTGGCGATGAGGCCAAAACGCGCGAGTGGGTAAAGCGTTTTCTGGCGAACGTCGAGGTATTTGATACTGGCGGCCGTGGCGCAACCACTACGTTTGTGGAACGCCAGTTGGGCGATGTGCTGATCAGCTTTGAATCCGAGGTGAATAACATTCGCAACCAGTACGGCGCTGAGAACTACGAGGTGATCGTCCCGAAGGTCAACGTGCTGGCGGAATTCCCGGTGGCGTGGATCGATAAGAATGTCGAGAAGAACGGCACGGAGCAGGCGGCAAAAGCCTATCTGAATTATCTGTATAGCCCAGAGGCGCAGAAGGTGATCACCGATTTTTACTACCGTGTGAATAACCCTGAATTGACGCAAACGCTGAAATCCCGCTTCCCGGAGACCACCTTATTCCGAGTGGAAGATCAGTTTGGGGCGTGGCCACAGGTGATGAAAACCCACTTCGACACCGGTGGTGAACTGGATAAATTGCTGGCGGCTGGTCGTCAGTAATGTCTTTGGGGTCGGGTAACGTCTTTTCTGGTTCAGGTAAACGGGTGCTGCCGGGATTCGCGCTGAGTCTGGGCAGCAGCCTGCTGTTCGTCTGTCTGATTCTGCTGCTGCCCTTAAGTGCGTTGGTCATGCAGCTCTCAGAAATGAGTCTGGCGCAGTACTGGACGGTGATCTCCAATCCGCAGGTGGTGGCTGCCTACAAAGTCACGCTCTTGGCGGCAGGGCTGGCGACGGTATTTAATGCCGGATTCGGCCTATTAATGGCGTGGATTCTGACGCGTTATCGCTTTCCTGGCCGAGCCCTGCTGGATGGATTGATGGATTTACCCTTTGCGCTCCCCACCGCCGTGGCGGGGCTGACGTTGGCCGCGTTGTTTTCAACGACAGGCTGGTACGGCGCATGGCTGGCAGAGTACGGCATTAAGGTGTCGTATACCTGGCTGGGGATTACGGTCGCGATGGCGTTCACCAGCATTCCTTTTGTGGTGCGTACCGTCCAACCCGTGTTGGAAGATCTGGGGCCGGAATACGAAGAGGCGGCACAAACGCTGGGTGCGAATCGCTGGCAGTGTTTTCGCTATGTCATCTTACCGGAGTTAACCCCGGCGTTATTAACGGGCACCGCGCTGTCGTTTGCCCGCAGTCTGGGCGAGTTTGGCGCGGTTATCTTTATTGCGGGGAACATTGCCTGGCAAACGGAAGTCGTTTCGCTGATGATTTTTATCCGTTTGCAGGAGTTTGATTTCCCTGCTGCCAGCGCGATTGCCTCCGTCGTGTTAGCCGCGTCCTTATTGATACTGTTTGCCGTCAACGTGCTGCAAAGCCGTTTTGGCCAACGGACCCGGAGCGTGTAATGGCAGAGATACCGACTGTGACGCCGCAGCGTCAATCCCATCCGGTGCGGCAGGAACGTAACTGGGCGAGAGCGGCGTTGATTGCGCTGGGCGTGATATTATCGCTCATCATGCTAGTCATCCCCTTGGTGTCAATTTTTGCCGCTGCGCTGTCGCATGGGCTGGGGGGCGTCTGGCGTAACCTGAGCGATCCTGACATGCTGCATGCCATTGGCCTCACGCTGCTGGTGGTCGCGATTGTCGTACCGGTGAATCTGGTGTTTGGCACGCTGCTGGCGTGGCTGGTCACGCGCTTTCAGTTTCCGGGGCGGCAACTGCTGCTCACGCTGATCGACATTCCTTTTGCTGTTTCTCCTGTGGTGGCGGGTTTGCTGTATCTGCTCTTTTACAGCACCAACGGCCCGGTTGGCGGCTGGCTGGATGAGCAGGGGATACAACTGATGTTTGCCTGGCCGGGCATTGCGCTGGTGACGATATTCGTGACCTGTCCGTTTATGGTCAGGGAACTGGTTCCGGTGATGATGAGTCAGGGCAGCCAGGAAGAAGAAGCGGCAGTGCTGCTCGGTGCGTCAGGCTGGCAGGTGTTCTATCGGGTAACGCTACCGAATATTCGCTGGGCGCTGCTGTATGGCGTGGTGCTGACCAATGCCAGAGCGATAGGTGAGTTTGGCGCCGTGTCTGTGGTGTCAGGTGCGATTCGCGGTGAAACCTACACGCTGCCGCTACAGGTCGAATTGTTGCATCAGGATTATAACAGCGTGGGGGCGTTTACCGCGGCGGCGTTGTTAACCGTGATGGCGATATTGACGCTGTTCATCAAAAGCGCTTTGCAGTGGCGTGTGAAGCGGCAAATGGCGCAAGGGCGGGAACAGAATCCGCCTGAAAAGCAGTAAATTGAGATTGCTGACAAAATCAGATTTTAGGGGAAACACAGGGATGAGGTTCCCGTAGGGATACCTCGCTCTGTGGTCGCCCGTGTATCTCGAATTAACCATCATGGGTTTGTCAGCAACGTTAATTTTATCGTTCACTCCGTAAGTAGGTGAGACTTTTTAGGACTCAACTTGTGACAACGCTTGAGCATTGTATTGGTAATACCCCGCTGGTGAAATTGCAGCGCATAACACAGGGGCTGAACAGTGAAATCTGGCTGAAGCTGGAAGGGAATAACCCCGCCGGATCGGTAAAAGATCGGGCCGCGCTCTCTATGATTCAGCAGGCGGAGAATCGCGGTGACATCGTCCCCGGCGATCGGCTCATTGAGGCGACCAGCGGGAACACCGGCATTGCGTTGGCGATGATTGCGGCGGTAAAAGGCTACCGGCTGCGTCTGCTGATGCCGGACAACATGAGCTATGAACGCCAGACCGCGATGCGCGCGTATGGCGCGGAGCTGGTGTTGGTGAATCGCAAGCTGGGGATGGAAGGGGCGCGGGATCGGGCGAAACAGATGGTGCTGGCGGGAGAAGGGAAAACGCTCGATCAGTTCAATAACCCAGATAATTCGCTGGCACACTTTCTGACTACTGGCCCAGAAATCTGGCAGCAGACGGCGGGAAAGTTGACTCATTTTATTTCCAGTATGGGAACGACGGGCACAATTTCTGGCGTCAGCCGTTATCTGAAACAGCAGAACCCGGCAATTTGTACGGTGGGATTACAACCTGCGGAAGGGAGCCACATTCCCGGTATTCGCCGCTGGACGCCAGACTATATGCCAGGGATTTTTCGTGCCGATCTGGTCGATCGCATTCTGGATATGACGCAGGTGGACGCCGAGAATACGCTACGACAGTTGGCGCGTCAGGAAGGCATCTTTTGTGGTGTCAGTTCCGGCGGTGCGGTAGCTGGTGCGTTGCGGATTGCGGCAGAAAACCCCGGCAGCGTCATTGTGGCAATCGCCTGCGATCGCGGTGACCGCTATCTGTCCACCGGGGTATTTGACTAACGTTACTCGTCATACTTCGAGTTGCATGTGCGTTGGCTATTCCCGCTCCAGCGCGTGAATCGGTTCCATCCGCGCGGCACGACGGGCGGGGAAGAAGCCGAAGATAATACCGATCAGGCTGGAGCACAGGAACGCGGCAATAATCGAGGAGCTGGAATACATCATCGCGAAATTGCTGCTGAACTGTGCAAACAGCACGCCGATAGCCAGCGACAGCGCCACGCCGATGATGCCGCCGAACAGGCAAACCAGCACCGCTTCGATAAGAAATTGCTGCATGATATCGCTGGTGCGTGCGCCAACCGCCATACGGACGCCGATCTCTCGGGTTCGCTCGGTGACGGATACCAGCATGATGTTCATTACACCGATACCGCCGACCAGCAGCGAAATCAGCGCGATCATCGACACCAGCAGCGTGAGCGTAGTGGTGGTTTTCTCGATCATCTGACGGATGCTGTCCGTGTTCATGATAAAGAAATCTTTCGTCCCGTGCCGCTGCGTCAGCAGTGCAGTGATACTTTTCTCGGCGACGTTCATATCAATATTGTCTTTCACCCGCACCGTGATGCTTTTCAGGTAGGACTGCCCGACCATGCGCTTCATCACCGTCGTGTACGGCACCCATACGTTCAGGTTTTCATCGCTGCCGAAGCCACCCTGATTCTTGCTGACGACGCCGATAATTCTTACAGGCAGTGAGCCCAGCAGAATCACTTGCCCAATGGGATCTTCGCCGTGGGGAAAGAGCTTATTACGTGTGTTTTTGTCAATCACTGCGTCCTGCTTCAGTTCATCGACGCTGCTGCGAGGGAAAAGTACGCCGCGTTGTAGAGTGTAGCCACGCACGGTGAAGAACTGCTCGCCAACGCCGGAAATGCTGGCGGAAACGGCAATGTTACCGTAGCGCATCGTTACGCTGGTTGAGATCGAAGGCGTAACGCTATGCACGTAGGGCTGCTGCGTTAGCGGCTGAATATCGCTGGCCCGCAGCGTTTGTATGGCGCTGGCATCCATGTCGCCGAAGTCTTTGCCGGGGAAAATTTCCAGCGTACTGGTGCCCATCGAGTTGATGTCGGCCAGCACTTGTTCCTGGGAGCCTTTTCCCAGCGCGACGACCGAGACGACAGACGCAATGCCGATGATGATGCCGAGCATGGTCAGAAAGGTGCGCATCCGCTGGGCGTTCATCGCCAGCAGCGCCATTTTAAACGCGTCGATAAAGCGATCTTTGAACTGATTCAAGGCGGACGTCGCTGGAGAGCTGGCGGCTTTCGGTGGCGGCTCTGTGGCCTCTTCGGGGCGCGTTTGTCGGTCGGCAATCACTTCGCCATCGCGCAGTTCGATGATGCGCTGAGCGTGTTCGGCAATCGTCATATCGTGGGTCACGATCACGACGGTATTGCCTTGTCTGTGCAGATCGCGAAGTATGCTCAGAACTTCGTTGCCGCTGTGGGTGTCCAGCGCACCAGTTGGTTCATCCGCCAGAATGATGCCGCCGCCGTTCATCAGCGCCCGCGCGATACTCACGCGCTGCTGCTGGCCGCCAGAAAGTTGGCTAGGCCGATAGTGGAGACGATTTTCCAGTCCTAGCCGAGTTAGCAGCTCTGCTGCCCGTTGACGGCGTGCCAGCCGACTCTTTCCTGCATAAATGGCCGGAACTTCAACATTTCCCAGCGCGCTGAGGTCGCCGAGCAGATGATAGCGCTGGAAAATAAAGCCGAAATGCTCGCGGCGCAGTTCCGCGAGCTGGTCGTTGTCCAGTTTGCCAACGGCGCGTCCTGCCACCTGATAATCACCGGAGGACGGTTTATCCAGACAGCCGAGAATATTCATCAGCGTGGATTTTCCCGACCCGGACGCACCGACAATCGCCACCATCTCTCCCTGATTGATGGTCAGGTTGATGTCCTTGAGGACGGTGACGTCCTGTTCGCCGTTGGAAAAGCGGCGGGTAATGCCGGTTAGTTTAAGTAAGGATGTGGACATGTGTTACATCCCCATCGGCGGGCCGGGATGCGTAGACGCGGCATCACCGGACGATGGGCTGACAACCACCTGTTCCCCAACGCTGAGCCCCGAACGGATCTGAGTGCGCACGTTATCATTGAGACCGAGCGTGACTAGACGCGATTCGATCTTCTTGTTCGCATTCACGACCTGCACGTACCACATGCCATCGCGTGAGGTTAACGCCGTCGCTGGAACGACAATGGCATTTTTCACCGAAGACAACAGAATATACACCTGTGCCGTCATGGAAATGCGCAATACGCCGTCAGGGTTCTTCACATCGAACAGGCCGTTGTAATAGATCGCGGTGCTGGACGATGAGCTGGTGCTGCTGCTCGAACTGGATGATGTTGTGGTCGAGTCCGTGTTGATGGAGTCTGGCGCGGGTTCAATCGAGCTCAGCGTGGCTTCGTAACGGTTATTAGGTTCGCCCAGAATACTGAACCACACCGGCATACCGGTTTTTACCTTGACGACGTCGGCCTCTGAGATTTTCACCTTGATGGTCATGGTGTCCAGATTGGCGACTTTGGCGATGGTCGGCGTTGTCTGAATCGCGTTGACCGTTTGCCCTGCTTCAACAGGAATGGCTACCACGGTGCCATCCATCGGTGAACGAATTTGGGTGTATCCCAGATTAACCTTGGCGGTGTTGACGGTAATCTGTGCCTGAATGATTTGGGCGTCCAGCGCGTCGATGTTGGCTCGGGTGGCATCCAGCGTCGCTTTCGCGCTATCGTAGTCGGCCTGTGCGCCAACGCCACGTTTCATCAACATTTGCTGACGTTGCCAGCTTAATTCGTTATTACGCAATTCGGCCAATTTGGCTGCTCGCTGCGCCTGAATATTTTTTAACGCCGCTTCACCGTTTTTTAGCGTGTCCTGCTGGGTGAGGTCATCAATCTCGGCGATCAATTGCCCCTTTTTCACCTTATCGCCGAGTTCGACGTGCAGCGCTTTGATTTGCCCTGAGGCCTGTGCACCGACGCTGACCAGCTTCTGTGCCTCAATTTTGCCGTCAGCAAGCACCGTTTGTTCGAGATCCGCAATCTCGGCGGCAGCGGTGAGCGTATTGGGCGTAGGCGATGGCTTGTTGAAAAACAGATGAAGCAGCACGGCAGCGGCGATAAGACCAAGCGCGATCGTCATACGGCGTCGTGTAAAAAATCGTGATTGCATCAGGGGAAGTCGTCCTTAATTCATGCATCTGAACGGGAATAAATAACGCAGGTGAGTAATTTACCCCGAGTCCGTAAAGGTAGCGGTAATCTTTGCTGAAAGAAATGGTAAGGATTAAGTAAATCTGGCTGCGAATATTCACGCGAGGCCTGAGAATACATCATCTATACCTATCATACTTCAAGCTGCATGTGCGTTTCCTTCCCGCAACTCGAATACGTAGGGTATACCCGATTAATGAGGACAGGATATGAATATTTTACTGGTCGATGACGACGTAGAGCTGGGCGATATGCTCTGTGAGTATCTGAATGCGGAAGGGTTTTCGACCTCGCGGGTGCTGACGGGCAAAGAGGGCGTCGATGGCGCGATATCAGGGGATTACACCGCGATGATTTTGGATGTCATGCTGCCCGATATGAGCGGGATTGACGTGCTGCGCCAGATTAGAAAAACCCAGCAGTTGCCCGTCATTATGCTGACAGCGAGGGGCGACAACATCGACAGAGTTATCGGTCTTGAAATGGGCGCGGATGATTATATGCCTAAACCTTGTTACCCGCGTGAGCTGGTGGCGAGACTGCGAGCGGTGCTACGCCGCTATGACGATCAGCCGAGTACAAAACGGGATGAGAGTCTGGCCGCCAGTGGCGATTTGGTGTTGAACCCTGCCACGCGCATCAGTGAATGGCGTGGGAAGCCGTTTGATCTAACGGCGTCTGAGTTTAATTTGCTGGAGCTGCTGTTGCGTTCCCCTGAACGGGTGGTGTCAAAGGATGAGCTGTCCGAAAAATGCCTGGGGCGTCGCCGCGAGGCTTATGACCGCAGCGTGGACGTGCACATCAGCAATATTCGTCAGAAGCTCGGCGTCTTGCCGGGCAACACCATGACGATTGAAACCGTGCGCAGCGTGGGATACCGGATTCGCTGATGATGATTCGTGGACGACTTTTCTGGAAGATCTTGCTCGGGTTTTGGCTGACGTTCCTCGTCATGTCCCAACTGCTGTGGCTGGCTTTTTCTTTTTACGGCGAGCGCCATAAGCCGCTGGAAGAAATCGTGGTGTCGCGCATTGCGACGATGCAAACGGAGATGGTGGCTGCGGCGCTGCAACATGGCGGCTTGGGTGAACTGAACGATGTGATGTCGCTGCTGCCGCAGCAAGAGCAGCAATACATTTCCGTCACGGAATCGCCGTTGCCGCTGTCCGATCAGGAGTTGGTTTCCGCTCCGCAGAACGTGTTGCTCGATGAGGCTTTTGCGCCGGATAAACGTGGCGCGCCGCGTGCCACGCATATAATCAAGCAGGTCAGCGGCCCTGCCGGAAAGTGGTATCAGATTCGTTATGACGCTGAGCTGCTGCGTAGCGAATTTCGTCCTCCTCGCCCAGTCGAATTTCTCAACGTGCCTGTGCCGTTTGTGATCATTGCGGGGTTTGGTGGCCTGTTGTTCAGCTCGGTATTGGCATGGAGTCTGGCACGCCCGCTAAGCCAGATCCGCGCAGGGTTTGATCAGGTTGCGCAGGGCGATCTGAACGTGCGTTTGCTGCCAGTGATGCATAAACGTCATGATGAAATCAGCGATGTTGCGCGTGATTTCGATTCAATGGTCGAACGGCTGGACAGTCTGGCCAGCGCGCGTGAACAGTTACTTCATGATGTCTCGCACGAGCTGCGCTCTCCGCTGGCGCGTTTGCAGCTTGCCATCGGGTTGATAAGGCAGAACCCGGACAATATAGAGAGTTCCTTGCAGCGAATTGAGCGTGAAGCCTTGCTGATGGATAAGATGATTGGCGAACTGCTGACGCTATCGCGCACGGAGCATTCCGGCATTGAGGAAGCCTATTTCGATTTACTGGGGCTGGTGACGGCGGTGGTCAACGATACGCGCTATGAAGCGCAGGTCACCGGCGTTGAAATCCTGCTGGCAGCGGATGAAGACGAAGACTACACGATTAAAGGCAACGCGGAGCTGATGCGCAGGGCGGTCGATAATGTGATGCGCAACGCGCTACGTTTTTCTGCTCCCACGCAGCAGGTTTCCGTGTCACTCATTGGCAATGAACATGAGTGGATGATTCAGGTCGCCGATCAGGGGCCTGGCGTGGAGAAAAGTAAGCTCTCCAGTATCTTCGATCCTTTCATTCGTGTTGATTCGCCGCTGTCTGGCAAAGGCTATGGGCTGGGGCTGGCGATTACCCGTAAAGTCGTGCTGGCGCACGGCGGGCATATTGAGGCGGATAATGGTGAGCTGTGCGGGTTAGTGATTCGCCTGTGCGTGCCGCGCTGGAAAGCCTGAAACGAAAACGGCACCATCCGGGTGCCGTTTCGTGCAAACGTAGTAAACCATCCGTAGAAGGCGGCTTACTTTTTGATACGGATAACCGGCGTTTCACCGACAACAACCGTACCACTCAGTTTGGTCAATTCCTTGATTTCATCCATGTTGGAAATAACCACTGGTGTCAGAGTAGACTTCGCTTTTTCTTCCAGCAGAGCCAGGTCAAACTCAATAATGAGATCGCCTTTCTTCACTCGCTGGCCTTCTTCGGCGATGCGCTTGAAGCCTTCGCCTTTCAATTCAACGGTATCAATACCAAAGTGCACAAACAGCTCAATGCCGCTGTCAGACTCGATGGAAAACGCATGGTTGGTTTCAAAAATCTTACCGATGGTGCCGTCTACCGGTGCGACAATCTTGTTGCCAGTTGGCTTGATGGCAATACCGTCACCGACGATTTTCTCTGCGAATACGACATCAGGAACGTCTTCAATATTGACGATTTCACCGGACAGCGGGGCAATGATTTCGATGCTGCCAGTGTCTTTTTTGTCGTCAGAAACCAGAGACTTCAATTTATCGAACAAACCCATGATTCTCTCCTAAGCATTAATATTGGGCCAGCGTATACCCTAATCTTTCAAGTTGGTGTGGCATTGGTTTTCTTCGCTACCCCGACTGCGAACCTATCGCCTGTCGGGGTGCTGATTGCCACCTTGAAACCTATTAGGTAAAGCAGAATCAGCAGAGCGTTTTTTCTTTAATAAAGCGGCTCACCAGATTGCTTAACTCTTGTGCTGTCGGTTGAGCGAGTGCTTGCTCCGCCAGCGCCTTCGCATCTTCGTAATTCGCATTACGGATGATTTTCTTGATGCTCGGGATAGAGATTGCACTCATGCTGAATTCGTTCAGACCCATTCCCAATAACAGTAGTGTAGCACGTTCGTCACCGGCGAGCTCACCACACATCCCTGTCCACTTGCCTTCGGCATGAGACGCGTCGATAACCTGTTTGATCAGGGTAAGGACAGCTGGGGACATCGGGTTATAGAGATGAGAAATCAGCTCATTACCGCGATCAACTGCCAGAGTATACTGGGTTAAGTCATTTGTCCCAATACTAAAGAAGTCGACTTCTTTGGCTAAATGTGGCGCGATAGCGGCGGCGGCAGGTGTTTCAACCATCACGCCGACTTCAATGCTTTCGTCGAAAGCTTTACCTTCTTCTCTCAGCTGTGCTTTCAGCATTTCCAGTTCGGCTTTCAGCTCACGCACTTCTTCCACGGAAATAATCATCGGGAACATGATACGCAGCTTGCCAAATTTTGATGCGCGCAGAATGGCACGCAGCTGGGCATGCAGGATTTCTTTACGATCCAGACAGATACGGATAGCACGCCAGCCAAGGAACGGGTTCTCTTCCTTCGGCAGGTTCATGTATGGCAGATCTTTGTCGCCACCGATATCCATGGTACGGACGATAACGGCCTGAGCGCCAACGGCTTCGGCAACAGCCTTATACGCTTGGAACTGCTCTTCTTCGGTAGGCAGTGAGTCACGATCCATGAACAGGAATTCAGTACGATACAGGCCGACACCTTCTGCGCCGTTACGCTCAGCACCCGCGACATCACGCACGGTACCGATGTTGGCACAGACTTCAACCTGATGACCGTCCAGCGTAATGGCTGGCAGATCTTTCAGCTTAGCCAGCTCATACTTTTCAGCGTGGTATTGCTGCTGAACCGCTTTTAATTCTTCAATTTTATCCGCGGTCGGATTCTGATAAATCTGGTTGTTTACGGCATCCAGAATCAGATAGTCGCCGTTTTTAACCTGCTGGGTCACATTTGTCGTGCCGACGATCGCAGGCAGTTCCAGCGAACGGGCCATAATGGACGTGTGAGACGTGCGGCCACCGAGGTCGGTGATGAAGCCCAGCACTTTGTCCAGATTCAGCTGCGCGGTTTCTGACGGCGTCAGATCCGTGGCAACCAGGATGACTTCATCCTGAATATCGCCCAGATCGACGATAGGCATATTGAGAATGTTTCTGAGCAAACGCTTCCCGATATCACGCATGTCTGCGGCGCGTTCTTTCAGATATTCATCATCAAGCTCTTCCAGTGCTTTAGCCTGGTTTTCGATGACGGAAAACGCAGCGGCGTCGGCGGAAGCATGTTCATCTTTAATCAGGGCTATGATTTCCTGCTCGAACTCTTCATCTTCCAGCAACATGATGTGGCCTTCGAAGATGGCTTCTTTCTCTGCACCCAGCGTCTCGCCCGCTTTCTTCTTGATAGCTTCCAACTGTGCGGATGCTTTGGAACGGCCAGTCAGAAAACGTTCAATTTCCTGCTCCACCTGATCCGCAGAGATTTTTTTCCGGTTGATGAGAATTTCATCTTCTTTCAGTAACAGTGCCTTACCAAAAGCAATACCCGGTGATACTAATATGCCTGAAATCATAACCCTACCTTACTCGATTCTGGTGTTCACTAAAAAACTCGTCGGTTACTCGAGCTCAGCCATCAGCTTGACCAGGTGTTCAACCGCTTTTTGTTCGTCTTCGCCTTCCGCAGCGATAGTAACCACAGTTCCTTGTGTTAAGCCGAGTGTTTGTAATTTGAACAGGCTCTTGGCGCTAGCGCTCTTGCCGTTGGACGTCACGGTGATTTCAGAAGTGAAGCCTTTGGCTTCTTTGACGAACTGAGCAGCAGGACGAGTGTGCAGGCCATTTGGTGCGGTGATAGTCACTTCTTGCTGGAACATGCTTTTTTCCCCAACTTATGGATTAGATTAATGTTGTGGAACTAAAGTTTAGTCGATTCACTGAACTTTAGCCTGTTTGGTTAGCGCCTGATTTATGTTACAGGGGCGGGCCACGATGCGACAAGAAAACCGTCAAACGTATTTCCTGAATAAAATACCATCAAACACCGCAGCTTCCGCTACCCATTATCTTAACCTCGGTCGCAAAACGGCGATGTGGGCTATTGTGCGCAGGGGAAAAGCATGTGACGGGGCGTGGTATTTGTCGGATATTAATTTCACGCATCAAAATAATTGTTCGGTTAAATACTAAACCTGATGTAGAAAAGCAATCCACATGTGGTGGAAAGTTTGAACTGTGCCACAAAAAAGCACCTAAATAGGTGCTTTTTTAACACATTGGTCACTTGTTGTTCGAGTGTGACCGGGGGGTTATTGTTGCAGTTCCTGCTCGGTGAACAGGTCGGCAAAGAGTGCTGTGCTGAGGTAGCGTTCGCCGGAAGAAGGCAGAATAACGACGATAGTTTTATCTTCAAATTCTTTTTCTTTGAGCAAGTTCAGCGCTGCCGCAACGGCTGCACCGGAAGAAATACCGGCCAGAATGCCTTCTTCTTCCATCAAACGGCGCGCGGTGCTGATCGCTTCTTCGTTCGTCACTTTCTCTACACGGTCAATCAGTTTCAGGTCCAGGTTACCTGGAATGAAACCCGCGCCGATGCCCTGAATCTTGTGCGGGCCTGGTTTCAGCTCTTGGCCTGCCAGCGCCTGAGTGATCACCGGTGAATCGGTAGGTTCAACTGCCACGCTGATGATGGCCTTGCCTTTGGTGTTCTTGATGTAACGGCTCACGCCTGTCAGCGTACCGCCTGTACCGACGCCAGAGATAAAGACATCAACCTGACCGTCAGTATCTTCCCAGATTTCAGGGCCGGTGGTCTTTTCGTGAATTTCTGGGTTCGCTGGGTTGCTGAACTGCTGCAACAGCAGATAACGGCTTGGATCGCTAGCGACAATCTCTTCTGCTTTGGCGATGGCACCTTTCATGCCTTTTGCGCCTTCGGTCAGCACCAGATTAGCACCCAGCGCTTTCAGCAGCTTACGACGCTCGATGCTCATGGTTTCTGGCATGGTGAGCGTAAGTTTGTAACCGCGAGCCGCCGCGACGTAGGCCAGCGCAATCCCTGTGTTTCCGCTGGTAGGTTCAACCAGTTCGATGCCGGGTTTGAGAACGCCACGCTTTTCTGCATCCCAAATCAGGTTGGAGCCGATACGGCATTTTACGCTGAAGCTGGGGTTGCGGGATTCCACTTTAGCGAGAATGCGTCCGTTGCCGATACGGTTCAGGCGAACCAGCGGCGTATGGCCGATTGTGAAAGAATTGTCTTCGTAGATCTTGCTCATAGCCTGTCCTTATAACTGTATGAAATTTTTGCGAACGTAGAGAGAATACCCGTTCACACTTTTCAGTGAAGTAAAGAATTGCTATATCGTTATGTTCTTAAGAAATATCTTTTCATTACAATAGAAAACACTGGCCGTTATCAGCCAGTGTTTACTGTCTTTTTATGGCGCTTTTTTCGGCAGGGTTGCTGACAGATCGCGATAACGATCCACCCACAGCTGCGTTGCACCACATACCGCGACGGGCATGATGACCAGATTCAAAAAAGGCACCAGCGTAAACAGGCTGACCAAGGCGCCAAACTGCATATTGGCGACTTTATGGCGACGTAATGCCTGACGCATCGTGGCAAAGCCCACTTTGTGGTTATCAAAAGGATAATCGCAGTACTGAATCGCTAGCATCCACGCGCTGAACAGGAACCACAGCACCGGAGCGACAGTTTGTCCAATGCCGGGAATGAAATAGAGAAGCAGTAGCACAATCGCGCGTGGCAGGTAATACGCCAGCTTTTGGACTTCACGCTTCATGATGCGTGGGACGTCTTTGGCGATGCCGAGTATGCCGCTGTCCGGCAACGTTTGGCCGGTGAGTTTTGCTTCCAACTGTTCCGCCAACAAACCGTTAAACGGTGCGGCAATAAAATTGGCGATCGTACTGAATAGGTAGCTGAATACCAGCAAAATGGAGAGGACGGCAAGTGGCCAAATGAGGTAGCTGAGCCATTGCAGCCAGCTCGGAATGTGGCTCATGATCTGCGGAATCCAGTCATTCAACTGGGTGAAAAGCCACCAGAAAGCCCCGCCCATCAGGACGATGTTCATCAATAAGGGCAAAATAACGAAACGTCGGATGCCCGGCAGTGAGATCAGGCGCCATCCGGCAAGAAAATAGTGTATGCCGCTGCGAACCTGGCCTGCGGTATTGCCGTAAGACAATTTTCCGGAAGATGATGGTTTTTCTGAAGACGATGGTTTTTCTGAAGACATAGTGCCGATAGACTCAGTCATTTGTTTGTTGAGGCATCATATCGGGATGATCTTATGCTGACTAGCCCGTATTTGGATGAAAAAACAGCAAAAAAGTGCGTTGTATCTATCTTTATTGTCATAAAGTACCGTGCAGGCTTGCACTTGTGTACTCAGGCAAATAGAGTTAGTAGTATAGGTATTTGCCGTGGTGGCAATGTTTTGTTAGAACAATTGGGATAGCAATGATGCAGGACTTGCGTCTGATATTAATCGTTGTTGGCGCGATCGCTATAATAGCGCTGTTACTGCACGGCTTGTGGACTAGCCGTAAAGAGCGCTCGTCCCTTTTTCGTGACCGCCCGGTTAAACGTGCAAAAAAAGCGCGTGATGAAACGCCGCTTGACGATCTGGATGAAGGCGTTGGCGAAGTTCGCGTGAAGGGCGCCCGCCCGCAGCAGAGTGAGCCTTCATTTGGCAGCGCTTCACTTGATAACTCATCATTTGATAACGCGTCATTTGATAACCCCTCATTCAATAACCACAGTGCACGTGAAGACGCTCGTTCAGAGGCGAAATCGCCGTTCGAGCACCTGTCTCCCGTGTCTTCTTACGATCCGCTACTGGATGAAGCGACGCCAGTGGATTCTCCGCGTGCGCAAGTACGTGGTGAGACTCATCCGCAGGTTGTCGTCCCTAGAGAAACCGCTATTCCTGAGCCGAGCATTAACGCTCCGCGTGAGCCGTTTGCGTATGACGCGCCAGCATCTGCTCCACAGCAGCCTGTTGCACATTCGCTGCATGAGAAAGTTCAGCCTGAGCCAGTTGAACCCGCAGCGGCAAAAGAAGCGGTTTTGGTGCTGCATGTTGTGGCGCATCAGGGCGGTGTCATTGGCGGCGAACTGCTGTTGCAAAGTCTGCTTCAGGCCGGTTTCCAGTTTGGTGAAATGAACATTTTCCATCGCCATGTGAACCCCGCTGGCGCAGGCCCGGTGTTGTTCAGTCTGGCGAATATGGTTAAACCCGGTTCGTTTAATGTCGATGCGATGTCCGAATTCTCGACGCCCGGCGTGTCCATTTTCATGATGGTGCCGTCTTATGGCGATGCCAGCCAAAACTTTAAACTGATGTTACAGTCTGCACAGCGTATTGCTGACGATGTTGGCGGTGTGGTGCAGGATGACGAACGTCGTATGATGACGCCGCAAAAGGTTGAATCCTACAAAGCCCGCATTCGCGATGTGCTGAAAGCCAACGCCTGATAGCACTATCTATGTGAAAGCATAAGTTTGCGAATGCAGTGGGTGAGAGAAGCCTCCGTTAGTGGAGGCTTTTTTTATTCTTCGACCCGGCCGTGGTGTGGTGTAAAAGCAAGAAAAGGTGAAACGTAGTGAGTGAAGTAAAAGGATTAAAACAAGAGCTTGGCCTGATTCAGGGCGTGGGATTGCTGTCTACTTCTCTGCTGGGGACCGGGGTGTTTGCGGTTCCTGCGCTGGTCGCACAACTGGCACAGCAAGACAGCCTATGGGCGTGGCCGATCTTGATCCTGTTTGTTTTTCCTATCGCCATTGGCTTTGCCGCGCTGGGGCAACATTTTCCTAATGCGGGCGGGGCCGCGCACTTTGTTAACCTCGCTTTTGGGCCGCGCATGGCGCGGGTGACCGGCTGGCTATTTCTGTCCGTTATTCCGCTGGGGCTACCTGCTGCCTTGCAGATTGCCGCCGGATTTTGGCAGGCGGCATTTGGCTGGAGCGATCTGGGGTTACTCTGCGTACAGCTGCTGACGCTGGGCGGTATCTGGCTGCTTGGTCTGCGCAGTGCGGGATCCAGCGCCAATATTCAGATCGTTATCGCGATGCTGGTGGTGGGGCTGGTTGCCGCGATCTGGTGGCAAGGCGATATCACGCCCGCACACATTCCCTGGCCGTCGGTGAGTGAGCTGTCATGGTCTAACACCTTCGGCGCACTGGCTGTGATGTTCTGGTGCTTCGTTGGTCTTGAAGCCTTTGCCCATATGGCAACGGAGTTTCGGGTGCCGGAGCGGGATTTCCCACGGGCTTTACTCATCGGCATGCTGGTCGCAGGGGCGGTGTATTGGGGATGTACGGTAGCCGTGCTGCACTTTAAGGCTTATGGAGAAGGCATTGCTGCCACGGCCTCACTGCCGGGCATCGTTGTGCAATTGTTTGGTCAACATGCGCTGTGGATTGCCTGCTTTGTCGGGTATCTGGCCTGCTTTGCCAGTGTGAATATCTACACGCAGGGCTTTGCCCGTTTAGTCTGGTCGCAGGCACCCAAAGGGAGTGCGCTGGCGAAGCTGTCCGCAGGGCAAGCGCCGGTGAATGCACTGTCGGTTGTGGTGGCCTGCTGTCTGGTGTGCTGCCTGTTAATTTACTGGCTCAGACTGCCACTGGACATGTTGATTGTGTACGCGAACGGCATCTTCGTTCTGATTTATCTGCTGTGTATGCTGGCGGGGTGGCGCTTGCTGAAAGGGCGTGCCAAAGTGATGGCGGCAATCGGCGGCCTGCTCTGCTGTGCGCTGTTGCTGATGATCGGCTGGAAATCGCTGTATGCGTTAATCATGCTGGCTGTGCTGTGGCTGTTCCTGCCGCATAAGCAGGTCGAACTGGTTTCCCACTGAGCCGTTGATTCTGAATGCTGCGACGTGAAATCTGTGTTTCTGAGGGTTGCCGCTGGCGCAGAGTAGGGAATCGAGCAACGCCCTGATTAGGGCGTTGTATCGCGATGATGACGAGCTGTTGTGATGAGACGAGTGTTATGACGATTGGTCGTTTTCTGGCGCTGCGGCGGGCTTTTCTTCCGTAGACAGTTTCGCTTCCAGCTCGGTCATACGCTGTTCCAGGCGAGCAATCTTCTCGCGCGTGCGGAGCAGAACCTGCGTCTGAATATCGAACTCTTCACGGTTCACCAAATCCAACCGGGTCAGCTGTGCCTGCAAGACCTGACGAATCTTTTTCTCCACATCATCACCCAATTCCCGGATACCTTTTGGCATAGATTCATGCACTTGACGGGCGATTTGCTCAATCTTCTTTGGGTCAATCATGTCGCTTTCCTGATTAGGTTATGTAAGTTATTACTATAGCAAGTGTAATGGGTATAAATAAAATCTGACATCGGCTTTGCACATATTCAGCATGGTTTTACTGTAATTCAGAATAGTTTTACTGTAATCCAGCAGACGTTTTGCCCTATTTCCTGTGGCGGATCAATTGCCCTATCGAGGTATTAGCGTTATAGTAAACCCGCTTATTCTCAGGGCGGGGTGTAATTCCCCACCGGCGGTAAACCAGTGAACGCAGTCTCTGCGCACTGGAAGCCCGCGAGCGCTCTCGCTGTGTTTTCCGGTTTTTTATTATCGGTTTCGCAACGTGGGGTCAGCAGATCCGGTGTAATTCCGGAGCCGACGGTTAAAGTCCGGATGGGAGAGAGTAACGGTATCTGTCGAGCTATATGCTCGCTCGCGTTATTTTTGTTAGCTATTACTATGCAACCAGTAGTAATGGTTACTCCTCAAGCTCGCCCTGATTCTGGTAATCCATAATAACATTGAGGTTTTTTACCATGAATCAGACATTACTTTCTGAATTTGGCAATCCTACTGAACGCGTAGAACGCGCACTTGATGCATTGCGTCATGGCCGCGGCGTGCTGGTGTTGGATGATGAAGATCGTGAAAACGAAGGTGACATGATCTTTTCCGCTGAAAATATGACCGTTGAACAAATGGCGCTGACGATTCGTCACGGTAGTGGCATCGTATGCCTGTGCCTGACGGAAGAACGTCGCCAGCAGTTGGAATTGCCGATGATGGTGGAGAAGAACTCCAGCCATTACCAAACGGCGTTCACCGTGACGATCGAAGCCGCCGAAGGCGTGACAACGGGCGTTTCCGCTGCCGACCGCTTGACTACCATTCGTGCCGCGATTGCGGATAACGCTAAGCCAAGCGATCTGAATCGCCCTGGCCACGTATTCCCGCTGCGCGCCCAGCCGGGTGGCGTGTTAACGCGCGGTGGTCATACTGAAGCGACGGTTGACCTGATGACGCTGGCGGGCCTGAAGCCGTCTGGTGTTCTGTGTGAACTGACGAACGATGATGGTTCAATGGCGCACGCGCCGGAAGTGATCGAGTTTGCCAAACAGCACGACATGCCAGTGCTGACGATTGAAGATCTGGTCGCTTACCGCATCGCGACAGAGCGCAAAGCCAGCTGATTCACGCAGCGTATAGAGAAATAAAAAGGGCCGAGTAATCGGCCCTTTTGTATTTTATGTCTTATTTTTTAATTGATTAGGTTTTCTGACGGCTAACCTGTGCTTACGGCTTTCTTGCCAGCAGCGTGGCGAAGCGCAGTTTGATGCGGTTACCCTGCGCGTCGGTCTTGTGTAGTTCGCCCATATCCTCGTTATATTTGAGGATCTCCCAATCGGCGTAATAGTTCTTCAGTTCGCCTTCTTTAAAGGTAAACGAGAAGGGCATTGGGCACGGGCAATCTTCCGTCGACATCGCAGCGATAATCAGGTTATAGCCGCCGTTAACGGTGCTGTCCTGCATATTGCTGATGATGTGCGGAATACGATCGCGTTCCAGGAACATCAGCACGACGGTCGACAGGATAAAGTCGTACTGTTCTTTGATTTCCGCCAGATTGATGTTGTAAACGCCAGCCCGGATGTTTTCCAGCGCTTCGCTCTTGATGATGTTATTCAGCGAATCAATGCTTTGCTCATGCTTGTCACAGGCCGTGACGTCAAAACCACGCAGATTCAGATACAGCGCGTTGCGCCCGCCGCCGCAGCCTAAATCCAGCGTTTTGCTCGGTTTGATGTGCTGCACTGCGTTGATCACTTCGGAATGGGTGCGCGTCAGACCGTATTTTTTATGATAGAAATCTTCCGCCGAACAGAAAAAGCTGAGCTGACATTCCAGATCGTCAGAGAACGAGACGATGCGATGCCACGCCTGCGGCTCAACAAACGGCGGCTGGTTCTGCTCGGAGAACTGGAATGTCTCCAGCGTATCGCCGTCTTCGGTCAGCATGGAGAAGGTCATTTCCCCTTTCAACACGGTCAGTTTCGCCCAGGTGCCTTCCTGCGTGTTGTGCTTTTCCTGAAACGCGGCAGGCAGCGTCTGGCTGTTCCACTGCGGCATCTTCTTATAACAAATGAGATCTTGCATCGTTACCTCGGTCTGTAAATTCTAAAAGCAATAGCCGTATTCTATTAATCCGCACGCAGGCTGACCAGAAAATATGTATTTTAAATGCATTATTTATTTTGCTGTGTCAGGCCGTGATTGAACTCACGGTGGAAAGCTGCCGCAGCAGCGGAAATGCCTCTTTCATCCGCTCGCCACCGACCACAAAGGCGCGCAGTATTTGCTGACCATCCAGCGCTTTAGCCACCATCCCCTGTTCGTTCCATTCCTGCTGCCAGTGTAAGTCACTGCCAGTGGTATCGCCTGCCATCTGTAACGGAAACAGTGGCGTCTTGATTTTAACCAGCATCGGCGGCAGCGTTAGCGTCTCGCTGGCACCCAGCAGGTTTTTCGCCAGCGTAATCGCGCTGAGCTGAATCGGTTGCAGGAAGGGCAGGAGCTTACCGCTAATCTCTGCGCAGTCGCCCAGCGCATAAATCTGTGGATCGGTGGTCTGTAACTGCACATTGGTCTGAATGCCTTTCTGTACCGTTAACCCCGCCGCTTTCGCCAATTGTGTGTTGGCCTGCAAACCGATAGCGGAGAGTATTTCGTCCACTTCGACAGCGCGGCCATCGGTAAATGTAGCCTGTACGCCGGTTTCGGTTTTCTCCAACTGTTGCAGGGTCGTGTTTAGTTGCAGCGAAACGCCCTGCTGCGTTAGCGTGAATTGCAGGCGCGCGCTGATTTCGGGCGGCATCAACGCGGGCAGAATGCTGTTAGCGCAGTCCACCAGCGTGACCTGTTTTCCAGCGCGTCCCAAATCCATTGCCAGCTCGGTTCCGATAAGTCCGGCACCGAGCACCAGCACACGTTCGGCCTGCCAGAGTCGGCCTTCATGGGTGCGGTATTCTTGCTGACTATTGAGCGTCAGCATATGTTCGCGTCCCGAAATCTGCGGCACGATGGCGCTGGCCCCAGTTGCGAACACCAGTTTGTGGTAATCGTAACGAGCCGTGCCGCAGACGACCTGTTGTGCATGGCGGTCGATGGCGGTGACACGCGTATTGGCCAGCAGCGTGATACGGTTTTCTTCGGCAAACGCGGCTGCCGACAGTTTGGTCAGATCGTCGGCGTGCTGTTGCAGGCTCATCACATGGCTTAAATCCGGCTTGTTGTACTCATCGCCACTGTCGGCGGTAATCAGGCGGATAGGGCAGTGCGCATCCTGCTTGCGCAACTGTCGGATGAGCTGGCGGGCGGCAAAGCCCGCGCCAATAATCACGATATCTTTCATCATCCTCTCCCTAGCGAATCGGATTGAAAACGTCTTTACCCAGCCCACATTCCGGGCAGAGGAAGCTGTCTGGTACGTCCGACCACATGGTGCCAGGGGTGACATCCTGCATCGGTTCGCCGAGCGCCGGATCGTAGATCCACTGGCAGACGCTGCACACCATACAACCGTTTTCTGACTGTACCGCTGGCTGTGCGGTTGACTGTGCCGCAGCGACTTCATTGCATCCGCAGGCGCTCTCGGCTGGGGCGCTCACATTCTGCGGGGCGGTGGTGGTTTGCGGTGCCGCAGCGGTCTGCTTTACGGGCGAGATGACGCGACGGGCTGGCGTATCATCCAGCGGATGTAATGCCCACTGACGAGCGATTTCACGGCCGTGATTGCGACAAATTTCCAGCGCGGAACCGTCAGGACGCCATTTGGTTTTCAGCGCCAGCGTCGTTTCAAAACCGGCATCCATCAGACGGGTTTGAACGCGGTCTACTGCACCGCCGTTCCAGCCGTAGCTACCGAACGCCGAGGCTTTCTTGTTTTGGAAACGCAGGCCGGTGATCTCTTCCAGCATGGCGGCGACCTTCGGCATCATCACGTTATTCATGGTGGATGAACCGACTAACACGCCTTTCGAGCGGAAGACCTGCGTCAGAATTTCGTTCTTGTCGTGACGGGCGACGTTATAGATTTTCACCGCGACGCCGGGGTCGACATCGTTGATGCCTTGCGCAATGGCGTCGGCCATCATGCGGGTGTTATTGGACATGGTGTCGTAAAACAGCGTGATACGATCTTCCTGATAGCTGTCCGCCCACTTCAGATACAGGTGGATGATCTGAGCAGGATCGTCACGCCATACCACGCCGTGTGAGGTCGCAACCATCGACAGCGGCAGGTTAAAGCCCAGCACTTCGTGGATCTTGGCGGTGACTAAGCGGCTGAACGGCGTCAGAATATTGGCGAAATAGCGCTGGCACTGTTCGAACAGTTCGGTTTGATCCACCTCGTCATTGAACAGGTGCTCATCGCAGTAGTGCTGACCGAACGCATCGTTACTGAACAGTACGGCATCTTCGGTCATGTAGGTCATCATACTGTCTGGCCAGTGCAACATCGGTGTTTCAATAAAGATCAGCTGTTTGCCGTTACCGATATCCAGCGTGTCGCCGGTTTTGACCGTGTGGAAATTCCACTCGGGGTGGTGATGGTGACCGGTAATGGAATCGATCGCGTTGTAGGTACAGTAAATCGGCGTGTTGGGAATACGCGCCATCAGCTCGCTCAGCGCCCCGGCGTGATCCTCTTCGGCGTGGTTGATCACGATGTAGTCAATCGTGTTCAGATCCACTTCCGCCATCAGGTTTTGTACAAACTCACGGCTGAATTTGTGATCGACGGTATCGATCAGCACGGTTTTCTCTTCGCGGATCAGGTAGCTGTTGTAGCTGCTGCCTTGCAGCGTTTTGTATTCGGTGCCGTGAAAGTCACGGACTTCCCAGTCGCGTTGTCCAACCCAGTGGATATTGTTCTTAACGTGAATTGTCATGTTCTGAAACCTCAGTAGTCATAGTCGGGGATATGCTGTAGAGATTGCAGGAAGTGTGCCAGTTTTTAATTTGTTGATTTGTATGGTTTTAATAAATAATCATTGTCAAAATGACATTGTCTCTCTATTGTCTTAATGACACAGTATCTGTCATTAGGACACACCATGACGCTCTCTATTAACGCCCTTGCCCGTATTGCTATCGAGCTGCAAATGGGGCTATCAAATCAGGACCGTTTCCAGCGCTTAATCAACAGCCTGCGCCAGCTGCTGCGCTGCGATGCCTCGGCGCTGCTGCGTTACGAGAATCAGCTGTTCCGTCCCTTGGCGATCGACGGTCTGGCGCCGGACGTGCTGGGGCGACGCTTTCGTCTGTCCGATCATCCCCGTTTGGAGGCGATTGCCCGCGCGGGTGACGTGGTGCGCTTTCCGGCGGACAGCCAGCTTCCCGATCCGTATGACGGTCTGATCCCCAGTCAGGAGGATCTTAAGGTACATGCCTGCGTTGGCTTGCCGCTGTTTGCCAATCAGAACCTGATCGGCGCGCTGACCGTGGACGGTATGGATCCGTGTCAGTTCGACCATTTTAGCGATGAAGAACTGCGGCTGGTGGGGGCGATGGCGGCGGCGGCGCTGAGTAACGCGCTGCTGATGGAACGTCTTGAGCGGCAGTTGCCCGCGCCGGTGCGGGCCGAAAGTCCGGCGGCGGAAAGCGTGGATGAAATGGTTGGGCTGTCAGAACCGATGCAGCGGCTAAAGAAAGAGGTTGATATCGTCGCGGGTTCCGACCTGAACGTGCTGATCATGGGAGAAACCGGCGTCGGTAAAGAGCTGGTGGCGCGGGCGATTCATCGCGGTTCCAGCCGGGCAAGTCATCCTCTGGTGTACCTGAACTGCGCCGCGCTGCCGGAGTCGGTAGCGGAGAGTGAGCTGTTTGGTCATGTTAAGGGCGCGTTTACCGGAGCGATCCATCATCGAACCGGCAAGTTTGAGATGGCGGATAACGGCACGCTGTTTCTGGATGAGATTGGCGAACTGTCTCTGACACTACAGGCGAAGCTGCTGCGCGTATTGCAGTATGGCGATCTCCAGCGCGTGGGTGATGACAGCAGCCTTAAAGTGAACGTGCGCGTGCTGGCGGCAACCAACCGCGATCTGCGGCAGGCGGTGCTGGATGGCGCTTTCCGTGCCGACTTGTTCCACCGTCTGAGCGTGTTCCCGCTTTCCGTACCGCCGCTGCGCGAGCGTCGTCAGGATGTGGCGCTGTTAGCGGGGTTCTTCTGTGAACGCAGTCGCGTGCAGCTGGGGCTGGCGCGTCTGGCGTTGACGGCCGACGCGGGGGCGCTACTGGAACAATATGACTGGCCGGGAAATGTGCGCGAGCTGGAACACGCCATTTATCGTGCCACTGTGCTGGCGAGAGCAGGGCAGGAGTCGGGCGAGGTGCTGTTGGGGCGTGAGCATTTCAATCTTGAACTTCCCGCTCAACCTGCTCATTCCGCCACGGGATCGTCGAATGCTATCGAGATAGAGCCAGCGTCTTTCATCAGCGGCGGGCTGCGAGAAGCAACGGACGACTATCAGCGTCGGGTCATCCAACAAACGCTGACGCGCCATGAGGGCAACTGGTCATCCTGCGCCAGAGAACTGGAAATGGACAGCGGCAACCTGCACCGTCTGGCGAAGCGGTTAGGCATTAAATAAAAAAACGCCCAGACGAACGGTCAGGGCGTTGTAGGTCGTAGACAAACCTATTTACCGAACGAAAACGGGAGTAACGGAATAGAAGAGTAAAGCGTTTGCGCCAGGGATGGCGCAAGCCGAGCGCACAGGGATGTGTTTACAGCGACTTTACGATCTATCCGTTACTCTCGCTCGGTGAGCGTTGGCGGTTAATCTCTAACCGCCGTAGGACTTAGTTAACCGCATTTCACGCACTTGGCGCTCTGAATCACCTGGAAGAAATCGTTGCCTTTATCATCGACCAGAATAAAGGCAGGGAAATCTTCGACTTCGATTTTCCAGATAGCTTCCATACCCAGTTCAGGGTATTCCACGCAGGTCAGGCTCTTGATGCTGTTCTGCGCCAGAATCGCTGCTGGGCCGCCAATGCTGCCGAGGTAGAAGCCGCCGTGTTTATGGCACGCGTCGGTGACCTGCTGACTGCGGTTGCCTTTCGCCAGCATGATCATGCTGCCGCCGTTGGCTTGCAGTAAATCGACGTAGGAATCCATGCGGCCAGCGGTGGTCGGGCCTAACGAGCCGGACGGGTAGCCTTCTGGCGTTTTCGCCGGGCCTGCGTAGTAAATCGGGTGATCTTTGATGTACTGCGGCAGGCCTTCGCCGTTATCCAGACGTTCCTTCAGCTTGGCGTGAGCAATGTCACGGCCCACGATGATGGTGCCGGTCAGAGAAAGACGGGTGGATACCGGATACTGCGACAGCGTTTTCAGGATCTCGGCCATCGGACGGTTCAGGTCGATTTTAACCGCATCGCCTTCGCCCGTTTCGCGCAGGTGCTCAGGGATATATTTGCCCGGATTCTGCTCTAACTGTTCCAGCCAGACGCCTTTGCGGTTGATCTTGCCTTTGATGTTACGGTCAGCGGAACAGGACACGCCCATACCGACGGGGCAAGAGGCACCGTGGCGCGGCAGGCGGATAATCCGCACGTCGTGTGCAAAGTATTTCCCGCCAAACTGTGCGCCCAGACCCAGATCGCGCGCGGCTTCCAGAATCTCCTGCTCCAGCGTGACATCGCGGAACGCCTGACCGTGCTCGTTGCCCTCGGTCGGCAGTTCGTCGTAGTACTTGGTCGACGCCAGCTTAACGGTTTTCAGCGTGGTTTCTGCCGAGGTGCCGCCAATGACAAACGCGATATGGTACGGCGGGCAGGCCGCGGTACCCAGCGAGCGCATTTTCTCGATCAGGAAGCTTTTCAGTTTACCCGGCGTCAACAGCGCTTTGGTTTCCTGATACAGGTAGGTTTTATTGGCTGAACCGCCGCCTTTGGTGACGAACAGGAACTTATAGTCTTCGCCTTCGGTACTGTAGAGGTCAATCTGCGCGGGCAGGTTAGTGCCAGTGTTGACCTCTTTGTACATATCCAGCGCGGCGTTTTGCGAATAACGCAGATTGTCTTCAACGAACGTATTGTACACGCCCTTGGACAGCGCTTCGGCGTCGTTACCGCCGGTCCAGACGTTTTGGCCTTTTTTACCGACGATGATCGCTGTACCCGTGTCCTGACAGGTCGGCAGGATGCCCTTGGCGGAAATTTCTGAGTTGCGCAGGAATTGCAGGGCAACGTATTTGTCGTTTTCGCTGGCTTCCGGGTCGTGAAGAATATCGGCAACTTGCTGCTGGTGAGCGGGGCGGAGCATGAAAGAAGCATCGTGGAAGGCTTGCTGGGCCAGAAGTGTCAACGCGGCTGGCTCGATCTTCAGGATGTCCTGACCTTCAAACTGTGCGACAGAGACAAAGTCACTGCTCAACAGGCGATATTCGGTATCATCTTTACTGAGTGGAAAAGGATCTTGGTAATAGAAGGGTTTATTCGACATTTTTTTCTCACTTGCAATTGCATCAATTAGTAAATTTTCACCTTATAGGATTCAGCATCTTATTATTAAGGCGTATTACCGCAGCACTACAGGGGTGTCTCGAATACAAAAGTAGTAATCACCATAATAGTATGGTTTTTTGTCGGGAAGTACTACTTTGGTACATCACAATAATAATGATGTCGTGCATTACTTTCTCTGTGACAGACTTGCGAAAGCGCCGCGCGGCTCGGGTTTCCGTGTGCAGACAACACAGGAAAATGCGCATGGTTTAGCGTGAAAATATTTCTCTTTTAATTAGCTTAATTAAGTAAAGTAAATGGTGAAATTAAAAACAATAACCATTTCATCTTTAATGTTATTCATTGGCGATATAAAGAAACCGTTATTGGTTTTTTATCGCTTCATGAAAAAACAGGCCGATCACAAAAGCCACGGAGCGGTGGCCGATGTGATGACGGATGTGGTTTTTCCAATGCAGTGACGGAGTTATGGTGGCGTACTTTCTTGTTGGGCAAGGAGATTATCGATCATCCACAGCCCTGCCGGGCCGGGTGGATGGGGTTTGGACCAGACAACGTCCACGTCAATCCACTGCGGCCAGCCCGCGACAGGCAGCTCCACCAGTTTCCGCTGGTCATATTGCGCCACCAGCCAGCGTGGCAGAATGCTCCAGCCATGCCCCTGCTGTGCCATTTCCAACAGCATAAGATAAGACGGCGCAGACCAGACGATCCCTTCCGGTTGCAGCCGGTCGCTGCGTTTATAGGTATTGAGATAGAGTTGACGGACTGTCGCCAACTGGCTGCGCGTCACGGTTTTTTCCGTTGTCAGCGGGTGCGCTGCCGACACGAAGATGGCCATGTCGGTCTTAATCTGCAAACGCGCGGCGGCAATATCGGGCGGGTAATCCGTCTGGGCGCGTAGTAGCCCGACATGCGCACGGTTCATTTGCAGCAGATCGATCACGTCATCACCTTCCGCAATCAGGCATTCAAACTCAATATCGGGAAAATGCTGAGCGAAACGTTGAAGCACGGGTTCGTAGTGGGGGGCTTGCCAGATATCGGACAGCACAAACGTCAGACGGGGTTCGATATGGTCGGCCAGACGGATCGCCAGCCCATCCAGCTCTTCGCTGGCGGATAAGATCGCCTGTACATGGGAAAGCACTTTTCTGCCCGCCAGTGTGAGAACAGGCTGGTGACCGGATCGATCAAACAGCGTCAGCCCCAGATCGGCTTCCAGATTAGCGATGGCCGCGCTGATGGTGGACTGGCTTTTATGCAAGCGTCGTGCGGCGGCGGAAAACGAACCCGCATCAACGGTGGTAACAAAAGCCAGCAGGGATTCTGGTGAATATCGCATTGTTATCTATACCCTAAATAATTCGAATTCAGGACAATATGACAGATGTATCGATTTTATCGATGGAATCTAACTGTACTCTACCACCTTATACGATGAAAATAAGACCGTAATACGATGCCATCCATGGTCATGGCGAAAATTGACCCGTAACTCGCAATAAATAAAGTGAATGTGCTATGCAGAACAAAACCAGTAAAACCTTACGTGAGCGTGTGTACCATGCGGTGGGCTTTGAGCTCATTGCGTTGACGATCTGTGCGCCAGCGGGTGCCTGGCTGCTGAATAAGCCGCTCTTCGATATGGGCGCACTGGCAATTATGCTCTCCAGCGTCGCGATGATCTGGAATATGATCTACAACTCAATATTTGATCGCCTATGGCCGGTAGATCGCGTTAAGCGCCGACTGCCGGTTCGTATTGCTCACGCGCTGGGGTTTGAAGGCGGCTTTATATTGATTGGTCTGCCGCTGGCGGCGTGGATGCTGAACGTTACGCTGTGGCAGGCGCTGATGGTGGAGATCGGCTTCTTCCTGTTCTTCCTGCCGTACACCGTGGTGTATAACTGGGCCTACGATACGCTGCGGGAACGCATTGTTAATCGTCGTCGCCACGTTCGTCAGGTGTCGGCCAATTCCCGCCTGCGCTAATCCCGATGTTTACCGGTGTGTCAGTTGGACGCTCTGATTCGCCGGTAGCTCAAGCAATCGCCACAAATACCATGAGGTAAGCATAGGGTAATGGCGCTGTCTGATGGCGACAATCGCCGATCTTTTCGAACTGGCTGGCTCAGCGGGTATGATATACTGTTGCCATCACAATGAGTTTTTTGTTTTTTACTCATTTATTTTGCTCCCTCTTCGATTGTGCACAAAGCGTTGTTCCCATACAGGCAGCGGTAATTGCCAGTATGCCGCTACATTGAGCAAGGCTGAGTTTTTCGCCTAATATAAAAAATCCAGACAACGCACTGACTGCGGGCGATGCGCTCATCAGAATTCCAAAGGTGTTGCTGGATAAGCGGTGCAGCGCATAAATATCCAGTAAAAACGGTAGTGCACTCGACATAATGGCAATTAAAAAACCGAGCATGAAAATATCGGGAATTAAAAGTGCAAAACCTCCCTGATAAATACCGATGGGTACGATAAACAGCGACGCAAAGACTGTGCCAGCTGCAACGCCACGACTACCAAATTCTGCCGCCTTGCCACCAACCCGGACATAAATTCCCCAGCAAAAAGCAGCGGCGATGACGTAGGCGATTCCGCGTGGATCGAGGGGGCCATTCTGACTGCCTAGCGGCAGTAGTAGAAGTCCAAGAAGAGCAAAGCCGATCCATGCCAAATCTGATTTTTGGCGTGAGGCTAGCACTGCGACGGTGAGTGGCCCCAATACTTCAATTGAAATGGCAATGCCCACGGGAATGTATTGGAATGACATATAGATGAGGATGTTCATTGCCCCCATCATCACGCCGTAGGTGGCGAGGGTACTCCACCCCTTTTTGTCAGTCCGTAATGTCCAAGGCTTAAATACAACAGCGAGCAACAGCATGGCGATACCCACTCTTAGTGCCGACATGCCAAGTGGCCCCACCACGGAAAAGGCGCTTTTAGCAAAAGCCGCGCCAGTCTGGATCGAAATAAGCGAAACAAAAACCGCCAGTAGCGGCAGGTGAGTAGATTTATTCATTATGGTGTCGCTATTTTTAGCTAAAAAAGAAATAAAGCGGCAAATATGCAAAAAAACGTCTATCGCTTTTGCCGCCATCATAGGGATCGTTGACGCGTAAATTTTACCAATGACAGGGTGAGGAATGTGTGCAAACATCTTCATAGAAACCATTAAAATTGGCGTAAAGCGGCAAATTAGATTTTTTTTTGAAGGAAACGGCCAAGCATGAAATTAGACGCTATCGACCGCCGTATCCTTGCGGCCTTGGTCAACAATGGCAGAATGACGACGGCAGAGGTGGCAGAACGCATCGGGCTTTCGCCTACGCCCTGTGGAAGACGTATACGGCAGATGGAAATGGCTGGGGTGATTGAGGGGTATTCCGTAAAGCTGAATCCCGGCGCACTGGGTCTGGGGATTTGCGTTCTCATTTCGGTTAAACTGTCACGCCCAAATCCCGAAGCGCATCGCGAGTTTGTGAGCGCGGTATCAGGCATGAAGGAAGTAACCGAATGCATGCTTGTGACTGGAGAGAGTGATTACATGCTGAGGGTATGGGTAAAGGATATGGACACGCTGGCGGACTTTGTCCCTACCGTGCTTCAGGGGATACCCTGTGTCGCAGAAACCTCCACGACCCTCGTGATGAAACATATTGGCGGAACGCCGCTGATACCCTAGTGATATGAGCGAAAACCCAACAAGACGCACGCGGTAGGCATAAATTTATAAGGGGATACTTTCAGGTATCCTCTCCACTGTGGAGACTAACGATGCACGGCTTCAGGTTGCGTATTCACCCAAGGATTCGCCAGTGTGAATTTTGATTTATTTGCCGATGAAGCGCCGCGTCGCTGGACGGAAATGCTGGCACCGGGCGCAGTTATCCTGCGCGGTCGCGTCTATGACGATGCCTCGGCGTTGCTTGCGGCACTGAACGCCGTCACTGCGCGTGCGCCGTTGCGGAATATGGTCACACCGGGCGGCTTTGTGATGTCGGTGGCGATGAGCAACTGCGGGCCGCTTGGCTGGGTAACAGATGAACGCGGCTATCGCTACACCGCGCAGGATCCATTAAGCGGAGAGCCGTGGCCTGCCATGCCTGAGGCTTTTTCCCGACTGGCGAAGCAGGCGGCGAGCGAAGCCGGTTTTGCTGATTTTGAACCGGATGTCTGCCTGATCAACCGCTATGATGTCGGCACGCGCATGTCTCTGCATCAGGATAAAAACGAACGGGATTTCCGTCAGCCGATCGTGTCTGTCTCGCTGGGGCTTAGCGCGACGTTCCTGTTTGGCGGCATGGCGCGTAGCGATAAAGCACAGCGTGTTCCGCTGACGCATGGCGATGTGGTGGTCTGGGGCGGGGAATCGCGGCTCTATTTCCACGGCATTCTGCCGTTGAAAAGCGGCAGCGTGCCGGAAGGGATGTCCGACGAATGCCGTTTTAATCTGACATTTCGTAAAGCGGAATAAGAGGAATGAGCAGCCTGTATGGATCAATACAGGCTGGTTTTGGGTTGGACGCTTATTTCTTGCTGAACTTCATATAATCAAGCGCACTTTCTGCCGCGATACGGCCCGAGTTGAGTGCAAAGCCAAACGTACCGCCGCCTAACAGCAGGTCATAGGTGTCGCCATACATGCCAGCAGCATCATTACCCGTGACGTACAGACCTGGAATGACCTCGCCGGATTTATCTATCGCCTGCATTTTCTCGTCAATCTTCACGCCGCCGAGCGTACCCAGCGCGGCGGGCTGCATTCTCACCGCATAGAACGGGCCGGTTTTTACCGGACGCAGGTAATCCATGTTTTTGTTGAACACCTCATCCCGTTTTTGCGTCGCAAATTTGTTATTTTCTTCCAGCGTATTCTTCAGCACGCTGGCATCAACGCCCATCTCTTTCGCCAGCCCGTCAATGGTGGCAGATTTGAAGACGAAGCCGCGATTTTTCTGACTTTCCTTGGTAAATTCGCTATCAAATTTAGTCAGCTTGGTATTGGCGATCACCCATTCGCCAATCGGCACATCAATGCCGTCTTCGACGTAATGCTTACGGGAGGTTTCGTCAAAAATGGAATACATGATGCCGCCCGCTTTGGACAGCGCATTGCCGGAATGTGGCCAGATGATGACGTTGGATTCATCGGTAAAGCGACGGCCGTGTTGGTCAACCCACAGATAAGGCTGACGCGCGGCAGCCAACAGGTGAGAGTTGGGCGCGTAGTCCGGCAGGCCGGGGCGATAGGCTTGCAGGAGACCCAAGCCGTCCGGTTTGGCACCGGCTTTCCAGGCCATATTAATGCCGTCGCCGTCTTTACCGACGTTACCCACCATAATGGTATCGGGGAAGGCGGCGTATTTTTGCAGCATCTCTTTGTTGTTGGCATAGCCACCGGTCGCGATGATGACGGCCTTGGCGTTTATCTGGACGGTGTTGCCTTCGCTATCTTGTGCGATGATGCCTGTGACTTTGCCGTCTTTCACGACCAGATCTTTACCCGCCGTCTTCACCAGTGTGGTGACATCCATGGTTTTAAACTGCTCGTGGAATGTCTTGATCAGGTGGCGTCCGTGGCCGGGGCCGTCGATCACATGCCAGGTCAGCATGCCGCCAGGGCCGCCGGGGCCGATGTATTCAAACTTGATGCCTTTCGATTTCACCCATTCAATCGTGTCCGCCGAGCGGTTGACGAAGGCTCGCACCACGAAGGGATTGGCCATCCAGTGGCTGTACTCCATGATGGTCTTAAAGGCCATATCCGGCGTGACCACAATCCCCTGACGTTTCTGCATGCTGCTGTTGGCGGCGAAGATGCCTTCGGCAAAGTTACCCGTACCGCCAACTATCGGTTGTTTTTCCAATAAGACGATTTTCGCCCCTTTTTCTGCGGCGGCCATCGTGGCCGACGTGCCTGCCGCACCCGCGCCGATAATAACGATATCCGTGCTTTTCGGGATTTCCGGTTTTGCTGCGTCCGCCGCCTGTGCGGTAGACCAGCTCATCATCGAGAGGCAGAGCGTCGCGAGTACACTTTTTCTGAAGCGTTTCATGATGTTTTCCTTAATGTTATTCGTATTCTTACAATGCAGTCGTGCTGCGTGTGGAGAACCTACGGGATTAATTCGCCTTAGCCTGCGAGTACGCGTCTTCTGCGGCTTCTTGCACCGCGCCACTGGTCATCGTGGCACCGGACACCCCATCAACCTGGATGCTCTGCTTTTCGGTCATGGCTTTTGCGAGTTCTATTGCTGCTTCCCCACCGACTTCTGGTGTCTCTTCCGGGGCATCAATCGTCGATTTGAGGACTTTCCCCTGCGCATCGATATCAAGCGTAACGGTGACATCGCCGCCGATACCCTGCCTAGCGGCAGAATAGGTGCCAGCTTTAAAACTCCCTTCTTGTGCGGCCGCGGTTCCCATTGTGAATAACAGGCAGAGTGGAAGGATTCCTAAGCAGATTTTCATATCAATAGTTCCAGTAGTTTTTGAATGAATACGGTGAATAGCCACGTTATTTCCCATAAATAATGTTATCTCCCATAAATAAAGTGATAACCGTCGTCGTTATTGAGGGGCCTGAATATCAGGCAGCAAAGGGGTAAGCCAATGCCGAGTAATAAAAACAACAGGCTGAAAGGGTTAAGGTTGAAGAGGATTTCAAACTGAGAAAGAAAACGTAATATCGGAAATGTCAGCGTCATACTGAGCATCACGGAAAGTAATTGGCTAATGGTTAGCAGATTATTACCGCTGTGGTACGTGCTGTTATTTAGGTTGCTAAACGCCAGCGTGCTTTCTGCTGAATATAAGGTCGAAATCAGTACGCCTAACATCATGGCGATGATGCCGATGAGCAGCATCGATTTCTCTTGCACGGCAAGACTCAAGGCGAGGATACACAGCGACGTGACGCTGGTTGTCAGCATCAATAATCGACGGTAGCCAATACACTTGACCAATGGCTCGAACAGCAGTTTTGACAGCAGCGCACCGCTGGAAAAAAGCAGCAGAATCAGGCTGGTTTCCGCAGGTTTACAGGCCAGCGTCGTTTGCAACATTAATGAAAGTACGACGGGCGTTGACGCCAGTAGCGTTCGCGTCGCGATGCCGCCAATAACGCCGACAGAAAAGGTTCTGATGCCAAATAGAGCGCGAGGAAATAATGCGGTTTCTGCAATGAGATGTTGTCGGTAGTAAATAAACACCAAGCCCAGCGTGCTGCAAGACAGGAATAACATGACGAACGTTGGCAATATATTTTTCGTGGCGGTGGTTAATATGAAGGCCACGAGAAATAACATTAAAATGGGAAAGGCAACTTCATAGGCACCCGTTCGAGCTGTCTCTTTTATGGCAGCAACAGGAATATATCGAGTTGCCAGAAAAAAGCAGAGTAAAGCCAGCGGGATATTCACGAGGAAAATAGCCTGCCACGAGAGAAAACTAACCAGAATATTGCCGAAAACGGGGCCGATTAGGGTACCGAGTAATCCCAATAAGGTCACCCGATTCAGGAAGCGTAATTTCAGCTTCTGCGGCGTGGTGCGCAAGATGACGGTTCTGATGATGGGCAGCATGAGCGCACCGCCGATGCCTTGAATAAAGCGGAAAACGCTTAAGCTACCGAGTGTGGTTGCCGTCATGCACAGCAGCGAGCCGAGCGTGAAAATGGCGATCGCGATCTGGTAGGTTTTCCGTTCCCCTAGCCGTTCCGCCAGCCAGCTATTGGCCGGCGTAAACGCGACGACCGTGACAATGTAGGAGATCACGATCGTTTCCATATGCAACACCGGCTGGTGCAGCGACTGCGCGATGGCGGGAATGGCGACATACACCATGGTGGTATCCAGGGATTGCATGAAAAAAGTGGCAGAGGCAATCCAGAATAAGACCCATGACGTGTTCATTCAGGCCACCGTCATTTGTCCGGCATAAAGCACGAACAGTCGTAGCAGGAACACGCCGAACAGGCTCATGGCAGCTAACGTAATCAACTGGCCTTTGCCGGAGTGGGCAGAGGGCTTACGTACCCCGTTGGCAATGGCGGGAATCACAATGCCGATGCCGATAATGCCGATCCAGAATACGCCGCCCCAGAAACCCGACAGTGCGGTTTGTGCGGCAACAACCTTTTGCCCGCCGCCAAGCAGCAGCCCGATAAAGAATGCGAACAGCAGGAACAGTTCGGCATACACCACCGGGGTCTCCACGCGGTGGATGAAATGCAGGGAGCGTGAATTCCCCGTCGTATCACGACCCCATGCGCTGGCCAGCAGCATGACAGCAATGCCGGAGGTGGTGCCGGATACCAGAAACAGCACGGGCAGGACGGGGTTATTCAACAGCGGGAACGATTTCAGCGCGGACAGTAGAAAGCCGGTATAGCAACCGAGCAGGACTGCCAGCACCAGCAGCAAGTTTTCAATCACCGCCGCTTTTTTGACGATCATCGCCGTTAACTTACGCGCTCGCGCAGCCAGTGCGGGCCGGTGCCAGACGGTCTCAAGATGCGTCAGCCACTCATCATGATAAAGCGTGATGAGCCATAACAGCATCACGACGAAATACACCTGAAAGAGCATCACACCAAGCGACATGATGGAGGTCGGGTTGTAAAAGACCATCAAATACCAAAAGGTAAAGGGTTTGGTCAGGTGTAAAATCAGAATTCCCAGCCCGAGGATCACGGCGAGTGGTGCGACGATAGCCGTGGCTTTGATGACGCGATTACTGCCGTGATATTCGGTAGGAACGTAGTGCCTGATGAGCAGAGACAGCGACACCATTCCCGCGGAAATGCCAACCAGAAGAAGATAAACGGCGATGGGCCAATCCCATACCAGCGTGTCGAACGTGAAGGCATTATGCATTGTCGATGGCTCCTCGTTTCCCAGGAATACGATAGAGTTGGGGTTCGGTGCCCAGATAAACCTTGGAGCGGTAGGTCGCGTTGCTCTCGATCATCTTGGCAATGTTGCTTTCAGGGTCGTTGAGATCGCCAAATACCAACGCTTTGGTGGGGCAGATTTCGACGCAGGCAGGCTGTTTCCCGGCGGCCAGATTGGTTTCCCGGCAAAAATTGCATTTGTCCGCCGTTTTCGTGACGGGATTGATGAAACGCACATGGTAAGGACACGCGGCAATACAGTAGCGGCAGCCCACGCAGCGTTTATCGTTCACATCAACAATGCCGGTGAGCGCGTCTTTGAAGGAGGCTCCGGTTGGGCAGACGGCAACACAGGGCGGATTCTCACAGTGCTGGCAGGACTTACGGAAAAATTGCTTGATGGCGCGTGTTTTCTCGACGGCAGGAATGTCGACGGTTTGCAGTATATCCAGCCGGGTTACGTCATCAGGAACGCTATTCGTCTCTTTGCAGGCCTTGATACAGGCTTTGCATCCAATACAACGCATTTCGTTATGCAATAAGCCATATTTAATAGCTACTTTACCCGGCGTTTTTTCTGGCTCATTTTGCGCTTGTGCGAGACCGATATTTCCACTAACGGCAATCGCACTTCCCATATAGGCAATAAAACGACGGCGAGATAATTCTTCCATATCATAAATCTTCACATTGAGGTGATAGCCATGCGAATACCATAAGATGTCATAGACATTATTAATGTCGTCATCGTGTTAATATTTCGCAGTGTGGCGCTAATAGAAAATAGCGGTCCATCATTACGATGGAAATAATAAATAAGCCACGTTGTTATTATGGTTTTATTGGAGCATGAGAATAAAAAGCCAAGTGTGCGCTTGGTCACGTTTATTTTTTTGTAGATCCGTATATAACAAATACCGATTTGTTATAAATACAATGTCAATTCTTTATTCTTTTTGTATGTTTAAGAAATAGCGTTTCCGCTATAGATGTGTGCGTTGTTATTTTTTCATTATGTGATAAACGTGAATAATTGATGTGCATCATATTGCACGTTTTTTTATGCGGCGGCAGGGAAGTTTATAAACGGCTAGAGCGATTTCTCGCAACAAATAAAAACGTTAGTGCTTATTTCACACTAACGTTTATGCAACATAAATAATAAGAAATCTATTCTATAGATTTTAAACTAGCATCAGGGTTTTAGGTGCTTATCAAGAAAGCGCACGGTAATTTGCATGATGTCCGGTTGCAGCCAATGCGGCCCACCGTGCTCTGCGCCTTTAACGCTGTAGTAGGTCGATTCGATATTTTTCGCCGTCAGAGCCTGATGCAGTCTCTCAGTCTGACGTGGAGAAACCGAGGTATCGTTTGTGCCGTGCATAATCAGGAACGGCGGCGTGGTGCCGCTAATAAAGTTAATCGGGTTGGCCGCAGCCGCTTTTTCGGGATAGCGGGTAATCGCGCCGCCTTCATTAAATACTGCGGTGCCGTTGACCCAGATAGCTTCTGTCGCGGAAGGCGAGGCGTGTTTCTGAACGACATCATCAGGGAATCCTTCACCGACGAGCGTCAGGTCGGATAAGCCATAGAAATCAATAACGGCCTGAACATCGCTGCTTTGATCGAGATTATCACCTTTATCGTAGGCTTTTGAGCCATTGGTCACCCCGGAAAATGCCGCCAGATACCCTCCCGCCGATGAACCGAAAACCGCGGCATGCTGGCCGTCAATGCCGAACTTTTTCGCATTAGCGCGCAGATAGCGAATGGCGGATTTGACATCTTCCAGCGGAGAAGGGAAAAGCACGATGGGAGCGACACGATATTCCATACTGGCAACCACATACCCGGCTTCGGCAAGGTTAAGGCGCTGTTGCAGGTAATTATCTTTATTGGCATTAACGAATCCACCACCGGTAATGAATAGTACGACGGGAAGCGCTTTTTTCGCTTCGGGCTGAAGAATATCCATTTTTAATGCGACGTTAGGATAGCCTTGCACCGATACCTGAGAGTAAACGACATCGGAGATTAACTTCACTGACGTCGTTTCTTGCTTGACGGTGATTTCATGTTGGTTCTGTGACGCATTGATGGCGGTTGAACCTATCAGCGTCAGCGATGCTAATACTATTTTTGCTGTTTTCGGATAGTGCATACTTTCAGTCCTTTGTTAGAAGTATGTAAATTAGTGAGGTTTGTGAAGAACGATGTTGAGTTTGTAAAAATAATATTAATAAATCTTTATTAATATGGAGTGCTCTGTCTTAAACTAATGAATTGTTTCCTCATTGATAATAAGTTGACTATATCTACTATTAACGCTATTTCTCATTAATTAAATGTGCATCTAATCACATTTGATTATTTGCAAATTACTATAATTGTTATTGTGGGTGATTATAACCGAGAATGTTGATGTGTAATATAAAACAATGTTTAGCATAAAGCGTGTGATTTATTATCAGGAACTCATCCGTGTCGGGAGTTTCACTAAAGCGGCGAAGGCGCTGAATATCTCTCAGGCTTTTTTGTCGCAGGAGATCGCACGGCTGGAACTTGAAACGGAAAGAAAACTGATTAACCGAACCACCCGGCAGTTTTCTCTGACGCCGTTTGGGGAGATCTTTGCTGACAAAATTCAGGGGATGATTAAAGAGCATTATGAGCTGGAACAGTTCGTCAGCAGCTATGAGGAAAGCACGGATGGCGCGTTACTGGTTGGCGTGATCCCGATTTTTAACCGTCTGGCTCACTACAACATGTTTAACCTGTTTCAGAAGGCCTATCCCAATATCGATATCTCTTTCATTGACGGCGTCAGCACCGATTTACTGGAAAGGGTGCGCAATGGCGAGATCCACCTGTCTTTCTCGACGCCTTTTGATGAGTACCTGAACGATCCGTTATTTCATCACACCATTTGCCAGATCGATGACATTGTTGCGGTGATAGCAAGGTCACACCCGCTTGCCGACAGTAAGATGCTCAGCTTGCCACAGCTGGTAAAAGAAAAGCTGATCGTGCCGCAGAAAGGGACGGGGGAACATGCCGCCGTTTCGGAATCCTTCACTCGACAGGGCATCAACCCCAGCTACTTTCGCGAATGCAGCAATATGGACATCATTATGGATCTGGTGATCAACCTGTCCGGCGTGGTCTTCCTCTGTTCGTCTGTCGCCAAAAGCCTGACCGCTTACGACGTCGCGGTGATTCCGCTGGAAGAGCAACTGAAAAGGACATTTGCTATTAGCTACCTGAAGCGCAGCAATAACATTCCCATGGTGCGCCTGTTTCTGGATTTCCTGCAAGATTACAACAGCAAGTCCGTTCGGTAGGCATTTTCCTTGTTCAAAAGGCGCGGATATCCAAGGCATGTACCGTAACGGGAACATGCTACGCGTTCATAACAATCCTCATGCACTGGCTGTCCGGCCTCCGTCTTTTCTTATCTTATCTCCCCACGTTCTGCTTCCCCGACGCACTCCTGTTCTCCTTCCCGCTCTTCATGAATTTTAGATAAATGTTGCAGATGTGAATAAATGTGAGGCGATTCAAATTATCTCGATTAATATACTTGTATGGTAGTCAGCATAAACGAATGGCTACATGCACAGAAGGATAAGTAACGTGAAGATTGTCAGCGCTGAAGTGTTTGTCACCTGCCCGGGACGGAACTTTGTCACCCTGAAAATTACGACAGATAGCGGATTAACTGGCCTCGGCGATGCGACGCTCAACGGGCGTGAGCTGCCGGTCGCCTCTTACCTCAAAGATCATGTGTGTCCGCAGCTAATTGGCCGCGATGCGCACCAGATCGAAGATATTTGGCAGTATTTCTACAAAGGCGCGTACTGGCGTCGTGGTCCGGTGACGATGTCCGCGATCTCGGCAGTTGACACCGCGCTGTGGGATATCAAGGCCAAAGCCGCCAACATGCCGCTTTATCAACTGCTGGGCGGCGCATCGCGTACGGGCGTCATGGTGTATTGCCACACCACGGGCCACTCGATTGATGAAGTGCTGGATGATTACGCCAAGCATCGCGATGAGGGCTTCAAGGCGATTCGCGTGCAGTGCGGCGTGCCCGGTATGAAAACCACCTACGGCATGGCGAAAGGCAAAGGGCTGGCGTATGAGCCGGCGACGAAAGGCAACTTGCCGGAAGAGCAACTGTGGTCGACGGAAAAATACCTCGATTTCACGCCTAAGCTGTTTGAAGCGGTGCGCGACAAATTTGGCTTCAACGAGCACATGCTGCACGACATGCACCACCGTCTGACGCCGATTGAAGCGGCGCGCTTTGGTAAAAGCATTGAAGACTATCGTCTGTTCTGGATGGAAGACCCGACGCCTGCGGAAAATCAGGAGTGCTTCCGTTTAATCCGTCAGCACACGGTTACGCCGATTGCAGTGGGTGAAGTCTTTAACAGCATCTGGGATTGCAAACAGCTGATCGAAGAACAGCTTATCGACTACATCCGCACCACGATTACCCACGCGGGCGGGATTACCGGCATGCGTCGCATCGCCGACTTTGCCTCGCTCTATCAGGTGCGTACCGGTTCGCACGGGCCGTCGGACCTGTCGCCTATCTGCATGGCGGCGGCGCTGCATTTTGACCTCTGGGTGCCAAACTTCGGCGTGCAGGAATACATGGGTTACTCGGAGCAAATGCTGGAAGTATTCCCGCATAACTGGACATTCGATAACGGCTACATGCACCCAGGCGAAAAACCGGGGTTAGGCATTGAGTTCGATGAAAAGCTGGCGGCCAAATACCCCTATGACCCCGCTTATCTCCCGGTTGCCCGTCTGGAAGACGGCACGTTGTGGAATTGGTAAGAGTGGAATAGGTAATCAGAGGCCAAAACATGAAAAGCATTGTGATACAGCAGCCAAATGAACTGGTGATTGAAGAACGTCCTATTCCGCAGCCCGCGGCAGGTGAAGTTCGGGTGAAGGTAAAGCTTGCGGGTATCTGTGGCTCGGATAGCCACATCTATCGCGGGCATAACCCCTTTGCCAAATATCCGCGCGTGATCGGGCATGAATTCTTCGGCGTGATTGAGGCGGTAGGTGAGGGCGTGGAGGCATCACGTCTGGGCGAACGTGTCTCGGTCGACCCGGTAGTGAGCTGCGGCCACTGCTACCCATGTTCAATCGGCAAGCCGAACGTCTGTACCTCGCTGGTGGTGCTGGGTGTGCACCGTGACGGCGGGTTCAGCGAGTACGCTGCCGTACCGGCGAAGAACGCGCACACCATCCCGGACGAGATTCCTGATGAGTTCGCGGTAATGGTGGAACCCTTCACGATTTCAGCCAACGTGACCGCACAGGTGAAGCCGACGGAGCAGGATATCGCCCTGATTTATGGCGCGGGACCGATGGGGTTGACCTCGGTTCAGGTGCTGAAAGGCGTGTTCAACGTGAAGGAAGTCATTGTCGTCGATCGCATTCCTGAACGTCTGGATATGGCATTACGCAGCGGAGCGGACAGGGTCATCAACAACGCATCGCTGTCATTAAAAGACGAGCTGGAAGCGCTGAATATCAAGCCTACGCTGATTGTTGATGCTGCCTGCCATCCGTCTATTTTGCAGGAAGCGATTACGATTGCGTCTCCTGCGGCACGCATCGCCATCATGGGTTTTTCCAGCGAGCCTTGTCAGGTCAGCCAACAGGGAATAACCAGCAAAGAGATCTCCATTTTCTCATCGCGCTTGAATGCCAATAAATTCCCCATCGTGATTGAGTGGCTGAAAGCGAAACGTATCGACCCAGCAAAACTGATTACCCATCGGTTTGATTATCAGCAGGTGGTACAGGCGATTGAGGTCTTTGAAAAAGATCAAAAACGCTGCTGTAAAGTCCTGCTGACGTTTAATGAAGCATGACACGTAATTAACAACAGGGGATATATACCCTAAATAATTCGAGTTGCATGAAGGCGGCAACCGCGCGAGTCCCCAGGAGCTTACATAAGTAAGTGACTGGGGTGAGTAAGGGCAGCCAACGCACAAGCAACGTGAAGTATGACGGGTATAAAAGGAAAAACTATATCGGCTACAGAATAATATAATGATTCCTTTGAAGTAATTATTTCTCTCTTAATCACTCCAGATCGTCAATAACGAACTGGAGTGGATTGCGACACCATGATGAACGGTAATTTTACTTACTGTGCTCTACCATAATTACAAATCGTCGAGAGTATATATGAATACGCAAATAGCATCTGGACAAGATAAGCCTGTAAGAAGTACCAAGGATTTAGTCAAGGCAGCAGTATCCGGCTGGCTGGGCACCGCATTAGAATTCATGGATTTCCAACTGTATTCGCTCGGTGCGGCATTGGTTTTCCATGAAATATTCTTCCCTGAACAATCGGCGGCAATGGCGCTGATTCTGGCAATGGGAACCTACGGTGCAGGCTATGTCGCACGTATCGTTGGTGCCTTTATTTTCGGCCGTATGGGGGACTCCATCGGCAGAAAGAGAGTGCTCTTTATCACCATTACCATGATGGGGATCTGTACCACGTTAATTGGCGTGTTACCGACCTATGCACAGATTGGTATTTTCGCGCCCATCTTGCTGGTGACCTTGCGTATCGTGCAGGGGTTAGGAGCGGGAGCCGAGATTTCCGGTGCCGGTACCATGCTGGCTGAATACGCGCCGAAAGGGAAACGCGGGATTATTTCCTCTCTGGTGGCAATGGGTACCAACTGTGGCACGCTCAGTGCTACGGCTATCTGGGCCGTCATGTTTTTTGCCCTCTCGAGAGAAGAGTTACTGGCGTGGGGCTGGCGTGTACCGTTCCTGGCCAGCGTCGTCGTGATGATCTTCGCGATCTGGCTGCGTATGAACCTGAAAGAAAGCCCGGTCTTTGAAAAAGTGAGTAATGATGTCTCTGGTACTGAAGAGTCGTCACCGGCTCTGGTGGTTGAGCAAAGCGAGCAAAAATCAGTACTGTCCATGTTCAAAAGCAAGGCGTTTTGGCTGGCAACAGGATTACGCTTCGGACAGGCGGGAAATTCAGGGTTAATTCAGACCTTCCTCGCGGGATATTTAGTCCAAACGCTCTTATTCAATAAATCTATTCCTACTGATGCATTGATGATCAGCTCCATTATTGGTTTTATCACGATTCCATTATTAGGCTGGCTCTCGGATAAAATTGGTCGCCGCGTACCGTATATTATTCTGAATATCTCGGCGATATTGTTAGCCTACCCAATGCTCTCTCTTATCGTCGATAAAGAGAATAGCGTTAACGTGATTGTCGTCAGTATTATCATTATTCATAACTTTGCGGTGCTGGGGTTATTTGCGCTGGAAAACATCACCATGGCGGAAATATTCGGTGGGCGCAGCCGCTTTACGCAAATGGCGATTGCCAAAGAAACGGGCGGCCTGGTTGCCGTTGGTTTTGGTCCGGTGTTAGCGGGTATTTTCTGCAACATGACCGGTTCCTGGTGGCCGATTGTCGTGATGATGATTGCTTACTCGGTGATTGGTTTATTCGCGGCTATCTGTATGCCGGAAGTGAAAGACCGTGACTTGGATGCATTAGACGACGCGGTATAACGTTCAGATTGTCATTATTCGAGTTGCAGATGAGTTGGCTTGTCTGCAACTCGAATCATTTAGGGCGCAGACATATTTTTTGAATCACCTATCAGGGATAACGATGAGTATCAGTGAATTTTCCACTCTTAAACCGCAGGTTGTGGTGCCGCGTTACGACCGACGCCTGCTAAAAACACGTATTGCGCATATTGGCTTTGGCGCATTCCACCGGGCGCATCAGGCGGTCTGTGCCGATAAACTGGCGGCGGAGCACGGTAGCGACTGGGGCTATTGCGAAATCAACCTGATTGGCGGTGAGCAGCAGATTGAAGCCATTCGCCAGCAGGATTTGCTGTGGTCGGTGTCCGAAATGGCGGACAGCGGCTGGAATAGCCGAGTCATTGGCGTAGCAACCCGCGCGCTGCATGCGGAAGTCGAAGGTATCGAGGCTGTACTGGAAGCGCTAAGCGCGCCGGATATCGCCATTGTGTCGATTACCGTCACGGAGAAAGGCTATTGCCACCATCCGGCGACGGGGCAGTTGAATAGTGAACATCCGCTGATTTGCCACGATCTGGGGTTACCCACAGAACCACGCTCCCTGCCCGGTGTGATTCTGGCTGCCATCAAACGCAGACGGGAGCGTCAGCTACCGGCATTCAGCGTGATGTCCTGCGACAATATGCCGGAAAATGGGCACGTCACGCGCAACGTGATTGTGCAACTGGCCGAGCTGCAGGATGTCGAACTGGCGCGCTGGATTGAACAGCACGTCACCTTTCCGTCCACGATGGTGGACAGGATTGTTCCGGCTATCACCGAGGAAACGTTGAAGACGATTCAGGGGCAGCTCGGTGTCGTCGATCCTGCGGGGATCGCCTGTGAACCGTTCTTCCAGTGGGTGGTTGAAGATAACTTCGTCAACGGCCGTCCTGCGTGGGAAAAAGCGGGCGCGGAGCTGGTGCAGGATGTCCTGCCGTTTGAGGAAATGAAGCTGCGTATGCTGAACGGCAGCCACTCGTTTCTGGCGTATCTTGGCTACCTTGCTGGCTACCAGCATATCAGTGAGTGCATGCAGGACAGCGAACTGGTCGCGGCGGCGCATCATCTGATGTTGCGTGAACAGGCACCGACGCTGCGTACACAGGGTGTCGATCTCGCCGCCTATGCGGATGCGCTGTTGGATCGCTATCGCAACCGGGCGCTAAAACACCGTACCTGGCAGATTGCGATGGACGGTTCGCAGAAATTGCCACAGCGGATGTTGGATTCAATCCGCTGGCATCTGGCTCGCGGCAGCCGTTTTGATGCGTTGGCGCTTGGCGTGGCAGGGTGGATGCGCTATGTCGGCGGCGTGGATGAACAAGGACAACCGATTGAAATTAGCGATCCGCTGAAAGATTTGATCGCGGAAACGGTGCAATGCAGCTCGGAAGGCGAAAGCCGAGTCGTGGCACTGCTGACGCTGACGGCGATTTTTGGTGAGGACTTGCCGAAGAATCCTGTCTTTGTCGATGTGGTGACGCAGCACTACCTGTCGCTGTTAGCGAAGGGTGTGAAGGGAACATTGCAGGATACCGACTGGTAGGATGAAAGCGCAGCGGCGACGGCCGTCGCGTGACTGCATTAGATAGCCGTAATCATAAAGCAACACAGGATGAGGCGAGTGCCGACAATGCCTTGTCCTGTGTCTTCCGATCTCACCACGACAGGCGTTGTAACACTGACACTCGCTGCGCTAAGCGTGTATCATAAGCGGTAAATTTCTCGGGCAAGCACAGCGGCATGGATACCTCTTTTCAGATCAACAACAACGAACCAGTCAATCAGCAAATTTATCGCGTACTGCGCAAAGACATTGTGGAATGCAATATTCCGCCGGGTAAACTGCTGTCTGAAAAAGAAATTTCCGTGCGTTTTGATGTGTCCCGCCAGCCGGTCAGAGAGGCTTTTATCAAGCTGGCAGAGGCCGGACTGGTGCAAATTATGCCGCAGCGCGGCACGTTTGTGATGAAAATCTCCGAGCAGCGTGTGGCAGATGCCCGCTTTATTCGTCAGGCGCTGGAATGCGCGATTGTACGCCGGGCGGCAGAAATGGTGACGGAAGAGCAACTGCTGACGCTGGAGCACAACTTACGCCGTCAGGAACTGGCCGCGCAGAATGAGCAGGTGCGTGAGTTTCTCAGCCTTGACGACAGCTTCCATCAGCTTCTGACGCAGATTGCCAACTGTCCACTGGCGTGGGAAACCATCGAGTCGATTAAAGCGACGATGGACCGCGTGCGTTTTCTCAGCCTGAGCCAGGTTTCACCGCCGACCAGCCTGATCCAGCAGCACTACCTGATTTTTAGCGCCCTAAAAGCGCGCGATCCTGATGCCGCCGAAAAAGCGATTCGTGAGCATTTGCAGGAAATGATCTATTCGATCACGCCGATTGCGCAACAGAATAGCGACTGGTTCGAGCACGCCTGAGCGTGTTACCTGAGTGCGTTGAACAGTGGCTTCCCCGTCTCCGGTGGAAGCCATTTCACAGAAGACTACTTGAGCGGCTGTGGCAGGGTAATCACCCACAGTTCATTATCGGCTTCTGGCTTCTCCAACGGTTTGATGGCTAACGTCGTCTCGACCGCCTTGCCATCTCGCGTCAGTTTTCCATCGGCAGTAACCTGATAGTCGTCCGCTTTATCTTTTGCTTTCACTGGGGATTGCAGTACAGATTGCAGGCCAAAGTCGTTGTCGTTAATGACGGCCAGCGTTTGCTTATCGACCAGCGCCAGACCTTCCACTTTCTCCTGCTGCCAGCCAAGCTTACGCAGATCCACCAGCTCCTGCTTATGCGCCAGCGTAATACCGCGTTTTTCCAACTGGGCAAGATCGTCAAATTCCGGCGATTTGCCATCGGCATCGAACGGTGTCAGATCGCTCGCCTTGCTGAGATCGACCAGATAGATGCGGTTCTGCATCTGCTTGTCTTTGTCCGCGCCTTGCTCGACCAGCAGAATGCGCTGATTATCCAGCGCCACGATATCGCCGATCTTGGCATCCTTCGCTTTCTTATAGCTGTCGATGTTGATGGGGTAGCCCACCATGCGGCTGGTTTTGGTTTCCGGGTTAAACATCACCAGACGCGTAAACTGCGCTTTGTTTTTGCTTTTGCCGTCGATATCCAGCGTGCTTTGCACGGCCATGACGATCGTGCCATCCGGCAGGCGGGTCAGCCCTTCAAAACCCCGATTCGGCTGACGCCATTTGATGATATTCGGTAAACCGCTGGCAACCGAGTGCTCATTGCCCGCAGGCGTCGGCCCGAATTTTTGCAGGATCTTCCCGCTGGCATCAACGTGAATCAGGAACGGGCCGTATTCGTCACACAGCCAGAAGCCGCCTTTGCCATCCGGCGTAACGCCTTCGGTGTCCAGCCCACGCTCGCTGGTACTGAGCGGTTGTAGGGCGTCGTTCAGCGCCACTTCATTGGTGGTGCCAATAAAGTCTGCTGGCAGCGGCAGGCCGGTAATTTTACCCTCGGTATCGTGCAGCGGGCGGGCGTTGATCGCCTCGGCGGCTTTCGCGCTGACCCGAATATCCATCATTAGCGGCGCGTAGTCGGGGCTGGCAAAGATCTTGGCCTCTTTCTCGCCGACCAGCGGCGCATCGGCATTCGGGCCGCGATCGGTGACGGTGGTGAACATCAGGTCGTCACCCTGTTTGCCGGTAAAATAGAGGCCGGAGCCAATGCCGACAGGCAAACCGTTGGGGAAGTTCTTGGCGAATTTGCCCTGATACGCAACATGATCGCTGGCCGGGAAGGTAACGACATAGCGCGTCACTTTTTCTCCTTCGGCCTGCGCGCTGAACGGCAGAAATCCGGCAACCAGCAGTGCTAACAATGTGTGTTTCATGCTATTCCCCATCAAATGTCATTCGGGTTGTGGCTACGGTGCGGTGACCGTGCCGCCTGTCGTGGATGAAGTGATACCACCCGGATTGAGCTGAGGATAATCATAATCAATGCGCAAAGGATGCGCGTACTCGCTGTTCCACAGTTGTGTATAGAGCATGTCTACCCGCTGCGCCATCGCTGGGTTCTGAATCACCATCTCCAAATTGCGCGAGTTATCCAGATAGCCGCCGCTCCAGTTGCTGGTGCCTATCCAGGCTTTTTGGCCGTCGATGGTCATGATCTTACTGTGGATCACGCGGGCAAACGGGATGAAGCCGCTGCTGGCTTGCGGTATTGAGACCGTTTTTATCTGAATGTTGGGTAGCACGGCCAGACTTTTCAGGTAAGCGATATTCGGCATTTTGGTGCTCCATTCGGACACCATCAGCTCGATCTGGACGCCGCGTGCGGCGGCGGTGCGAATCGCGTTATCGATCACCGCGTAGTAGGGGCGCGTTTTATCCGGGCCGTAAGAGAGCGGGACGTAATCCATCACCTGAATGCGAACCTGCTGTTGGGCTTCGGCCAGCAAACGAGGGAGTTCTTCTTCGGAATCTATCACGCCAGCGGGGTTGAATGCTTTGGGGCTGGCAACCAGATAGTTGCCCGAACGGTCAGCGGGTTGCGTTGCTGCGGGCAGCGGCGCAACGGTTTCGCCGTGGGTCAGTCGCGCTTGCGCCAGCCAGTCTTGTTCAAAAATGGCGCTAATCTGAGTCACCACGCGGGGATCGTCGATTAATAACCCCGTTTCGTGAATGTGCTCCAGCGCCCGCCAGTCAAGATTCTGGCTGCCCATGTAGGCCTGTTTGCCATCAACCAGCAGATATTTAGCGTGCACAATACCGCCGCTCAGGCGTTCAAAGGGGATTACGCGCAGCTCCAGATTCGGAATCGTTTTGAGCTGTTCCAGCGTGTCCTGCGTGGAAATTTTTAGCCCTTTTTCTTCAAGCAGCAGGCGGATTCGCACGCCGCGTTCTCCGGCGGCACGCAGATGCTGTAAGACGTTATCGAAGCGTGTTCCAGCCTGATTAGCGACATAGAATTGGCCCAGTTCAATGGTGTGCTGTGCGTTATCAAACAGCGATATCCACACCGCGTCGCTGGGGCGTAAATCGGGGGCGGTCAGCGTGGTTTCCACCGGGGCGTCATACACTAATTCATAGCCGGGAATGCTATAGCCGCTAGTGTCGGCATGAGCTGACGCACTCACAATAAACAATACGCCTCCTGCCAGTAGTGTGTTGATGCAATGCTTCCAGCGCTGCCCCGGATGGGTGAAACCACAACGATTAAGCATAGCGCTTCTCCGCTATCGCTTTGTCTGTCATGGCATTGTCCGTAACAGCACTGTGCGTTACAGCGGAGCCCGCTTTCTGTTGACGAGTATGCGGCATTCCGGCGCGAATCAGCAGGACTTTCAGCATTTCGCTGATGTGTTCCATTCGGCTTTGCAGGAAATTGTTCCCCAGCAGGCAAACCAGCGCGATGGCGATGCCCAGCCCTGTCGCGTACAGCGCGGTTCCCATGCCGGCGGAAACCTGGCTTGGGTCGGAGATTCCCGCAGCGGACAGGGCTTTGAAGGTTTCAATGATCCCCATGATGGTGCCGAGTAGCCCCAGTAACGGTGCTGCGGTGACGACGGTTTCCAGAACCCACAATCCGCGCGACAGCTGCGGCTTACTTTGCAGATACTGTGCGTCGATCAGGTCGTTAAGCGCATCGCGGTTTTCTGCCTGATGTGACTGCGTCAGAACGGGCGTGACGACGGTGATAGGCAGGCTGGGGCGCTGGGTTAGTGCGTCCGGCAGATCGTGAACGTGGCGAATATCCGCCGTCAGCGCGCGTTCCAAACGTTTGGCCTGTCGGTGCGTATAGGAAAAGTAGAGACTGCGTTCGATGATGATCATCAGGGCGATCACCAGTGAGGCGTACATGACGTAGAAAATAATCTCGTGCAGCATATCGGCGTTCATGGCCTGATCCTTCTGTTGCCTTGTTGGGCGTTGTTGGTGATGAGCGCCAGCACGGTGCTCCGTGCTGGCGTATTACGTTATCGAATTAGAACGTGGCTTCCAGTGAGGCGTTGAAGGTGCGCTCTTCCCCGACGTTGTAAAACGGTGTGCCTGCCGATACGCCGTTATACGATCTTGAGTTGAAGCTCACTGAGCGCGCGGAGTCGAGATACTCTTTGTCGAACAGGTTGCTGACGCCAAAGCGTAAGGTGGCGCTTTTCACGATCTTCTTATCCACTGGCAGATAGACACCGGCGCTGAGATCGAAAACGGTACGTCCACCGATCTTCTCGTCATTGGTCATGTCGCCGTAGAACGATCCGACGTAGCGGCTATTCACACCGGCGTAGTAGAGGCCGTCGTCATAGCCCAGCCCGAGGTTGAGCATATTTTTCGGCGCGTTGGCAACCTGCTTGCCCGTGGTGGGGAGCTGGCTGCCGCCGGTGGCGAGATTGTTTTTCTGTGTGGTATCGGTATAGGTATAAGCCGCGAAGTAGTTGAAGTTATGAGGCAGCTTGCCGCTCCACTCCAGTTCCAGCCCTTTATTTTCCACTTTCCCAGCGTTGATCATTTCGTAATCGCCGGCGGCGTTACGGCTGGAGATCTGGCGATCGGTAAAGCGGATAAAGAACAGCGAGGCGCTCAGCAGCATGTCCTCATCCTGGAAGCGCCAGCCGAGTTCCTGATTCCAGCTCAATTCAGGCTTGGTATTGATGGAATCGCCAACGTTATACAACACGTAGTTGGGCGGGGTACGCATGTTGCGTGTGATGTTATAGAACACCTGATTTTCGGTATTGATACGGTAAGCCGCGTTAAAGCTAGGCAGGAACTCGTGGTATTTCTTGTTCTTTTTCTCTGCGACGTTATACAAGCTGCCGAGATTAGTCCCGTCACGTTCTACGTGCTGATAGGCCAGACCGCCGGTGAACGTCCATTCTGGGGAGAAGAACCAAGTGTCCTGAACCCAGATTTTATGTGCTGGCGTGACAGTAAACTGGTTACGGCCTTGAACCACGTTCCCGTTCGCGTCGGTGACCTGATTCGCATCGCCGGGTTTGCCGGAGACATTAACTGGGTTGCCGTCGCTCTGGATCGGGATGAACGGCTGCGTTTGGCGCTGGCGGGCACGCTCGAACCAGTAGCCGATATCCAGACTATGCTCGTCGCTAATATCCCATTTCAGCTTGGTGGTGATACCCGGCCGCCAGGTTTCCGTCCACGACGGGCGATAATAAGTGTTGGAGGTCAGGTTGCTGAGATCGTAGTTACCTGCGCGGTCCGACGTCGCGGATAACACGCTGGCGCTTCCGCTGCCAAAACTGCCGCCGTTCGTCGAGAAATAGTAGGGCTGTAACGTCAGCGCCAGATTATCGCGCAACTGCAACTTCTGGGTGAACGTGACATTCAGGGTTTCAAAGTTATTGCGATTGAGTTTGTAGTATTGGGATATTTGTCCACGGCTGTTGTAGATAGGCGTCGTGGCGTAATCCATCTTGCGTCCATTTTGCTCGAACTGTCGTTTGCTCAGCGTCATGTAGTTGATAGTGTCTTGCTGATTGTATTTCACAATCAAGCTACTGCTGTGGCCATTTTCATGTTCATACAGTCCGTTCCACTCGACTTTATCGGCGCGGGAATAGCCTGCGCCACGCCATTTGTCGGAATCGGTATACGAATAAGAGAGCCAACTGCTGAAACCGTTGTGTTTACCGGTTTCCAGACGTGCAAAGGTCTTGCTGAGGTTGTTGCTGCCGAATGTTTGCTTAACGAAACCACCAAACTCTTTCACCGGACGGTGGGAAACCAGCCCGATGTTGCCGCCGCTGGCACCGATGTGCGGGCCATCCATTTCTGATGAGCCTTGGGTAACGAAGATCTGCTCCAGGTTTTCCGGGTCGCCCATGCCGTTCGGGTACACGGCGTAGTCGCCAGAGTCATTGACGGGAATACCGTCTGATGACAGGCCGACCTGATCCGCACTCATGCCGCGCATGGTATAGCTGACGCCGCTTAAGCCGCTGGCGTCGTTGCTGCTGACGTTCAGGCCCGCAGTGTATTTCAGTTTATCAATGGCATTGCCTGCGGCGGGCATCTTATCCAGCGCGTCTTTTGTCACGGTCGAGCGCGATTTGGCGCTGTCTTCCTGAACCATTAATCCTGCGCCGAGCGGTTGTCCCTGTACGTTGATCGTGCCGACATCTGTCGCTTCCTCCGCCAGCGCGGAGCCTGCCAGTAATGCGCCGACGACGGACAAACATACCCCAGAAAGTTTGAACGGTTTCATTTAGTCATCCTAGTATTATCAGTAATTTGTTTATATCCGTCATACTTCAAGCTGCAGGTGTGTTGGCTGCGCTTACTCACCCGAATCACTTACTTGAGTAAGCTCATCGGGATTCCCTCACTTGCCGCCGTCCTGCAACTCGAATTATTTAGGCTATATCAACGTGTTGTTGACGTTATTTTTGCTGATTCGCTCTCTTGCTCAGGTGCGAAACGCTACTGCGCCTGATAATCGAACGTGGCTAAAAAGCGTTTTGTGCTTTGTCCTGCAAAGGCGTCGGCGGGGAAGGCCCGAACCTGTTTGATGCTCTGTAAGCTGGCTTGTGCTGCTCGGTTAAGCAGCATGCTGCGTGTTTTGCTGCTGATGCCTGAATCGATAACTCGTCCTGTGCGATCGACTTCCAGCCAGACTTCAACGCGACCTTCGGGACGCTCAAGCGATGCCTGTCGCCCGGTTGGGTAGCGTTTGGTTTGTTCAAGCTGCGCGCGCAGCGCCTGCACATAGCTGTTTTCCAGCGCGGCGACATTCACCGACGGCGCGGAAGGAGCAGCCGGTGCTGGGCGCTTGGCCGGGGCTTCCGGGCGTGGCGTAGTCGGCTTGGCGGGTGTGGGCGTCGGTTTAGGTTTGGTTTCCGCCTTGGGCTTAACCTCGGGTTTAGGCTTTGGCTTCACTTCCGGCTTAGGGGGCGTAACCGGCGGCGCTTCTATAATCGGATCGGGTTCATTAACCGGAATCGGCTCAGGCTCGGGTTCCGGTTGTGGCACAGGGATCGGTTCTGACTCAGGGATCGGTTCGGGCTGGGGAATCGGCTCCGGTTCAGCCAGCGTGAGCGCCATGACTGTTTCGTCGTAGTGCTGCTGAACTTTCAGCGGCGGCTGTTGGCTGGCGAAGAACAGGCAGGTGGCAAACACCGGCAATGGTAACCAACTGATGGCGTGGCGTGAGCGATAGAGCTGGTACATGTCACAATTTCCGGGTAGCGATAGAAATGGACGAGAACCCACCCTGACGCAGGGTATCCATGACGGCTACCAGACGCTCAACCTCGACGCTTTTATCGCTGTTGATAATGATGGTGGTTTGCTGGTCTTGCTGCTGCTGTTGCAGCGTCGTCACGAGATCGCTCAGTGCCATCGGCTGTCCGTCCAGCTCAAGATGATCCTGTGCGCCAAGCGTGATGATCGCTTTTTTCTGCGGCTTAAGTTGTTGTGCGCTGCCTGCGGCGGGGAGCTGCGTTTTCAGACCTAGCGCGGGAATGACGTTCATGCTGATCAACACAAAGAAGACCAGTAGGAACATCATCACATCGATCATGGGAACCAAATCGATGTGGGCTTTTTGCTTCTTTGGTTCGTTCCAGTTTCTCATTACTCACTTCCCTACAGGCGCGAATGTCTGCATTTCTGAACAGGGCAATTCGCGTGGCGCCGAAACAAAGCAGCCAATATAGGTAGGGTTTGTTTAATTTTTTTTACATTTATGTGATTAATTTTTCATTTGGATACGCATTGGTGGTAATTTTTTGTCAAAAAATAAGTTTTTTTGATGTTTTTACATCATTTATAACAAAGGGGGGGGAATACCCTGAGAAAGGGGAGGGCACATGTGGTGGGCGCTAACTGAGAAAAATGAATGGCCAGTGGAATCACTGGCCGGAGAATTGTCTTTTAGCTGGAGCGTTATCCTTTTCCGCGCGGTTTCCTGAAGGCGAAAAAGAGTTGGATTGTGTTGCACAGCACCAGACAGGCGGTGATGACGAATACCCAGCGGAAGCCCATCAGGGCGGAGACGCCGGAACCCACCAGCGGCCCGAGGACGTTGCCCAGATACATGAATGACTGGTTATAGCCGAAGATACGGCCCGTCACCTGCTGACTGCTGTATTTGACCAGCAGTGCCTGCACGGTTGGCATCAGTGCGCCATCGGCAAAGCCCAGCAGAAAGCGCAGTATGCCGAGCTGTGTAGGGCTTTGTACCATCGCCATGACCAGGAACAGCAGTACGCTGATCGCCAGTGCGGCGATCAGGACGCGATGTGCGCCGATTCGGTCACCTAAACGGCCAAGTCGCGGTGCGGATAGCAGGGCGGATACGCCGGGAATGGCCGCAATCACGCCGCTGATAAAGGCAATGTTGTCCGTGCCGGGAGCCAGATCGCGGATGAACAGCGTCAGGATCGGGCTGATGGAGCCGTTCGCCATCTGGATCATCATTGTCGTAATGAACAGGCAGATGATGAGTGCCGGATACGGCAGCGAAGCGAAGACGGCTTTTCCGCTGAGTCGATTCTCTTTGGTGACCTTAACCACGCTCTCTTTAATGGCGAAAAGCGTAATCAGGAAGCTGATAAACAACAGGCCACCGGTGATGAAAAAGACGATGCGTAGCCCGATATAGTCGGCCATAAAGCCGCCGAATAAGGGGCCGAGAATAACGCCAGCAATCTGCCCGGTCGATAGCATACCTAGTGCCCAGCCGCTTTTTTCACGCGGAACCTGTGAGGCAATCAGCGCCATCGCGTTGGGAATGTACCCGGAGGTCAGCCCCATGAGTGACCGTAGGATGAACAGTTGCCATACGTTGGTCGCCAGCCCCTGCAATGACATCACGATCGCCATGCCAAGTGCGGCGCGTAGCAGCATGAGCTTTCGCCCTTTACGATCGGCGAGGCTTCCCCACAGTGGCGCAACGGCGGCTGAGATGAGAAAAGACGAACTGAAGATCAAACCGGACCACAGACTCAGCGACTCGTGCGAGTGAACGCCAAGCTGCTCAATGTACAGCGGCAAGAAGGGTAATATCTGGCTCATGGCCAGCCCGGTGAAAAAACATCCCAGCCAGGCAGAGAAGAGGTTAAGTTTCCAGGTTTCCATGGGGGTAGGAATGGGCCTTCATCAGCGAATAACCAATGGCGAAACCGTGGTGACTGCGCGTAAAAAAGTGTGCTAACCGACAGTGAATGGCGCTCAATTAATAACGGACAGTGACTAAAATTTCGTCTTTCATCATGAGCATAGCATAGCCAGCGGCGTATTGGTCGCTGATGGTAATGATTCGCAACAAAAGAAAATAATCGTGGGTAAGTGCGGACTGGGGAAAGTATCGGTGAATTTCATTGTGTGACTTGCGTCACAAAAAATGTGCTTTTTCTCAACAAGCATGTACAATTCATCCCCATAAAGCGGGGCACTGCGCCATTAAGACAAGTCATCGCTAAAAAGTCATTCCATCGCTTAATTAAACAATACGTTAAGTAAAACCAAGGTGAAAAAAGTGCGTAACTTCTTTAAAAAAATGCTGGCGGCTTACCTGAATACCTATAAAGACGTGCCGCCCGGCGCACTGTTCTAAGAGTCTGTGCTATGCATCGTATGAAACAGGCCGCCAATAGGGCGGCCTGTTTATTTATGGGGCCGACTTATTTTGAGAATCAACATAACGTGGTTCTGAGTCAGTTCCCCTTTCTGTCGTGATATTACTTCGTGCTGTAAACCGGAACGGCCGTCACTTCTGGCACGGCATCGGTCAGGTAAGCACCGGCTGCGCTGCTTCTGACTTCCTCATCATCAATAAAGCCATAGAACACGCCTTGTGATGCAGAAGCGCCGCGAATTTCCGCATCTCCACGCATTTGCGCATTGCCTGACAGCACAATACCGCGCTCAAACGCACCCGGCCCCATGAAGACCGTATGCAGCCGCGCGTTATCGCGTACCACGGTATTACCCTGTAGCACCGTCAGGCCGCCAACAACAGCGCGACCTTCCACCGTTCCGCTCAGAATCGTTGCACGATCTTCAATTCTGGCGTTATCTCTCACCGTCCCGCCGATAACGCGAGCATAAGGCCCGACGTACGCGGTAGGGGCAACATTGGCTGAGTTCGATACCCAGCCGCCGCCGTTTGCGTGACGAGAACCGTTAGCGGTTGGATTCGGCGCACCAGGCTGGCTACCTTCCGGCCAGACGCCGGTGAAATCAGCCATCCACGGGTAGCGATAAAGGGAGTAGTAAGCCTGATCCCACTTGATCTTCTGCATTTGCGACGGTGTACCCATGACCACCATGTAAATGCCGCGATCGTCCTGACGAATAGTGAAATTTTTCACCGTGGCAGACGCGCCGCGCTGCAATTCACTGTAGCGAGAAACGCCGTCCGACCCGATAGCGACAATACCCCAGCGCCAGTCGGAATTCGGCTGTGGCATGGTCGCCGGATCGTTCTTCAACCCAGGGAAGCGGGTAATGGCCGATTTACTCTGCACCATGCCACGGAATTTAACGGTGATTTTCGTCGCACCGCTTTCTGGGATAAGTTTGACGATGTTATAGCCTAACTGCTGCGGAGCCTGATCGAACGGTACGGAGAAGCGGCGAAGGCTGGCGCTGGCACCGACAACCGGCTCAAGTGCGGTGGTTCTCAGCAAACGGTCAGCGTTATTCTGGTTGGGTTGCACCGCACCATAGCTGCCATAGGTTGAGCGGTAAAAACGGCCACGGTCGAAACCGTCTGGATCGATGTAATCCCAGTTGACGTTGTGCATCGCCCAGTCGCCGAAGACATCGTTGAATTCAGACTGGCTCCAGCCCATGTTGGTGCGCAGAATAGACAGCGGATCGGCGGTAGACTGACCGCTTTCGCCCCATTTCGGTGCTTTTGCCCACATATCGTTGATGGCACCATAGCCAAAGCGGTTCTTCACATATTCCATAAACTGCCAGTTGCAGTAACGGTTACGTGTTGAACCCAGATAAATATGCGAATAGTTGACCTGCATTTCTGAGCAGTGTGCCGACGTACCGCGGAATTCATCCATCTGGTGCGTCATCCAGTTCGCGTGGGATTCCCAAATCCAGCCAACGTAGTTATCGCCCGCACTCTGGAAGCCGCCAGTTTGCCCTTGCAGCGCATGGGTAAATTCGTGCGCCAGCCCCCAGTTATCCTTGAGTGACGCAGGGCCGATCCACATTCCCATGCTGCCACCACCTGCAATCCCGCCGCTAAGCCCAAAGGTCGGGTCGATGTGAATATTGGCTTTATATTTCACGGTCTGTTTGCAATAAGGCTCAGGGAACTGAATTTGGTTAATGAACTTATCCCAAATTTGCTCCAGTTTCTGCCCTGCGGCAACGGCATCATTGCGGTTAACGTCGTTATTATTCCAGCGGAAGGCAAAGTGCTCAGTCTGGTATTTCACGGAAGGCATATCGGTGATGGAACTATCCACCTGCCAGTTACCCGCGACACAGGCTTCAGCGGCGTTTGCCGTATTGACCATTAATGCGCCACTTAAAACGAGTAGACAGTTTAGCGGCGTGAGACATGTTTTTATCTTTGGCATAAATCCTTTTCCTAGCATATACCCGCTATCTTTCCAGTTGCAGGCACGTTGTTCAATACGACAACGTTTGGCTCTGCCCCTCGAAAGCTATTGGGATAACCATAGCTATTTTGCCTTTTTGCATACTGATGATGTATGGAAAAAAGTCCCATCATCGCCAGTATTCAACGGCAATCCTCAGGCCATCATGGCCTATTTTTACTTAAGTAGTACTTGTATGCCCCAAATAAGGACCCATTGATTATATTACAATTTTAAGACGATGGCATATCTGAATTTCTGGCCTCTGGTGAGGCGTGCAATACTTAACGCAAACTCTGTTGTGAATCATTGGCAGGGTAAGTCAGTGATCGCTAGCCATTGTTAAAAAATAAATAAAGGGATTGTCTCGTAGAGGAAGAGAAATAAATGTGACAGTGATGGTGATTAAATAAAGATAAGATAGTTTATAGCGCCACATGGTTTTTATAAAGAATAACTGTTTCTTTGCATTGATTTTATCTTGATTAAATCATGATTTTTATGTGTAAGTCAGTATAAAAATATTATTTTTTGATTAATGTAAGTTTTTTATTTTACCTGTCGATATAACATTACTTTCATGTTGTTTTTTGGTGCTTTGATGAGTATAAAATTTAGGCTTATATCAGTTATGCTACTGATGGCGGTTTTATTATTAGTCGTTTCTATTATTGGTCTTTCGGGGATAAATAGTTCAAATCAATCTTTAAAAACGATGTATAACGATCGGCTTATCGCATTGGGGTATCTTGATAATGTGACTCGCCAGACGAGTAGCGTGATGTTTGAAATTGCCAGTGCAGATATTGCCAACATTGAGCGAACAAAAAAGGCACTAGAAAATATATCAAAAGCAAGAAAAGTGGCTGATGCACAATGGTTATTGTATAGCAAAACCTATTTAACGGGTGATGAGCAAACGCTGGAAAAAGAGTACGATGTATTGCGAAAAAACTATGATGAAAATGTGCTGGGTGCCGCCGTTAAATCGATTGAAAATAAAGATAAAAATACGCTTGAACGTATTATTAACGCCTCGTTAAAAGATGATTATATTCCTCTTCAAAAGTTGATGGATGATTTGATCCGGATTCAATCAGAGGTGGGTAATGAGCTTTATGTTTCCTCTCAGCATGATTTCACCAAAATATTGATAGCCGTAGTGGTTACATTTCTTGCCGGTGTCGTTGTTGTGATCCTGCTGGGATGGCGGTTAATTATGTCGATTGCTGTTCCAGTACAGAACGCCGTTGGGTTAGCACGTAAAGTTGCAGAAGGCGATCTGACCCATCCTATTGAAGTAACTTCAAAAGATGAAATGGGGCAGCTTCAACAGGCGATGAAAGATATGGTGTCGAACCTGACTAATATTGTGGATCGCGTGCACAGTAATGTGGATGTGATTGCCACGGCATCGGGCCAGATCAGCAGCGGGAATATTGATTTGTCTTCGCGTACAGAGCAGCAGGCTAGCTCGCTCGAGGAGACGGCGGCGTCGATGGAGCAGATGACCTCTTCGGTTAAGCAAAATGCGATTAATGCCAAAAATGCCAATGGACTAGCAACTACGGCGTCTAAACGTGCAGTGGATGGCGGGAAAATGATGACGAACGTCATTACCACCATGGAGGATATCGTGACATCTGCTGAAAAAATTACCAATATCATCAGCGTGATTGATGGTATCGCTTTCCAAACCAATATCCTGGCATTGAACGCGGCGGTGGAAGCCGCGCGGGCAGGGGAACAGGGTCGTGGTTTTGCCGTGGTGGCTGGCGAAGTTCGCAGTCTGGCTCAACGCAGTGCCAGCGCTGCTAAAGAGATCAACGATCTGATCGGTAACTCCGTCAATCAGGTGACGAAAGGCCGTAGCTTCGTGCGGGAAGCGGGCGATACCATGCACGTTGTGGTTGAAGATATTCAGCGTGTTGCATTACTGGTTGCTGAAATCTCAGAGGCAAGCAATGAGCAAAGTATTGGCATTGAGCAGATCAATACGGCGATCAACCAGATGGAAGTGGTAACACAGCAGAACGCGGCGCTGGTCAATGAGGCTGCTTCTGCCGCAGAATCATTATTTGAACGTACCGAAGAGCTGAGTAAAGCGGTGGCAGTGTTCCGTACTGCCTAACCATTCGTGCATAATCCTTCGTGGTAAACCAGCCCATTGGACATTCATCCCATGGGCTGACTTTCTCGCTATGCAGGTTGGCGTAGCGGGTGAGGGATGCTTTTCATTGCCCAGTACAATATGCTGGCCACGATCAGCGAATTAAACGCCGGTACGCCCCACTCAAAGGCTAATCCGACGATGGCGCCGACAATGCTGGCAATAATAGCCGGCCAGCCAATCAGCGGCGTTTGTGCGCTGTCGGGTAATTGGCCTTCGGCACGGCTGGTTTCGAGCAATGTCTTGTGGGTGCGCAAAATATAATAATCAACCAGCATCACCCCGATAATCGGTGGGAACAGCACGCCTAATAGCGTCAGGAAATCAATAAAGCGGTCCAGAATACCCGCTACCGAAAGCAGTGTGCCGATGACGCCAATGACCAGCGTGATCGAGACATAGCGTAATTTCTTCCCCGTGACGCCTTCTATCGCATTGGCGATTCCCAAAGAGGAGGAATAAAGATTGATATCGTTCACCCTCAGTGTTGAAAATATCACGGCAATCAGCCCGATGCCGCCCGCTGCCTGAGACATGATCGTCACAACGTCTGCGGTATTGAGCGCACGGGCAATAATGATGGCGAGGCCATTCACCATAAATTCCCCGACGATAATCGACAGCATCGTCATCCAGAAAACGTGTTTTCCTTTTTGGGAATAGCGCGTCATATCGGGCGTAATCAAACTCGCGACGATACAGCCGCCTACGACCATCGTCGCGCCAGCGCTAATGGAAATGGCTTCACCGTTAGGTGCGGAGGCGATCAGTTCAGCAATATTGTGGCCGGAGAGCGTCATGATCGAGATATAGCCGACGACGATGACAAACATCGGCACGGCGATTTTGGCCGTAAAGCGTAACGCCCTGAAACCAAAGGCAACCAGCAGCGTTAGCGCAATACCGGACAGCGCAGCAGACCAGCCAAAACCGAGCTTATCCGCCATCGCAAAGTTAAGCGCCTTGGCGAATACGGCGTTCTGGACGCCGAACCAGCCGATGAGGCTAACGGCGATCACCAGCCCAATCAGGACGGAACCAATACGGCCAAAGCCGCACCAGCGTGCGAGCAGGCTGCCCGACATGCCTTCTTTCATTCCTGCGTAGCCCAGCCCCACGGTCACCACGCCAAAAATGGCGCTGCCAATAAAGATGGCGAGAAATGCCTGGCTCAGCGTCATTGAGTGGCCGAGCACCGCACCTAACATAAACTGGTCTAGCGCGGTTAACATGCCGATGTGCACTAATGCCACATTTAAAAAAGGCAGCCGGACACTCAGCGGAACGCGGCTGACTGGGTAGTCATCTATTTTTTCCATGTGGATAGGTTCTCTTATATAAATTGAATGCCTTTCTCGATGAGAGAGTTAGGAATATAACCATCGATTCCAAGATGGCGACAAAATTCCTCAAATTGAGGTAAAGAATGCGCCTCTGCTTTTTGATACATATTATATATTCTGTTCTCGATTGTTTTTGGTGATATGTTCATTTTTCTGGCTATTTCTTTATTTGATAAACGTTGTAGTATCAAGAAGATAATATCCAGTTCTGATTGGGTGAAAATACTGGTTGTTAATTCGGTTTGTAACGTGGTCGGCTTCTTTTGGTCTATATAGATGAGCGGAGACCGCGTATCCAGAGGCCTGGCATTCCACATCGTACCAATGCAAAGCTTATTTTCATCAAAGATGGGGATCTTTTCACTGACGAAGGGCGTCAGTGTTTTCTTTCCATACCAATAGTGTGTTTCTATAACAGTGACTCTCTGTTCACTATTTTCTGTTAGCCTATCGTGTTCTTTTAAATCGTCAGAAAGTTCCGCCCAACTGGCAGGAAATTCATCATCTAGTCGTCCTTCAATATCAAAACGCATTGGCGTATTGGTATAAAGGTAAGCGGCTTTATTCATGTAAACATGGCGTGATGATAAATCTTTAATACCCCATGGTTCATTTAAACATTCCATCATAATAATCAAATTACGAATATAATCAGTCATGTTTGCTTGTGATGATGGCATCCTGCCCTCCTTAATAGGCTGGAATTAATTCAGCGGATCAATTTAGCTAAGTAATGTCGAGTATGCTTGTGCGCATATCCCGGCAGGTTCCCATATTCTTTGTAGCCCAATTTTTCGTAAAATCCCTTCGCCTGAAATCCGAATGTATCCACATAAGCCAGATGGCAACCACGCTTTAATGCTTCTTTTTCAGCAGCCTGCATAAGTTGGCGGCCAAGTCCACTTTTACGATATTTCTCGCTGACCCAAAGATATTGAACTTCTAATGCACCCCACCAGGTTCTGGAGATTAACCCTGCGATAATATTGTTTTCATCGTCTTTGAAATTTAAAAAGAGAGGGGAAATATCAACAGCTTCGTACTGTTCATTGTGTTTCCAAAGGCTTGCTATTACAAATTCTTCTTCATCCGAATCTGGTGTGTTAGTAATATGTAGATTCATTACAATAAAACCTCATTATTAGCACGCTAAATTATACTTCCAATGTGAATGCTTCTTATCATATCAAATATATTTAGGCAAGAGTGAATTTCACTCGTTTTTAGGTGGCTATATTACTCTATGATAAACAGCATAATCTGATAAGCATTGATTGTATTTTGATGATAATCAGAAAGTAAGCACGTATTTGCCTCACCAGGGAAAATACCAGATCATTTATAATGAAAATGTATGTTTTGTCGAAAAATGTGTTTTTTATGAGGGGGGGTAATTACTTGCTGATCTTCTTGAAAACCGATGCTGGCTAAACACAATATGCTGACTAAAAACAAGGTGGAGGCCATGATAAATCCGACCTCCTTTATCCTGCATATCTTTAACTTATTTCTGCCTCAATTTCCGCCAGAGAAACAATGCGACGTTCTGCCGCGGCACGCGTTGCGGCTTCTGCCATCATTTGAGCGCGCAGTCCATCATAAACGCCGGGAACGGAAATGGCTTCTGGCGTACCAGCATTGCGCACAAATACCGTAAAAGTCTGAATCGCGGCCGCATAGCTTGGTGCCATGCGGATCATAGGATCTTTCGGCAGCCCTTCCGTCAGGACTTTGTCATCAAAAATACGCATGACGCTGCCCTCGGTAATGCGTGATGATTCAGCCAGCCCGCCAGTACCAAACACTTCAATACGATCGTCATAGCCATATACGGCGCGACGGGCGTTATCGATTTGGCAAAGCGCCCCGCTGGCGGTGCGCAGTGTCACCATCGCAGTATCGACGTCGTTAGCTTCAAGAAACAGCGGGTCGGCAATCACTGAACCGAAGGCCGCGATATCCGTAACTTCTTCACCGGTTAACCAGCGCACCAGATCAAAGAAGTGGATCATCTTGTCATAAAACAGGCCGCCGGAAACGCGCAGATATTCCAGAGAGGGAATTCCGTTAGGGCCGCGTGACGTGATTTGCACGGTCTGTAATCGGCCCAGACGCCCCTGTGTAATGTCTGTTTGTATTGCTGCATGGTTACGATCGAAACGGCGATTAAAGCCGACCATCACCTGCTGCTGCTGTTCACCTAGTTCAATCAGCGTGCGGTGAGCTTCTGCCAGCGTTGAGGCCAGCGGCTTTTCGCAATACACCTTTTTTCCTGCTCGCACGGCCGCCAGCATTAGCGGGCAATGGGTTTCCGTTGATGACGCGATGATGGCGGCATCAATGTCATGAGCCGCAATGATGGCCTCCGCGTCAGGGAATACACGCGCACCGTGCTCGGCGGCAATCGCTTCTGCCCGCGCCGCTACGGGGTCGGTGACAGCAACCAGGCGTGCAAATGGGTGGTTTTTCAGGTGCTGAGCGTGTACCGAGGCAATGCGCCCGGCACCAATAAGTCCGATAGAAATCAAAATGGTTCTCCAGTAATTATTCGGTAATCATGAGCTATTGCAGGCCATTAACCGACGGTCATGGGGAGTTCGTCCGCGTCTGCCCATTCGGACAGCGAGGCATCGTAAAGGGCGACATTAGGATGGCCGAGTAACGTCAGGACAAAAACGTCGGCACTGGCAGCTACGCCGTGTCCGCAATAGGCAATGACTTTTTTATTATCGAGATCGAGCGCGGCAGCGGCCTCACGCAGCCGAACCAGCGGAAGATAGGTTCCACTGTCGGCATCGAACAGGCTGGCGGCAGGCAAATTATGGCTACCAGTGATGCGTCCGGCACGACCGTAATTGTTCCCCTCTGCGCCGGAGAACTGCGCGGGCTGGCGTGCGCTAAGGATACAAATATGTTGGTTACCGATGGCGGCCTGCACTTCAGTTTTCTCGGCAATCAGGTGCGGACGCAGCGAAGCGATGAACTCACCTGCTGGACGATGGCGGCCTTCGCCACTTTCCAGCGGCAGACATTCACGCTGCCATTTTTGTAATCCGCCATCCAGCACGGCGACGTTATCAAAGCCAAAAACGCGTAACAGCCACCAGACGCGAGTCGCCCACCACGGATCGGCGCTGGAATAAACCACAACGCGAGTGTCGGGACGAACGCCAAAGCGCGTCATGGCGGCAGCGAAGTTTTCTGGCGTGGGGAGCATGTATTTATAGCGGTGGGTGTTATCAGACAGGTCGGTTTGTACATCAATAAACTGCGCGCCGGGGATATGACCAGCATGAAAATCAGCCCGTGCCGGCTCTGCGCGGTATAGCGTTTTTTCATCAGGAACTAAACGGGTGGTACAGTCAAAAATCAATATATCGGGGTCGGTCAGGTGGGCGGCGAGCCATTCGGTACTCACCAGCCCGTCAGCATGTGACGTCTTCATCGTGTTTTGTCCGTTACTCTCACAGCACCTTGTCCAGAAAGGCTTGTGTCCGAGGGTCCTGTGGATGATCAAAGAATGCCTGCGGTGTGTTGCTTTCGACGATTTTTCCTTTGTCGGTAAAGTAAATTCGGTCGGCAACCTCGCGGGCAAAGCGCATTTCGTGGGTGACCAAAATGCAAGTCATGCCATCACGCGCCACATCCTGAATGGTGGTCAGCACTTCTTTGACCATTTCAGGGTCTAGCGCTGCTGTTACTTCATCAAACATCATCACTTCTGGGTTCATACATAGCGCCCGCGCAATGGCTACGCGCTGCTGTTGCCCGCCGGACAGTTCGCCCGGATAGGCGCTGGCCTTGGCTTCCAGATGCACTTTTGCCAACAGCTCACGGGCGCGCGCTTCCACGTCTCGCGCTGGCTGTTTTAACACCTGTATAGGGGCCATCATGATGTTTTCCAGCACGGTACGATGCGGAAAGAGGTTGTAGCTCTGGAAAACCATTCCTACCTTACGTCGCAGTGCCAGCGCATCCAGCTTGGGATCGTTCACCTCAATGCCACCGACGGTGATCGAGCCTGCATTGATGGGAGCCAGTGCATTGATGCAGCGCAGCAACGTGGATTTGCCGGAGCCGGAAGGGCCGATGATGCAAACAATTTCCGAACGGGCGACGGACAGGGAAATACCGCTCAGCACGTTTGTTTTGCCAAAGGATTTATGAACATCAGTCAGGATTACCTGTGCAGGTGGCGTATGCGTATCAGTCATCAGCGGGTTCCAAATTGCCACGTCCGTTCTAAACGGCGTGAAAATAGCGAGATCGGAAAAACAAAGGCAAAAAAGAGGATCAGCGTAATGCCATAGGCTGGCAGAATCAGGCCGGGGCGTGTTTCCGTGGTTAGAATCGTTTGGGTGATCGTCATAACTTCCTGCACGCCGACCACATTGGCCAACGATGTTGCCATGACCACTGAACAATAGAGGTTCATGGTGGGCGGTACCATCTGGCGTATCGCCTGCGGTAAAATGATCGTGAGCGTGGTGCGAACGCTACCAAAGGCAAGGGCGGCAGCGGCTTCCCACTGTGTCGTGGGGATGGATTTCAGCCCACCGCGCACAATCTCCGAGGTATAGCCACTGACGGGGATAGCCAGTGCCACAACGGCTTTCACCCAGTCGGGAAAGCTGAACCACGTACCTGCAATCTTGATCTCAAACGGCAGCAGGAACATCACGTAAAACATGATGACCAGCCAAGGGCTGTTGCGAAAGAATAAGGTCAGAATGCGAGCGGGCAGCCGGATAATCGCAACATTGGCCATCTGGGCTGCGCCCAGCAGCGTACCGGCCAGCATGCCAATCGCCATACTCAGAATCGAAATGAGTAAATTGAGTCCGAACCCTTTTAGAATCAGCGGCAGCCAGGGAAGTAGTACCGCGGAAGCGCTACCCGCGGGGAAAATTGCGTCTATGATCGTCATCGTCCTAGCCCCGGTACTTTTAGCCAATGCTCCAGCAGTTTCACCAGCAGGGTGAATATGCCCATTAATCCCAAATAGCTGAGCAGCACCACATTCATCATTTCGAGCACATTGAAGTGTTCCGTCCAGATTTCATGTGCCACATACAGGGCTTCAGGCACCGCGATGGCATAGGCAAGCGCGGTGCTTTTGACGATCTGAGCCATGTTATTACCCAGCGCAGGCAGGCTGGTGCGAAAGGCCAGCGGCAAAATGATATGAACCATGGCGCGGGTGCGGTTGTAACCGAGGGATTCTGCCGCTTCGACGGTCGTTCTCGGCACAGCTTCAATACCCGCCCGCAGGATCTCTGCAACAAAGGCGCCGTATTGCAATGACAGGGCGATAACTACGAATTGAAACGGCGAGACCAGCGGCAGTTCGCCGTTTTGTCCGTAGGTGGAAAGATGGAAGTAGGAGCCGATACCAAAGAATAAAAAGTAGAGCTGGGCGAGCCCCGGTGTATTCCTAAATAGTTCGACATAGGCAGTGACCAGCCAGCGCAAAGGCCGCAGGCTGGACTGTCTGGCAAACACGCAGAGAAAGCCAATGAGCATTGAGCCGAGGAGCGACCAGACTGCCAGCTCAACGGCAAGGGTAAGCCCCGTAAAGTATTTACGGGCTTCCCATGCGTTGTAAAACACCGAAAAGTTCCAGCCTGTTTGCTCGTAGAGCGCTTTAAACCCATCGGCGATAAATAACATCATTGTTACAGCTTAATCGCTTCTTCGTGGGCTTTTACGGCAAACGGTGCCGGTTTCAGTCCCCATTTTTTGGCCAATTCAATGATGGTGCCTTGCTTGTTCCAGTCTTTGATCACATCGGAAATGAAGTGGGTAAACTGCGGCTCGTTAAAGCGAACGGCCAGACCCCACGGGCCTTCGGTAAACGGTGTCAGGTTCTGGATGATGTAATCTTTCCAGATGCCTTCTTTGTCGTTAAGAAAACGAGCCTGAAGATAACTGTCATCGGATACCAGCGCGGCACAGCGACCGTCACGTAAGGACTGATCGACTTCCTGCTGAGTCTGGAAAGCAACGATGTTCGCGCCAAGCTTCTGTTCTAACGGGACGTTCCAGCTCGATCCCTGATTGCTACAAATCGCTTTGCCTTTCACCTCTTCCCAGTTCGAGAAAGTCACGCCTTTTTTCGTCAGCAGCGCTGGGCCTGCGGCATAATAGTAAGGTTTGACAAACTGAACCAGTTTCTTACGCTCTTCGCTAACCGTCAGTGAGGTAAACAGGATGTCGCATTTGCCCTGTTGCAAGAATTGCACGCGGTTTGCGGGCAGAACAGGCACCAGATCGACTTTGACCGTTTTACCCAGTTGCGTGGACAGGCGTTGAGTAAAGTCGTTCAGCAGATCGATGTGCAGGCCTTTGGTTTCCCCCGATGACTCGAGAAAGGCCAGTGGCGGGTTGTTGACGTTAGTACAGACTGAAATCACACCGCGATCGGCGATTTTTTCCAGTACGTCAGCGTGGGCAATCGTGGGAATGAATGATGCGGTAAGCGCAACACCACTCAAGGTCATCAGAGAACTCAGCATTGTTTTTGACATATGATCAATTTACCTTAGTTAAGATAAGAGCCTCTGATATATTTTGCTAACGAGGCAGCCCACAGATAGAGGGGAATGTAGGGGGAACTGCCATTTTGTGTCAATAAAATCAACATTCGATTAAGTTGTATATATATCAACTTTTTGTATATGCCCGTTAAATGGAGAGAATGGAAACGTGAAAACCCGCAACGTCCAGCTTGTGGCGAACATAGCTGAAGAGGCGACTCGAACTGAAAATGTAAAAGGGGAGCTTAAGACGCTGACAAAAGGTCTGGCGGCACTGGATTTGCTGATGCACAACCAAACGGTGCGAACTAGCGATGTCGCTGATGTGCTCGCAATCGATAAAAGCAGCGCGTCACGTATTCTGCAAACGCTGGCTCAGGCGGGCTATGCGCAATCCGGCGAGCGCCGCAGCTTTGTGCTGGGGCCAAAATTGGCCGATAGACCGAATACCGTGCGCCCAAAGAAAAGCCTGCGCGTGTGCGCTCGTCCGGTTCTGGAACGTCTATCTGCCCGTACCGGAGAAGCGGTACATTTATCGATTCTGGCAGATGAACAGGTTTTATATCTGGATACGATCGAATCCAGCTACTCTTTGCGGGTTGATAGCCGTCCTGGCACTCTGGCACCTCTGGCGTATACCGCGATTGGCCGGATTTTTCTGGCGCTGGCGGGAGCACCCTTACCCGATCAATTGCAGGTGCAAACGGAGCACACCATCACCGACCCACGTCTCTTTCAGATGGCGCTACAGACTATCGCACAGCAGGGTTATGCACTGCATGATGAAGAGTTTCATTTGGGTATTCGCGGTGCGGCTGCGCCCTTGTTCGATCGCAACGGTTACGTTATTGGCGCCGTTGGCGTTTCTGGCCCAACCGTACGTATTCACACCGAAGACCTCGATGCGTTGGGTGTGCTGGTGCGTGAAGAAGCGAATAAATTTATCATGGAATAATCGGATGAGACTGCGCGTTCCGGCGTGTCTCTCACCGTGTGACATCAGGTTAAGGTCAATTCGGAATATGATGTAATATTGCTGTATATGCAAAATTGAAGATAGTTGTTGATTTAGGGATGGGTTGCGGCAGACTGGTAAAAAGAGAGGAATCGGGGCCAGCCCATCAACGAGAACACGATTTATCATGAAACCTGAAACGAAGGTTATCCATGCCGGACGCCATCCAGATGATTTTCTTGGTGCGGTTAATACACCGGTCTACCGTACATCCACGGTAATTTGTAGTTCGATGGCGGAGTGGGACAGTAAACAGCGCCAGCAAACCTCTTTCGATGAGCCAGAACTCTTCTACGGCCGCCACGGCACTCCAACCACGAAGTCGTTGCAAGAGGCCATCGCAGAGCTGGAAGGCGGCTATAAATCCTTTGTTTATCCCTCCGGCGTGTCCGCGTGCGCGACAGCCATTTTAGCGTTTACCTCGGCAGATGATCATGTGCTGGTGCCTGACAGCGTCTATGGCCCGGTTCGCCAGATTGCTGGCACGCTGCTGAAAAGATTTCGTATCAACGTCGAGTTTTACGATCCGGCGCTGGGGGCGGATATTGAAAAATTATTCCGACCTGAAACCCGCGTGGTATACACAGAAGCGCCAGGTTCAATGACGTTTGAAATGCAGGATATACCGGCCATTGCTGAGGCCGCTCATCGTCATGGTGCCATTGTCGTGATGGATAACACTTGGGCTAGCCCGCTGTATTTTCAACCCTTTACTAAAGGCGTAGATATCTCTGTGCAGGCGGCGACAAAATACATTGTCGGGCATTCTGATGTCATGATGGGGATTGTGACTGCCACCGAAGCAACCTACCAACGTCTGAAAGCGACCACGCATGAGCTGGGTTTGCTTGCCAGCCCTGACGATTGTTATCTGGCGCAGCGCGGTTTGCGCACGTTGCATGTCCGCTTGGAACGTCATTATCAAACGGGGCTTCGGCTTGCCGAATTTATTGCCCGCCAGCCAGAAGTTGCCCGCGTCATTCACCCTGCGTTACCCGGCGATCCGGGACATGCCCTGTGGAAACGTGATTTCACGGGGGCATCGGGGCTCTTTGCGTTTGCGCTCCACCCTGCGTTAAGCCACAAACGCACTGCGTTTGTTGAAGCACTCACCTTGTTTGGTATTGGCGGTTCCTGGGGAGGCTACGAAAGCCTAATCCTGCCGTTGAACCCGATCCGATCGGTTCACCCTGATGCGCATCCTGGGACGTTGCTGCGTATTCATGCGGGATTAGAGAGTGTGGACGATCTGTTGGCCGATCTGGAACGGGCTTTTGCCCTTATTCGCCAATCTTAGCCTGCCATTCGAGGCATTTCATCGAACGACAAATCATTCTAAAAGAGAGTCATGCTATGCGAATTATTGCCTGTGGGGATTTACTGTTTTCCAGTCGCAATCTGGCCGCGCGAGTAGATAAAAATATCGTTGATCAGCTTGCGGCGGCGGATGCGGTTTTCGCCAATGCCGAATTTTGTTGCCCAAAACCCACCACGCCACCTGCGGCGGGTCGTGGCTATATCACGGCGGTGAAGCAGGCAACGCTGGACGAGTTTGTTGATTTAAATATCAAGCTGGTTTCTTTTGCCAACAACCACACGGGGGATTTTGGCTGGGAAGGCGTCGTTGATACCATTGATGCAGCAGAAGAACGCGGGCTGGTTCACTGTGGCGTAGGGCGTAACCTTGATGATGCCCGTGCGGCGCGGTTCCTCGATACGCCAAAAGGGCGAGTCGGTGTCGTTGCCGTCAGCAGCACCCGTTCGGAAATCTTTGCCGCGAGTGTCGCAGGGGGCAGTGTGGTCGCACGCCCTGGTCTTAACCCGCTACGTTGGGGGCGAGCTTACGTATTACCGGACAAGGAATTCGAGCAACTACAGGGGATCACTGAACTGCTTGGCGTCGCTGCCAGCAATCGTGAAGGTGCCCGAATTGAAGTGATGGCAGATCAGGGCCCCGATCGTTTTAAATTCGGTTCGCTGTTTGAAAGTTCGATACAGATAGAGCGCGGCGAACAGGCTCACGTTCGCACGTTTATGAATGAAGAAGACTGCGCCGCGATTCTGAAAAGCGTACGCGATGCGGCAAACCGTTCTGATGTCGCCATCGTCAGCCTTCATACGCATGAAGGGGAAGGCGATGGCTGGTATGCCCCACACCCGCCAGCATTTATCGAAGATTTTGCCCGCCGGGCCATTGATGCGGGGGCATCAGCGGTGGTGGGGCATGGCGCGCATTTCCTGCGTGGGGTGGAAATTTATAATAAACGCCCGATTTTTTACAATCTGGGCAGCCTGCTGATGGAGTTTGAAGCGGGTGAATCGATTATCGCGCCAGAAATGTATACCGCTTATGGCTACGAGCACGATGCGCGTCCTTCCGATTTGCACCGGGCGCGCGCAAAAGATCGGGAGGAGAATTTCATTGGCTTCAATGCTGAATCCCGTTTCTCCAAAAACTGTGCCGCGCTGCTGGATTACGCCGACGGGGCGCTACAGTTCACATTATTGCCTCTCGATCTGGGGATGAACCGTGAACGCCCGCTCGATCGCGGCTTACCCGTTACGGTGTCTGCGGCTCTCGGGCATGAAATTGCGGCCGATCTGACGCGCATGAGTGCACGCTATGGCACGGTATTACGCTATGACGAGGCGCTCGGAACGATCGCGATTGAAGCAGCCTAAACGGCAATTCTCTGTCAGCCTATGCCTCATGAAAGAGGCATAGGTGAATATTTTCCCGCTCGTTTTTCCTCTATGCTTCTCTTTTCTCACTTTACCGGGCTGTTATACCCGTCATACTTCACGCTGCTTTGGGTTGGCTGCGTTTAGCGATCTTTGGTTTTTCTGTGCAAATGTTGGCAAGAAACGCCCCTTTTTACCCTGTTTTCCTCTATCGGAGAGCCGATCGAATGTCGTTAAAAGCCTTACGCACGTTGGTTGCGATTGCTCAGTATGGATCGTTTGCCCGCGCGGCTGAAGCCGTATGCCTGACGCAATCTGCCGTCAGCCTGCATGTCCGCAGCCTGGAAGAAGACTTCAAGGTGTCGCTTTTCGATCGCTCACGTCGCATCCCAGTACTCACCGAAGCCGGACATCGTGCGGTGGAGCAGGCGCGGGATATCCTTGCGCAGTATGACGGCATTGCCGCCGAGTTAGGCGAGGGTGGGGAACTGGCCGGACGCCTGCGAATTGGTGCAATCCAGACCGCACTGGCTGGCGTTTTGCCCGCTGCGCTGGCCGCATTGCGTCGCGCTCATCCACGCTTGCGTGTTCTGGTGAATTCGGGGATGTCGGCGGAGCTGGCAATTCGCATTGATGCTGGCGAACTGGACGCCGCTGTGACCACCGAGCCGGTAAAACCCTATCCAACCGGTCTGGTGAGCACGCCGCTGTATCAGGAAGGATTCTGGATCGTTGCCCCACCGACGCTGGCATCTCTGGATGCCAGACAGCTCTTGCAAGATCGTCCTTTCATTCGTTTCGATCGTCGTGCCTGGGCTGGGCGAACTATCGATCGCGAGCTGCGCCGCCAGCGGCTGCGGGTACAAACCGATATGGAGCTGGACAGTCAGGACGCGATTATTCAGATGGTCGCTAGTGGGCTTGGCGTAGCGGTGATTCCACTGTCCGAGCGGGAGAAGAACCGTTTGGATAATCTGGTCTGTATCCCATTCGGCGAACCTCAGCAGCAGCGTCGTGTTGTGCTGTTGGAGCGTGAAGACCGACCAGCAGCACGCCTTGCTGCGGCGCTGGCGGAAGCGATTCGAACACAGTCTGGTGATGATGTCATCCATGAGAAATAATTGAGTTAACGTCGATTTAATCTCGTTTTTTTCTCATCAGAAGTTCCGCTATGGTAGTGCCAGTTTCTTCACTTTCAGGTACTGACTCATGGTGTCTAACCCGCAATCCTTCTTTCTTTCATTTTCTGCGCCGTGGTGTTTCAGCCTATGATCGCCTCGCTCCTGCTGGCGCTGTTGCCTATCGCGCTACTGATCGTGTTGGGCTCGTGGTTACGTCAGCGTGCTTTTCTGACGGCGGCATTTTGGCCACAGGCTGAAAGGCTGGGCTATTACCTTCTGCTTCCCGCACTATTTCTACATGGGCTGGCGACAGCGCGTCTGGATGGCGTGCCGGTAGTGGCGATGATCCTGACGCTGGTGGGCTCGACGCTGGCTGTCGCTGTCGGGCTGGTCGCAGTACGCCGCTGCTTTCCCGTTGATGATGCGGCGTTTACCTCGATATTTCAGGGCGGCGTCCGTTTTAATAACTACGTTGGCGTGTCTGCCGCTGCCGGGCTATTTGGTGCACACGGTGTGGCGCTTGCCGCCGTCGCGAACGCGGCGATTGTGCCGACGGTCAATATTCTCTGTGTCTTGATTTTCGCCCGCTACGGCAATGCCGGAACGCCGTCATTCAAGAATATCGTGCGGCTGCTGGCGCTAAACCCGCTGGTGGTGGCCTGTGCCATCGGCATTACTTTGCAGATTACCGGGTTAGGGTTGCCGCCGGGGATTGAGCCGGTAATGAAATCATTGGGACAGGCGTCGCTGCCGCTCGGGCTGCTATGCGTGGGCGCGGCGCTGGATTTCTCTGCCGCGCGTAGCTGGCTGCGCCCTGTAGTGATTGCATCATGCGCGAAATTTATTGCGATGCCGCTGGTGACGATCGTCGCCTGCCACCTCTTTGGTCTGTCTGGCCCCGCGGCGATTGCCGCACTGCTGTTTCAGGCGCTGCCGACGGCATCGTCGTCTTACATTATGGCTCGTCAACTGGGGGGCGATGCGCCATTGATGGCGGGAATCATTGCGGTTCAGACACTGGTGGCGGGCATTGCGCTGCCGATTGCCGTCCTTGCGCTGAGCGGACTGTTATAAATTCCTCGAATGTTCTTTTTGTAACAATGCCTTGCTAACGATGTGGTGATTTGTTCTTTTCTATCTATTTGTATTTTAAATGAATTAATCCTTACGTTGAAATGACAATAATAATGCGTATAGTTATCATTTACCTTTCTGTGCAAATGTTGACAAGAAACGCCTCAGCATCTCGCCAAAATCACCATCAGTTAACCGAGGATATACCATGTCTTTTAGAGTTACTCGCGCCGAAAAAACGCGCGTTTGTGATTCTTCGCTGGCCGGAGTAAAACCATTCGGAGTCTCTCTTCTTGCCCTGTTGATCTCAGCCTCTTTCCTGCCCGCTCAGGCCGTTGCCGAAGAAAATCCCGCTTCAGGCGATACGCTTGTCGTTAGCGCTAATGCCAATGCCAGCGCGGAAGCCAGCGATCCGCAGGATTACAGCGTGAAAGTGACTAACGCCGGAACGAAGATGACGCTGACACCGCGTGATATCCCACAGTCGGTGAGCGTCATCAGCCAGCAGCGTATCGAAGATCAGGGCTTGCAAACGATTGGTGAGGTGATGGCGAACACGACGGGTGTGTCCTCCAAAATTATCGACTCCGAACGTGTGACGTATTTTGCGCGTGGCTTCCGCATCACTAACTACCTGTTCGATGATATTCCGACGGTGGTTAACGAAATTTGGGATTTTGGTGATTCAGGCTCAGACACGGCGATTTACGATCGTATCGAGGTGGTGCGTGGGGCGACTGGGTTAATGACCGGAACGGGCAACCCTTCTGCCGCGGTAAACATGGTGCGCAAGCATGCCGATAGTCGTGAATTTAAAGGCTCGGTATCCGGCAGCTACGGGTCGTGGGATAAGCAGCGGATGGTGGCCGATCTGTCTGCGCCGCTGACGGAGTCCGGTAATGTGCGTGGACGCGTCATTGCGGGCTATCAGGATAACGACACCTGGCTCGACCGTTACCACAGCCGCAAAAAATTCCTCTACGGCGTGATCGATGCCGATGTGACCGATTCGACGACGCTCTCCCTCGGTTATGATTATCAGGAAGCCAATACCGATAGCCCAACGTGGGGCGGATTGCCGACGTGGTTCACTGACGGCAGCCGTACGAATTTCGGCCGTAGTTTTAACTCCGCACCTAACTGGAGCTACTCCGATAAAACATCGAGAAAAGTCTTCGCCGATCTGACTCAGCGTTTTGATAACGGTTGGCAAGTGCGTGTGAACGGGACGCATGGCGAAACCAACTTTGATTCCAAGCTGATGTATGCCAATGGCTTCCCGGATAAAGATACCGGAATACTGGTTGATCCGTATGGCTACAATGTCGGTGCTTACGGTGGATGGAATAAGGGAACCCGTAAGGTTGATGCGATTGATACCTATGCTTCCGGCCCGTTCGAGCTACTGGGACGCCAACATGAGCTGGTGATAGGCGGCAGCTACAATCGACAGCGCAGCCAGTTCTATAACTCGCAATCGACGATCAGCTCGGCAGACATGGGTAATTACTATAACTGGAATGGCAATATTGCCGATCCAGCCTGGGGTGCTTGGGCAGATTATGAACACTCAACCACGCGTCAAAAATCACTCTATACCTCGGCGCGTTTCTCTCTGGCCGATCCGCTGCATCTGATTGCAGGCGCGCGTTATACCGACTGGAGCATCATTGGTTCGACGGGTGATACCAGCAATAATCGCGTTACGCCTTATGTGGGTCTGGTGTATGACATCAACGATACCTGGTCGACGTACGCTAGCTATACCGATATCTTCCAGCCGCAAACGCAAAAAGATATTAATAAAAAATACCTGTCTCCTACGACAGGCAAAAACTACGAAACCGGTGTTAAAGGAGACTGGTATAACAGCCGCTTGACCGCGTCGGTATCCGTTTTCCGTATCGAACAGGATAATGTGGGACAGTCAACGGGAATCGTAATTCCCGGCGGCGGTGGCGAATTTGCCTACCGTTCAGTTGATGGTGTCGTCAGCAAGGGTATTGAGTTTGAAGTGAACGGTGCGGTGACGGACAACCTGCAAATGACGTTTGGCGGTTCGCGCTATGTTGTTGACGATCAGGACGGTCAGTCGGTTAACCCAGAACAGCCGCGCACGTCGTTCAAGCTGTTTACCCGCTACCAGTTGCCAATGGTGCCGGGCTTAACCGTTGGCGGCGGCGTGAACTGGCAAAATGGCATCTGGCAGGAAGGCTCTGGCCCGCAAAACACCACGCTGCGTGCCGAGCAGGGCAGCTATGCGCTGGTTAACCTGTTTGGTCGCTATCAGGTGACCAAGCAGTTAGCGGTACAGGCGAATATCAACAATCTGTTTGATAAAGAGTATAGCGACTACCTTGCGCCTTATGCCGTGTATGGCACGCCGCGCAGCGTCTCAATGACGGTTAACTATGCGTTCTAGCTTGTATTGATGTGAGTGGCTTTCCCGACGGTGAGATGGCCTGTCGTTGGGAATCATCATGGCGCTGCTGTTTAATCGCTTTGGCAAAGAAGAGGCTACCTACTCGACGAAAATTTAGCGCAGGTAAGATCAATTTGGCATGCAAAGCAAGATTGTAATCCGGCGATAAAGTGGCTGTATGAGAAAATTGTGGAGGTGCCTGCGGAGCAGGAGGCGGAACTGCCCCCTGCTTGGGTGACGGCAAGGAGATTATTGCGATAATCCTGCCACACTGTAATTCACTGGAAGCCAGCGATAGCCGTTGGTGGTGCCGTTACGTTCCAGACGCGTACCCACGTGGCCGATGCCGGGGAAGGGCAGGTGAGCACCTGCAACCCAGTAACCCTGGCTGGCGGCGTCGGCCAGCGCCTTATTACGGGATTCCGTCGCCTGATCCATATTTGAGTCAAAGCTGATGGTGGTAGCCGGTAAGCTCATTTGCACCGCTTCCGCATGAATGATGTCTCCCCAGGCCAGCAGTTTTTTGCCTTCGCTCTCGATCAGAAAAGACGTGTGCCCCGGCGTATGACCCGGACTTGGGATCGCGGTGATGCCGGGTAACAATGTTGCCTGCTGAGCTGGGAACGTTTTCAGCTTGTTCTCTTTGCGAATAGCATCAAAGGTACTTTGCACGCGTTGGAACGCAGATTTTCTGTTCTCTGGGGCGTTCTTCAGATTATCCGGGCTGAGCCAGAAGTCGGTTTCTGGCTGGCTGACATACACGGTAGCATTTGGGTAGCTGAGTTTCTTGTCCTGCACCAGACCGCCAAAATGGTCGCCGTGCAGGTGAGTCATCAATACGGTATCGACCTGTTCAGGTTTGTAGCCCGCCGCAATCAGATTCGGCATTACTTTTCCCACCGTAGGGTTGCTCTGCTTGCCGTTGCCCGTATCTATTAAAATCAGGTGTTTCCCAGTATTGACCAAATAGGCGTTGATAGAGGTTTCCACCTGCGGCGTCAGCGATTTCTCTGCCAGCAGTTCGGTGATTTTTTCCGGTGGGGTGCGCTGCAACAACTTATCCATCGGCATGGTGTTGGTGCCGTCAGACAGCGCGGTAATTTCAAACTGGCCCAGCATCATGCGGTAATAGCCCGGCTGAGTTTTAATCTGAGCGATATCCTGTGCCTGAACAAATGCAGGCACAAAGGCGCTCGAGATGAGTAATAGGGCTAGAGGTTTCAATAACTTCATTGATTCTTATCCTTGTTAATAATGAAACGTATGAAAGCAGGTGAAGTTGTAACAACAGATTGATTATTGACGCGCGGGGCGAATTACTCAACTGCCCCTGATGCAGTGTGTTCCAGCTAAATTTGCCAGCGCGTAGCTGGCGTCCTGCAACGCGAATGATTTAGGGTATACTGCATTTTTAAGTGAACGAGACAGTGAAAACCATGCAGTACCCGATTAATGAAATGTTCCAGACGTTACAGGGCGAAGGCTATTTTACCGGTGTGCCGGCGGTGTTTGTTCGCCTGCAAGGGTGTCCGGTAGGCTGTAGCTGGTGCGATACCAAACATACCTGGGACAAACTGGCAGAGCGGGAAACCTCATTGGATCAGGTGCTGGTAAAAACGGAAGAAAGCGATGCCTGGGGCGCGGCGAGTGCGGACGACATTCTGGCGCTGATGGCACAGGAAGGCTACACGGCACGCCACATTGTGATCACCGGCGGTGAACCCTGCATCCACGATTTGGCACCGCTAACGCTACAGTTGGAAAAGCAGGGTTTCAGCTGCCAGATCGAAACCAGCGGCACGCATGAGGTGCGCTGTTCGCCCAAAACCTGGGTGACGGTATCGCCGAAGGTGAATATGCGTGGCGGTATGAAAGTGCTCGATCAGGCGCTGCAACGGGCGGATGAGATCAAACATCCGGTGGCGCGTGAGCGTGACATTGAGGCGTTGGATGCATTACTGGCGCGGCTTGATGATGATAAGCCGCGGATTGTGGCGCTACAGCCGATCAGCCAGAAAGACGATGCGACCAAACTGTGTATTGAGACCTGCATCGCCCGCAACTGGCGGCTGTCTATGCAGACACATAAATACCTGAATATTGCCTGATATTCATCTACTGATAATAGCGACCGATCGTAGCGGCGTGAGAGAAGGATGCTCACGCCAGACTACAGCACCACCACTTCTTTATTACTCGCCTTTATAGACGCAGCCGGCGGTACAGGTTTCTTTCACCATCACAGCGCTGAGCAGCGGTAATGTCGGCTTCAACTGGTGCCAGATCCAGTGCGCCAGCACTTCACTGGTTGGGTTTTCCAGACCGGGGATCTCATTCAGATAGTGGTGATCCAACCGTTCCCACGTAGGTTTGAACGCGGCTTTCAGCTCGGAGAAATCCATCACCCAGCCGGTATGCGGATCCACTTCACCGGTAATTTCCAGTCTCACCATGAAAGAGTGCCCATGCAGCCGCCCGCATTTGTGGCCGTCTGGTACGTGGGGCAGATGATGCGCGGCTTCAAACTGAAAATCTTTAAATAGCGTAGTGACCATAGCGATGTTCCCGGTTTCGTTCTGAAAAAGGGGCTTTCAGAACATAGTATGCAAAAAACCGTCGCATACTACCCGAAAGTGTCGGATGAATCACTTATAGCCTACTCCATTAGGCTATTTCATTTGCCATTTTGAACCTGGGCAGTGCTCAAAACCCTCACGTACTACGTGTACGCTCCGATTTTTGCGCGCTGTCCGTGTCCAAACTGGCGGCACCAATAACGCCTACTGGATAGACTACTATTCTTCCAACTGCACGATCTCGGCATGATGCCAGCCTGATGGCAGCGGATCGGGGCGGTGGATCGTCATGTGGCTGGTGGTCAGGTTCACAACGCCACGGGCAAAGAGCGCGGGCATGCCGCCTGGGTAATGGTCGACACCGAAGGCACGGCCTGTCGCCGGATCGACCCGATACGCATTGTCCAGCCCCATACCCGTCGGGCGCTCTGGGTTACAAGGGGGACGCACATCGTACATGCCCTGTTCCGGTGAGTCGCTCTGCCGCTGTTCGAGATGCACGGCATGGAAATGGATATCCCGAATGTAGCCTGCGGGCGTGCTGTGCAGGTTAATCGCTCCCTCGCTGATCCCTGCGATCTGAGAAAATTGCACTGCCTCGATCCGGCCTGGTTCGATGGCGGGATCGCGATAGCGCACGGAGATAAAGATCGGATCGGCTTTGCCCCAATGGCAGGGATGTGCAGCAACGCACTGGAACGTGATGTTGCTGAACTGCAGGCGTCGGAACGCGCCACCATCGCGCGAGATCAGGCCGATCGCGCGGTTAGTATCGTAAATGGCGCAGTTGCTGACGGAAATATCTTCGATGTCGGCAAAGGTTTCGGTACCGATCTTCAGAGCGCAGCTCTTGGATCGCAGTAGGCAATTGCTGATGACGACCTGCTGCACCTTACGCTGTAGATGGGGCGGCTTATGGGTGGTTTTGATGCACAGCGCATCGTCGGCGGCGCTCAGCGAGCAGTTGCTGATTTGCACCTGCTGGCAGCTATCAAGATCCAGCGCGTCGGTATTCGCCATGCTCAGATCGTTATCAATCGTCAGCCGTTCGACGATGATTTGGCGACAGCTGACCAGATGCACGGTCCACATCGGAGCATGTTCAATCGTAAAATCGCACAGGCGGACGTGTTCGCAATCCTCAAAGACCACAATGCGCGGGCGATGCTGTGCAGGCAGGCGATAGCCTTGATCGTCGGGTTCCGCAGAGAAATAGGCGTCGGCATTTCCCATGATCTTACCCTGACCGCAGATCGTGATATTGCGTTGTTGGTAGGCATAAAGAAATGCACGGTGCGACAGCTCTGCCATGCTGATCGTCGTGGCCTGCGCAAACTGTTCATAGTCACCGCTGACGATGAGCTCAGCGCCCGCCTCCAATTGCAGACAAAAATTGGAAGGTAGCAGCAATCCCCCTAACAGATAGCGCCCCGGTTCCACCGTCAGGGTGCCGCCACCCTGTGCCGCAATCCGATCGATTGCCTGCTGAAAGATGGCAGTATCCGGCGTGATACCGTCGGCGGCGGGGGAGTATGATTGAATAGAGTGCTTCATCGCTTTATCCTATCTGATCGAGCCTGCTCCGATTGCAGCACGTTTGCTGGCCTTTGGCTGTGGCTGTCGTGATCAAATCTGCGCAGGTTGGAGCGGGCTTCACAGCGCACGGTGCGTGGCGTAAGAGAATGTGAAAGGCATAACGAAGAGGACGATGTGGCGCGTTATGCCGTGTGTGTTTCATCACGCTTTTGCGCCGTTTTCCCGCTTTTGCCGCGCGCGCGGCGTGATTTTGTTGTTTTTGTGTGTCTTATTTGTGAATCAAATCTCTTTTTGGTGTGGTGCGGCGGTTAATGATGTGAGGCACCTCCCTGCCACATCACATAGGGCTCACACCACGTGGTTGAAACGCCCGCTAACGCGGTGCAGTCATCAGCATTTCTTCCGTCAGCCCCGCAAATCACGCGTTTTCCCGTCGTGATGACTAGCGCGATAAAACGGGTTCTGCCTATCTTGTCAGGGTCAGGGATAGCTTGATTCCCAAGACAATAGGCGGTTGTGTACCCGACCTGCTTTCTCATCCATACGCCACACCAGTACGCCAAACACACACAATAATAATGTCGTTGGGGGAAAAATGAGATTACCTGGACTGATTGTCATCGCCTTCTCTGCGCTCTGTTCGTTCGCGCAGGCTGCTGAACCCGTGGAATTACGCCTCTCCTGGTGGGGAGGAAACAGCCGTCATCAGGCGACTTTGACGGCGCTGGAAGCGTTTCAGAAAAAGTATCCGAACATCAGCGTGAGACCAGAATATACCGGTTGGGACGGGCACTTATCCCGTCTGACAACGCAGATTGCCAGCGGTGAAGAACCGGATGTGCTTCAGGTAAACTGGAACTGGCTGCCGATTTTTTCCAAGGCGGGCACCGGATTTTATGACCTGAATAAGCTGACCGATACGCTGAAAGTACAGGATTTCCCCGAAGATGCGCTGAAACCCGCGACAATTGACGGTAAGGTGAACGCGATTTCCACCTCGCTGAATGCGCTGGTGATGTACTACAACACGGAAACCTGGAAGAAGGCCGGGCTGCCGTATCCCACCACCTGGGATGAGCTGTTCCATGCGGGTAAGGTGTTTAAAGAGAAACTGGGCGATAACTATTTCCCTATCGCCTCGCCTGCGCAGGACAGCGGTGAAGGCGTGCTGGAGTTGATCAATTATTACATGACGCAGAAATACCAGATCGGCATGATCGATGAAAAGAACAAGCGCTTTAACTACAGTGAGGCGCAGTGGATCGAGGCGTTTCGCTTCTATAAACGTTTGATCGACGAACATGTGATGCCATCTTCGAAGTATTACAACGCGTTTGGCAAAGTCGGGATGTATGAAACACGCCCCTGGATTAACGGGGAATACGGTGGGGCACACCTGTGGATTTCGGTCGTGAAGAAGTACGCCGATCCGCTGGCAGCACCGGGTAAGCTCGAATTAGGGCCCTACATCATGACGCCGGGATCGGATAACTCCGGGCAGTTCTTCAAACCGTCGATGCTGTTTGCCATCAGTAAGAATACCAAGCACCCAAAAGAAGCGGCGCTGTTGTTGAATTATCTGATGAACGATCCTGAAGGTGCGCTGCTGATGGGTACCGAGCGCGGCATTCCGCTCAGCCGTATCGCCAGACAAGCGCTGGAAGAAAAGCAGAAGCTGGATACAAACGATCTGTCGGTTGCTGGGCTTTCGATGGCGCTGCAAAAACCGATGCAAACGCCGGTGTCCTCGTATCTTGAAGATCCGCAGCTTGCCAGCCTGATCCTGCAAACCATCGAACAGCTCGACTATGGCAAGAAGAGCGTGGAAGAATCGGCGAAAAACTTCAGCAGTTCAGGTGAGCGCATTCTGAAACGAGTGATTCGCTAGATCGTTACTGATTAAGATCGTTATTCATTAAGGTAGGGACTGCTGGTGCGTTACGTGAGTTCAGTCAACTGCTGTTGCAGGCTATCGGCTAACGCGCGTGGACGCCCGGCATCAAACATCACATGCAGGCTCACCGGATAATCCTGGTGTTGCAGGCAGAAATCCTCCATTTCATGCCCAATCCCGTACAGCGCCTGAATATTGGTTTTGGCGATTTCCCGCAGCGTCCAGTTGTTCTCCACCTGCTTGCAATAGTGCAGCGTAAAGAAGGCTTTCTGTGCGTGAACAAAGGCGCGGCAATACAGCGTCAGGCCGCGCCATTCCTGCTGCCAGCGCACTCTCAGCGCTTCCGGCATCGTGTGTTCGCGGGAGAATTGCAGTGCGGCTTGCTGGCACTGTTCGGCCAACTGCCACGCGGCATCTTTCTCTTTCGCGATGTGATAGAGATTCTGCGAAGCCAGCTCCGCATGCTGCGGATCGAACGTAATATCCTGACCGGAACCCGGTAGCCAGTGGTTACGGTTGAGCTGGCCGTACAGGCTCCAGATCGCCTGACCAAAGCTGGTCGGCAGCAGACTGTGGCGATGGAAAACGTGGTGGCGCGCATACAGCGACAGGGAAATGGCCTGATGAGCCTGATCCAACAAGGCGAGCATCGCATGCAGCACGGTATCGTCCGGCTGCCATTGGTAGCGCGTCATTAGCCACTGTGCAAACAGCATGCTTTCGTTTGCCGCTGCGGTCTGGTTAGTCAGCAGCCGCGAACAGGCAAACAGTGTGAATTCGCTCAGCGTGCCGATCACGCTGTGATTATCCACCCCTTCCCAACTGATGCGGCACAGGGCGCTAATAATCGCGGGATTTTTCTCCCGGCACCACAACAGCCTTCCTTGAACTTCGGTATAGCGCAGGAAGGGGAGATTGCCCCAGCCGACCTCTTCGCCAGCCAGATCCAGCTCAACCCAGACTTCACGCCCGTTGATGTCCAGCAGCGCCGGATTATTGGGGAACTCAGGCCAGAAGCGTTCCGGTGTGACTTTGATGGCGACAGAGACGGATTCCGGCAGCGTGCGAATGGCGTTCAGGACATTACCGATATCCTGATGGCTGGCGGGAAACGCGCGCAATACCAGATGGCGCTGGTGATAGTGCATTACGCGTGCGACGGCGGAGAATAAGCGGTGATAGATCTGCTCGCTGTCGGCGTTGGTCGGCCAGTGCGTGGTAACGGGAACGACGCCGTTGATCTCATCGCCGGAAGGGGCGGAAAAGCGCAGCAGGCTATCGCTGTTGGAGATCGCCAGCAGCAGGCCGCTCAGCCGTGGAATTTGCTGCATCAACAGTTCGACTTTGGCGGCAAGGTAATCGCACCAAAAATCGGTATCCATGCGGAGGCTATGTGTGTCGTCCAGCAATTCCGGGTGATGAAGCAGTAGATCCGTGGGAAACGACAGCTCTTTGCATTGCAGATACAGCGCCAGCCCTTGTTCACGGCAGTGCGCCGCGACCTGATTCAGGTAAACACAGCGGGAGCGCTGTTGGCTGCTGATGCGATCGTCAAAACGCGCGTTATTGTAGGCTTCCGGCGTCACTAGTTTATCCAGCAAATCCGCCGCGCCTAGCACCAGCGTAGTAAAGCCGTGTTCACGGGCGTAATCGACGACCGAGATGACCTGTTGCCAGTGCCAAATATCCTGCGTATTGAGTTCCAGCGCGCGTCGTTGCCACATCATTTTTCTCCTGTTGCCACTGGCGTGAGTATCGCATTGATGTGTTATCGCAAAGGATAAATTCCTGCGGCGAACGCCAGAAATGTGAGCCTGTTCGCTTCTTTATAGAAGAGCGGTCAATACTGGATAATTTCAAAAATAGGCTCTCCAGAGGCGTCCAGTCAGCTATAACACTTTAAGCAATAAGGATTATCAGAAAAACCATTTAGTCATTTTGGTTATTTAATATTTCCATCATTTCTTTAATTGTTAAGATGCAGATCGTTACCCTTATCCTCCACCCATCTTTTTATTGCCTATTTTTGTATTAGCGTCGTTGGCTAATAGCACAGGCACAAGGAAACAGAAATCACAATGACTACTCCGGTTTCCCCCACTTCATTGCTTCCGCTGAGTGTGGAGCAATTAACGCGTTTACAGGCGGCAACCGGTGATTTCTCATCGACGCAGCTAGCCTGGTTATCCGGCTATTTCTGGGGTTTAGTTCAGCAGCCAGGGAATGTGCAGCCGGGGGCGATCGCTGCCACGGCAACGACAGCATCCGCAGTCACGGTGCCGGTACAAACGATTACGCTGATTTCCGCCTCACAGACCGGCAATGCACGTCGGGTGGCGGAACAGCTGCGTGACGATCTGCTGGCATCCAAGCTGTCCGTCAATCTGGTCAATGCGGGTGATTACAAATTCAAGCAAATCGGGCAGGAAAAACTGCTGCTGATCGTCGCCTCGACGCAGGGGGAGGGGGAGCCGCCGGAAGAAGCCGTCGCGCTGCACAAGTTCCTGCTGTCCAAAAAAGCCCCGGAGATGAAAGACACCGCGTTTGCCGTGTTTGGTCTGGGTGATACTTCTTACGAATTCTTCAGCAAGGCGGGTAAGGATTTCGATAGCCGTCTGGCTGAGTTAGGTGCGGAACGTCTGCTGGATCGTGTTGATGCTGATGTCGATTATCAGGGGCTTGCCGAACAGTGGCGACGCCAGCTGGTTGATATTTTGCAGGCGCGGGTGCCGGTTCAGGGAACGGCGGTAGCACAGATTGCCGCTCAGGGCGCACTGGATGAAATTACCAGCAGCCCGTACAGCAAATCCTCACCGCTGCATGCTACGTTTGCCGTCAATCAGAAAGTGACCGGGCGTAACTCCGAAAAAGATGTTCGCCATATTGAGATCGATCTGGGCGATTCTGGTTTGCGCTACCAGCCGGGAGATGCGCTGGGCGTGTGGTTCGATAACGATCCCGCGCTGGTGCAGGAATTGCTGGAACTGCTGTGGCTGAAAGGCGATGAGTCCATCAGCGTTGACGGCAAGACGCTGCCATTATCGCAGGCGTTGAAAAGCCACTTCGAGCTGACGCAGAACACGGCACCGATTGTCGAGAAGTATGCGGCACTGTCGCGTAATGAAACTCTGCTATCGCTGCTGGCCGATAAGCCTGCGCTTCAACAGTTTGCACAGCGCACACCGCTGGTCGATATGGTGCGACAAGCGCCGACTGAACTGACGGCGGAGCAACTGCTGGGTCTGCTGCGTCCGTTGACGCCGCGTCTTTACTCTATTGCCTCCTCACAGGCGGAAGTCGAAAGCGAAGTGCACATCACCGTTGGCGTGGTGCGCTACGAATACGAAGGCCGCGAGCGCGCTGGTGGCGCTTCCAGCTATCTGGCCGACAGACTGAGTGAAGACGATGAAATCCGCGTCTTCATCGAACACAACGATAACTTCCGTCTGCCTGCGAATTCCGACGCGCCGGTCATCATGATTGGGCCGGGCACAGGAATTGCGCCATTCCGCGCGTTTATGCAGCAGCGTGATGCCGATGGGGCTGAAGGGAAAAACTGGCTGTTCTTCGGTAATCCACACTTTACGGAAGATTTTCTGTATCAGGTTGAATGGCAGCGCTACGTCAAAGATGGCCTGCTGACCAACATCGATCTGGCCTGGTCACGCGATCAGGCGCATAAAGTTTACGTGCAGGACAAACTGCGGGAAAAAGGCGCGGAAGTCTGGCGCTGGATTCAGGACGGTGCACACTTGTACGTGTGTGGTGATGCCAACCGTATGGCAAAAGACGTCGAGCGAGCACTGCTGGATGTGATAGTTGAGCATGGCGGCATGGACAGTGAACAGGCCGATGAGTTTTTAAGCGATCTGCGCCTTGAGCGCCGTTATCAGCGAGATGTGTACTAATGAGTGAAAAATACGTTTTCAGTGAAAAACACCCCGGTCCCTTGGTGGTAGAAGGGAAACTCGCTGACGCAGAGCGCATGAAGACAGAAAGTAACTTTCTGCGCGGCACGATTGCTGAAGACCTGAACGATGGTCTGACCGGTGGCTTTAGGGGCGATAACTTTCTGCTAATCCGTTTCCACGGTATGTATCAGCAGGATGATCGCGATATTCGCGCCGAACGTGCGGAGCAGAAGCTGGAGCCGCGCCATGCGATGCTGCTGCGCTGCCGTTTGCCCGGTGGCGTGATGACGCCAGAGCAGTGGCTGCGGATCGACAAATTTGCGACTGAAAATACGATCTACGGCAGCATTCGTATCACGAACCGCCAGACGTTCCAGTATCACGGTATTCTCAAATCGAACGTGAAACCGGTACACCAGATGCTGAATAGCATCGGGCTGGATGCGCTGGCGACGGCGAATGACATGAACCGTAACGTGCTGTGTACGTCTAACCCGATCGAATCCGAACTGCATCAGCAGGCGTATGAATGGGCGAAAAAGATTTCTGAGCATTTGCTGCCGCGCACGCGCGCCTATGCTGAGATCTGGATGGATCAGGAAAAAGTGGCAACGACGGATGAAGAGCCGATTTTAGGTTCAACGTATCTGCCGCGTAAGTTCAAAACCACGGTCGTGATCCCGCCGCAGAATGATATCGATCTGCATGCGAACGATCTCAACTTCGTTGCGATTGCCGATAACGGCCGTCTGGTGGGCTTCAACGTGCTGGTGGGCGGCGGGCTCTCTATCGCGCACGGCGATAAAGAAACTTACCCGCGTACCGCCAGTGAGCTGGGCTACATTTCCATTGAGCATACGCTGGCCATCGCGGAAGCGGTGGTGACCACGCAGCGCGATTGGGGTAACCGGACCAACCGTAAAAACGCGAAAACCAAATACACGCTGGAGCGTGTGGGTGTAGACAACTTCAAGCAGGAAGTGGAAGCGCGTGCCGGTGTCAAATTTGAAGCGGTGCGCCCTTATGAATTCACCGGACGTGGCGATCGCATTGGCTGGGTAAAAGGCATCGACAATAAATGGCATCTGACGCTGTTTATCGAAAACGGTCGTGTTCTGGATTATCCGGGTCGTCCGCTGAAAACCGGTTTGGCGGAAATTGCCAAGATCCACAAAGGGGATTTCCGGTTAACGGCGAACCAGAATTTGATCATCGCGGGCGTTCCTGCGCGTAGCAAAGCGAAGATTGATGCGCTGGCGCGTGAGCACGGCCTGATTGATGACGGCGTCAGCGAGCAGCGTAAGAATTCGATGGCCTGTGTGTCGTTCCCTACCTGTCCACTGGCGATGGCGGAAGCCGAACGCTTCCTGCCGGAGTTCGTCACGAAAGTGGAAGGCATCATGCAGCAGCACGGCGTGGGCGATGAACATATCGTTCTGCGTGTGACGGGCTGCCCGAACGGCTGCGGCCGTGCGATGCTGGCAGAAATCGGCCTGGTGGGTAAAGCGATGGGGCGTTATAACGTGCACCTTGGCGGGAATCGCGAGGGGACACGTATTCCTCGTATGTATCGTGAAAATATTAATGAAACCGAGATCCTCACGGAAATCGATCGGCTTATCGGGCTGTGGGCGCAAGATCGCCAGCCGAATGAAGGCTTCGGTGATTTCGTGATTCGTACCAACATTATTAAAGCGGTGTTGGATCCTGCCCGCGATTTTTATGACTGACAGGAGAGCCTGATGGCCGAATTTAACCTTGAGGCGCTCAATGCGTTACCGAAAGCAGAACAGGCGGCAGCGCTGGCTGTCGTAAATGGTCAGCTTGAACAGCTGTCGGCGCAGGAAAGAGTGAGCTGGGCGCTGGAGAATCTGCCGGGTGACTATGTTTTGTCGTCCAGTTTCGGCATTCAGGCGGCGGTATCGCTGCATCTGGTGACGCAACAGCGGCCAGATATTCCGGTTATCCTCACGGATACCGGCTATCTGTTTCCTGAAACCTATCAGTTTATTGATGCGCTGACGGAACAGTTGACGCTGAATCTGCAAGTGTATCGCGCTGCTGAATCTCCAGCCTGGCAAGAGGCGCGCTACGGCAAGCTGTGGGAGCAGGGGGTGGAGGGCATTGAACGCTACAACCTGCTGAATAAAGTCGAGCCGATGAATCGGGCGCTGAGCGAGTTAAAGGCGAAAACCTGGTTTGCTGGCCTGCGCCGTGAGCAGTCTGGCAGCCGGGGGGAATTACCCGTGTTGGCGATTCAGCGCGGTGTCTTCAAATTCCTGCCGATTATCGACTGGGATAACCGGACGGTGTATCAATACCTGAAAGGAAATGGCCTGAGTTACCATCCGCTGTGGGATCAGGGCTATCTATCCGTCGGCGATACACACACCACCCGCAAATGGGAACCGGGTATGGCCGAAGAAGAAACGCGCTTCTTTGGCCTGAAACGCGAGTGCGGTCTGCACGAAGGGTAAAAGAGAAACCGGGCATCGCCAGCTTCAGACTACTGGCAAATCTATTTGCAGAACGCAAACGGGAGTGACGGAATAGAAGAGTAAAGCGTTTGCGCCAGGGATGGCGCAATCCGAGCTTATATGGACGTACTTGCAGCGTCTTTACGATCTATCCGTTACTCCCGCTTTATGGACTTTGTCAGCAACTTCAACCGGGCACAGCCCGGTTTTTTATCGCCTGAATAACACTTGTGAACAGGGTGTTATTCCATTACGGAACTTGTCATTCCAATTCGGCATTTCATAAGTGTTCTGTCCGCACCGTATAGTCGCATTATCTCTTTTTTTGCTTAGTTAAGGCGACTGTGAACTATCTCCCTTTATTTGCCGATGTTCGTCAGCGTCCGGTACTGGTTGTGGGCGGCGGCGAGGTTGCTACGCGCAAAATCGATCTGCTGCAACGCGCGGGTGCGGAGATAAAAATTGTCGCACAAGCGCTGGCGGAACCGTTGGCGGCGCAGCATCAGGCCGGGCAGGTTGAATGGCTGGCGCATACTTTTACGCCAGAGCTACTATCCGGCGTGTTTCTGGTGATTGCCGCAACGGATGATGCCGAGCTGAATGCGGCAGTGTTTGAAGCGGCGAACCAACGTCATTTGCTGGTAAACGTGGTGGACGATCAGCCAAAGTGCTCGTTTATTTTCCCCTCGATTGTTGATCGCTCTCCGCTGGTGGTGGCGATTTCCTCGGGTGGACAGGCGCCGGTGCTGGCGCGTCTACTGCGTGAAAAGCTGGAATCATTACTGCCTGCCAGTTTGGGTACGATGGCGGACATCGCCGGAAGCTGGCGCGACAGAATTAAAACTCGGTTGCATTCGATGCCAGCACGTCGTCGCTTTTGGGAGCGGCTGTTTGTCGGACGCTTTGCGTCGCTGGTTTCCGCCGGGCAGTTGGCGCAGGCCGAAGACGAATTGCAACAGCAACTGGTGCATCAGCAAGAGGAACAGCAGCAACCAGCGGCCGCACGCGGTGAAGTCGCACTGGTTGGCGCAGGCCCCGGCGATGCCGGACTGCTGACACTGCGTGGATTACAGGTGATGCAGCAGGCGGATGTGGTGCTGTATGACCATCTGGTCAGCGCCGACGTGCTGGATCTGGTGCGCCGCGACGCCGAACGCATCTGCGTTGGAAAACGCGCCAGCGCGCATTCGTTGCCGCAGGATGAAATTAATCAACTACTGGTGAAGCTGGCGCAGGAAGGGAAGCGGGTCGTGCGCCTGAAAGGCGGCGATCCCTTCATTTTCGGCCGCGGCGGCGAAGAATTACAAGCGGTCGCGCAGGCGGGTATCACATTTCAGGTCGTGCCCGGCGTGACGGCGGCGGCAGGCGTCACGGCGTATGCGGGGATCCCGTTAACGCACCGTGACTACGCGCAGAGCGTACTTTTTATTACCGGACACTGTCGCCCGGATGGCGACGAGCTGGACTGGTCGACGCTGGCACGTGGACGGCAGACGCTGGCGATTTACATGGGAACGATGAAGGCTGCGGAGATTTCGCAGCAGCTCATCGCGCATGGTCGTTCATCGCAGACGCCCGTTGCCGTGATCAGTCGCGGCACCCGACACGATCAGCAGGTGCAAATTGGCACGCTGCAACAGTTAGAACATTTGGCACGGCAAGCGCCGACACCGGCGCTGCTGGTGATTGGCGAGGTGGTGGATTTACATCATCAGATTGCCTGGTTTGGTCAGACAACGCCGACGGTGCCGCAAGACAGCCGCCCAGCGGTAGTAAACTTGGCTTAAGGAAAGGGTATGGACGAGAAACGACTCACGCATTTACGGCAGCTTGAAGCCGAAAGCATTCACATCATCCGCGAAGTGGCGGCCGAGTTCAGTAATCCGGTGATGATGTACTCCATCGGCAAAGACTCTTCGGTGATGCTGCATCTGGCGCGCAAGGCGTTCTATCCGGGATCGCTGCCTTTCCCGCTGCTGCACGTTGATACCGGCTGGAAATTTCGTGAAATGTACGAATTCCGCGACCAGACGGCAAAGGCCTACGGCTGTGAACTGCTGGTGCACCGCAACCCGCAGGGTGAAGCGCTGGGGATTAACCCCTTTGTGCACGGCAGCGCCAAGCACACCGACATCATGAAAACGGAAGGGCTGAAGCAGGCGCTGGATAAATACGGTTTTGATGCCGCGTTTGGCGGGGCGCGCCGCGACGAAGAGAAGTCGCGTGCCAAAGAGCGTATTTACTCCTTCCGCGACCGCTTCCACCGCTGGGATCCGAAGAACCAGCGCCCAGAGCTGTGGCATAACTACAACGGCCAGATTAACAAAGGCGAGAGCATCCGCGTTTTCCCGCTTTCCAACTGGACCGAGTTGGATATCTGGCAATACATCTATCTGGAAAACATCGATATTGTTCCGCTGTATCTGGCCGCGCCGCGTCCGGTGGTGGAACGCGACGGCATGCTGCTGATGGTGGATGACGATCGCATCGATCTGCAACCGGGCGAAGTGATCGAACAACGCATGGTGCGATTCCGCACGCTGGGCTGCTGGCCGCTGACAGGGGCGGTAGCATCGGAGGCGCAGACGCTGCCGGAAATCATCGAAGAGATGCTGGTTTCCACGACCAGTGAGCGTCAGGGAAGGGTAATTGACCGCGATCAGGCCGGTTCAATGGAGCTGAAAAAGCGTCAAGGGTATTTCTGAGGAATCGTCAAATGAGCCAAATTTCGTTAAAAGACACAGCGGCAGAAAATGCGGCTGAGAAAGATGCCGTCGTCATCAACAATGCGATTGCACAGCAGATCGCCGAGCAGGGCGGTGTGGAAGCTTATTTACACGCGCAGCAGGATAAAACGCTGCTGCGTTTCCTGACCTGCGGTAGCGTCGACGACGGAAAAAGTACGCTGATTGGGCGGTTGCTGCACGATACGCGCCAAATTTATGAAGATCAGCTCAGTACGCTGCACAATGACAGCAAGCGTATTGGAACACAGGGCGAAAAGCTGGATCTGGCGCTGTTGGTCGATGGGCTTCAGGCCGAGCGCGAGCAGGGCATCACGATTGACGTGGCTTACCGCTATTTTTCTACGGAAAAGCGCAAATTCATCATCGCCGATACGCCGGGACACGAGCAGTACACCCGCAACATGGCGACCGGTGCATCAACCTGCGAGCTGGCGATTCTGCTGATTGACGCTCGCAAAGGCGTATTGGATCAAACTCGTCGTCACAGCTTTATTGCGACCCTGCTGGGGATTCGCGATCTGGTGGTGGCGGTGAACAAAATGGACTTAGTGGATTATCAGCAAACGGTGTTTGAGCAATTTAAGCAGGATTATCTGGATTTTGCTCAGCAACTGCCTGCCGACCTGAATATCACCTTTGTGCCGATTTCCGCGCTAGATGGCGACAATGTCGCGACGCCGAGTACGACGATGGGCTGGTATACCGGGCCGACGCTGCTGGATGTGCTGGAAACGGTCAATGTGGCACAGCGCACGCTGGAACAGCCGATGCGCTTCCCGGTGCAATATGTGAACCGCCCGAATCTGGATTTCCGTGGCTACGCAGGAACGCTGGCATCCGGCATCATCCGCGTTGGGCAACGGGTTAAAGTGCTGCCGTCCGGCGTAGAATCCACCGTCAGCCGTATTGTGACCTTTGATGGTGATTTACCGCAGGCGCAGGCGGGTGAAGCGATTACGTTGGTGCTGGCGGATGAGGTGGATATCAGCCGCGGTGACCTGCTAGTCGACAGCGGCGAATCGCTGAAAGCGGTGCAACATGCGCTTGTGGATGTTGTCTGGATGGCGGAGCAGCCGCTGGTGCCGGGACAAAGCTACGACATCAAGATTGGCGGTAAGAAAACGCGCGCTCGGGTCGAGAATATTCAGTATCAGGTTGAGATCAATACGCTCACGCAGCGTGTAGCGGAGAACTTGCCGCTGAATGGCATCGGTTCGGTTGAACTGATTTTTGATGAGCCTCTGGTGCTGGACAACTATCAGTACAACGCGGTGACGGGCGGGATGATCTTCATCGATCGTCTGAGCAACGTCACGGTGGGCGCGGGTCTGGTACGGGAACCTATCGAGCAGGTGTATCAGGAGCCGGGCGCGTACAGCGCGTTTGAGCTGGAACTGAATGCGCTGGTACGTCGCCACTTCCCACATTGGGGTGCGCGCGATCTGCTGGGAGGCAAATAACGTGTCTTTACGCGATGAACCGACTGACGATAACGTCGTCTGGCATGCGCACGATGTCACCCGAGAGTCGCGCGAAACGCTGCATGGTCATCAGGGCGTCGTGATCTGGTTTACCGGGTTGTCTGGATCCGGTAAATCTACGCTGGCGGGGGCGCTGGAACAGGCGCTACATCAGCGTGGCGTTAGCACCTACCTGCTGGATGGCGATAACGTGCGCCACGGTTTGTGCCGTGATTTAGGCTTCACCGATGACGATCGGCGCGAAAATATTCGCCGCGTGGGTGAAGTCGCCAAACTGATGGTGGATGCCGGTCTGGTGGTCCTGACCGCGTTTATCTCGCCGCACCGCGCCGAGCGTAAAATGGTGCAGGATTTACTGGGCGAAGGGCAGTTCATCGAGGTCTTCGTGGATACGCCGTTAGCGACCTGTGAAGCGCGCGATCCCAAGGGATTGTATAAAAAAGCACGTGCGGGAGAGTTGCGTAATTTCACCGGGATCGACTCGGCATATGAAGCACCGGAAGCGCCGGATAGTCATCTGGATGGTGAACAATTAGTAACAAATTTGACAGACCAATTGTTAGATCTGCTTGGCAAGCGAGCTATTATCAAGCTCTGATGTCCCCGCTTTTTTCACCGCGCCGTTGGGTGATGCAGGGAGGAATGGGAAAGATTATGCAAAATGCCACGCAGTTAACGATTAGCAAGACTCGGCCAGCGCAACAAGAAGAGGATGACGGCGTTTCTTACCTGTTTATGGGGGCGGTCACGGGGTTCTCTTTTTATTGGTTGGCCTTTACTATCCCTTTTCTGGTATACGGCTCCAATACCACGTTTTTCTTCATGCTCTACACTTGGCCGTTTTTTCTGGCGCTGATGCCGTTTTCAGTGCTGGTTGGCGTCGGGTTTAGCTTTTTGCTGAGAGGCTATCTTTTTTATACGCTTTTTGCGACAGGGCTGACGGTGGTCTGCCTGTTCTGGTTGGTATTTTCTTTTCTGACGGGGTGGTAAAAGAAAAAGGCTGCCAGCGCGGAAGACGCCGACAGCCTGCGGTTTACCGGTTTACCGGTTTACCGTTTTACCGTATTTACAGTATTTTGCTCAGGAAAGCCTGCGTGCGCGGGTTACTCGGATGCGTAAAGATCGCCTCTGGCGTTCCCTCTTCCTGAATAATTCCCTGATCGATAAAGATCACTCTATCGGCGACTTCTCTCGCAAATGCCATTTCATGGGTCACGATGACCATCGTCATGCCTTCGTTAGCCAGCGTTTTCATGACTGCCAACACTTCACCAACCAGCTCCGGGTCCAGCGCGGATGTCGGTTCATCAAACAGCATGATCGCTGGTTCCATCGCTAACGCGCGGGCAATTGCGACACGCTGCTGTTGTCCACCGGACAGGCTGTTCGGCCAGGCATCGATTTTATCCAGCAGGCCGACCTTGCTGAGCAACGCTTTAGCCCGCTCAACGGCCTGCGCGCGGGATAATTTTTTCACATCCATCGGCGCCATAATCACGTTTTCCAACACCGTCATGTGCGGAAATAGATTAAAGCGCTGGAAGACCATCCCCACGCTTTCACGCATGCGATTGATATTGGTTTTCTGATCGTGAATGGCAAAACCGTTGACCGTAATCTCGCCTGCTGACAGTGTCTCCAGTGCGTTGATGCAGCGCAGAAAGGTACTTTTTCCTGAACCGGATGGGCCAATCAGACAGAGCACTTCCTGAGGTGCGATGTCACAGGAAATACCACGCAGGACATGCGTATCGCCAAACTGTTTTTGCAGGTTTTTAACGTGAATCACTTTTGCCAAACCTCATTTCCATGTGCCGCACCAGCAGCGAGAGCAGGAAAGTAATAACCCAGTAGACGATAGAGATCGTCAGGTAGGGTTCCCAGTATGTGGCGTAAGCCCCTGACACCGTACGAGCGGCATAAGCGAGATCCGCCAACCCGATTGCCGAAGCCAGCGATGAATCTTTCACAATTGCGATGGCGTTGTTACCCAACGGCGGCAGCATGCGGCGAAAAGCCTGCGGCAGAATGACTTTTCGCATGGTGCGGCCATAGCTCATTCCGAGAGAGCGTGACGCTTCCATCTGGCCGCGATCGATCGACTGAATGCCAGCGCGGAATATCTCGGAGACATAGGCACCTGCATTCAGCGTAATCGCCACGACGCAAGAGAGGAACGCGCCATAATCTGAGCGAAGCGTACGAGCAAAATCGACCGACATAATATTGCTGGTCACCAGCAATCCATCACGCGGATTGATAAACAGCGGAACCAGCGCGAAGTGTACCACCATGATTTGTACAAACAGCGGCGTGCCCCGGAAGGCGCTGATGTAGATGCGTACTGGCCATTGAACGCCGTAGTGCAGAATATATTTCCACGGCCCGTGCGGCGCTTGCGCTAAGCGGCCTAATCCGAGCGTTAATCCCCAGCAGGTGCCAAGAATGACACAGATAATGGTGCATTTGATGGTCATCCAGGTGCCTTCCATAAATAGCGGGGCATATTCCTGAATGATCTCCCAACGAAATCCCGTCAAGATCGTTTCCTTTTTTGAATAGGCTAACGTAATGATTATTCTAAATTAAACCGGACAGGCTGGCTGTCCGGTTGATGCGACGTCTCGTATGAGGCGATGGAGACCTGGAGAGGCGCGCAGTGTCTTGCAGGCGTTATTCTGCGGGTAAGGTCGGAACGTTGTTATCAAACCAGGTTTGATAGATCTTGGCGTAGGTGCCATCAGCAACGATTTTTTTCAGCCCTGAGTTAATCTTCGCACGCAACTGATCGTTGCCTTTCGCGACGGCGATCCCGAAATACTGGCGTTCGAATTTGGCGTCGGAAACCAGATTGAACTGTTTTTCAGGGTGAGTCTTAATGTAAAACTTCACCACGCCCACGTCGCCAACCGCTGCGCCCACACCATCTTCATACAGCTCTTGTAACATTAACGGAGTGTTATCAAAGCGCTTAATCGATGTACTGTTTTTGCCTAATACGTCGGACACCACGATATCGGCGGTGCTGGAGTTCACGACACCGACTTTGTGATCTTTCAGCGCAGCAATCGAGTCGATCGTCGAGCCTTTAGGCACCACAATGGACTGCTCCGCAGGGAAATAAGGTGTGGAGAAATCGACCATTTGCTTACGTTTGTCGGTAATCGTGATACCGGAAATGATAATATCGCGGTCGCCGGAGTTAAGGGTCGCGAAGATCCCTTCCCACGGCGTATTGATCAGTTTGATATTAAAATTCTCCGCCTTGGCGATCGCTTTAATAATATCAATATCAAAGCCTTCCAGCTCTTTCTGCGCGTTTTCAAACTCAAAGGGACGATAGGTTCCGCCAGAGCCGACAACGTAAGTGGGTTCAGCGGCGAAGGTGCTAGTAGAGAGTGCGGTTGCGAAGAGCGCACTAACGAATAACAGTTTTTTGAACATGGTTTTCTCCTGGTTTAAATGTAACATTTTCTTTTTTTATGCACTTTGTATGCATAAAAATACACAGATAGCATTAATGGTTCAACTGACGTTTTTCCTATGAGCGGTTTTATTCACGTGGCACCTGCGCACTTGCGTCTTCTAATGAATAGAAAGTACGAGAGGTTGAGTGGATGAAATGAGTGTGACGTAGGCGTGCGTTTGGTGTGCTCTTTTACCCGAAATATCCCTATTTGGGCATGTGGCAGGGTGAATATTGCCTCCCACTACTGGACACAGTGGAGTCGAAACAAAAGTTATGGGATGATTAGGCGGTTTTTCAGGGGGCGGGATGGGAAAGCTTACGCTGTTATTATTGATATTGCTTGGCTGGCTTCAGTACTCACTGTGGCTGGGCAAGAATGGCATTCATGATTATGTTCGGGTGAAGGATGATGTTGTTGTCCAGCAGGGAAACAATGCCAAATTAAAAGACCGTAACGAACAGCTGTTTGCTGAAATTGATGACCTCAATGGCGGCCAGGAAGCGATTGAAGAGCGCGCACGCAATGAGCTGGGTATGATCAAACCCGGTGAAAGCTTCTATCGTCTGGTGCCAGAATCGAGCCACCGTAACGCGAATACGACGTCATCTAATAACGCTTCATCCAACAATACACAACGTTGACGCATGCAGATACCACGCCTTTCCCCGCCTGAAATTGTTGCTGTTTTGCCCGCTGCGGGTAACGGCAGCCGGATGCAAAACGATCGTCCTAAGCAGTATCTGACGATTGGCAATGATGCTACCGGACATAAAACCATTCTCGAACATACCATCGACGCGCTTTTACGCCATTCACGTGTACAGCGTGTCGTCGTCGTTATCAGTCCAGATGACGTATTCTTTCATACTCTGGCGATTGCCAACGATCTCCGTATTTGTGCCGTGACGGGCGGGAAGCAGCGTGCGGATTCCGTACTGGCTGGGCTGGCTGCCGTTGACGATAGTGCGTGGGCGTTGGTGCATGACGCGGCGCGTCCGTGTCTGCATCAGGACGATCTGACGCGCCTGCTGGCGATTGTCGAGCAGAGTGACGTTGGTGGAATTCTGGCCGCGCCGGTTCGTGATACCATGAAGCGCGGCACGGACGGGTTTATCGATCGCACGGTAGAACGTAACGATTTATGGCATGCGCTGACGCCGCAACTTTTTCCTGCTGCATTGCTGAAACAGTGTCTGCAACGGGCGCTTCAGGATGGTGTTGCCGTCACAGATGAAGCCTCCGCGCTAGAATATTGTGGCTATCGCCCGCAAATTATCAGCGGACGTTCGGATAATATCAAAGTCACGCGTCCAGAGGATTTGGCATTAGCCGAATTCTATTTAACCAGTTTGCAGTAACCTCATTTTATTCGTTAAATTTATTTGTTAAATACATATAAGGAGAACGCGCGATGCGTATCGGTCACGGTTTTGATGTCCATAAGTTCGGTGGAGAAGGTCCGCTGGTGATCGGTGGCGTGCGAATTCCTTATACTCAAGGCCTGCTGGCGCATTCCGATGGGGATGTGGTGCTGCATGCCGTGACCGATGCCCTGTTGGGTGCCGCTGCGCTGGGCGATATTGGCAAGCTGTTTCCTGATACCGATCCGGCCTTTAAAGGGGCGGACAGCCGTGGCCTGCTGCGTGAAGCCTGGCGTCGTATCAACGATAAAGGTTATCAGTTGGGAAACTTGGACGTCACGATTATTGCGCAGGCGCCAAAAATGGCACCGCACATCCCGCAAATGCGTGTGAATCTGGCGGAAGATTTGCAGTGTCACATGGACGACGTCAATGTGAAAGCGACCACGACAGAACAGCTGGGCTTTACTGGTCGCGGCGAAGGTATTGCCTGCGAAGCCGTTGCCCTGCTGGTGAAAAAAGAAACGGGCGAAATTGTCGCGTGGTAAGCCGTTGGTTTATCGACAATACTTTATTAAGAATAGAAAGTTAACAGTATAAAAAACAATGTCATGACCGTGCTTCGCCCGATATGCACTTTGTAGGATAACGATGGAAAATAGCGAACAACTCGTCTGGCTGCACGGTGAACCACAGGCTACTGGCTCATTGAAATCCACTGCTGAAGATTTTCTGGTGGTGGAAGATCTGGGGTTTCAGCCAGATGGTGACGGTGAACAGGTATTGGTGCGCATACGCAAGCGCGGCTGCAATACGCAATTTGTGGCCGAAATGCTGGCGAAGTTTGTTCGTCTACCGCTGCGTGCCGTCAGCTATGCGGGCCTGAAAGATCGTCATGCTGTCACCGAACAGTGGTTTTGCCTGCATATGCCGGGAAAAGAGACGCCCGATTTCTCCTCGCTGGAAGTGGAAGGCTGTGATGTGCTTGAGGTGATTCGCCATCGTCGCAAGCTGCGGATCGGTACGCTGCGGGGTAACCATTTTACGCTGGTGCTGCGTCAGGTCAGCGACCGAAACGAGGTTGACGCTCGTTTGGCGCTGATTGCCGCGAAAGGCGCGCCTAATTATTTCGGCAGCCAGCGTTTCGGGCGCAACGGAAATAATCTTGAGCAGGCTCGTCTTTGGGCAAATAACGAAATTCGGGTAAAAGAACGCAGTAAGCGGAGTTTTTATCTTTCTGCCAGCCGCAGTGCGATGTTTAATCAGGTTGCCAGTGCACGACTCGCGGGGCAGCAGGCAAAAACCGTCTTGTGTGGTGATGCATTGCAGCTGACAGGGCGCGGCAGTTGGTTTGTTGCTAAGCCTGACGAATTGGATGCTTTACAGACGCGCCTTGATGCGGGTGAACTCCAGATTACCGCACCGCTGCCCGGAGATGGCGAACTGGGCACGCAGGATGACGCGCAGCTATTTGAAAAGCAGGCTTTGGTCGGACAAGATGCGCTGTGGTCTTTGGTTAAGCGTGAGCGAGTCGAACCTGCCCGGCGTGCGGTGCTGCTGTATCCGCAGCAGATGCACTGGGAATGGCAGGATGACGCAACCGTGAAAGTGACATTCTGGCTACCTGCGGGCAGTTTTGCGACCAGCGTGGTGCGTGAATTGCTGCATTCACAGCAGGATACCGATCTCGGTGCCTGATGTGCTGCGATACGTTTTTGCAGAACATAGTTGAAAAGAATAATGCTGGTAACCGTACGATAGCGGCGGCTGGCTTACCCCTGTGCGGGAAAATTGCTGTATTGGTGACGAGGTTAACCGGAGCTGAGGTCGGCGGGGAATGGTAAACAAGCGTATAGAAACGTTGTTGGCGCAGCTGCGCCTGCAGGGCATTCAGGACGAGCGTCTGCTGAAGGCGATAGAAGCCGTACCCAGAGAACGTTTTGTTGATGAGGCTTTCGAGCATAAAGCGTATGAAAATACCGCTCTGCCTATTGGTTCCGGCCAGACGATTTCGCAGCCCTATATCGTTGCGAAGATGACGGAACTGCTCAGCCTGACGCCCGAATCCCGCGTGCTGGAGATTGGCACTGGGTCGGGTTATCAAACGGCAATTCTAGCGCATTTGGTGCGGCACGTTTGCTCGGTTGAACGCATCAAAGGGCTACAATGGCAGGCTAAACGTCGCTTAAAGCAGCTTGATCTGCATAATGTTTCTACCCGTCATGGCGATGGGTGGCAGGGCTGGGCGTCGCGCGGGCCGTTTGATGCCATCATCGTGACTGCTGCACCGCCGGAAATTCCCCGAGCGCTGATGGAGCAGCTTGATGAAGGTGGCGTGATGGTGTTACCCGTCGGTGAACAGTCACAATACTTACAAGTTGTGCAACGCCATGCTGGCGAATTTATTATTCAAACGGTTGAAGCTGTTCGGTTTGTTCCGCTGGTCAAAGGGGAATTAGCCTGATACCGTGGCGTTGGCATGCATTTGTTGTTAAGTCTTTAAAATTTCAACATAACTGTTTTATAGTGCGAACTTGTTGATATTGTTAGCATCTAATCATCGCGGTGCCTTTCCCGTTTTGCTTATGCGCCAGCGATGGTGAAGTAGCGATCTTTCTCGTTCCAACTAACGAATAAATCACCGGATACCGGTTACGCTACAATCATTTACGCTATGGGCAGTTGAGCTACGATTAGTTAAGCTACAGCGGATGCGAGGCACTTGTGCCCGAATTGAGTTCTGGATACTACTGTTTTTTGAACGTTATATAGCCTAAATAGTTCTAGTTGCAGGCAGGCGGCAAGCGCACGAATCCTCAGGAGCTTACATCAGTAAGTGACTGGGTGAGTAAGAGAAGCCAACGTACATGCAGCTTGAAATATGACGGATATAGTTACTTTTTTGAACGCTATAGTTATAGGGGAGTAAGGCGCATGGGAAGCCGAATGATGAATTTGCGTCACATTGCTGCTTGTACGGTGATTGTCTTAGGATTGGCGGGATGTACCAACAATAATTCCAAATCCGCACCGATCAGCAGCGTTGACGGAAATACGGGCAACCGAGGGGGAATGTTATCTGCGCCACCATCACGCATTTCAACCGCGGGTGAAAGCGTGGCAACAACGTCCGACGGACGAATTGTTTACAACCGCAGCTACGGCAATATTCCGAAAGGCAGCTATAGCGGCGGCAGTTCTTACACGGTTAAACGGGGCGATACCCTGTTTTATATCGCGTGGATTACCGGTAATGACTACCGGGATCTGGCGCAGCGCAACAATATTCCTGAGCCGTACAGCCTGAATGTGGGGCAATCACTGAGCTTAGGGAGCGGTTCCGGCAACAACGCATCGGGCGGCGGCCTGACGAGCGGTGGTGGAATGCTGGCAACAACCGATGCCACACGCGGTGGTGTACCAACGCCGCCATCAAGTGCGCAAATACAAACTACATCGGTTGATTCTCAGTCAACTAATGCGTATTCTGGTAATCAGGGTAAACAGAATGTAGGTAAGATGTTACCTACGACAGGGGCACCAACAACCGCTCCTGTTTCCGCCCCAGCGGCTGTTGCCAGCAGCAATACGGCTGCTGTCGGCAGTTGGCGTTGGCCTACCGATGGGAAAGTCATAGATAGTTTCTCCGATTCCGAAGGGGGAAATAAAGGGATTGATATCGCCGGCTCACGTGGGCAATCGATCACCGCAACCGCCAGTGGGCGCGTGGTGTATGCGGGTAATGCGCTACGTGGTTACGGAAATCTGATAATCATCAAACATAATGATGACTACCTCAGTGCCTATGCCCATAACGATACGATGCTAGTCCGTGAGCAACAAGATGTCACGGCAGGACAAAAAATCGCTACGATGGGCAGTACGGGCACCAGCTCAGTTCGCTTGCACTTTGAAATTCGTTACAAGGGGAAATCCGTAAACCCGCTGCGTTTTCTGCCGCAGCGATAAATCGGGCAGAGTATTTCGGTATTCTGCCAAGGGATCACGGGTAGGAGCCACTTATGAGCCAAAGTACGCTGAAAGTTAACGAGTTACATGAAGATACCGATTTCGAAGAAAATGGACTTGACGTTTTTGACGATAAGGCGCTGGCAGAGGAAGATACCAATGATAATGACTCGGCGGAAGACGAGCTGTTATCGCAAGGGGTCCCACAGCGTGTTCTGGACGCAACACAGCTCTATTTGGGAGAGATCGGCTATTCGCCGCTTTTAACCGCAGAAGAAGAAGTTTATTTTGCCCGACGCGCGTTGCGTGGCGATGTCCCATCGCGCCGCCGGATGATCGAGAGTAACCTGCGGCTGGTGGTGAAAATTGCCCGCCGTTACAATAATCGTGGTCTGGCGTTGCTGGATCTGATTGAAGAGGGGAACCTCGGCCTGATCCGTGCGGTTGAAAAATTCGATCCTGAAAGAGGATTTCGTTTTTCAACCTACGCAACCTGGTGGATTCGACAGACGATAGAACGGGCGATCATGAATCAAACCCGAACCATCCGCTTGCCGATTCACATTGTCAAAGAACTCAACGTTTATCTGCGTACCGCGCGTGAACTGTCTCATAAACTGGATCACGAGCCGAGTGCGGAAGAAATCGCCGAACAGCTTGATAAGCCCGTTGATGACGTCAACCGCATGCTTCGCCTGAATGAACGTATTACTTCCGTCGATACCCCGCTGGGTGGTGATTCGGAAAAAGCGCTGCTGGATATTCTGGCAGACGAAAAAGATAACGGACCTGAAGGCACCACTCAAGATAACGATATGAAGCAGAATATCGTTAAATGGTTGTTTGAGCTTAACGCCAAGCAGCGTGAGGTGTTGGCGCGTCGTTTCGGCCTGTTAGGGTATGAAGCGGCTACGCTGGAAGATGTCGGTTGTGAAATTGGCCTGACGCGTGAACGTGTTCGTCAGATTCAGGTTGAAGGCTTACGCCGCCTGCGTGAAATTTTGCAGGTTCAGGGGTTGAGCATTGAAGAGTTGTTTCGTGAATAATTCGTGGCGAGTTACTGATGTTTTGAAATAAACGTCTTGAAATAAAAAATGGTGGGGAAACCCACCATTTTTTTATGCCTGTATTCGCCCTTTCACACGAAAGGGCGGTCCGACGGCGATTAGCGTACGATATTCGCCAGCAGGAAATCGATGATTTCGCTGGTTTTAATCATTTGCTTTTCACCGCCCCGGCGGTTCTTATATTCAATCTCTTCGCTATCCAGATTGCGATCGCCAATCACGATGGTATGCGGTACGCCAATCAACTCCATATCGGCGAACATCACGCCCGGACGCTCTTTACGATCATCAAGCAGAACTTCAATGCCTTTAGCGCGCAGTTGCTGGTAGATATCTTCAGCCACTTCCTTCACGCGGAAAGACTTGTGCATGTTCATTGGCAGAATGGCAACGTGGAAAGGTGCAATCGCGTCTGGCCAGATGATGCCGCGTTCGTCATGATTTTGCTCAATCGCTGCTGCGACAACGCGCGTCACGCCAATACCGTAGCAACCCATCGTCAGCGTCTGGTTGCGGCCGTCTTCACCTTGAACTGTGGCTTTCAGCGCTTCAGAATACTTACTGCCCAGTTGGAAGATATGGCCTACTTCGATACCGCGTTTAATTTGCAGTGTGCCTTTACCGTCTGGACTGATATCGCCTTCAACCACATTACGGATATCTGCAACCTGCGGCAGCGTAACGTCACGTTCCCAGTTGATGCCAAAATAGTGTTTGCCATCGATGTTCGCGCCAGCGCTGAAGTTGCTCATGGCCGCTACGGTACGATCGACAACGACAGGAATTGACAGCTTGACCGGACCCAGTGAGCCTGGGCCTGCGCCGATAGTTGCACGAATCTCTTCTTCCGTTGCGAACGTCAGCGGGCTGGCTACCTGAGCAATTTTCTCCGCTTTGATTTCGTTCAGTTCGTGATCGCCGCGAACCAGTAATGCAACCAGTTTATGACCGCTTTCTTCCGTTGCCTTAACCAGCAGCGTCTTCACGGTTTTTTCTACTGGCAGTGTGAACTGCTCAACCAGCTCGGCGATGGTTTTGGCGTTTGGCGTATCAACCAGACGCAGCTCTTCCGTCGCTTCGGCGCGGCCCAACTTCGGTGCCACCGCTTCTGCCAGTTCAATGTTTGCCGCGTAGTCGGATTCCGTTGAGAAAACGATATCGTCTTCACCGCTGGTCGCCAGTACCTGAAATTCATGGGATGCATTGCCACCAATAGAACCGGTGTCTGCCTGAACAGCTCTGAAATCCAGATCCATACGGCTGAAAATCTTGCTGTAAGCGGCGTACATGGCGTCGTAAGTGACCTGCAACGATTCCTGTGAAGTGTGGAAAGAGTAGGCGTCTTTCATCAGGAATTCACGCGAACGCATTACGCCGAAACGCGGGCGCACTTCATCGCGGAATTTAGTTTGAATCTGGAAGAAATTCAGCGGCAGCTGCTTGTAAGAGCTGACTTCATTACGAATCAGGTCAGTAATGACTTCTTCGTGTGTTGGGCCGAGCACAAATGGGCGCTCGCCACGATCGACAAAGCGCAGCAGTTCTGGGCCATATTGATCCCAACGTCCACTTTCCACCCATAAATCGGCAGGCTGAACAACTGGCATGGAAACTTCAATCGCGCCAGCGTTGTTCATCTCTTCGCGCACGATATTTTCAACTTTTCTCAAAACACGTAAACCGGTCGGCAACCAGGTGTAAAGGCCGGAGGCCAGTTTACGAATCATTCCTGCCCGGAGCATCAACTGATGGCTGATGACTTCTGCATCGGCTGGCGTCTCCTTGAGTGTGGAGAGCATGTATTGGCTAGTACGCATGGGGTTTTAGTTCCGTTAGAACGACAAGTAGCATAGGGCTGCCGCGCAGCCGAAGGCACATAAAAAGTGGCTTAGTTTACCAGCGTGGGCGACGTGTCAAAAGAGAGCAGGGACAATTTTAGAATATATTGCTGTGGTTCGTGTATTAACACGTGTGTGACGGGTCGAGACTCAACACTTCGGTTTGTTCTTCGCAGACACGCCAGCGCACATTGAATTCTAATAGCAAAACGGCGTATTCCCGCGTGGTACTTTCCCCTTTACGGTAGGCGGGGCGCGGATCCTGTGCCAATACCTGCGAGATAAAGCGTTTCAAATGGGGATATTTCTTGTGGTGTTCTGCGATCTGGCTTTCTGCGAGGGCGGAAAAAACTACCGGCATCGCGGCATCGGGGGCCATTTGGGCAAAACCCGCTCGCGCCTGAGGATGGCTTTCTGCAAAGGGTAGATAAGGTTTGATATCGACGACCGGTGTACCATCAACCAGATCAAGGCTGCCTAATTCGAGCGTAATGGCATCGCCTTTTGCACGGATCCCTTTTAGCTCAACCAGCGACATGCCAACAGGGTTAGGGCGGAAGGTAGAACGCGTAGCGAAAACGCCCGTACGGGTGTTTCCTCCCAGACGCGGGGGGCGAACCGTCGGACGCCAGCCGCCGTCCATCGTTTGATGAAAGATGAACAGGATCCAAATATGGCTGAAATCTTCCAGCCCCCGCACACATTCTGCCTGATTGTACGGTGGTAATAGCTGAAGCTCTCCGCCTCCATCTTCAATCAGACCCGGCTGCCGCGGAATGGCAAATTTTTCTTTATACGGTGAGCGGATAATCCCGATCTGATTGAAAACAAATTGACTCATTGTGCAGAGACTTTCAGCGCAGTGCCTTGGCAAACGACCTGACTATAGCAACCCGCTACGCCGCTGACGGTTTGGCATTCATGCAGTAAAACTGCATTGGCTTTCATTGCGGTTGCGCGGTTTTGCATTCTTTTACGCGCATTTGCCGCGTTAGGGGGAGAATCCTGAGCGCTGACCTGACATGAGGACCCTGAAACTTCGCCCATATCACGGAAAGGTTTACCGACTAATTCTTCTGCACTTTTATATAACACCGCTGGCGTCGGGCGAGCCGCTGGCTTCGGTTTAGGCGCAGGTTCTACGGTTTTGGTTTCAATAGCGGGTTGAGGTGCCGGTGCCGGTGGCTTCTGAAATAAAGAACAGCCTGTCAGCGACATGGCCAACAATATAAAGGGAACAGCACGCATTAAGGATTCCTCTGCTTTTTCTCAAAGAGCGGGTATTGAAGCAAGCAATTGCACAAATAACAAGACGGGCCGTAGCCCGTCTTAACAATATCTTTTAATTAAACGCGTATACTCGTCATACTTCAAGTTGCATGTGCGTTGGCTACGTTCAAATACTCGGCCCGTCGTGGGCCTCGCCCTAAAGGGCCGCTGCACGCAGCGTTCAAATCTGCACCAGGCAGATTTGTCACCCGAATCACTTACTTGGGTAAGCTCATCGGGATTCCTTCTCTTGCCGCGTTATTCGGCCTTATGGCCTCCCCCTTCGGGGTCAGCGCAAGCGCTGTTCAAAAACGCCTTGCCGTTTTTGTCCTGAAACTTGAATTATTTAGCGTATAATCGCTGGATTACCAGCCTTTCACTGCGCCGCCATTAAAGATTTTATTTGCTGCGTCGTTTACTTCGTCAGACTGATAAGCCTGAACGAATTTCTTCACGTTTTCAGCGTCTTTGTTGTCTTCGCGTGAAACCAGCAGGTTTACATACGGAGAGTCTTTCTCTTCAACAAACAGGCCATCTTTGGTCGGCGTCAGGTTAATCTGGCTGGCGTAAGTGGTGTTGATTACCGCCAGCGCGATTTGTGCGTCATCTAAAGAACGTGGCAACTGTGGCGCTTCTAGTTCAACCAGTTTGATGTTTTTCGGGTTTTCGGTCACATCCAGTACGGTTGGCAGCAGGCCAACGTTGTCTTTCAGCTTAATCAAACCGACTTTTTGCAGCAGCAGCAGGGAACGGCCCAGATTAGTCGGGTCGTTTGGCAGTGCGACTTGATCACCATCTTGTAGCTCATTCAACGATTTTATTTTCTTGGAGTAACCTGCAATTGGGTAGACAAAACTGTTACCGACAGAAACCAGTTTGTAGCCACGATCTTTGATCTGCTGATCCAGATAAGGCTTGTGCTGGAAGGCATTCAGATCGATGTCACCTTTGCTCAGCGCTTCGTTTGGCAAAACGTAGTCGTTAAATGTGACTAATTCAACGTCCAGACCGTACTTGTCTTTTGCTACTTTCTGCGCAATTTCTGCAACTTGTTGTTCTGCGCCAACGATAACGCCAACTTTAATATGATTAGGATTCTTTTCTTCCTGACCACATCCCGCGAGTGCCAGAGCACCAATGAGTGCGCCAATGGTCGCAATAGATTTCAGTTTAATCGCCATATCCTTACCCCTAATTAACTATTTTCTTGGCAGATGCTTTCAGGCAAATGCCTATTGTGGTGAGATTACTTGTGTGTGACAGCTTTTACTGCTCTGTCGCCGCAGAATTGAATCAGGTAAACCAAAACAACCAGTAATATTAATACCGTATTCATGACCGTCGCGTTATAACCAATATAACCATACTGATAACCAATTTGACCTAAGCCGCCTGCGCCCACGGCTCCACCCATAGCAGAATAGCCTACGAGAGTAATTAGCGTGATGGTTGCAGCATTAATTAGCCCCGGTAATGCTTCCGGCAGCAATATCTTTCTGATGATCTGCATCGGCGTCGCACCCATCGCACGGGCGGCTTCGATCAGGCCAGTAGGAATTTCAAGCAGCGCATTTTCCACCATGCGGGCAATAAACGGCGCTGCACCTATGGTAAGAGGAACGATCGCCGCTTGCAGGCCAATCGAGGTTCCGACAATGATGCGGGTAAAAGGAATCATCCACACCAGCAAAATAATGAACGGAATCGAACGGAAAATATTTACCAGTGCAGAAACGGTCCGATAGATCTTGGGATTGGCGATGATTTGCCCCGGACGCGTGGTATACAACAAAACGCCTACAGGTAAGCCAAGCACAAAGCCAAAGAAACCAGAAACGAACGTCATCGCGACGGTTTCCCATACTCCCTTAGCCATTAACCACATCATTGCTTCAGACATAACCCAGAACCTCAATTGTAACGTGACTTTCCTGCAGGAATTGGATTGCGGCTTTGATATCCGCATCGTTGCCGTGCATTTCTGCCAGCATGATGCCGAACTTGACGCCACCGGCGTAATCCATCTGGGCACTGATAATGTTGTTGTTGATGTTAAAGCGTCGTGCAACCTCGGACAGCAGAGGAGCATCCACCGACTTACCCGTAAATTCCATCCGTAATAATGGCGTGGTATCTGGGCGATAGTCAGGGGACAGACGGGCGAGGTAATCGTCAGGGATGTCCAGGTGCAACGTTGACTGAATGAATTTCTGCGCCAGCGGCGTTTTCGGGTGTGAGAAGACTTCGCTTACGGTGTCTTGCTCAATGAGTCGTCCGTCGCTGATCACCGCAACCTGATCGCAAATGCGTTTCACTACATCCATCTCATGGGTAATAAGAAGGATGGTTAGGCCGAGACGGCGATTGATGTCTTTCAGTAATTCGAGAATTGAGCGCGTTGTTGCAGGATCTAATGCACTGGTTGCTTCGTCACACAGCAGAACTTTAGGATTGCTCGCCAACGCACGGGCAATAGCGACGCGCTGTTTTTGCCCGCCGGACAAATTGGCTGGATAGACATCGTGCTTATCTGCCAGACCAACCAGCTCCAACAACTCGTTGACTCGTTTGGTGATGTCGGCTTTCGGCGTGTTATCCAATTCCAGCGGTAGCGAAATGTTGCCAAAAACGGTGCGTGAAGCGAGCAGGTTGAAATGTTGGAAAATCATGCCAATTTGACGGCGTGCGCGCGTCAATTGGCTATCAGACAGTTGAGTCAATTCTTGCCCATCTACCAGAACTTTCCCTTCTGTCGGTCGCTCCAATAAATTGACGCAGCGGATCAATGTACTTTTACCTGCGCCCGATGCGCCGATAACGCCATAAATTTGTCCAGTGGGAACATGAAGGCTGACATCAGCAAGCGCGGTAATTGTCCGCCCGTTCTGCTGGAAAACCTTAGTAATATTAGAAAGTTCAATCATATTTTTTTATCGTGAGTGCCTATGGCTGGATAAATCAGTTTCTGAATTAACAGAATATGAAATGGATGTTAGGGCGTCTAGACGTCTAAGTCAATCGGGATTGTCATGGCTCTGCATTCTCCCTCTCGGCGAAAACATGCGATACTACCGCGTAATTTAGGCATTCAGGAGCAAAGTCAGTGGCACAAAGCGTTCCAGCAGTTTTTCTTGATCGTGACGGCACGATCAATGTCGATCACGGTTATGTTCATGACATTGACCATTTTCAATTTATTGACGGCGTCATTGATGCCATGCGTGAGTTGAAAAGCATGGGGTTCGCGCTGGTTGTTGTGACGAATCAGTCCGGCATCGCCCGCGGTAAGTTTACAGAAGATCAGTTTATGCAACTGACGGAGTGGATGGACTGGTCGCTGGCCGATCGTGGTGTTGATCTGGATGGCATCTATTTTTGTCCGCATCACCCTGAAGCTGGGGAAGGTGAGTATCGCCAGAGTTGTGATTGCCGTAAGCCTGAGCCGGGCATGCTGCTTTCTGCACAGCGTGAGTTGAACATTGATATGGCAGCTTCTTATATGGTGGGAGACAAATTAGAGGATATTCAGGCTGCAATGGGTGCTGGTATAGGAAAAAAACTGCTGGTTCGTACTGGTAAACCCGTCACTGAGCAAGGCGAAGCACTGGCTGATGGTGTGCTGGAAAGCCTCGCAGACCTGCCAAAATGGATAAAAACGCGCAGTTAACAAGCGGAACGAATGAAAGATGCGCAAACAGAAAAAAAGTTTACGAGATTTGCTTGCGCTTCTGAATCGGATCCCTATAATGCGCCTCCATTGACACGGTGCTGTGAACACACAACCGGGTCGATAAAGAAAGAGAAAACACTTTAAAATAAGCGTTGACTCTGAAGGTGAAAAGCGTAATATACGCCACCTCGCGAAGTGGTTAAGGCCGCAACGCACTGCTCTTTAACAATTTAATCAGACAATCTGTGTGGGCACTCACAAGACCG